>JBEKUP010000024.1:0-69710 GCA_049514915.1 Occallatibacter sp. | reverse complement strand
ATGTCACCCAGCTCGTCCGCCAGTCGGGGCTCGAAATCGCCGAGCAACTGCCCCTCATCCTGCCGCCTCCGGCTCCCGCTCCTGTTCCCGCAGCCTGACACTGTTGATTCAGGCGACGCTGCTTCCGGCCTTCGGTCCCTCATGAGCCAATTGCGCGACTGCTGGAACCCTGATAATCTGTCTAAGGTTTCGCTTGAAGCCACCCATGTGCGCCCGTAGCTCAGCTGGATAGAGCGTCTGGCTACGAACCAGAAGGCCGGGAGTTCGAATCTCTCCGGGCGCACCATTAAATAGAAGAGAATAAATAGGACGCCACTGAACACCGCGCGAACTACTTCGTCTCTCGTTTTCGTGTCAACACTATTTCAATAGCGCCGCAAGAATACGTGTCCAGTCTCATGCAGGGCAATCCAGTCCGGCAAACTAATTTTTACGCCCCATCGCGAACAAACGTATCTCTTCCCGCCAATCTGAAATATGCGGAACCTCGATTGAAAGGTCTTGAGTTTGCTGCCCCGGAGATATCCGGCAGTAAACACCGACGCTTCTCGCCGCAGAGCGGGCACTCAGCAACAACTAGTTTGGCTTGCGATCAATTGCTGCTGATACTGAATTAGCTGCGCACTTATACGCGACACTCTCAACAAGTGTAGCGGCACAATTCTGCGCTCAGAATTAAGCAGCATTTCATTCACAGTGCTGATGGGTTGCGGCGCATCTATAGACCAGTAACATCTTTTGCTATCGTGAGGATCATTGCGCTGCAGCATAAGATTCGCGCACTGCACGCAATGACTGGCCGCCTATCATGCTGGAGCAACTAGATATCCGAAGGTTGCGTGGCGCAAAGTTTTTTTCGCTTCGACTAGAAAATAAAAATGAGGTGCCGATAGATTGCCCGTACCAACAACCACCTGCTCCAAGTAACGATTCTGGACTGTGATGTAGACGGAACGGGTTCGGTGCAGGCGGAATTCGATACGAGGAGCCATAGACATGAGCATCAGCATTCTGAATAACATTTCTTCGCTGATAGCGGAGAATGCCGTTTCCAACACTCAGTCCAGCCTGCAGAGCACCCTGCAGCAACTTTCCACCGGTCTCCGGATCAACTCCGGAGCAGAGGACCCCGCCGGTCTGTCGATTGCAGACGGATTGGGAGCCAACATCGCCGCACTCAACCAGTCCACCCAGAACGTATCGAACGGTATTGGTCTTCTGCAGACCGCCGACGGCGCGCTCTCGCAGGTCGTAACCGTCCTTAACCAGGCAGTCACCATCGCAACGGAAGCTTCCAACGGCGGCCTCTCCAGCAGCCAGTCTGCCGCTCTGAACACGCAATTCCAATCGATCCTGAACGAGATCAATCAGATTGGTTCAACCACCAACTTCAACGGAGCCTCTGTATTCGGCGCCGCGGGCAACTCGACAACGTCGACTCAGGGTAACCTCTTGGCGACCACAGCGTTGACATCGGGCTCAGTAACAACCATCAGCGACAGCCAGACGGGCGGCACCTTTGTATACAAGGCCGGCGGCGCTTCCACGATAACCACCCTGCAGACCGCGATTGCAGCAGCGGTCACAGCTGGTCAGCTCAGCGCCGGAACCGCACTGACCCTCAACGCCGGGGGCCAGGCCGTGATCTCAAATGCTGTGGCCGGCGACGTTCTGACAGCCACAACCACCGATTCCGTCCTAGGGGGTTTCAACTCCTCCGGCGTTGTCGGCGGCACCGGCGCGACGGTCTTCACCAGCGATGGCACCGGCGGCGGCGCTGCCAGTCTCACCACGGCAATCACTGCACTCTCGTCAGGCAACCTGCTCCTGAGCTCCTCAAACCTGAGCACAGCTGCCGCAGCTAAGAGCGCGCTGACCGCCATTACGGCAGCCATCACCACGGTCGCCGCGGAACGCGGAGGCATCGGCGCATCAGTCAACCAACTTACCGCCGATACCAATGTGGAAAACACCGAAGTTCAAAACCTGACCAGTTCTCAGAACAGCATCCAGAATGCGGACATTGCGAGCACAACCTCCAATCTCGCGCAGTACAACATTCTGGAACAGACCGGCTTTGCTGCTCTGTCGCAGTCGAATTCAGCGGAGCAGAACGTACTCAAGCTGCTGCAGTAACCATCATCCATTCCTTCACTCGGTGGCGCCCAAAAAGGCGCCACCTTTTTTTTGCTCCCATCTGAATGCCGATATTGAATATGCCGATATTAAGGTGCGCTTAGTATGGTACTAACCGGGACGCGCAAGATGTTGTCGCGATCCGCCTAGAGGAGCAGGCAAAGATTATGAGCTCACTTTCCGCATTGAATTCGTTACTCGGGTCATCCAATGCCATTGACCTGAGCCAGATCCTAGAAGCGGCGACCGGTGCTTCGAGCCCGGGCATCGACGTGAACGCCGCCGTGAGCGCTGCCGTGACCGCGGCTGAAGGCCCGGAGGACAATTGGGAATCACAGCAAACCACGCTGCAGAACCAGGCGTCAGCAATGACAAGTCTCCAGACCGATGCAACCAACCTTGACAACGACATGCATTCACTCAACAGCTTAACCGGCCCTTTGTCCGCAGCGACAGTGACCTCGTCAAACTCAAGCGTGGTCACGGGCTCGGCAGTCTCAGGAAGTGCGGTGGGAAACAACGTGGTTGTTGTTAACGGCCTGGCGACAACGGCTTCCTTCTCTTCCACTCCGATAACGGGTCCAGTCTCCACGACCGACTTGCCGACAGGAGAGACCATCACTATCACTTCACCGACTGGCCAGCCCGCAACCTATACGACCGGGACCAATGGCATTAATACTTTGAGCGATCTGGAGAATGCGATCAACACTGGGGGACTTGGGGTGACCGCAAGCATCGTAACGGACGCGACCGGATCGCGACTGGCAATTACAAGCGACACCTCAGGCAGCGCAGGGAGTTTTACGGCTACAGCTACCGGAGGAACTTTCGGTGTTGTTCCAGGGGCCACTGGCAACAATTCCTCAATTACTGTGAACGGCATTGTTTTTCAGAGCGCGACGAATACGGTAACTGGCGCGATTCCTGGTGTGACACTCAATCTGGTCGGCTCAAGCCCTGGAACCGACATCAGCGTCGACGTTTCACCGGATACCTCGCAAGCGTCGAACGCCATAAGCCAGTTCGTTTCTGACTACAACACGCTGATTGGAGCGGTCAACGCACAGTATTCAGACTCCGGTTCGGGCCAGGGAGTTCTCGCAGACGACCCCACCGTGGAGAATCTGCAGAACACACTTCTGCAGGCGTTGGATTACACAGCGTCGCCGTCATCCGGCAGCACCAGCACGACTGTGCCAAATCTGTCTTCCCTGGGAATTACCGTGAACACGGACGGCACCCTGAGCGTCGACTCCGGAACCCTTAGCAGTGCGCTCCAGAACAACTTCAGTGACGTCCAGAACTTCTTTCAAGGAAGTGCATTGAACGGATTCGCAAATTCTCTAGATCAGCAACTGACGAGTTTCATCAGTCCTGCGGATGGCGCGTTCACGGTGGATCTGCAGAGTATCAGCACAGAAAACACAGGGCTGCAGACCGACATTACCAATTTCCAGACCAACGTCATTGCACCTCTCAAAACGCAACTGCAGGCTGAATACAGCAGCGCTGAGATCGCCTTGCAGCAACTGCCCGCCGAGGTCAAGAATGTCGATGCGGAACTAGGCGAGAACAATTCCTCTTCCGGCGGTTAAAAGGAGATGACCATGAGTCCAACGGATCTTGCATATCGAAAGACTGCGGTGGGGGGCGCCAGCGGCTTCGGCTTGTTAATCGCTCTCTACGACACGCTCGCTGGCGACCTGCGGCGCGCGGCAGACGCTGAACGCGCCAACGATATCGAAAAGCGGTGCAAGGAAGCGAATCACGCACTGCTTGTCATCGCGCACCTGGAGGATGGGCTCGCCCGCGGAAATGGTGGAGACCTGGCGCGGCAGCTTGCCGTGTTCTACTCTTCTCTAAGGCGCGCGATGATCCAGGCTCAGGCGAAAAGGTCGCCCGAGATTCTGGAACAGCAGATCGCTCTGGTTCTGGAGGTCCGGACAATCTGGCAAGGCCTTGAGTTAAGCACCTCTTCGTCCGCGGTGGAAGTTCCTGCCTGGGTTCAGACTTCGACCTATCCAGGAGGGTCGCCACACCGCCAGCGTAGCGAATCAAGCTGGTCTGCGTAAGTGCGAGCCAGCCAGGCAATGCAGGCGTCAATTGGTCGGCTACTCGCACAAGCAACCCAGGTTCCACTCTTCGGAAGGTCCGCATGGTTCCACAAATGATTCCAGGTTCAGACGCCGAGACAGATGGGTTCGAAGGGGCGGAGGAACTGCGCTACATCGCGCGGCAACCAATTCTGGATGTGCATGGTCGCGTGTTTGGTTACGAACTGTTGTTCAGGTCCGGGCCAGAGGCTTTTTTCCGCGGGAACGGCGAAATGGCCACCCGGACAATGCTGGACAATTCAGTAATCTTCGGGATCGAAAAGTTGACGACAGGATTGCCGGCGTTTGTCAATTGCACGACGCAGACACTGACAGAAGATCAGGTACTCGTGTTGCCGCCAAGGCTGGCAATTCTGGAAATCCTTGAGGATGTAGAGCCGACGCCAAGCGTGATTGAGGCCTGTGTCAAGCTGAAGAAGGCGGGATTCCGGCTGGCTTTGGACGACTTTCTGTGGAAGGCGGAGCTTGAGCCGCTGTTGAAGCTGGCGGACTTTATCAAGGTGGACTTTACCATATTGGACGCCGCGGGACGTGCGTCTCTCCGGAAGCAACTGAATGGCTCCACGGCGGTATTGGTTGCCGAAAAAGTAGAGACGCAAGAGGACTATCAGCAGGCGTGCGCGGAGGGTTTCAAGCTATTTCAAGGGTATTATTTTTGCCGTCCAATTCTGCTCTCGAACAGGAAGCTTCCTGCCAACCATGCTTCTTATATGCAGATTCTGCACCTATTGCAGAGTGAGACGATGGACTTGCGCAAGTTGGGCCAGCTGGTGAAGCGGGATGCCTCGTTGGCCTACCGGCTACTGCGCTTGGTGAACTCACCGATGTACGCGGTTCGCCATGAGGTGCGTTCTATCGATTCCGCGCTGGTGATGGTTGGCGAGAAGACATTTCGCCGCATTGCGACTTTAGCCATCGTGACCGAGCTCAACGCGAATCAGCCCATGGAGATTTTGCGGATGGCGCTTCTGCGGGCTCGCTTTTGCGAACTAGCCGCGGAGTTTAGCGGTCTGAATTCGGAGGAGCAATATCTCCTGGGGCTGTTCAGCCTGATTCCGGCGATGATGCAGGTCCCGATGTATGAACTGGCTCCTACACTGCCGTTACGAGAGAAGATTCGCGAGGTGCTGCTGGGCTCGGCGGGGCCTGAGAGCGGTTTGCTGCACTGGACAGAATGTTATGAGCGCGGAGATTGGGTGAAATGCGATGCGATCGCCGATTTCTACGGCTTGAATGAGGAGAGCATGCTCCGCTGTCGCGGAAAAGCGATAGCCTGGGCTGAGGCGGCGTTGAGCTCGGTTGTTTGAGGGCCGTGTAGCCCTGGCGCTAGCTTGGGGGCTCAAGATAATTAAGCAGTGAATTCGGCAGAACCTTTGCCGTCGCGGCCAGTGCCGCGCTGTTATCGGTTTCAGCCTGAGTCAGGTCGGTGGCCGCCGTAGCTTCATTCACACCAATCAGATTATTCTCCTGCGTCGAAAGGGTGACTGTATCCTGCTGCAGAACTGTTTCCTGAGAATTCAACTGGGTTTCAGCATTGCCATAGACAGCTTGCTGTTGGCCTACAAAGTTGAGCGCGGAGTCGACGGCGCTGGTCGCCGTTTCCACCTCTGAGCTATTCCCGCTTTGCAATGCGGTAACCAACGAACTCAGAGATCCGAGGACGCTGTTGCTGGTGTTCGAGAAGATCTGACTGCCGGGGACGTTTGCCTGGACGCTTAAGTTGTCGCCTACAGCTACGGAGTTCGTGTCATTGTTTCCGTTGTAGGTGTAACCAGTCGGCGACGTCGAATCCGCGGTGTAGGGAGTTGCCGTGCTTGTTCCGCCAAACAGGTATGCGCCACCGACCGAGGTGTTTGCAGCTGAGACTACCGTGGACAAAATCCCCTGCACCTGCGTTGCCAGCGTTTGTAGATTTCCGGTTGAGTTGGTGCCGTTTGCGCCTTCCGTACCCAGCGACACGGCCTGCGTGAGCGAAGTGACGACCGAATTCAAGATTGAACTTGCCGACTGCACGGTGGAGAGTACGCTGTTGACATTCTGCGTGTATTTGTCCACATCGCCGGTCTCAATGGTGTTCTGGACCATGTCGGCGGCGGCTGACGGATTGTCTGAAGGCACATTTACGCTTTTGCCAGTGGACACTTCCTGCAGCGCAGTATTGAGCGACACCTGGCTTTGCTGCAAGTCAGCGAGAATTGTCGGAACCAGATTTGGGTCAATGCGCATGTCAGTCAGAAACTCGTACTGGACCCCATGTTGAGAGCTGCGTTATCGAGAACCTGAACGGTACTCACGATGCGGGAAGCGGCCTCATAGGCCGCCTGAAACCGCATTAGGTTGGTTGTTTCCTCGTTGATGTCCACTGCGGAGACCGCGCCCTGCTGAGTGGTGAGCTGGGTCAGGTTCTGGCCGAGAGCCGTCGATTGCGTACTCGCATTTGAAGTGGCGTTGCCAACCTGAAAAACAAGACTGGCGTACGCATCGGCTGGGGTTTGTCCGGAGGGCAGCGTATTGGTCAACACCGCGGAGAGATTGGCGACGTTACCGTTGCTGCCCCCCGATCCGTCGGAACTGATTGCCACCTGCGAGGGGCTCGTAATGGCTACGCTCATGCCGGCGGCAGCATCGTTCGCGTTCGATGGAATGCTGAAGAAATCTCCGCCGGCGTTGCCGGTAGAATCGTAGCCCTTCGCCTGCGCGGCGTTGAATGCCGTGCCAAACTGGCTGGCAAGCGTATTGAGCTGGGACTGGAATCCGGGAATCACCTGGTCGCGAATGTCGATGGCTCCGCCAAGCGTGCCGCCCTGTATCGAAGAGGTGATGTTGTTTCCGTTAGAGTCGAGCACCTGTTGAAAACCGTTTGTGCCTGTCGTGGTCTGCAGATTGAAGCTCTGTCCACCCATAACAAGCGGCGTGCCACCGGCGGTGGTAATGGTCTCGCCGTCGTTCGTTTGCGTTATGGAGATGCCCGTCAATCCTGACAACTGCTGAACCAGTTGATCGAGCTGATCCTGTGTTGTGCCACCATCGTTTGAAGCCGGCACCTGGCCAAGCTGGGTGTTCAACTGCGCAATCTGTTCGGTGAGCGAGTTGATCTGGGTCACGGTCTGCGGCACTTGCTGGTCCGCATCCAATTGAGCTGCAGACAACCCCTGGGCCGTGGTGTTGAAGGCATCGGCAAGATTCTGTCCGCTGGAGAGCACGCTTTGCTGCGCAGACGCACTACCGGGGCTTGCCGACAATTGTGCCAGGCTGCTGGACAACGCCGTAAGTCCGCTCGCAATATCATCGCCGCTGGTGGTGAAGAACGTTTGCACCTGCTGCAGGCTTGATGACTGAGTATTGGCGCTGTTCTGCAGGGAGGTTTGCTGCTGAATCTGAATGTTGAGCAATTCATCGCGGATACTTTGCAGCCCCGTGAGGGTGACACCCCCGCCTGACACATCGTCGCCGCTTTGGTTCTCCCCATTCTCGGTGAACTGGGCCACTTCACGGGTATATCCGGGCGTGTTTACGTTGGCGATGTTGTTGCTGGTGGCGTCAAGCGCTCCCTGGTTTGCATCCAGAGCCTGCACTCCAATCAACAGTGATGTATTCAATCCTCCCATAGGCGTTACATCTGGCAGGACCAGGTTTGATATTTCAACCTGGGGCCGGAAGCCTCCTGGATTTGTCCGCGGGCCGAAGCAAAAAATGACACCATCAAGGCCGTGGACCTGCTGGAGTGATGAAGGAGAGCTGCATAAGTTCGATTCAGTTTTTGCAATGAATCGCCGGCGGTAAAGATCTGATGCATGAGGTGGTCATCAATGGGCGCAGGTGGCGCTGCTCGGTCCGTCGAGAGAGGAACGGAAAGCTCGTCCGCAAGCACCACCAGCCGCGTGCTCAGCAGCTGCTGGCAGGCAATGCTGTCTTCGAATTGCGTGAGTGCGTTGTTGGCAATTGCCCCCATGGCCTTGTCCATCTCTTCGCGCAACGCCACAAGCAGACGGAGGTATTCCGCCGCGTTGCGATTCCGATCCTGGGTGACAACGGTTGTCATTCTCAGAACTCTTTCTCGAGGTTTCCCGCCTGGCCGCTCAGGTTTCTAGAAGACTCAGGCGTGCTCATCGAGCATCGACGAGGCGATCTTTGCCGGGTCGATATCGTACTGTCCGCTGCTCACCGAGAGACGCAGGCTGTCCACCATGTCTTGCCGCACTTCAGGAAAATTCATGGCAGTGCTGACCAGCGAATCGACGGAGGACGAACCGGACGTCAGCGTCGCGTGATCTCCGCTATCGAGCTGAGTCGACTGCCCTGTCTTCTGCGCGCCTGCCTGTTGAGAGCTCAGTTCGCTGGCAAGCTGGGTGGCGGGCGTATTGAGTTGATCGATTCTCATTGCTTCTCCTTGGTCGAATTCTCAGTCACTATCGGCACAATCCATTCCGGATTCTAATCCTATTTGTGTTGGCTGTCCTTGTTCGCCTTTTGGCTTGCCGCCGCTTCAGACTGCGCGGTGGCCTTGTCGGCGGCCGCGTGCATGGCTTTGGCGACCATTTTCGCGATTCCAATGCCGCCGGATGCCGCCATGGAGGTTGAAAGCGTCTGGACACCGAGGCTCATCATGGAATCGTGTCCGGGATCCTCGTCATCCTCGGCGCCAGGAAGGGTGGCAAACGATTGCTCTGCCTGCTGCAGCCAACTCCCCACCAGGATCGCTTCGAATTCCTTCGCGCCTTTCTCGATCTTTTTGTCGTCGTTCCCGCTCGCCGGGGACTTCATTTGGTTGAGCAAGCGGTCTTGCCGCGATTCGAGAGCAGTGGTTTGGGCGCCGGCCAAATTGAAAGCGGCACTTGTCGCCATTTACTGTACCTCCAGTTCGGCCTGCATTCCGCCTTCGGCCTTGATAGCCTCAAGAATTGCGACCACATCGTGAGCGGTGGCGCCAATAGCGTGAAGCCCGGTCACCAACTCGTCGACGTTCGCGCCTTCGTCCAGCCGCATGGTTTGGGCCGGTCCTTCATCGGCGTTCACGGTCGTCTCCGGAACAAGCACCGGCTCCACTGCATTATTCTGGTTACCGGGCCCTTTCCGCATCTGTCCGGAATTTGACTCTGGTGGTACCGGGGCCTCCACAACCGCAAAATCAGTCGTGACCTGGATAGAAAGACTACCGTGGATCACTCCAACCGGCGAAAGCTTGACATTGCCGCCCATGACAATGGTTCCAGTTCGCTCGTTGATGACAATCTTTGCAGGCGTCTGTACCTTGAGCACGAGTTTCTGAACGCGTGCAATCAACTGTGGGACCGATTGCTCCGAAGTGCCGGCTACGCTGATGTCGACCCGCCTGCTGTCGAGTGCAGTTGCTACCGTCTTGTCAAACTCCTGGTTGACGGCATCCGCGATTGCCATGGCAGTGCCGAAATCAGGGTTATGCAGCAGCAGCGAAACCGTTTTGAACCCGCTTAGATCGACCGCGGTGTCGCGTTCGATGATGGCTCCTTCGGGGATGGTGCCAACGTTGGAGGCGTTCACTTCTTTTCGGTTGGTCCCGCTTCCCGCTGAATATCCGCCCATAAGCAGCGACCCCTGGGCCTCGGCATAGACCTGCCCATCAGGCCCTCGCAGCGCACTCATCAGCAGCACGCCACCGTCGAGACTGTGCGCATCGCCGACCGAAGCCACTGTGACATCGAGCTTTGCTCCCGGACGTGCAAACGGCGGCAGCGATGCGGTGACAAAGACCGCCGCTACATTCTTCACCACAGCACTGCTGGGCGAAATCAGCACACCCATTTTCTGCATGGCATTGGCCAACGTCTGAATTGTGAAGATGGTCTGTTGCGTGTCGCCGGTTCCGTGCAGTCCCACCACCAGGCCATAACCCACCAGCAGGTTATCCCGGACGCCTTCAATGGTGGTTACATCGCGCACCATCACCTCACGGTTTGTACCCGACGACGGGACCGAGGATGCGAATGCGGACGGTAGCGTCGCAAGCGCCAGGGTGAAGCATGCTAACGTCCGGCATCCGGCATTCGAGTTATTCATGGCGAGCTTCATGCGTGTCAGAATCCTACGAGCCAAAGAATTGCGCGGGTGATGGGGTTAAGGTTGCGAGTGCTGTCGGAGATAATGCCCTTGCCCTTCATTTCAATCTGAAGACTGCTGAGTGCGGCTGAAGGTACCGTGTTGGCCGAACTGATATCCACGGGACGCACGACTCCGCGCACTGTCACATCCTCATGCTGGTTGTTCATGAAAATCTTGCGTTGCGCCTCGACGACCAGATTTCCGCTGGGCAGCACGGCGATAACCTGGCCGGTTAGGCTGGTCTGAAAGGTTGTGTTCGAGTCTGTCGCGCCTTTTCCTGTGAGCTGGGTTGCGGAATTTGCGTTAAAGAGCGGATTCAAGCCCTTGGTATTGATATCCCCGGCCAAGCCCGTAATTCCGGAAGCGGTCTGGAAAGTCCGCTGATAGCTGGAATCTCCGCTCTGTGCCGCGGTGGTCTGGACTGCGACAAGTATCACGATTGTGTCAAACAACTTGTGTGCTTTGGAGTCGCCGGATATATCTCCCAGCGCATTTCCTGATGGAGACCAGAGGCTGCCGACGGTTCTGTCCGAAGGAATGACGGCGCCATGTTCCTGAAGCCCGGCGATGTAGGCCGCTCGCACCTGTTCGGGTGAGTTTTTTGACTTTTTGGTCTTCTCTTCCGAGGCGGCGGTTCCGGCGAAAAGGCATAGAACCACCCCCAGCGAAATGAGTTGCTCTCCACACTTTTTCATCTTCCGCATCACAGGCTGCCTCTCAAGACTCCGCCGTTAACCACTTTGGCGATATACGTTTGCTTTGGGTCCTTGCATTCGACGCGAATTCTTTGGCCGGCGGCGCCGTTCTCAAGGCAAACCACATTGAGTCGAACGTGCACATGGCCACCGTCGATCAGCAGGATTGCCCGCGATCCAGCTCGCACAACGAACGTCTGCGAACTCTGGCTCGTTCGCGAATTCGCAGTCGATGGCTCATCCGAATGCGCTACAGCAGTCTGAACCCCGCTCTCATTGTCGAAATGGACCGCGACATAGAACGGCAGACACTCCTCCTGGTCAGCGCAGCCGAGGCGGACCTTGATGCGATGACTGCCCCACGATTCAATAGACTGGATTGTTAACGTGGGCGAGTTGGATTTGGACACCACTTCCGTCAGCAGCGTCACTTGTTCCGGCGAAACAACCATGGCTGCTGCACTGATGGCAGCTGCTACCTGCGCCGCGGTGATTGAAGTGCGGTCCGGCGCAGCCGCGGCGGGCAATGCCATTGCGGCCACGAGACTTAGTGCGGAAATGACGTTATATCTGATCATGGTGTGACCCACTTATTGAGCCAATTGATTCAAACCTTGCAGCATCTCGTCGGCCGCCTTGACGACCCGCGAATTCGACTCGTAAGACCGCTGAGCCATGATCATGTTCACAAATTCATCAACGATGTTTACATTGGCCTGTTCCAGCATGCCCTGTTGAATGGTTCCTAATCCGTCGGATCCTCCGGGAGCGCCAACCACTGGATTACCGGAAGCTGTAGTTTGCAGGTAAATGTTGTTCCCGATACTGTTCAGCCCCCCTGGGTTTGCGAAACTCGCAAGCTGGATAACTCCCACCTGCTGCGCATTTGTCTGGCCGGGAAGGGTCACGCTGACGGTGCCATCGCTGCCTACGGTTACATTGGTAGCGCTGGCCGGAATGGTTATCGCGGGCTGAAGTGCATTGCCGTTCGCAGTAACAAGCACTCCCTGCGCATCGGGCTGAAATGACCCGGCGCGCGTGTATCCGATCTGATTGTTAGGCAGCAGCACCTGGAAGAAACCCGTACCTTGAATAGCGAAGTCCAGCGGGTTGCCGGTACTGCTCAGGTCGCCCTGGAGTTGGATGATCTCAGTGTTTCCAGCGGTGGTGCCGAGCCCGATCTGCAATCCGGAGGCGACGGTTGTTTGCTGGGTTGCCGCGGCGCCAGGCATTTTCTCATTCTGGTAGAGCAGATCAGTAAACTGAACCCGGCGAGCTTGAAAGCCGCTGGTGCTGGAGTTGGCCAGGTTATTGGCGATGTTGTCCAGATTGATTTGCTGAGCGGTCATTCCGCTGGCGGCCGTGTAAAGGGCATGAAACATGGTCAAACTCCTTTTATGAAATCTTGGGCAGTTCCTGCGTCGCCGTCTTATCCATCTCCGAACTGAACATTGAAAGCGCGCGTTGCATTGATTCAGCCGATCGCTGCGCCGTTATGAGTTCCACCATGCTGAGAATAGGATTTACATTTGAGTTCTCAAGCGTTCCCTGCTGCACTTTCGAATCCGTTGCCGGTTTCTCGATGCCGGCAGGTGCGGAATAGTACGAACTACCTTCACTTTGAAGCTGAGTGCTCGCGGGAAAATCAACCATACGTATTTTTCCCGTTATCGCGCCATTCGAAGAAATGGTTCCATCGGGGCTGATGGACGATTCTCCAGGCAGCATGGTGATTGGCCCTTTATCGCCCATGACCGGATCTCCGGTTGAAGTGATTAACTGCCCGGTGGATGAGAGCTGAAAGCTGCCGTTGCGCGTGTACATGACACCATTAGGAGTCTGGACAGCGAAAAAGGCTGTTCCCTGGATCGCCAGGTCGAGCGGGTTGCCGGTTTTTTGAAGAGCTCCCTGGCTCAGATCCAGCGAAGCTCCGCTGACAATGCCGAAGTTATTGATGGCGTTGCTGAGATTTGAGCCGGCCCCACTTTGAGTGGTGGCTAGCACGGCGCTGAATATGTTGTGCTCCGCCCGGTAGCCAGCGGTATTCGCATTCGCCAGGTTGTTGGCGATCGTATCCAATGCCTGGGTGCGGGCAGCCAACGCTGTACACGCGGCATAGTATCCACTGTCCATAGGAGCCTCTTGCCCTATGTCAATGCACCGCGCGTGCCATTCTGCTAGGCAATCTTTGCCCAAAACAGGGGTCTTAGGGTTTCGAAACGGTGTTATTTATGAGGGAAGGATGAGAACCGGAACGTTGCGGCGCAGGTTGAGATGCTCCGGCGGGACTTCTCTCATCGGAAGGCAATCTGCGGCCCTCGAGAGTCGTGGCACTCTCGGGCTAAATCCGAGTAGGATACGCGGTGTCTACGGTGTTCTATAGAGGACCGGTCCGAATCCTTGATCCAAGGGGCATTGGATGGTTGATCTGTCTGCCCGCCGATGGGCCTCGCGTACAATTTCCGGCAACGGCGTCGTGCAGTGCTCCTCGTTCACTTCACCCAGAAACTTCACAACGAACGGAGCCAGCGACCACTTCTTCGCCAATTTGAATCCAGCCAGGGAAAAATCCGATACGCCGTGCTTGCTTGCGGCCCATCCCAGCACGGCGGGAAGTAACCCGATGGCATGAAGAAGGCCGGTCAGATAGGCTTCGCCAGGGTCGGCATCCTGCGATTCCTCTGCGATTTGCCTTGCATGCGTAGCGATCTCCTTGCAGTGCGCCCAGGTTTCTACAATCTCGCGTTGGCCCTCTCGCCTGCTCACGGTGTGCGCCGACAGCGCCTGAAGACACACATCGACTCCCAGGTCGACGATGCAATCCTCGATCCGCGATGGTCGGAATTCCGCGCATGCGTGTTCCCGCCCCGCCAACCGCAGTATTTGCAGCGTCGCGCCTAGATCGCTCAGAACCAGCTCGGCGACTCTTTTCAGGTCGACTGAGCGCTCCTGGGCTTCAAGATCGAGAAGAAGCAGGGTTTCCGGGAGGACGGGAATGGCCGGCAGGTCATCGGAAAAATCGAACTGCCACGGTTGAAACTCTGCAATCGGATTGTAACCTGAATCGGCCCGGCGGGCAGTAGTGTTCAAAGCTTTGTGCCTCTCGGCACAGTTATCGGCAATTCAGGCCGAGCGTTCTACCCCGAAATCAGACTTTTTTGTGGAAAGTTTTCAACAGATGGTTTGCCTTCGGCATCAATTGCACCGATTCGGGGTCCGAAACAGCACATCAACCGTTCGCCGGCTGCCAATAAGGCGGGTCCAGAAGTAGTCCCGGCACTCGGCGAAAATTGCTTTTCTAGCGCCAGCCTCAATCGCCTCCGTTGCAATAATATTCGCCATCTGTCGCGGAGTCTGGAGTTCTTCGTGCAAGACCGCGTTGCAATCCTGAACTACCGTCAGGCGTGCCATCTGTACTTCGAATTCAGTTGGGGTAATGAAGCACGGCTCCGTCTTGCAGCCGGTAACCTGTTCCAGCGCAAGAAGAAGGCGATGTTCCACCCGGAAGACGAAACCCATCAGCAGCCTCTTGCCGTTCTGCGAGTAACGCAGGGGAACCGCCCAGCACGAGCGCAGTAATGGGGCAGGAATATCCGCCTCCATCGGTTCGCGGGCGCCCTCTTGTCCAAGCACCGGGCAGCCCCATTGCGACGCTCTCGCGGCCGCCAGTTGCCTTTCGTTTGTTAAACCCAACCGCAGCAGCGTGACCTCAAGTTCTTCGCCGCACTGCTGGCTCTCCTCAGCCGCAAGCCGGAGTTGATCATCCGCAAGAAGGCCCTTGGACAAGAGCACTAGCCCTATCGAAAGCCTCGGGTTGTGCGGCATTTCGATCACCCGTCTTTCCTCAATTGCGGAAAACGCCACAAATGCAGCTTCGGCGAAACAATCGACGCTGCAATACCAAAGATCGCCAACCCGCATTCCGGCGCGGCTCTGCGGCATACTACGCATCAGCATCGTGTTGCGGCATTTCCGGAATGCGCACGCTACGTGCATGTTCTTCCATCTGCGGTCCACAGCCGACTGGATATATTGGATGTTCAATCTCATGGGGTCAGGTCCCTCTTAAGTTCAGCGAACAAAGTTCGACGCAATGGGTTCGGTAATTTCGGTTACGCGCAGCCCGTAGTTTCCGTCCACAATGACGGCTTCACCGCGAGCGATCACCCGCCCATCGAGCAGTAACTCGACTGGGTCGTCAACCTGGCGATCCAACTCAACGACAGACCCGCTCGCCAGTTCCAATACTTCTCTGAGCGGCAACTGGCGCACTCCGAAGCGAAGCGACATGCTCAACTCAACGTCCAGAACCAGATTCAGATTCACTGGGTCGAATGGCGCCGCCTCTGCCTCCGTCGACGTCTTTGTACCCAGGTTGGGAGAGAGCGATTCGATCAGTTTTCCGTTGAGGTAACACGTCACTGGCATGGACGGCGAATCCGGCCCTTCAGCGGCAAGCGGGATCGCAAACATACCCTTCAGTGCCGGGCTCAACACCTGTTCAACTTTGCAGGTAACCGTACCGTAGTCCGCAACCAGGGACGAAGAGAACATGTTCATTGCGGACGAAAGCACGGATCTCAAAGTCTGTCCGTCGTCGCCAATGGGTTGCGCGCCAAGGTTGCGTATCGCTGAAGCAAGCAATTTCACTAGCTCATGATGAAACTCAAGGAAGAATTCGCCGCGCAGCAGTCCCTCAAGGGCCAGCCGGAAAACAATCGGCGAGCCTGATTGTGCGGAAGGTTCGGTATTCTCCAGGACCGTTAATTTCCAGGGTTGGCCCGCTGCACCGGTCAATGATCCCGCAAGCGCTTCAGTGAAGCCTTGGGCAAATCGCCGGGTTGCTGTTTGACGATCGTAATTCGTCATGAATTCTGCTCCCTTCCCCAATTCGCCGGCTGAACGCGACGGCCAAGTTGTGCTGCCTTTTGTGAACCGTTCCTGACAGGAGCCGCTTCAAACATCTCCATGCCTTCTACCGTCAGCATTCCGGGATTGCGGACCGGCGCCCGGAGTTTCAAAACACTTCCGGGCTGTAAGGCAATCAGATCGCGTACGGCAACCTTTACGCGTGGTACACCGGCCTCAAGCATTACGTCGCAATCGAGCATGCGTTCGCGAATATTCGGCGCCGGGAAATAACGCAACCCGCCCTTCCTCTGCGGCTCATCAAGTTTCAACTGCTTGATCAGCGAATTCACTAACGCGCTCGGAAACACCAACTGGAATGACCCGGTGATCCCGGTAATCTCCACCTCGAAACGAACCGAAGTGACTTTCTCGTTAGGCGGACAATAGTGGTTGAGTTGAGAGGCTTTGATCCGGCGGGTCGGCTCCATCGACATGGGCGGCATCCGCCATGCGATTTCGGCTTGGCGCGCGAAAAGCGCAGTTACATCCTGCATGATCTCTTCTTCGATCTCGGACAAATCTCGAGTGTCGGGATTGGAGATTTCCGTTCCACCGAGAAGAAACTCAATGAACGGGAAAGCAAGATCGAGGTCGCATTCCAGGATCATCGTGCACGGAATCGAACTGATGGAGAACGGCACAATGTAGCTGAGGGGAGGAATCGTTGCCAGATGCTCTTTAATGGGAAGCTGATCCAGGGTTTTCACCTTGAGCTCGAGTCCGGTTCCCAGGTAGGCGTCCAGAGCGCTGGCAAGTCCGCGCGCAAAGGTCTCATTCAACGCGGCAAGCGCGCGAGCATTCTCGTTGGACAGTCGTCCAGCGCTTCTGAAATCGCAGACGTGAATTGATTGCTGCTTCTCGGCAGGCTTGTGGCCGCCCCGCTTCTGCTGTTCCGTCACGTTGGGTTTGAGTTGTTCGCGGTTACTCAGGCTCATGCGACCCTCTCTTCCCGGGCATTTTCTGATGACGGCCGCTCGTTAAGGTGCGCAAGCAGGACCTTGAGCTTCTTCATGGTTTCCTGGCGAATTTGCGAAACCCGCGAAGTCGCCACACCAACCACCTCCGCGATTTCCTTCATCGTGAGTTCTTCGCGGTAATAGAGAGAGAGGATCAGCTGTTCACGTTGGCTCAGCTTCGAAATTGCCTCCGCCACGTGAGCCTTTACCTCGCCTTGAAGACAAAGGTCAAATGGATCTGGATCGTCGAGATTCGGCGCCGATTCTATTACGTCAATCGGATCCGAGCGATCACCCGATCCCGAGGCATGCTGACCTGCCACATAAAGACCGTCAATCTGGGCCACGATTCGTTGCAGGTGCTCGGGTTTTAGATTCATCTCGGCCGCAACTTCGGCTTCCACCGGATGCCGGCCCATTCTTGCCTCAAGGCGCGCTGTAGCTTCGGCTATCTCGCGTCCACGTTTGCGCAAGGAACGGGATCCCCAATCGGATTCGCGCAGGCTATCCAGGATCGCTCCCCGAATCCGGAACTTGGCGAATGTCTTGAACTGGGAGTTCTTTGTGCTATCGAAGTTACGGCTGGCCTCCAGCAGCCCGATGACGCCGGCATTGACAAGGTCCTCCAGGTCAACGTGCTGGGGCAACCGCTCCCGGATGCGCGATGCAATGTAGTAAACCTGCGACAGTTCCTGCATCACAAGGTCGTTGTGATCGTCGAACTCCGTCGCACTTGATTTATAGGCCATTTCAGCTGACGTCATTTGTCCACCTCATTCTGTATGGGCATGGAAGGTTCTTCATCGGACAGCTCCGAGTGACTGCACTTGTGTTGCCGGAGGAATTTCCGACGGTGAAATCACGACAATCTTGGGTATGAACGGTTCCAGGAGACGCTTCAGATAAAATCTCCCTGGAGAAGCGCAAAGCAGCACGGGCGGAGCCATCGCCACCTGGTCCCCGAGCATCGATCGAAGTCCGCTCATTACCCGTTGAGCAACAGATATCTGCAGCGCACCGCCAACAGCTACGTTGGAGTTTTGAACTGAGTTGCGAAGACACTCTTCTTCGATTGCGCTATCCAGGGTGACGACCTTCAGTTGTCCCAGATCGTTCAGGAGCGGACGAATTAGAGCGCGTCCCAGGGAATGCCTGGCCGCTTCGACAAGGACAACCGGGTTCTTGTTGGTTGAGGCTGCCTCGACCAACGCTTCCAGAATCGTGCCCAGATCGCGGATCGAGACTTGCTCACGGAGTAACAGTTGCAGCACCTTCTGGATTTCTCCCAGGCTCATCAGCTTGGGCATCAATTCATCCACCAGTCTCGGATGCGAGTCAGCAAGCCTGTCAATCAGCCGCTTGGTTTCGTGGCGCGTCAGCAGGTCATGCGCGTTCTGCTTGACGACCTCGGCCAGATGAGCCGCAAGCACAGAGGTGTGGTCCACAACGGCATATCCAAGCGAGATGGCCTGTGCCTGCAGTTCCGGGGCGATCCATTTCGCCGGGGAGTCGAATGCGGGCTCACGCGTCTCCTGCCCCGGCACATCTCCGGGTCTGGGATTTGAACTCACCGCAAGCAACTTGTCGCGCCGCATCTCCCATCGCGCAATCTCCACACCGCGCAGGTAGATCACGTACTCCCGGTCCTTCAGCGACAGGTTGTCGGTGATATGGATTGAGGGAACAAGGAATCCCAGTTGCTGCGCCAGACTCTTGCGCAACGACTTCACCCTGGCCAACAATTGGCCGCCCTTCTTCACATCCACCAGCGGTACAAGGCCAACCCCTACTTCAAGCATCAGGTCGTCCAGTTTCAGAACCGCATCCATTGGATCGATTACCGGCGCACCCGCCGCTCCACCCTTGCCCGGTGCAGTCTTCGCACCCGCCGCAGCCTCGGTTACGACCTCCTTCATCTTCCACGCTGCGAACATTGTGATTCCGCCCAACGCGACAAACGAAAGTTTTGGCATTCCTGGAATCAACGCCAGCGCCAACAGAACTCCACTCACGATCCAAAGCGGGCGGGAAGTTGCGAGCATCTGCTTTTGAATGTCGAAGCCGAGAGAGTGATCGGAACCCGCGCGCGTGACGACGATGCCACCCGCAACCGAGACCAGGAGCGACGGGATGATGGCGACCAAACCGTTGCCCACCGTGAGGATGGTATAGGTCTTGAGCGCTTGCTGAAAAGGGAGACCATGCTGAAATACGCCGATCAGAAATCCAGCCACAATGTTGATGACAAGAATGAGAATGGTGGCCAGCGAATCCCTTTGGCTAAAACGTGCGGCGCCGTCCATGGAGCCGCAGAACTCCGCTTCGCGTGCAACGTTCTCACGGCGGAGACGAGCCTGATCGGCGTTGATAATTCCTGTGTTCAGGTCGGAATCAATAGCCATCTGTTTTCCGGGCATGGCGTCGAGGGTAAAGCGTGCAGTGACCTCGGCGGTGCGCACTGCGCCATGACTCACAACCAGATATTGAATTGCAACGAGTGCAATGAAAATAACGAAGCCGACAATATAGTTGCCACCAACCACGAACTGGCCAAATGCCTCGATGACCTTACCGGCCGCCGAGGTGCCCTCGCTTCCATGCAGCAGAATGCGCCGCGTGCTTGCCAGATCCAGCGACAAGCGCATGAGGGTCAGCAGCAGAATGAGGCTGGGGAACACGGAAAACTGGACCGGCCGAAGTATCTGAATCGCGGTAAGCAGGACCAGCACGGAAGCCATGATGCTCAACGTGAGCAGCAGGTCAAGGACAAAACTGGGCAACGGTACAAGCATGACAAACACAAGTGCGACAGCAGCCGTTGGGATAACCCACTCGGAGGATGCGCGCAGCGTGCTCAGTAATCCAGGCTTCTTGCTCACCTTGGTGTCACTCCTATGGGCATGTTTGCGGAGGCTCTGCGTTGAGCTTCTCTGTGTTGCACTTCCTGCTGCGCCTTGTATACAAGAACAAGAATCTCAGCGACGGCTTGATAGAGCGCGGCGGGGATCGCGTCTCCCACCTCAACGGTCTTGTAGAGCGCCTGGGCAAGGGGCCGGTTTTCCATCACGGGAATGTCGCGGTCGCGAGCGACCTCCTTGATTTTCACCGCTAACAAATCGAGGCCCTTCGCAACGACAATCGGCGCCGGCATGCTCATCTCGAACTTCAGCGCTACCGCGTAGTGAGTGGGGTTCGTAATCACAACCGAAGCGGTCTCCGTGGCCTTGATCATCAGCTTGCGGCGCATCTGGCGCTGCATCTTTCGGATTCTCTGTTTGCTCGCTGGATTACCTTCTGTGCTCTTTAGTTCATCGCGCAAGTCCTGGCGGCTCATCTTCAAATCGCCTTCGCTCTTGAGCCAAAGCAGGATGTAGTCCGCGCCGGCCCAAACCAGCAGCACCAGGCCGGATTTCCAAAGGACCTCTATAAGCAGGTTTCCCACGAGACTTACAAATTCCCGCGGTTCCGCATAAGAACTGGAAAGAATCTCGCCCCAGTGACTGTGAACACAATCCCACCCGACCCAGATGATCGCAGCGAAGGGTATAAGAGACTTGAGGATCGAACTGAGTCCGGCGGGAGAGAACAAGTGCTTGAGGCGGCTCGCAGGGCTGATGCGGTCGAACTTGAATGACAGCGCTTCCGGCGCAAAGACAAAACCTCCCTGTGCCAACCCGAAGACAATCGAAATCACAAGCGCCGCCAATTGCATGGGGAAAATCCACCGCATCGCCTCGATACTGGTCCAAAAGAGGAGCGGGCCGTTTGTACCGATTGAGTCAGAGCTTGCCAGGTCAAGCGTGTTGCGGAAGAAGTCAGTCCAATGACCGGCCCCTTCCCGCGCCATCAGTGCAATCACGCCTGCGACAACGAACATGGATAGAGCGCCGGTCAGTTCACGTGATCGCGTGACCTGTCCCCGTTCCCGCGCTTTTTCCCGTTGCCGCGGTGTCGCCTGTTCGGTTTTGCTCGAGTCAGCCATGGTTTCTCAGCGTGCTATGTGCAGCAGGTGATCGCCATTCGCGATCGAGTTCTGAAACATGTGATGGAAAAGATCGGGCCAATACTTCAGGGTCGCGATCAAGAGAAAGATTCCAAGAAGACTCTTGATTGCCGGACCAAGCACAAGGAGCGGCATCTGCGCAGAAGCCTTGCCGAGCAGACCGAGCATGATATCCGCGACTAGCGTAGCCGCCAGGACAGGCGCAGCGATCTGCACGCCCAATCCAAACACCGCGCCAGCTGTGGAAATAATCGAAAGTGTAAACAGCCCGCTCAGCTTCGTCGTACCCGGCGGCAGGTAAATAAAGCTGTTCCCTATGCCTCGCAAAAGCCAATAATGCACATCCATGCTGAGGAAGAGAAGCATGATCATAGATTGGTAAAAGACAGGAATGACAGTGGTGTCAACCTGCGTCTGAGGATCGAGGATGTTGACCAGCGAGTACCCCATTTGGATGCCGAGCACCTGCCCGGCCAACTGACAGGCCTCGAAAACAACATTGGTCGCAATGCCCATTCCGACGCCGATTGTAAACTCGGTGATGATCAGGATCGGCCAGTCGGCCAGAGCAAAGGTTCCAATCCCCTTCCCGGCGGCAGGCAACAACAGCAGGGTAAGCGCCAACACCAGTCCCGCTTTGATGCGCGCGGGAATCGCAGTACTACCGAAGAACGGCGCAAACAGCATCAGCCCGGTGAGGCGAACGCCGATGGTCATGAGCCCGGTAATGATTTCAAGCAGAGGAATGTTGATCATCTCATGTATTTGTGAAAATCGGAAAATGTGATCAGCGTGTAGTGAGCGAGGTGACGCCACATCCATGGCATCATGAAGAACAGCGCGGCCCCAGTGAAGAGAAGGCGCGTTACCGTCGATACCGTGTTGTCCTGCAGAGAAGTGAGAGTCTGAATAATGTTGACAAACAGGCTGACAGTGATGGCCACGGCCAATACCGGGCCTACCAGGATGATTACCTCCTGGAGCATCAGCCGTCCTAGCAATACAACTTGATCTACATCCATGGCGTTAGTAGAAACTCCTCATCAAAGATCCGATTAAGAGATGCCAGCCGTCGACCATCAAGAAAAGGAGCAGCTTGAGTGGCGTAGAGATAACAACAGGTGGCAACTGCAACATGCCCACCGAAGTGGTGATGGAGGCTACGACCATATCCACGATCAGGAACGGCAGAAACAGCACGGTGCCGATCTGAAATCCGGCCTTCAACTCGGACAATATATAGGCGGGTAGCATAACGCGCATCGAGACGTCATTTATCGATGCCGGTGGCGGTTCGTGTGCCAATTCAATAAAGAGAGCGACATCCTTTTCACGGACGTAGTGGGCCATGAACTTGCGAATGGGATCTTCCGATCGAGTCACAGCTTCCATCGCCGTAATTTGCCCGGCCTGCATCGGAATAATGGCGACCTGGTAAATGCTGGCTGCCACCGGCTGCATCAGAAAGAAAGTCAGGATCAGCGAAAGCCCGATGAGAGTCTGATTGGAAGGCGTGGTCTGAAGCCCAAGAGCCTGTCGCAGGAAGTGAAAGACGATCAGGAGGCGGGCGAACGGCGTCATGCACAACAGGATTGAGGGGATCAGCGTCAGCGCCGTGAGCATGATGACGATGGACCACGGCACTTGCTCAGTGCCGACTCCGGGAAGCTTGATCCCTCCACCGTTCTGCGGCGCCGGCGAAGCCGACAGTCCTCCAAGCGTGCCTGATTTGTCCAGCATTGAGTCTCTGTCATTCGAACTGCGTGGAGTGAGATAGGACTCGACTTCTCCACCATCTGCCTTGAGGCTTGGAACTGCTGAAGAGGACTGGTCTCCCCACCCGGCGACGGGTGTCGCGAGCGCCCAAAAAACCGTCAGATGGATTGCCACACGCCGTCCGGCGCTTCCGCGGATCATTCAAACGACTCCCTCATTGGCAGTGTCTGTTCGTCCTCGAGTTGGATGTGAGTGCCCGACTCCCATTGTGAAAGCAGGGATACGCCCGATGCGCCTCCTCCAATAAGGAACTCGCGGCCGTCCACCGTGACGAGAGCCACGAAGCGCTTCTCGCCGAGCGGAATGTTTTCGGCCACGCGCAGACGTTTTTCCTGCATAGCCGGATATTGCTTCTTTAACCAGGACAGGGCGCGCGTCATCGTGCTGGGTTTGGGAAGTTTCTGCTTCCGCATGATCTCCGGACGATACGGCCAGGAGGTTGCCGACAATCTTGCGCGGCTTTGAAGCGGTATGTCGCCGCAATCCCGCAAAACTTCGTGGAACATTGGTGGCGCCGCTACCGGACCCGGCGCAATGGAAGTCGGTTGCTGACGAGCAGTAGGGACGAAGGTGTCGAATACTCTGTTGGTCATGCTCATGCTTGATCCGTAATGCGAACCGCGAGACGGTCGCCGATCACTTCAAATTCTGTCCAGCCAATCAGCAACTGATTCACACGCAGCGGAACGTCGCTGGTGTGGTGGCAAGAGCTCTCGACAACCGAACCTGTGGTAAGCATCAAAAGGTCGCCGATGGTGAAACCCACAATGGGCACCTCGAGGCTGAGGGCGCACGGCAGCCAGGGCATGCTGTCAAGCGATTGTGCGCTGGCTGTCGAACCCGGCTTGAGTGGATCGGTGGGATTCTTCTCAAAAGTTTGTGCTGCGCTGCTCATAGGCCCCTCACGCAATTCGTGTCCAATCAAGCCATCATGATCTGACCAATGCGGGCCAGGTGTCTCATGAGGACAAGAATTCGATTGATTGCAATAGGGTCAATGCAATCGGAGGGCCGCAATTGAGGACACGGAATCACCGCGGCGCAAGCGCGTCTGAGGAGTTGCCAGGTTATTCTTGTGCAATAACTTGCAGGCACCAAAAGCCGGGCCGAGCAGCCCGGGGACCTGGTGAGATAGCGATGAGAAGCTGCAATATGAAATAGCCTCCCGCCAGGCAGTGGTGCCGCCCGGCGGGAGTTTCTAATCGGAACTTAACAACCGATTCAGTTCCCTAGCGCTAACTTACCAGCTGGATAGTGGCCTGCGAGACCTGGTCAAGTGCCGTGAGAACCTTGGCGTTGGCCTCGTATCCCTGTTGAGCAACAATCATGTCGGAGAATTCGGTGGACAAATCAACGTTGGACCCCTCAACGGCTCCGCCGGTGATGGTTCCGAGTCCGCCGACCCCGGCCTGTCCAACAACGGCTGCTCCCGAGCTCACCGTGGATTGAAAGTCGCCGTTGGAAATCTGCGCCAGTCCTTGAACATTTGAGAAGCCTGCCACTGCAACCTGTCCCAGCGCGAGGGTTTGATTGTTGCTAAATATTCCCTGGACGGTTCCATTAGCAAGCACCGAGTAGCTGGTCAGAGTGCCGACCCCAGAGCCATTCTGGTTTGTGGCTGTAGTCGCGCTTGCGGAATCCTGCTGGGTGAGGGTCGGATTCCCCGATGCGTCAGCCAGATTCCAGGACAGGCTCATTGGGGCGGCGCCATCTGACAAACCGGTGATATTGATTCCCGTCACTGATCCGGTCGGCGATGTGAGCGCGCCGGAGGAGTTGAATGTCAGTGATCCGGAAGCCACCGTCGTCGGAGTCGCAGAACCGGTAGCGGAGCCCGGTAAGGTAATGCTGTAGCTCCAGGTATTCGTCCCTGTATTCGTGTATTGGATGTTCAACGACTGCGGCTCGCCGAGTGAGTCGACCACGCTAATGGGAGTGTTAAATGTGGTGCCGACTGCCGACCCGGCCTGAAGGTTGGTAATCGTATCGAAGCTCGTCGTGGCTACTGCCGGTACGGTGGCTGCCTGGTTCACCATAATCGGAGCAAGAGCGGCGGTCGTCGAAATCACGCCATTGGTCGCGGGGTACCCCATTACCAGGTCGCCATTGGGATCTACAAGCTGCCCCGAAGAATTGGTGGTGAAGTCACCGGCGCGTGTGTACTCCGTGCTTCCGCCATTGTTGACCACGAAGAATCCATTGCCCTGAAGCGCCATATTCGAAGCCACACCTGTTGAATTCACGGTGCCGCTCGTAAAATTGGAGGTTGTGCTTTCAACCTGCACGCCCGAACCAATCTCAATGGGGTCGCCGTTGCCCGCGGATCCTCGCATCTGGAACAGCATGTCCCCGAAGTTGAGGGTCTGACTCTTATACCCATCGGTGTTGAGGTTTGCCAGGTTATTTGCAATAACGCTGAGTGAATTCGAGTTGGCCTGCAGGCCTGAGAGCGGAATTCCAAAGGATCCCATTTATCTACCTCCTGTTGAGAGTTGCTGAGTTTGGGCCGGAGCCGTGAAACTGCCATACAAATTCATAAGAGCGTTTGACCCGGCGGCCGCGGCATATCCCGGCTGGAATAAGCCAAGCGCCTGCGATATCGACGGAACGTGGCTTGCCGCCGCGGTACTCTTCGACAGGCTCCCGACGCGCGGTGTACCCAATTCGTTTTGCGGTCCGGTTTGCGAAATGGTCCCGATGCCGGGCGCGCCTAGCTCGTTCTTTGCTCCACCCAGTGAAGCGGCGGTTGAGGAACTAGTGGACGGGCTTGATCCCGAGCCGCCCAGGTTTGACAGGGTCTGATTGATGGAGATGAGCTGATCCAACTGGTTGAGAGACACTAACTGACCGACCATCTCTGTGGGATCTACTGGAGATGTAGGGTCCTGGTTTTGCAATTCGGTGGCCAGCAGATTCAGGAAGGTGCCTTGGAGACTGCTTGACGAGAGACCTCCTGTGCCGCTCGAACTGCTGCTGCCGGAAGTGCTGCTTGTCGACGCAGGTTTCTGGGCGTTCTGCGCCTGCAAGGGCGCTGTGATAAGTGGACTGATTCCTTGAATATTCATGCTTCTTTCCTTTCTGGCTCCCCTGTGGGCTTACGCTCTGATATCCAACCGGGCTTCATGGGCTGCGTTCACGTTTGTTTCCTGACTCAAACTGCTTCCGTCCTCTGTCAGTGCCACTGCGCTTGAAGTCCCCAATGGCGCTCCGGGAGAGCCAGTTTCCCGTTGTGAAGAACTTCCCGCATCACCGGATTGAGGCGATGCGTGATTGTTGATCTCGATCGATGCATGGAGGCCATGCTCGTCGCCAAGCTTCGTCTGCACTGAGGAGACTTGCGCCGACATTGCCTGGCTCAATTCACTGTGATCGAGCGATATCTGCGCGACCAACTGATGGCCCGAGATTGAGGTGCGAATCGAGATGTCACCGAAAGCACTCGAACTCAACCCAATGCGCATCTCCGACTCGTTCATCGTCTGCATCAGCCTGGCATCGCTGATCGCCGACGTTGGCATCGCGGTAGTTCTGTCCGCATCGATTGTTGGCTCGGCCGGCCGCGGCATAGCGGAGTGCGATGTCTCAACTGGTGTATCCGCGATACGAGGCGCTGTTGTTGCCTGGCTCGACACGGACTGGTTCACCCCGGATTGCGCATTTGAATGAGACGAAGCGATATCTACAACTCGCTGTGCTACCGCTGAATTCTGCGCGGAGTTGGCAGGTGTACCTTGAGCGTTATGAGCGGGAGCATCGTTGGCGCTAGTCGTACTGTCGCCGTTCTTGCCTGTTCCGGCGCTGGTCGAATTGATAGGGTCCTGATTCTCCGAGCTCGTTTTGGCGGACGCGACCTGTTGCGTTGAGTTACCGTGAATCGCCATGCCACTTTGCTTGTCAGCAAAAGTGTTGAGCATCGAGAACGGTAGGGGCAGCGGAAGTGTTGCAGCAGCCACAGATGCGCCAGTTGCTGCTGTGAGGCTTTGCAGTTCGTTCAATTCACTTGGTGCAGCCGAATAATCCTGATCGGTCGCCTCCGCGAGATTCACCGATCCCGGCAGGCCTTGTAAAGTCTTGCTCGGTTCCTGGACCGCGCCGCTGGATGCTTCCTGAGCGTGGACCGGCGTGACCGCATCGGAGCCGACTCTGCTGCCCTGTACATTCGCGGGCTTCTCATTTGCTGCAGAAGACTCCTCACTGGCAGATTGAAGGTTTCCTTGTCCCTGCGACGGATCAACGTGCAACGCGTTTGTCTCAGTAATCTGCGGTGTCGGCGCGATTTGCGGTGTCGGCGCGGTACTGTCAGGTATGCCATTCGAATGAGAGATGAAAACCTGTGAGCTTGCCGGGTACCCGGATTTGCCACTCACTACGGGCTCTTCGGTTTGTGTCCGAGTGCCCTGTACATTGGTGGGCTTCTCATTTGCTGCGGAAGACGCCTCACTGACAGATTTAAGGTTGCCTTGTCCCTGCGACGGATCAACGTAAAACGCGTTTGTCTCAGCAATTTGCGGTGTCGGCGCAATTTGCGGTATCGGCGCAATTTGCGGTATCGGCGCGGTACGGTCAGCTATGCCATTCGAATGAGAGATGAAAACCTGTGAGCTTGCCGGGTACCCGGATTTGCCACTCACTACGGGCTCTTCGGTTTGCGTCCGAGTGCCCTGTACATTCGCGGGCTTCTCATTTGCTGCAGAAGACTCCTCACTGGCGGATTGAAAGTTTCCTTTTCCCTGCGACGGATCACCGTACAATACGCTTATCCCAGTAATTCGCGGTATCGGCGCGCTGCTGTCAGGTATGCCATTCGAATGAGAGATGAAAACCTGTGAGCTTGCCGCATACCCGGATCTGCCACTCACGACGGGCTCTTCGGGTTGTGTCCGAGTGCCCGAGACGATGAAGCTCGCGCCCCGCATCGTTAGACGAGGCGAGCCGGAAATAGGCGTTTCAACAGTACTGGCAAACCAGGCTATGGGGGCCGCAAGCTGCGGAGTTGAGGTGATAGCCAGCACCGCTGTCGAACCCGTCGGAGTCTGAAGCTTCGTGTCATTCAACGCTGCCAGCCAACCGGATCCGGTTGCCACCGAAGATGACTGATCCTTGGAGGGATTGCTCTGGTCCTGATTGTCAGACGTGTCATGCAAGACAGCTTCGTCACGACTATGAGGGGATGCAGATGCGATTGTGCTTGAAGTTCCGTTGCTTTGAACAGAGGCCACTTGTACTTCTGCCTGCTCCGCCGCTCCTCTACTCGAAGAGCCCTGGTCGGCATGTTCCTTCGGCGCAGATCCGTTGATCGGCTGAACGGGAGGCCGATTCACAAATGCCGCATTGAGCAGCACCACGAAGCTGTCACCGGCCGACAGGCTCGACGCCGAGAGCTGCGGTGCCAGGATAGTGCTCGTCGCTGCTGATGGAATACGCACGCCAATGATTATGCACGTGGCGCGCCAGTAAAAACTCAGTCTGAGAGATTTGCAAGTTTGTATAAGATGCTTACTATCAATAGCTTGTGAATCTTTCTCCTATGCCTTGATGCACGCATGTAGGCAAATCGGCAAGAGTTGCCGTACCTACCCGGCAATGTCTGCCTAGTTCCACAGTTGATCAAGCAGAATAGTTGATTGCATCATGCCACGGAGAGGCGCGAGTTCAGAGCTGCCCGTTCACGCCCGCAAGGAATTAGCTATTATTTGTTTCTTTGACTGCGCGTGCTGCAAAGATATCGTCGAGTTGCTTCTGCTCATTCTTGTTTTGTTCCTGATCGTGAGCGGTACGCTGCTCATTGAGCATTTCGACAACGGTCTCGAGGTCGCGATGGGCTACGTGGTAGACCTTCATCTTGCGTTCGCGCTCGAGTTGCAAGGATTGAAGCTGCTTGAGAAGTTGTTTCTTACCTTCAGCGATTGTCTTGACTCTATGTTCGAATGACTGCAGTTCCCCGGCTGGGATCAGCTGCTGCATCGCGTGCTCTCGCGCTTTGTGTGTGTTCGCAATATCTCTATCGAAGCTTTCGATCTGGCGAGTGATCCGGCCGATCTCGAGTTGAGTCGTGTGAAGGTCCTGCTCCGCACGCTTCTTCGTGTTTTCTCGAACCACCAGCACGGCCGCGAGTGAGAACCGAAAGGCCATATTTAACCTGGCAGAGCCATGAGCTGCTGAACAACCTGCTCATACTTGTAGAGTTCATCCGGCTTCTGCTGCAGAAATTTGTTGATCGCAGGCAGGTTTCTGATCGCACTATCCAGAACCGGATCGGTATTGGGTTGATAGGCGCCAATGCGGATAAGATCTTCAGATCGCGCATAGGATGCCAATGCCAACCTCAGAGCGTTGGCCTTCGCAAGCTGTTCCTTTGAAACCATGCTGGACATCAAACGGCTAAGGCTCTCAATGATTGAAATGGGAGGATAATGGCTGCGCATGGCAAGATTCCGATCCAGAATCACGTGTCCATCAAGAAGCGACCGAACCGTATCTACAACAGGGTCTAGCTGATCGTCGCCTTCCATGAGTACCGTATAGAAGGCTGTGATGCTTCCCTGCGAAAAGTTGCCTGCGCGCTCCACCAGTCGTGCCAGCATGTTCAGAACAGAAGGCGTGTAGCCTTTTGCCGTGGGAGGTTCGCCCGCAGCCAGACCAATCTCTCTCTGCGCCATGGCAAAGCGCGTGAGGGAATCGGTGATGAGGAGAACGTTCTTGCCCAGGCTGGCGAAATATTCGGAGACCGCAGTGGCAGCCAGTGCGGCCCGGATGCGGAGGAGAGGCGATTGATCCGATGTGGAGACGATCACTACGGAGCGCTGGAGACCTTCCCTGCCAAGTACCTCGAGAAACTCACCAACTTCGCGTCCCCGCTCCCCCACTAGCGCCAGCACCGTCATGTCAGCGGCTGTTCCGCGCGCCATCATCCCGATCAGTGTGCTCTTTCCCACACCGCTTCCGCCAAGAATGCCGATGCGTTGCCCTCTGCCGCATGTCAGGAAACCATCGATCGCTTTGATGCCGCATCCGAGCGGTTCGCGAATCGCAACTCGTTCGAGCGGCAATGGCGCGGAACCGTCAATGGTCACTGCATGCGTGGCGCGATAGTCTCCCTTTCCATCCAGAGGGTTGCCTGCGGGGTCGATAACCCGGCCCAGCAAACCAGCGCCCACGCGGATGGAAGGACGTGCGCCCCAGGCTACAATTTGATCACCCAACCTGATGCCCTGTGGTTGATCGGCAGTCATCGACAAAATAGTCGTGCCTCGAAACCCAACGATCTCCGCCGCATAGCTCTTGTCGCCGGCGCCCATGATCTCGCACGATTCGCCGACAAATCCAAATGGCCCTTCCGACTCAATCAGGTTGCCCACAACCTGGTTGACCCGTCCCTTCCAGCGCAGCGTGGAGCCAGCCTGAAGGGCATGGAGATAGGGGGCCAGCAGAGAACTCTTCATCGCGCGCCCGGCCTCAAAGCGAGCAGATCGAAGAATCCATGTTCTACTTCCTTCAGTTGAGTATCCAACCCAAAGTTAGTCGTGCCCAGCTCAGTCTCCAGCAGGCAGTCATGTTCACTTAGCTCAGCGTTCTCCACAACTTCAACTCGCGCGAGGCTCGGTTGGCTTGCGAAGTAAGCCTTCCACTGTGCCAGTCGCTTGGGGCCCACGCGAACCGTCACCCTCGATCCTTCGCGCATTTTTTCCACCGACATTCTCACCAGCGTCGCCACAAGCATCGGATCCACTTGCGACTCTCGATGCAGAATCTTTGCCGCAATCGCCAGTGCTAGTTGGACAATCTCAGCTTCGACGCGCGCGAAGTACTCAGTTCGTTGCGCATCAAACCCTGAGATCGCGGCTCCGATTGTTGCACGAGCGGTCTGCAACTTAATTTCGTATTCCTGCCGCAGTTTCTGTTCTGTTTGTACAATCGCGTCGGCCCGCTCGTGCTTGATCCGCTTTGCTAACTCCGATTCGGAGATCTCAACTTCCGTTTCGCCTGCGCCTTCTTCGCTGTCAATTGGCGCAAAGCTGGCCCCATTCCCCATATCCCGATACTCCAGAGCCCTGATTGGGATTGGATGAATGCTCTCGAATTCCACGCTAGAATATGTACTCATCATCTCCCTCACTCTTCAATGCAAGTTTGCCTTCCGACTCGAGCTTGCGTGCAATCGCAACAATTTCCGTTTGTGCTTTGACTACATCTTTGTTTCGAACTGGCCCCATGACTTCGGAGTCTTCCTTCATCATTTCGACTGCCCGCGAAGACATGGTCCTATAGAAATGGCTTCGCAATTCTTCACTTGCCCCTTTGAGTGCGACCATCAAGGTTTTCTTGTCGATCGCGCTCATCAAATCGCGCAGCTCCTGTTCAGGGACTTCAAGAAGATCATCGAATGTGAACATGAGATCGCGGATACTGATAGCGAGCTTCGGCTCATCCCGCTCAATGTTGTCGAGTATTTCCCGAGCTGCGAGGGGATCGAGCCGATTCATGAGCTCCGCAGCATCTCTGAAGCCGGAGTCGTTGCGTTTGATTTGGCTGCCCACCGACCGTAACCGGCGATTCAGGACCGAAGAGACCTTCGCCGCGACCTCCGGAGAGAACTGGCCCAGGTTCGCGAGGCGCCTCACACAATCCGCGCGCACTTCCGGCTCCAGCTTCATCAGCAATGCTGACGCCTGCTTTGCGTCGAGATGACCGAGGATCAAAGCCTTGGTCTGCGAGTGCTCACCAATCAGAAACCTTGCCAGCTTATTCGGATCGGCCTTGCTCAACGAATCAACCCGCAGAAGGTTCATTTCATTCGCTTGTGTCAATCGTTCAACCATGGTGCGTGCGCCGCTCTCTCCAAAGGCCTTGTTCAAAAGGCGGGTGGCCACGTCCTGGCCGCCCACCGCGAGAAAGTCCTGCGCCACTAACATCTGTTGAAATTCTTCAAGAACCTCGAGAGTGATTTCAAATGGAACTGCAGGCAAAGATGCGACTTCATCCGTGATCCGCTGCAGGTCCTGGTCCGGGAGATTGCGGAGAATCATCGCCGCCGAATCGTCTCCAAGCAACGAAATCAGGATTGCCGCCTTGCGCGTGCCGCTCATTTGCATGTGTTCGGTCGCGCTCATGAAGCCTCCTCTCGCAACCATGCCTGGATCGCGCGTGCGGAGTTAACCGGTTTCTGCTTCGTGCTATCAATCGCCTGTTGTTTGAGGTGGGTTGCGCGTACATTTCCGTCAGCAGATTCCGCCTTGCCCCCAGTCAGCTGTTCCACTGCCGGTCCGTGCGCCAGTGCAGCCTGCGCGCCTGCGGGCAAACCAGGCTTCATCACTTGTTTCTGAACGGGACGAAGCACGAAGATGTAAGCCAGAAGGAACAAGACGAGAAGAGAAATCGGGCGGAATATCGACGAATAGTCCGACAAAGTTTTCCCTGACTTTTCAATCCAGGTCGGAGCGGCCAGATCCGCATCGGCGGCATTTACGTCGAAGGACATATTCTCGACGCTGATGCTGTCACCGCGTTTGGCATCGTATCCGATGACGGCTTCAGCAATTTGCTGAATCTTGTTCAATTCTTCCGGCGACCGCTTCCGCCTTGTGTAGGAGACTTTGCTTCCCTGGACGGTTTTCACCACAGCATCGTCCACCAGGATGGCCGCGGTCACTCGCTGGATCCGGCCGGCTGGCATCATGGTATGTACGATGGTCTTGTTCACCCCATACTGAGCACTCTCGGTGATCGATGACTGGGTTGTTTCAGGCACGGGGGCTGGGGTCTTCGCCTTGCCTGTAGGTATGTTGCTGGTGGTTCCTGGAACGCCTGATGGAACTGCTGCTCCGCCGCCTCCGTGGTCTTCCGACTTCTGATCACTGAGCAGCACACTGACCGTAGGATCGTACTTTTCCTGGCTCTCATCCGTTGTCCCCTCGTCATGATCAACGTTGACACTGGCACGGATCTTATCCAGACCAACCACCGGCTCCAGCGTGGCGATTAGCTGCTGCGCGAGAGTCGCTTCAGGGCCGTCGTTCCCGGACTGCCCGTCGCGGCCCAATCCCAGCGATCTGGCTGAATCGGCATCGACAATGGAGACATCTTCGGGCTTTAACTGATCCACCGCTCCGGATACGAGACGGGAGATGGCGAGTACCGCATCCTTTGAAAGACCGTTGCGACGGAGCTTGAGAATGACCGATGCTTTGGCGGTATGCTGGCGATCGAGAAAGACGGAATCAGTGGGCATCACCAGGTGAACCCGCGCGCTTTCAACGTCGTTCAACGTTGCGATGGTCCGCTCCAGTTCGCCTTCCATAGCACGCTGATATGTGACCTTCTGATCGAATTCGGTCTGTCCCCACGACATTTTGTCGAACAGCTCAAATCCCGTTCGTCCGCTTTGCGAAGGGCCAAGGGATGCAGTAGCCATATGCGCCGCGGCAAGCTTTTCCGCAGGAACGCTGACTGACGTGCCGTCCGTGCTGACCTGATGGGCAATGCCCTGCGAATCCAGTTGCTCGGTCAGTTTCTGCACGCCCGCCGGGTCCAGACCCGTTTGGAGAGGTTTATAGTCGGGAGAGCCAATGAATTTGACAAACAACCCCAGCACGATGAGCGTGCCGGCAGCGCCTGCAAGAAGGTATCGCTTCTGGAGCGGCGTACGGGTCGTCCAGAATCCCTTCCCCTGTTCGAGAGCGTCGTTTAGTCCAGCCATGGTGTCCCAATCCTAGAACTGCATTTTCTCGATATCCTGATACGCGTTGACGATTTTGTTGCGCACCTGCATCATCAACTGGAATGAAACATCCGCTTTCTCAACTGCGATCATGACTCCGGTCATATCGCCGCTACCGCCTTGCAACAGGTTGCTCACCTGCGCTCCAGCACTGTTGTTCATTTGATCCACGCTCTGAACGGCATTCTTGAGTACTGCGCCGAAGTTGAGGCCTTCGCTGTTGTCGGCTGCGTCCAGGCCCGTAGGTTGCGGCAGATACGAATTGGGAATTCCACCAAGAGTGACATTGCTCATTGCGCTACTCCGTACTAAGAAGTTTTGAGGATCCCGATCGATTCCTGAACCATCTGTTTTTCCGCGCTTATGGCGGATGCATTGAGCTGGTACGACCGGACTGAACCCATCAGGTCAGCCATCTCCTTCACCGGGTTGATCGCCGGATATGCTACGAAGCCCTTATCATCCGCATCCGGGTTGCCGGGCTCATAGTGCATGACCGGGGGAGTTGGGTCATCGATAACTTCCGTAAGCCGTACGGAGCCAGCAGGTGTTTCAGAAAACCGTCCAAGTCCATTCATTACGTTATGAAAGATTGACCCAGACGCCGCGCCGAAGATGACTTCCTTGCGCACAAAGGGGCCGCCAGAGTCTGTGTGCGTTGTTTCGGCGTTTGCCATGTTTGCCGAGATGACTTCCGCACGCTGCCGTTCAGCGGAGAGCCCAGATGCGCTGATGTTCATCATGTCGAAGATGCCCATTGCTAAGCTCCTTCCTTAATAGCGATCAAAAGGTGGCTGAATTGGTTCTTGACCAATTGAATGCCGAGCTGAAACTGAAGTTGCGTTTGTGACAGCAGCAGGCTTTCGCGATCGATGTTCACATTGTTCCCGTCTGGGCGTTCCGGAAGTCCATTGAGTTCCATGGAAGCCGGTTCCAGGTTCGGACTCGTATCGCCGCTCATGACGTGCCGCAACGCAGATTGGAAATCGATGTCTTTGGTGTGATACCCGGGCGTATCCGCGTTAGCCATGTTCGAGACGATCATCTGCTGGCGATCGGTGACAACCTTCAGATAGCCTTGCAACGCATCGAGGTTCGGTGCTGAAGTAGACATGTTATGCATACCTCCTGGGCGGGAGACCATACTCCCGTATTTTGTTGCGTAACGTGCGCAGGCTGATGCCAAGCATCTCTGCCGCATGGGTCCGGTTTCCATCAGTGAGCGCCAAAGTGCTTTCCAAATGCAGTCGTTCAACCTGCCGGATCGGAGTTCCTGCCGTCGGAGCCTGCGACTGAGGCTGCCCATAACTCGATGCCAGTGATTTTGAACTGCCGTGAAACTCCAATTCGAAACAACTAGCGTCCAGGTCGACCGTCCCGCTGAGCGTGAGAACCCTGCGCATGAAATTGGCAAGTTCTCTCACATTCCCCGGCCACGTATGAGACATGAGACGCTCCAGAAAATCCGGACGAAGGTGCGGCGTTGCCAGGTGCATCTGGGCGGCGCACTTCTCCGCAAAATGCTTCGCAAGAATTGGAATGTCTTCCCGGCGGTCTCGCAAAGACGGCAACGACAGCGGAATTACGTTGAGGCGGTAATAGAGATCGCTGCGGAACTGTCCGCGCTGAACCATTGCGGCAAGCGAAACGTTAGTGGTGGCAATTACGCGAATGTCTACCTGCACAGAACGCGACTCGCCAAGCCTTTCAAACTCCCTCTCCTGCAGGGCTCTCAGAAGCTTAGGTTGCAGGTGGAGCGGCATCTCGCCAATCTCGTCCAGCAAGATCGTGCCCCCATCCGCAAGTTCGAATTTGCCGGGCTTGGATGCCACTGCACCTGTGAATGCTCCCCGGCAATGTCCAAATAATTCACTTTCAAGCAAAGACTCCGGAACGGCGGCGCAATTCACTGCGATGAAGGGCTTACGGCTTCGATCGCTTGCATCGTGGATGAACCTTGCCAGCAGTTCCTTGCCAGTCCCGCTTTCTGCCTCGATCAGAACGTCAGCGCCGGTACTTGCCGCTGCGCGAGCGCGTTGTATGGCGCCAAGCAGGGCAGGCGAGCGGCCAACGATTGCGCCGTTAGGAGCGGGGTCGGCCATTACCATGACCTTTGCCCGATGCATGACCTTCGCGGCAATTGTCTGCAATTGGTCAAATGAGACGGGCTTGGTCAGGTAGTCCAGCGCGCCATCGCGCATCGCTGTCACTGCGTCGGGAACCGAACCGTATGCAGTCAGCAGGATGACGGCTGCTCCAGGCGATAGCTGAGATGCCGAGCGCATCACCTCCATGCCTGTTCCATCGGGCATGCGGACATCGCTGACGATCAGATCGAAATCGCTGACTTCGAGAATGCGGTTTGCCTCCCGCACGCACGATGCCGTTTCGACTTGCCAGCCGTGACGAAGGAAGTTCGCGCGTAGCGCAGTACGAATTCCTGGCTCGTCATCTACCACCAATACCCTGGATGCCGAATCGATTGTCATAGGGTTGGAAACTCCAGTCGAAACGTGGTGCCTTGGTTTACCTGGCTGGAAACACGTATCTCTCCGCCATGTGAAATCATGAGACGCTTGCAAACAGCCAGGCCAAGACCCGGTGTGTCGCCGCTTCCGCTGAACCCGGCCTCGAAGATCCGGTCAAGAATTTGCGGTTCCATGCCGCAACCGGTGTCAGTGACCTCTACCAGTCCGCTCCTGTTTCCATTGCGCGATGTTTCTTGCGTCGAGACTTCGATCTCCCCGCCGGCGGGCGTGTGTCGAATTGCATTGCAGGCTAGGTTCAAGATGATCTGACGAAGCAGATTCTCATTCCCCATAACCATGAGCTTGTCTTCTCCGCTATGAAAGGAAAGATGGACGCCCGCCTGGTCTGCAATCGGCCTGACAAATTCCACACCGCTTCGCATGGCGTCCACCAAATCAACTGGCCCCAGATGCAAATTGCCGCCGCAGTGAATGTTAAGGACGTTATTCACCGTTCCAGAGAGTTGGCGAATTCCTGCACGCAGCGGAGATACCCACGGCGCATCGTCGCCACGATCCTCCGCAATGAGGCCGGCAAATAATTCCATGCACGCTAACGGATTTCTAATCTCGTGAGCCAGTATGGTTGAAACCTCTGCCAGCGCCATGGCGTTTCGCGCGGCCTCACGATCCCGCTCCGTATTCTTGCTTGCGGTTATATCCCGCAGAATCCAAATGCTCTTGAGCCGCGGCGTCTGGTCTTCCAATTCCTGGCCGGCAGGTTCACACGATAGCCTGCGATTCCCGATTGCCACCCAGCGCTTGCCGCCCGCATACGAGATGCAGGCCTCGCTGTCGATTTCCAAGTCAGAACCCGCCACAAGCGACGCGAAGTCCACCTGGCTTACGGCAGATAGCTCCCGCAAACTGCCAACCCGAACATTGCCAAGGTCGAGCAACCTGCGTCCTTCGGGGTTGATGGTAACAATGGTTTCGTCCGAGTCCAGCACCAGAACGCCGCAAGGCATCGAGTCAATGATTTGCTGAAGAGCTGCCCGTATTCTGTCGTTGTCCGCCAGGCTCCGCGTAAGTGCAGTGTTGCGTTCTGCCAGTTCAACGCCTAGATGGGCTACCTCTTGCTGCAAATCGCGGTACGAAGCCTCGAGTTGCGATGATGCGGCAATAAACTCCGAAAAGGCATCGGCCAGAAGCACAGAGTTGTGCAGGGAACCGTTGACGGCGGTGTTTATTGGAACCACATGAGAATAGGGCAACATTTGCCTATCTCAGTTGCACGAGGGATGCCAAACTGGGAATATCTTGCCCAGAACGGCACAGATGCCTAAAGAAAAATGTGTTCGGGCTTGATTTCACGCCCAGTTCCCACAAGGATTGTCGCCCGCTCGATTGTGTTTCTTAACTCGCGGACATTTCCAGGCCACGTGTACTGCTTCAGAATCTGCAGCGCTTCCTGGCTGAGCGAAACTCCGGGATGGAATTTGGCCGTGAATGCGACGGCCAGGTCTTCCAGGTCGTCCATCCTCTCGCGCAAGGGCGGCAGGTGGATCGGGAACACGGCGAGCCGATAATATAGGTCCTCACGAAACTGCATATCCGCAATTCTCTTCTTAAGGTCGGCATTGGTGGCCGCCACCACACGCACGTCCACCTTGAGATTGTCGTTGCCGCCCAACCGTTGTACTTCTCCCTGTTCCAGGAACCGAAGCATTTTGCTTTGCAGCGACACCGGCATATCCCCAATTTCGTCCAGGAACAGCGTTCCCCCGTGCGCAGAATGAATGCGGCCTATGCGCGATTGAACCGCCCCTGTAAACGAACCCTTGGCATAGCCGAATAGTTCTGCCTCAAGCAGCGATTCCGGAATTGCCGAGCAGTTCACCACCACGAATGGCTGTCTTCTGCGCGGGCTGATCAGATGGATCTCCTGCGCCACCAGGTCTTTGCCGGTGCCACTTTCACCAGTCACCAACACGGTCGTATCTCGAGTTGCGACCATCCGGGTCAGGGAATAGACGTGCTGCATCGCTTCCGATTCCCCAATCATGCCGCGAAGATTGGCCCTGCCTTCCGATCGCAGACGCGAACTCTGAACGTCGATTTCAGGAATAATATTGGCGGGCACCGTTCCCCCGCGGTTAATTAGATCAACGAGTTGCGTCGAGAGCGGCGTGGGCGAAGCTGCTCCGATCAGCAATTGGCCGGTGTGTGAATTCAACGCCAGTATCTGGGTATTCGGAAAGCGCAACTTCACGATTCCGTGGAATTCATTTGGCTCAAGATCCGGCAACATCGGATCAAGCAACAGCACCCCGTCTTCCCCGTCGTGATTCTCAAGCAGTTCCAGCGCGTTTGCGCCGCTGCCTGACTGAATGACGTTCCATCGCGGCGCGCCCAGCTTCTCATGCAGCGCCTGGCGAATCTTGGGATTGGGACTTACCACAAAAACGTCGATCGGAATCCGATCTTCATATCGTACAGATTGGATTACTGGAACTCCCATGGATATCTCACCGCCGCTTTCCTAGGTCAAATGAAAATTCAATTAGAGCCTGAAGCTCCACCCCGAACGAGCGGTGGATCGATCAGAAGTTGATGAGTACCGTGTGCTGTCCCGGTGCTCACGAATTCGATAGGCTGATATCCTGTGCTGGTCTCAACAGACCAATACCAATCAATGCATTTCTCGGAAACCGTTTACTCACACAAGACAATGATCCAAGTCCCAAACAAATTGCGTTGGGAAAGTTGAGCTTACCCTCGCGAATTGCGAACAAAACCTCTCGTGCGAATCACGGCTCAATCCGTGCTCCGTTCACTCTCCGCCTTTTCTTGCCGACACTATGAGATCAGCAGCTAAGCCGCTGGTGCCCCGCTTGTCATTTCCCCCGCCCCACAGCCGGCACTCAGTTCGTATCCGATCCCACGAACTGTACGTGTCAGCTTGTGTTCCCCTGGGCCATCTACCTTGTCTCTGACGTACTTCATGTAGACATCAACAATGTTGGTGGAAGGGTCAAAAGGCGCCTTCCAAACCTCTTCAAAAAGACTTGTCCGCGAGACCGGGCGGCCGACGTTGCGCATCAGGCAGTCCAGGATTGCAAACTCACGCGGCGTTAAATCGATTCTTCGGCCGTTCCGCTCCACGCGGTGTTCCTCCCGATGCAGAGTCAAATCCGCCACCTGGGAGATATTCGAGACCATGCCGGAATGCCGGCGTAAAAGTGCCTGGATGCGAGCCATCAACTCGAGAATGGAAAACGGCTTCGCAAGGAAGTCATCTGCCCCGCAATGGAATGCCTGCACCTTATCTTCGACCCGGCTTCGAGCCGACAATACGATCATTGCCAACCGTGGCTTGTCGGGTTTCGCCTGCTTCATCAGGCTGAAGCCGTCCAACTTGGGAAGGTTCAGATCGAGTATCAGCAGATCGTACCGCCGGTTGTCTTGAAGTGCCTTTAATGCGGTCTCACCGTCGTGCGCCAAATCCACTGAGTGGGATTCGGCCTGGAGTTCCCTGCTGAGAAAAGACGCCAGCGAGGGATCCTCATCCGCTATAAGTATGGTTCGTCCAGTCGGGTAACTCATCTCCCCTGACTTGGCTCCATTGATTGATGTGCAGTGCTTCACTGAGGTGATTTTCTCCCTCTTTTGTACCTTCACTGGTGATTAAAGTCACATTACTTTAATCAAATATGGATCGTCAACTACCTGAAAGTGTCAGTAAATGAGACTTTAATAACTTTGTATGAGACATTTGTTGCATATCTGCACAATCGCAAAATGTGCGAAGTTACTCAGGAAAGGTGCTATGTTACTCAGGTAATCGTCAGAGGGTTATTCTGGAGTACCAGTCCTCTTTAACTTGACTCACTCAGATGGAAATCGTTTTGCAAATGCTTTAGAATTGCTGCTATAGGCGAAGGACTGTGGGGCTTGCCAATGCACAGATTCGAATACCGAGATCCTCGGTTTTCCTGCGATCTCCTCGTTCAGCTCAACTTCAATGACTCGATGCTGACCGCACGATGCACGGAAATCAGCAACAAAGGAATGAAAGTCGAGATCGGACAGCCACAACGGGTGAATTCATTCGGGAAGGTATCTATGAGCCGCGACGGTCAGACGATTGAATTCCAGGCGCGATTCGCTTACGTTGAGGATACCGAGGCCGGGCTCGATTTAATCTGTACCTCCGACACTGATCGAAAGACGATGGTAGACCTTGTCGAATCCGTCGCCGCGGCCCGAGGCGGCAGAGTCAGGTCTTTCTGAATTCGTTCTAGGCGCGCTTCAGGTTCCCAGCGGATCTGCTACTTTGGCGCCGCCGCAACTCCGGATTTCAGTTCAGCGCTGGTGGGAGCCATTTCGCCCCCATGTTCAGATGCGTATTGGACAATCAACGAAATCCTGCGGTTGGAAGGGTCTTCCGGCTTGTCAGGTAAACGGAGTCGCTGGTCCGCGAAGCCGCGCACTTGCGATATCTGTTCCGCTCCAATTCCCATTTCCTGCATCAGGCGTCTGGCTGAGTTCGCTCGATCGGAAGAAAGATCCCAATTGTCGTATGTCTTCACCGTCGAATAAGGCTTGGAATCGGTGTGGCCTTCGATTGAGATCCTGTTGGGAAGCTTGCTCAATTCCGTAGAAAGAACTTGGAGCAGTTCCATGAGCGCCGGGGTTGGCTTCGGGCTTCCCAGTTCAAAAAAGGTTCCTTTTGCTGACTCCATCAGCTCGATTCTCAGGCCTTCGTCTGTGATTGTGATTTCGATCTGACCCTTTAGTTTGTTATTCGGATCGAGCTTATGAATTGATTTTTCCAACTGTTCTTTGAGCTTCAGCAGGTCTTCCTTCTTCATCGCCACGTAGACTCCGCCGCCATTCTTGTTACTCCCCACCATCTTGGAGTTACCCCGTGGGTCCTTGAAGTAGCCGCCCACCGCCTCTTGAACTTCCTTGCTTGCGTTCATCATCCAAAGCACAATGAACAACGCCATCATCGCAGTCACAAAATCAGCATAGGCAACCTTCCATGCTCCGCCGTGGTGGCCGCCATGACCAGACCTTTTCTTGACGATGATGATTTCCGCAGTCTCGGCCACTCTATCAACCCTTTCCATTCGCTTGTGCTGCTACGAGCTCAGGCGATTCGTCCCTCTGTCGGCAGGCTTTCTCTACCTCCTGAAAACTTGGACGAACATGTTCAGGAATAGCCCGGCGCGCCATCTCCACTGCCAGAATGGGAGACATCCCCTTGATGAAGGCGAGCATGACAACGCGCAGCACATGGTAGTACGCGTGTTCGTCATCCACCAGCTTGGTCAAGTTCGCCGCCAGTGGACCAACCATCCCGTAGCAAAGCAGAATACCCAAAAAAGTTCCCACCAATGCGGACGCCACCTTGTGGCCAATCTCTTCGGGAGGTCCACCGAGCGAACTCATAGTGACCACCACTCCCAAAACAGCGGCAACAATGCCCAGGCCTGGCAACGCATCGGCTACCGTCGTCAACGCTGCGGCTGGACTCGTTGCTCCGGCGTGATGAACATCCATATCCAACTCCATCATCTGGTCCACGTCAAAAGGAGAGGCTCCGCCGGTTATTGCCATCCGCATCGTGTCGCAAACAAAGTCTCGAACATGGTGGTTCTTCAGAAAAGCTGGATACTTTGTGAAAAGGGGGCTCTTGGCCGGCTCCTCAACATCGGTCTCGATTCCATTAAGGCCTTCTTTCCTGGCCTTGTTGAACAAAGCAAACATCATCTTCAGCGTATCAAGATAGCGGCTCTTGGAATACTTGGAGCCGCCCAGAATTCCTCCCAACCCGTGGGCAATCTTCTTCAGCACGTACATGGGGTTTGCCGCGAGCATTGTCCCAATCGCCGCTCCGCCAATGATGATGAATTCCGACGGCTGCATAAGGACAGCTATAGGGCCTTTTTCCATAAGGAAGCCAGCCAGCACCGCGCCGAATACAATCACGATTCCGATGATTGAGAACATGTGCCTCGTTTCCCGGGAAAACATATGCCGGAAAGTCGAACTGATCCGGTGACTGTACTCGCACCCAGACTCGAGTCAGATGGTTGGATCGTCGCTTTTCTATCGGCATACGTACAGATAATTTCTAGCCCTGAAGTGTGGCCCGTGAGTCCAATCCAAACACGGCTGAAGAGACCCGGCACGGCTATGGCGTCTTCATCGAATGGCTATTGGACAACGGCCTGCGGGAACGTCTCTGCGACAACCACAAGATCGACACGCCGGTTCATCTGGCGGCCATCGGGAGTTCCGTTGTCGGCGATGGGCCTATACTGCCCGTACCCTGCTACAGAGACCTTCGCGGGGTCAAGCCGGGACTCATTGATCAGTAGCAACAGCACCGTCATTGCACGCGCAGTGGACAACTCCCAGTTCGAGCGAAACTCGGGGGTATGGATCGGCTGGTCATCGGAATGTCCTTCAACCCGCAATTCCAATCCATGCTGCGAGAGAACCTTCGCAATTCGCTCAATCTTGTCCGCTGCACCCGGCAGCAATACGGCCTCTCCGCTGTTGAAGAATCCGAGATCCTTCAAGCTGATCACGAATCCCTCAGGGGTAACGCGCATAATCACCTCGTGGTTGCGGATCTCTTTCCCGATTGACGCCTCGAGTTGCCGCTGCAGTTCTGCAATATCCACTCCTGTTGCTTCCGACTGATTGTCCTGCGGCTTCCGGGCAGAGGGGTCGATCGGGACCGGGGGAGGCTCAATGGGTATGGGCCCCTCGACCCCGTTCAACTTAAGGTCGCGATACGCCACTCCACTGGTGCTTTTCCCGCCGGAGAATGCACCTAGCTCCTGGAACCCGACGTGGATGGCTTGCGAGAGTTTCTTGATCTGCTGGTTGTCTCTGTAGGAACACGCGAACAGAACTACGAAGAACGCAAAGAGCACGGTGATGAAATCGGAGTAGGAAACCAGCCAGCGGTCGTGGTTCTCGGGTTCCGCAGTGTGTTGGCGTCTCCTTCTCATTGGACCGTGACCTTGGCCGGGGCACGCCGGTCGGGAGTAGCCAGAAAGCTGTTCAGCTGCAACTGTAGGGCCCTTGGATTGACACCCTCAATAATTGAAAGAACGGCCTCAAGCGTCATCTCCTGAATCACCTGTCTTTCGCGCAAACGGATCCTCAGCTTCCCGGCCCAGGGCAGGAACAGAAGATTGGCCGACGCAACCCCATAGATCGTGGCCACGAATGCAACAGCGATTCCTTTGCCAACCTCGTTAATATCCTGCAGATGTTGCATCACTTGGATCAAACCAAGCACCGCGCCAAGGATGCCAATGGTCGGTGCAAATCCACCAGCCGCGTCGAACACCTTCGAAATGCGCTCTTCCTTTTCGCTCTCGTACTCGAGTTGCAATTCCATCATTTTGCGCAGATCGCTCGCGCTCACGCCGTCAACGGCCAGCATGAGACTGTCTCTAAGAAATGGATCCTTAATCTTTGCCAGCTCATCGTCCAACGACAGGAGCCCTTCGCGGCGAGCCTTGTACGCGTATTGCAACAGGTTCTGCACCAGGGAGTCCGGCTCTGGCGCCGCATTGAAAAACACATGCTTGAGTTCCCTCAGCGCCTGAAACACTATTTTCAGCGGAAATTGAACCATCACAGCGCCGAGCGTCCCCCCAAACACAATCAGTGCAGCCGTCGGCTGCAGAACCTGCACCAGCTTACCCCCCTCCAGCACCAGGCCGAGCCCAATCCCAGCCAGGGCCAGGATTATGCCGCCAATTGTGCTTTTGTCCAGGCTCATCACCACCAAGTCCTTTCATTGGCCCCAGCGCATAAAACCGGGATCTTAGCGCAAGTTTGCCGGGAAACTTCGGCCAGCGCTGCCTCCCGGTCCACGGAACCCTCTGGACTGCTCCTGAGATCAATCCGCTCGAAATGAGACGCCGGGTTCAGAGATCGGAATAACGACTATCGGCAGTTGCATTTCCGCATTCCAGCCCAGATCCGGATTTCATAAAGGGTGAGGGCCTGGGAAAGGAGAGTGCCGAAGCTCCATCGCCGAGTACCGCATGGTGAGAATCTGCGGAAAATCTTGGAATTCCAGTCGCAAGCTGCCGATATGTGGTCATGCTTTCTGAAAGGTTCGTCGAAGAACCTCAAACCAGGGGTACCCGGGATTCCGAAGTTCTCCCGGAACCCCCTGGCAGTGATGAGGCGCTTGAGCTGAGTGTTGCTGAACGTCCACGGCCATTTCGTGAACGCAGGCGTGCGCGCTCTGTTGAAGATTCCCGGCATGAAGCCCTGAATTCCGTCGATCAACTCCTCGTTCACCACGAGAAAGCCATCGAACATCTCAAGAAGGAAGAGTCGAAGTATCGAAGCCTGTTTGAGGAAGCACCGGTTGGAATGTTTCAGATGAGTTTCAGCGGCCGCTTGCTCAGCGTGAACCGCATGATGGCTCGCATCTACGGCTACGATTCCCCAGAGCATTTCCTCGCCGAGACAGTAGACACACGACAGCAGTTTCTCGTCGAACCCAGCAAGCTGAAGGAGTGGAAGAATTCGGGTGGGGTGAGCGACCTGGCCCGCATCGAGGCTGAAATCCACTGCCGGGACGGCGCCAGTAAATGGGTCTGGCTGAATATGCGCGCCGCGCGTGATGAAAGCGGAAATGCCGTGCATATTGAAGGTACGGTGGAGGACATCACAGATCGCAGAGAAGCCACTGAGCATCTCCGATTCCTGGCCTACTACGACCCCTTGACTGGGTTGCCCAACCCCACCCTTTTTCAAACTCAACTCGCCGACGCCATTGAAGCGGCGCGTTCAACCAACGAAACCGTTTCTCTGCTGGTCCTCGAGCTTGCCCGATTCAAGATCATGAACGATTCCTTCGGACACACGTTCGGCGATCGACTGCTTCAAGAGACTGCGGAGCGGATCAAGATGACCGTTGGCAGCGATTGTACGGTCGCGCGAATCGGCGGCGGCGAGTTTGCAATTGCGCTCAGTCATCAGGGAAATGCCTCCAGCGCTATGGTTACGGCTCGTGAGATCGTTAAAACGCTCGCTGATGAGTTTTGCATCATGGGTCATTCTTTGAACGTCTCATTCAATCTTGGCATCAGCATTTTCCCCGATCATGGGGCCGATGGGAACGCTCTGCTACAGAATGCGGACGTCGCCCTCTACTCCGCAAAAGAGGATGGGCCGAACAGGATACGTGTCTTCACAGAAGAGATGAATGTCGAGATCATGGAGCAATTGACGCTGGCAAACGGTTTGCAAATGGCCTTGGCCCGGAGCGAACTGTTTCTCGTTTACCAGCCCCAGGTCAATAGTCAAACCGGGAAAATAACGGGCCTGGAAGCGCTTCTCCGTTGGCAGCATCCGCTGCTGGGGCTTGTGCCCCCGGCGAAGTTCATTGGTCTTGCAGAGCGCAGCGGCTTGATCATTCCAATTGGCGAGTGGGTTTTAAGAACCGCATGCACACAGGCCAAAGAGTGGCAGGACGCCGGGCTTGCCGCAGTCACTGTCGCGGTAAATGTCTCTGCAATTCAGTTTCGCCAGCAGGGCTTTCCCGACATTATCCGCGGCATTCTTGAGGAAACCGGTCTTGATCCAAAGTACCTGGAACTCGAACTGACTGAGAGCCTCTTGTTGACCAATGCGGATGTCATGTTCTCGATTCTTCAGGAACTGAGAGACATGGAAGTCAAGCTGGCAATTGATGATTTTGGAACCGGCTATTCGAGCCTCAGCTATCTAAGACAGTTTCAAGTCAACAGGCTGAAGATTGACCGCTCCTTTGTCCGGGATGTCGCCATCAATCCGGATGACGCCGCCATTGCCACAGCGATTATCAACATGGCGAGAGCATTGAATCTCGAAGTCCTGGCCGAAGGTGTTGAAACTGAGGAACAGCTTGGCTTCTTCCGCGCACAGAATTGTTACCAAATCCAGGGTTTTTACTTCAGCAAGCCTGTAGCCGTAAACCAGGTCCCCGGGCACTTGAGGTCCCTCACTATGCAGCCCGCTTCAAGCTCGTACCGTTCCCCAGCCCGTTATGATGCATGAGCCAGATGAGCAACACCGACGCTGAAGCCACCGCGGGAGCGTTGTCGTTCGGAGAGTTTGGAAGCGTAATAACAAGCCTCTTTCGACCTTCCTCGAAGTCCGACTCCCAATGGCGCTCTCGTGAAAAATATCAGAAGCTCAAAATCGGTATCCAGGCTTAAGTTCGCAGCGATAGACCGTAGTAGCCCGCTTATCCGCGGTGTTGGTACTCGCCGTGCAGGTGGCCCAACTTAAATAGAGTTCCGGTCCAAGAGGAAATACCATCGGCGCCCCATCAACATCGGCCTCAATACTTACTCCTTCCTGGGTTGGAGGAAGCGTAAAGTTGAGCGCCGGCCCAAAGATCACAGGATACGACTCGCGCACCTGGGAACTGATTGCCGTACGAAACACCTCGGCCTCCACAAGGAAGGTGGCCGTATCCGACCAATCAAGGGCGGAGACGGTAATGTTCCGTCCGCCATTCGCATAGCCGCCTGAATCGATTCGCGTGAATGGGCACGGTCCGGCGATACACGAGGCTCGCACATTGCGGAATTCATTGTCCGGACCCGCATCCAGCGACAAACTGCCGGTGGAAGCCTTCCACGCTCCATTCGGAGAGCACGGCCCCTCTCCGTTGCACGCCACGTTCCCTTTGTTCACCACCTGAAAGGTCCTCACCGCGCTGGCAATGTTTTCTTCTGTCTGGGTGTTCACGGTATATCGTATGCGGATATTCGAGACGACTGATTCTTTCCCCCCGGGCGCAATGCTGGGCTGTTGAGGAATGGGAGTCATAGCCGCGATGTAAAGTTCTCTTCCGGCTGACCCGAGACTGGCATGGAATTCGAGGTCGAGAGGCTTGTAATCCACATGCTGAAAATTGAGGTTCACGGTACGCGCGGGCCCCACAATGCGGGGAAGCGCCAGCTTGAAATATCCAGAGGCATCGGATTCAGCGGTAGCGCTATGTTCCCCGTCTGACGCGGTCACCAGCGCATCGGAGATCGGCAACTGCTTTCGTACATCGGTGTCGCTGCGGATCACCGCACCTTGAATGGTCATGGAGCCGGGCCCCCAGTGGTGCAGGCGCAGCACCAGAACGCCGGCCGTTGCAGCAACAGCGGTTCCGGCGATGACCCAGAGCAGGATCCTTCTGTGCTTCACCCTCATCTCACCGCCGCACATGATGGTTTGACGCATGCTGAGTCCGATTTGCTGCCCGTGTCCCGTTGCTGTCCGTGGCCAACTCATCGATTTTCTGCATCCAATCACTGGCAGACATCGCCGGCACCGAGCCAAAGAAGCATTTGTGTTCCACAATCCACACGGAGAAATTGAGTCGAAAGAATGAAGTCTCAGCCAAAAGACAGCGCGGATCTTCCAGGAACAAGCTCAAGTTCTCGCCGGAGATTGCTCCGTCAAATGGCCGGGCTCTCCCTGGGGCTTCCGCTATCTCAATCCGTTTTACCCCTTCTAGCCGAATCTGCCCCGCAGGCCAAGAGGATGCACCCGCATGAACAACCGGCCGCCCCTCCTGTTCTCACCTCCCTTTCACCAGAGGACGAGCAATTCCTGAACGACCTCGAACATGGCTGCTTCCTTTTCTTCTGGGAGCAAACAAATCCGCCAACCGGATTGACCAAGGATCGCTGCAACGTTCGCGTCAAAGACACCAGCACCGCCGCCAGCATCGCGGCTACTGGCTTTGGCCTGACCGCCATCTGCATCGGAGAAAAACGCGGATTCGTGAGTTATGAAGACGCACGCTTGCGCGTTATCCAGTGCCTCTCTTTCCTGTGGCACAAGCTGCCCACCCATCGCGGATTCTTCTTTCACTTCGCCAACATCAATACCGGAGAAAGAATGTGGGATTCGGAGGTGTCGTCTGTTGATACCGCGATCCTCCTCTGCGGCATCCTCACCTGCCGCCAGCATTTTCACGACGAAACAATTTCCCAACTCGCCCACGCCATATTCGATCGCGTGGAGTGGACCTGGCTCTCGGAAGATACAACTCTCCTATCGCATGGCTGGACGCCGGAGCTGGGATTCATTCCTTCACGATGGGATCTCTACAGCGAACTGATGATGATGTATCTTCTGGGTCTCGGTTCTGCGTCCCATCCCCTCAGCAGCGACGCGTGGTTCGCATGGAAACGTACCACCTTTGAATATGACGGCCTGCGTTACATCGGTTCGTTTGCGCCTCTGTTCGTGCACCAGTATTCCCAGGCCTGGTTTGACTTTCGCCGTAAGCGCGATCGCTATGCGGACTACTTTCAGAACTCAGCCATCGCCACCGATGTGCATCGCCGCTTTTGCATCGAATTGAACGTGCAATTCCCCGATTACAGCAATGCGCTTTGGGGAATCACTGCTTCTGATTCTCAACGCGGCTACGTAGCCTGGGGAGGGCCACCAGCTACTGGGCCGATCGATGGAACCGTTGTTCCCGCCGCGGCAGGCGGTTCGCTCCCATTCCTTCCTGAAGCGACGATGCGCGTCCTTAGAACCATCCACGACCACTACCCAGGCGCATGGTGCCGTTACGGTTTTGTCGATGCGTTCAATCCGTTGACTGGCTGGTACGACACCGACGTCATTGGCATCGACACCGGCATAACCATGCTGATGGCTGAGAACGCGCGCACAGGATTCGTGTGGGAAACCTTCATGAAAAATCCTGAAGCCCAGCGTGGGATGGAGATTGCAGGTTTCAAACCCTATGATCCTTCCACTGGAAAGCCGACCGGATAACCGCAATTTCAACAAGCGCTGCGGCTATCCCGCAAATCCGCTCGCCGTCTCTGTTGAGCGTTAACCCAAGTCCTGGTTGGGATTTCCAGGTCTTCTCGAAGCAGCCGCAAACAACGGCCCGCCGCAAGGCCGCATCGAATAGAAGAACTGTCAAGCGAGGCGCCGCCTTCAGAAGAACGTAAAAACGCGCTTGGTTAAGGATTCCTTTTCTGTGCGCATGCGCATACATCGTACCCCAGCGTTACCTGGCTATCCATAAACGGAGCATCCTGGATCATGACTGACCAGAAGCCGGCCAGCAGTTCCGGCCCAAGCCAATCCGGCACCCAGCACAATCCCGGCAACGCCTGGGCTGACCGCATTCGCGCCCTCAAAAATGTCCCTCCCGTTCTCCATTTCGTTTGGGAGTCCGGGCCCTCGGTCGTCTTCTGGAATATCGCCATCCGCATCACGGTCGCGTTCCTGCCGGTCGGCATCGGCATCATCGGACGCTTCATTATTGACGGAGTCAATCGGCTCCGTCTGCATCAATCTTTGCCTCCGCACTTCTGGTGGCTCGTAGGCGCGGAAATGACACTCGCCGTGCTCGCAGGAGTTCTTTCGCGCGCAGTGGACTACTTCGATAACCTCCTTGCCGACCGCTACACGCATCATGTCAGCGTGGAAGTCATGCGCAAGGCTGCGTCTCTCGACGTCACGGTCTATGAGGATCCGGTCTTCTATGATCGTCTCGAACGCGCCCGCGTGCAGGCCACTGACCGGCTGGCAATGATTCAGCAGATGGGCCGCCTCATTCAACAAACCGTCACAGCCATCGCCTTTTCGGCCGTTCTCATCCGCTACTCTCCATCACTGCTTCTTTTGCTTGTGGCTGGCATTCTTCCCGCATTTCTTGGCGAGAGTCACTTCGCTTTTCTTACTTACGCCAAGAACTTCCGGCAAACGCCCGCGCGCCGCCAGATGGACTACCTGCGCCAGGTAGGCGGAAGTAAGGAAGCAGCAAAGGAACTCAAGCTCTTCAACCTAAGTGGGTATCTCACGGACCGCTTCACGGCGCTCTCGCAAGGGATTTACGAAGAAAACGTTGCCCTCAACAAACGGCGTCTCTTCTGGGGGGGCCTGTTAGCGATTACTGGTCAGCTTGGATACTACGGCGCTTATGCCTACAGTATTTATGAAACCATTCAGGGACGCTACAGCATCGGCGATCTGACTCTGATTACAACCGCCATCATGCAGGCTATGGCGAATATCCAGCAAGCTTTTTCAACCGCATCGGGAGTGGCCGATCAGGCCCTGTTCCTCACCGACCTAATCGCGTTTTTTGAGATGAAGCCGACGGTTGCATCCAGGGCCGACGGTCGTCCCGCACCCAGTCCAATTACGCGCGGCTTTGAGTTTCGCAATGTTTCCTTCGTCTATCCCGGCACCGATCGGCGGGTCCTCAGCAACTTCACTTTCACCCTCCGTCCTGGGGAGCGGGTGGCTCTTATCGGTGAGAACGGTCAGGGGAAGACCACAGTCGTCAAGCTCATCACGCGCCTCTACGATCCAACTGAAGGCCAGATTCTGCTTGATGGCATCGACCTGCGGGAATACGACTTGGCCGACCTGCATGCGGAAATCGGAGTCATCTTTCAAGACTTCATGCGTTACGAAATGACCGCACGCGAGAACATCGCCGTCGGCAGGATTGAAGTCCCTCACACACCGATGGAAATTGAACATGCTGCCTACAAGAGCCTCGCTTCGGGAGTAATCGCCCGCCTGCATGGAGGATACGAGCAGATGCTCGGCCGCCGCTTTGAAACCGGCGTCGACCTGTCGGGCGGTGAATGGCAGAAGCTCGCTCTCGCCCGCGCTTATCTTCGCGATGCACAGCTGCTCATTCTCGATGAACCCACGGCTGCACTCGATGCCCGCAGCGAGCTTCAGGTGTTTGAGCGATTCGCCGAATTGACTCAAGGCAAAATGGCTCTGCTCATCTCCCATCGATTCTCCACTGTCCGCATGGCCGATCGCATAGTCGTGCTCGAAGGTGGCCGGTTGGTGGAAGAGGGCAGTCATCAACAACTAATCACCCTGGGCGGCCGCTATGCCGCCATGTTTGAAATGCAAGCCGCAAGTTACCGGTGAGGTCCGATGATCGATACTCCAACCATCAAAGAGACTGGACAGCCGCTCTCCGGAGCGCTGCTCGAGTGCGTCCGCGTCGCGGCATCGTGGGATGTGGTCTACCGGCCTGCAGAACAAGGCACATTCCCCGATCGCGTCCGCACTGCCCATCGCTCCCTTAAGGCGCTTCAGCGCGATCTGGCCTTGTTGAGCCCTTCACCCGGCCCCGCCGAGAACTCAAACTCCGCCCTCCTCGAGCTTCGAACAAATGCTCGATTGCTTCGAGCCGCTGTTCGGGCTGTATCCGACCGGCCTAAGGTGATTGCCCGCCTTCCGCGCGTCATTCTCCCGGCACAAAAAGACGAGCCCCGCGCCGCGGCAATCGCCACCGCATATCTTCGCGCCGTCAATGGAGACTTCTCGGCGTCCGCATTCAAACATCTCATTCACGCCTTGCAGGCGCACGATCCTCTCACCCTGAATGAGTTGTGGAATCTCCCCTCCTTCCTCAAGTTCATTCTTCTTGAGTCGCTGCTCAACGATGCTCGCATCCTGATGAGTTTGCCTGGCTCCGCTCCGGGTCCTTCGGTTGCGGTTCATCTCAAGAGTCTTCGCACAATCACTCACACTGACTGGGCACATCTCATCGAGCCGCTCATCTTATTCGATGCCACGCTCCGCCAGGACCCGGCGCAGGCCTACGGGGCAATGGACTTTGACAGTCGCGAGCACTATCGGAAACGCTTGGCCTTCATCGCGGCTCATTCCGACTGCACGGAATCCCAGGTGGCACAAGCCGTTCTTGAACTAGCCCGCGAAGGCTTGGTGAAGCCGAAAGACGACAGGCGCATGCAGCTCCGCAGTGTTCATGTTGGCTACTACCTTATCGACAAGGGATTTCCACGGCTTGTCGCCCGCATTGGATTTAATCCTCCGCCGATCGAACGGATACGCGCGTTAATCCGCGCCCAGGCTGACAATTTCTATATCACGGGTATCCAGCTCATCACCATCCTGTTCATCGCCGGTCTGATTCTTCTCCCGTTGCCTCGTTTAAGCCTTCTCGAGTGCCTGATCGCTTCCCTCGCGCTTCTTACGCCTGTCATGCAATGCGCGGTCGATCTGGTTAACAGTTGTGTCACCGCGCTGTTCAACCCAGACCCCCTGCCCAAACTGGATTTCAGCAAAGGCATCCCCGTCGATTGCACCACCTTGGTCGCCGTTCCCACTCTGTTGATCAATGAAGCGCAGGTCCGGTCACTTATCGATGATCTCGAAGTCCGCTTTCTCGCCAATCGAGACCCTCATCTGCACTTTGCACTGCTCACCGATCTTCCCGACTCGGTGACTAAGCCACACACCAACGACGCTCACCAGCTCGTTGAACTTGCCGTTCAAGGCATTGACGAGCTCAATGCAAAATACGGTTCGAAGAGAAACGGCAGCTTCATCTTTCTCCACCGCCATCGCATATTCAGTGCACGCCAGGGTGTTTGGATGGGTTGGGAGCGCAAACGCGGCAAGCTCCTCGATCTCAATAAGCTTCTGATGGATGAGTACGATGCTTTTCCGATCAAGGCGGGCCGCGTTGACGCGCTTAGCGCAGTACGCTACGTGCTTACACTCGACTCCGACACGCAGCTTCCTCGCGGCTCCGCGGCGCGGTTGGTCGGCGCCATCGCGCACCCGCTGCATCAGGCGGTCATTCACCCCAGGTTGCGCATTGTCACTGAGGGTTATGGAATCCTGCAGCCGCGTATCGGCGTCAGCGTTCGCTCTGCCTCCCGCTCACGGCTAGCTGCAATCTACTCCGGCCAAAGTGGCTTTGACATCTACACGCGCGCTATCTCCGATGCCTACCAGGACCTCTACGGCGAGGGAATCTTTACCGGCAAGGGCATTTATGAAGTGGCAAGCTTTCATGCCGTCCTCAACCATCGCTTTCCACGCAATGCCCTGCTCAGCCACGACCTGATCGAGGGCGCCTATGCACGTGCCGGCCTCGCCAGCGACATCGAACTCATCGACGATTACCCGTCGCACCTGAGCGCCTACAATCGCCGCAAGCATCGCTGGGTCCGCGGCGATTGGCAGATCGCCCAGTGGATGTTCTCCAGGGTTCCCGGTGAGTCAGGCCGATGGACCACCAGCCCCATTTCCTCTGTTGCCCGCTGGAAGATCTTCGACAATCTAAGGCGCTCGCTCGTCGAACCGCTCACCTTCATCCTTTTTGTCGCGGGCTGGCTTGGCCTTCCCGGCGGTCCACTTTACTGGACCATTATTCCACTCGTCCTGCTCTTCTTTCCCACCATCGTGCAATGTGCATTCGGCCTGGGTCGCGCGTTCGCCGGAGGTCAAAAAGGTAGCGCCGGCGAGGCACTTTCAGGATTTTGGCAGGCCGCTCTCATCGCCCTGCTGAACCTCGTCTTTCTTCCTCATCAGGCGCTGCTTTGTCTTGACGCAATCATCCGCGCGCTGGTGCGGCGCTTCATCACAGGCGAGCGTTTGCTCGAGTGGGAAACCGCGGCCCAGGCCGAGCTTCAATCCACGGGCCGCACAGCGATAGACCGCTATCTGGCCCTCACGCCCCTCGTCTCTATTGGAGTGGCAGTCCTCGTTTATCTCGTCAATCCGCACCACCGTCATTCACTTGTTGTGGCTGCGCCCATCCTGCTGCTGTGGGCGGCTGCCCCAATCGTTACGGTCTGGCTCAATGCTCCTCCGCGTGAACAGGACAAGTGTCTCAATTCTGGCGAAGAAGCTTTCCTGCTCGACCATGCCCTGCGCATCTGGCGTTATTTCTACCAATTTGGCGGAGAGCGTCACAATTACCTCATCCCTGACAACGTCGAAGAAGACGGCCTCTTTGAAGCTGATCGTGTGTCCCCCACCAACCTTGGCCTCCTGCTGAATGCCCGCCAGGCGGCCTGCGAGTTCGGCTTCCTGACGGTGCCAGAATTTGCCGCTCTCACCCATCGCACCTTGGCGACCACTGCGCGGCTCGAAAAGTTCCGCGGCCATTTGTTCAACTGGTACAACACGCAGACGCTCGAACCGCTTAGCGATGCGCCCTTCGTTTCTTCAGTCGACAGCGGTAATCTTGTCGCTTCGCTTTATACGCTTCGTTCCGGAGCTCTCGCCCTTCTGCGCCAGCCTCTGCTCGCTCCACAACTCTTCTCCGGATTTCGCGCCCATTGGCGAATGATGCGTTCGCGCAACGGCCTTCCCGCCACGCTCGCACATCTGTCTCTTACTGCCGCAGGTGCGTCCACAACACAATGGATTGAATGGCTCTCCTCCACTCAGGCCGCATTCGCTGCAGCTTCTGGACCGCCAACCACGCAGCATCATGACGCCTGGTGGCTCACCGAAACGCAACAGCGCGCCAGCGCAATCCTCGCAATTCTTCAGGACTATAAGCCATGGTTGCTTCCTGAATATGCGCCCCTCTGCGAACTTCTCGATCTCGAAGTCCCGCAGAATGCTGATACGTTCACAATCGAGCAAGCAATCGCATTCTCTGAACATCTTGAAGGATGCCTGCTCCGCGCATGGCCTACACTTCTAGGGAACGCGCCACTCCTCCCGCTTGGCGAACGCCTCCGTGCAGCCCTGTCTGCCGCTGCACGGAACCTGCGATCCCTTTCCGCTGACCTTCGCGCCATTGCGCAGCAGGCTGAGCGTCTCGTCGAGGAAATGGAGTTCGCCTTTCTCGCCGACCCTGGCCGTCAAATTCTCTCCATCGGGTATGACGTGCGCGCGCGGAAACTCCATGAGGCCTGTTACGACATGATTGCCTCTGAAGCGCGCATCGCCACATTTCTAGCCATCGCCCGCGGCGAGATCCCCCAGCAGAGTTGGTTCATGCTAGGACGCGAACACACGCGTGCCTTCGGCCGATTTCTTTTGCTCTCGTGGACCGGCACCATGTTCGAGTACCTCATGCCCGCTCTATGGATGCGCAGTTATCCTGACACCCTCATTTCGCGGACCCTCGCAGCATGTGTCCATGTGCAACGCTCGTTTGCGCACACCCTCAACATTCCCTGGGGCATCTCGGAATCAGGTGCATCGCGCAAAGATCATCTTGGCCATTACCACTACCAGGCCTACGGCGTTCCGCACGTCGCACTTTGGATCGAAGCCTCGGCAGGTCCCGTCGTATCGCCGTATTCCTCGTTCCTCGCGCTTGGAATCGACCCATTGGCCGCCCTCCGCAACCTCCAGCGCATGGCCTCCGCGGGCTGGATCGGCGCATATGGCTTCTATGAGGCCGTAGATTATTCAGGTCCATCCCGGAAACCCGTTCTGGTCCGCGAATGGATGGCACACCATCAGGGTATGGCGCTTCTCTCCATCCTCAATCTGCTGCACGATAACGCAGTACAGCGCTGGTTCCATGCCAATCCGGAAGTCAAGGCGACTGAACTTCTCCTTCACGAGTTGCCCGTCAGCAAATCGGTTCTCAAGGCGAGGCTGAACGAGTAATGCGGATCCGTGCTCTCGACATCATGGATGAACTTCAATCAGCGCCAGCGTGTTGGGCGTCAGACTCAATTTCAGCCTGCCTGCTTCGAGCCTTCTCTCCTCAGGCTCGGGCAGCGCCGTTTCGCGGTTTAGTTCATCCACCTGTTTCTGCGTGGGATCGAGCGGCTCGCCCATGGCCGCATACTCTTTCAGCACATTTCCGTGGTCGGCATCGACTTTTTGTATCGTCACTCGTGCGTCCGAGGGAAGCTGATGAAAGTCAAAATCAATAACTTGATTGCTCCCATGCTGGCCTGGATCCACCAGGTTCCATGCGGCGATGGCCAACCCGCCGTTTCCAGCCTTAGTCACAATCACATTCTTTGACGTATTCGCAATCCGCTCGTCGCCTAACTGATGCAACAATTCATATGCGTAGTAACTCGGCTTGTTAATGCCGCCCTTGGCGCGCAATCCAAACATGCCCACGAACGGCTTTGCAATCGGCCCACCTTCTTCAAACACATCGGAAAACGTCCAGAACGAAATCATGTTCGCCAACCCATCGCATTGGCGAACAGTGTTTGCGAGTGCAGGCCCAACGAAGGTCGTGTCGCGCGAGCCCATCATGCCCTGCACATTCCATTCGGACAGAATGAGCGGAAGGTCCGGCTTGCTTGACGATTTGATTTCGTCATGCACCTTACCAACTGCCCGGCAAACGCGCTCGTCCATTGGGATGTCATCATTGGTGCCAAACAGATCCTCCACCGTATCGTCCGCATAACCATGCGTCGAGACAAAGTCGACAGGTACTCGATTGTCCGTCGTGAATTTGATGAACTCCGGAATCCATGCAGTCGCCGCGGTTGCCGGCCCGCCAACGCGCAGCCGCGTGCTCACGCTCTTCACATCGCGTGCAGTGTGCGCATACAAATCGAAGTACGACCTCTGCCGCGGAATCCCATTCCAGAAATCAATATTCGGTTCGTTCCATACCTCGAAGTACCACGTGGACACCTCGTCGATGCCGTAGCGATCAACAAGATGTTGCACAAAGTGCTTCACCAAGTCATCCCAACGCTCCATGCTCTTCGGCGGCGAAACGTTCTGCTTGTACCAAAACGGATGCAGCGCATCTGGATTGAACGCCAACTTCTTCGGCATGAAACTAACCTCGACAAACGGCTTCACGCCATTCTTCAACAACCCATCGTAGACCTGGTCCACATAAGAGAAGTTATAGACGGGGTTACCATGTTCGTCCTCGTTATAGACTCCGAGCTCATCGTGAAAAATCGCGTGAAACCGCACATAGCGAAAGTCCGCAACCTGCTTCACCGCACGCAAGTCGTCGCGATAGCTTTCACGCAACGAAAGAATCGCTCGCCCCGATCCGAACATCTGCTCCCAATAATGCGGAAACGGCGTCGTCTTCGCCTGTGCGTCGATCACAATCGTCTCCTGTGCGAGCAAACTCCCAGCCGAAATCAGTAGAACTGGAAAAAGTGCAATGAGCGGCAATGACCGAGATCGATGCACGAGGATTCCTCCTATACGACAGGGACTGATAACATGTGCATGTCTTGAAGGATTCCATGCGGGCAGCAAACCAGCCGGTTGCTGCCCGCACAGAGCGGTGGCGTTCCAATCAGCAAAACGACATCGAACCACTGATGTCCTAGAAGCTGAATCGGCCCTGCAACTGCACCGTTCTGCTTCCTAACGCGGTGCGCGCTACGCCAAAATCGGAATTCACTGACTGCACTGAGCCGTTGGGATTCACCGAGCCTAGCGTGTTGTCAATGCTTGAGGTGTTCAGGTTGAGTTTGTTGAAGAGGTTATACGTGTCCACTCGAACTTCAAACCTTGCGTTCTCTCCGAGTAGCCGCGTGTTCGGAAACCCAAACCCCTTGCTCAAGGACGCATCAAGATCGTTATAGTGCGCGCCATTCAAGCTGTTCCGTTCAATTCCCGGCGTAGGAGGTGGTGCGGTCGCAGGGAACGCCGGCCCAACCACAAACGTTGGCGGAGTAAAGTAAGTCGTTCCATCCCCGCCGTAGTTAGGATTGGTTGTTTGCATGAACGTGCTATTGCCCGTCCTGGTGCCCGCTCCGCCAACAATGCCTGCAGGCCGAAGCTGTCCATAACCACTGCCGTTGTAGTACAACGCAGACCCACTCGCGTTCGCGTTGTAGACCGGGTTCCATGGGAATCCTGTGTGCCAGTTATAGATTCCGCTCAGCGACCATCCACCCACTGCCTTCTCAGCCCATCCATGCTCTCCGTGAAAAATCACCGGCTGCCACATTCCAAACATCTTGAAGGAATTCCCCACGTTATAATCCGATCGCCCATAAGCCGCATGAGAGTTGAATGGGTAAGGGTCTTCCGAATACGGCCCTGAGTTTTCATCCATCGCCTTCGCCCACGTGTATTGCGCCTCGAGGTTAAAGTGGTTGGCAAAATTGTGTTTCAACGTGGCAATCATCGCGTTGTAATTGCCGGTTCCCGTGTTCGCGTAGTAGTCGATAAAGTTGACGCCCGGATTCAGTGCCTGTCCGTTGCCGGCCGCAATCGCGTTGTAATTCGACTGCACCAGCAGGTGACGCGAGTTGCTTCCCTGGTACCCGAGCGTCGCCACAACGCTGTGTGGAAACTGGTATTCCGTATCCAGAGAGTAGTGGTAGTTAGCAATCGTCTTCGGGTTTGATGGAAACCCGGTGAGAGACGTAACGCCGCTTGCGGGCAAATTATTAGGCCCAAATGTTGTGATCGTTGCAGGATTCGGCGCATATCCAAACAGCGAATTGATATTGGTTGCCGTTTCGTACAGGATGCCGGGGATGTTAGTCGTCGGCGTCGAGCAGCAGAAGTCCTTATTTACTACATTGGGTGGATTCCCGAATCCGTTTGCCAGGATTGCGATTTCATCCTGGTTGTAGTTGATGCCATATCCGCCGCGCACTACCAGCCTGTTCATCGATTCCAGCGGCTGCCACGCAAAACCAATTTGCGGACCAAAGTTCGTCTTCTGCGGTGTATACAGCGCTCCTCCCACCCGCACGCTCAAACTGCCTAGAGGATCGGCGCCCGACGCAAATTGCAAAGTGTCAAGGTCGTTCTGCTTTGAGTCGAAGGCGCCAAAGTAAGACCAACGGATCCCGATGTTCAACGTCAGGTTGGGACGGATCTTGTAATCGTCTTGAATGAACACGCCCCAAAGGTTCACACGGTTGTCTTCCCGGTTGGCGGATGGAACTCCCGTAGACGAATTGAACTGCCCGCTTTCGCTATCAGGGGCGTCATTCGAGAAATCCCAAAGGTTTTCGAAGCTGAATGAAGGACGGGCAGCATACACCGGGTTATTCAAATAGTACAAGCGAGTCAGCCCACCGCCTGCCTTGAAGTTGTGCCGTCCAAAAACCTTCGTCAGCAGGTCGCTGTACTCAAACGTCCATTGATTCAAATTGCTGGGTCCGGGCGCGCCAAAGTACTGAGGCGCTGCTGTCCCAATGCTGCCCAGGTTGTCCGCGGGCAGTCCAAAGGGTTCTTGTGGGTTGCTGGTAATTTCATTCCACCGGTACCCCGCCGCGTTCGCTCGTGCCTCATTCAGCAATGTTGGAGAAAAGATGTGGTTCCAGATTCCCGAGAAAGCATCGCTGATTTGTGAGTGATGCCACAGATTCGCCGAGCGGATAGGACCGTTGTAGTCGGTCGTCGTCGTCGGAACCCAGTAGATCGCAAAACTCGCATGATCGTTCTGTGTTGCCTGCGCGTCCAGTCGGCCATTGTATTGCTGTTGAGTTATCGTCGTTGGGTTCACAGTGTTATAAAAACCAATGTCCGGAACGCCATCAAGTCCGCCACCGACTCCCGGCGAATTCGAGGAACTCCACGTGGGATCCTGTGCGCCTAACTTAGCATTCTTCAGCGGCGATCCCACATCCAACCCGCCCGTCACGGCGGCGCAATTCTTCCCTTGCGTCAAGCCAATCGATGCGCAGGTCTCCGGGACCAGGCTACTTGCCGCTGCGCCTTCGCCCTTGTAAGACAGGTACTTGGAAGCAATGCTGCTCGGCTCCGCGCCCGAGCTATCGAATTGCGGAGTTTCGTACCATCCTTGTGCTGTGCTGCTGTTCGACTCTGGGCTTTGCTCAAAATTGAAGAACGCAAAAATCCTGTTCTTCCAAATTGGTCCGCCCAGGCTGCCGCCATCATTGTTGGTCCGGGTATCGTCCTTGTTCAGCCCTCGGGATGCCGGTGTTCCCGAATGTTCGGAGCCCACACCGTTCCATCGTTGATACGCATCCAGTCCCGGTCGCGAAGCCTTGAAGAACAGGCTCCCATGAAGCGAATTGGTGCCGGCCTTTGTGGTCACCTGCATCTGGCCGCCGCTGAACCGGCCCACCGACGCATCATAGCTGTTGGAGACAATCTTCATATCGCCGATGGAGTCTTCGCTCGGCGTGATCACGGATGTTCCGCCCCAAACCGCGCTCACCGTGCTGATTCCATCAATGGTGATCCCGTTAGTCTCATACTGCCCGCCGCGGGTCTGGACCTGGGGTCCATTCTCCGTCGAGAAAATACCTGAGGAACTACTCCCTGACCCACCAGGTCCCTGGTTTCCCGGTAAATTCAGGCTGCCGCCTCCACTTCCCTGCGAAGCGTCCCCAAATACCCCCGGCGTAAGCTGGGCCAGTTGGAATACGTCTCGATTGTAAGAGGGCATATGCTGAATCTGATCGCTGCTGATCGTCGAGCTTACTGTCGCCGTGTCCGTATCCAGCAGCGGCGCAGATGAACCGTTCACGGTCACAGTTTGATCGGCGGCGCCCACTTGCAATTGAATATCCAGAGCATTCGGTTGTTCCGGGATAAGCACTACCTGCGCGATTTCCTTCTTCTGGAATCCGTCCCGCTCGGCAATCACGCGGTAGTCTCCCGGCGCCAGTGCATTGAAGGTGTAAATCCCGTTCCCGTCTGACACCGATTTCTTGGTTCCGTTCGTTCCTTTTTCGATCAGAGTTATCGTAGCGCCGGGGATCACAGCGCCGGTTGAATCCGTCACCGTACCGCGCAACGAAGCGCCAAATTGCGCGTAAACTCCCGTCGCGAGTGAAATGACCGCAATTGCGATCGGTAGAACGAATCGAAGCGCCTTGATACGCGCACTGACTCTTGGCAGGGGTACTGGGGGAAAGGGCATGTCGGCTTCTCCTGGTAAATTGCACATTTGGCAAAAGTTGTTTTTTTACGGATCCGGAAGTCCTACGCCTCCGAATTCGCGAATATGAATCCGAAACAGTTCACGGCCGCCCTTACCAACGGACAACCTGCGCCTATGCGGCAATGCCCAAGAGCCTATTGATTCCAATTGAAGTTCAAAGGTTGCCAACCGTGAATATGCGATGCAAAGAACATCAACTTGCCAATCTCATAGCATTCGCAGCGCGCAGCAAAGGCACACGACTGCATGCCTCCCGAGGAGGACCTTGTTCCAATGCTGAAATTGCCTGGATGAAAGCAGAGTCTCGACAGCACACTAAATATCCGCTGAATCTAATCTCGAATAATTTATTCCATGCCTACCAAATCCCTCACGAATTTGGTAGGCATGCCAAGGCCAACCGCAAACACTCCCTATGGTTTGAAATCCTCACTCGTTTCCACCTGCAGCGTAGCCTGAACAGGAAGCTTGTCGCTTGATCCGCCCGCCAATACGCGAACCTGTTCCTTCTCCACCCGCCAGGCATGCGCCGTCACATCCCAGTACGCCAGATCCCGCGGCTTCAACTCCATCGTCACATCCCGTTCGGCGCCCGGTTCAATCCGTACCCGCTCAAATCCTTTCAGTTCCTCCAGTGGCCGCTGCACCGCCGAGCCCAGATGTTGCACATACATCTGCACCACCTCGTCGCTTGCCCGCTTCCCTGTGTTCTTCACCTTCACCGTCACCTGCACGTTTCCATCCGCGGATACTTTAGGCGTACTCAGTTTCAGCCCCTCGTACGCAAAACTCGTGTAGCTGAGCCCATATCCAAATGCATACAGCGGTTTGTCCTTGCTGTAGAGATACGTCCGTCCGTGCAGCAGGTTGTAGTCCATCAGCGGCAACAGTTGCGCATCGCCCGTGGGCCATGTCTGCGTCAGCCGTCCAGCAGGCGAGTAGTCCCCAAACAGCACGTCTGCCAGCCCATGTCCTTCCTCCTGGCTGTTGTGCGTCATGTGCACAATCGCCGGCAGATTCTCCTGGCTCCACACAATCGCATACGGAAAGCTCGCTCGCAGCACCTCAATCGTCCGCGGATTCGCCGCGAAAATCTGCTTCACTAGCTCTTCCTGCTCCAGCACAATCGTCTTGCGATCCACGCTCTCTTTCCCATTCGATGGCGTCGGGCACTTGTTCCAGCCCGCGTCGCACTCAGGGTGATTGCCCACCACCACAATCGCCACATCCGCTTTCCGGGCCACTGCTGCCGCCTGCGCCGGGTCGGCGCCATCGTCCCACAGCACCTTTACACCCTGCCCAGCCGCCTCGCGAATCCCCTCCAGCGTGCTCACAAAATACCCCGGCGTCCCGCTATACCAATCCAGCAACACCTGGTCCGTCCACGGACCAATCACCGCAATCGTCTTCAGCCTTTTGCGGTCCAGCGGCAGCGTGTTATCCGAGTTCTTCAGCAGCACAATCGACTCGTCAGTCGCCAGCCTCACCAGCTTCTTGCTCGATTCCCGATCCCACGGTGGCGTCGATTCATCTCCCGCGCTGATGTTTGTGCCTGCATCCTTCTTTCCAATCTCTGCGTAAGGATCGACTCCCGCCGGATCCATCTCGCCAAGCCGCAGATACACACGCAACAGGTTTTTCTCCGCCGCGTCGATATCCGCCTCCGTCACCAGGCCGTCCTTCAGCGCCTTGTTCAGGTCGTCCGCGTATCGATCCAGAAAGTGATTGATCCCCGCCTTGATTGCCGCCGCCGATCCATGTTCTCTGTCGGGAAAAGCATGTTGCGCCGTAATCAGCAACCCCAGCGCCCCACCATCCGTACAGATGATCCCGTCATTCCCCCACTCATTGATCATCACGTTTTTGAGTACGGGGTTGACCATCATCGTCGTGCCATTCCAGGCGTTGTATGAGGCCATCACCGCCCGCGAACCGCCCTGCTCGAAACCCATCCGGAACGGCACCGAATAGTACTCGCGAAACAACCGCTCATCGAAGTCAGACGACGAAGATGACCGCGTGTCTTCGTTTTCATTGGCCAGAAAGTGCTTCATCAGCGAAGCACTCAGCCAATGCTTTGGATCGGGTCCCTGCAGCCCCTGCGCAAAGGCCACAGTAAGCGTCCCCACCAGGAACGGGTCCTCACCCATCGACTCCTCTGTCCGTCCCCACCTCGGATCGCGGCTCAAGTCCGCGTTGGGCGCGCGAATCACCACTCCGCCAAACGCGGTCACCGGGTTCTGATAGTTGAACCGCGCCTCGTATCCCTCCGCCGCGGCAATCTTTTTCAGCAAATCTGCGTCCCAGGTCGCGCCCAGCCCCTTTTCCTGCGGAAACGTCGTCGTCGGCAAAGGCTGCAGTCCCCTCGGTCCCCATCCGCCAGGCCCGCCCAAGGCCAAACCGTGCAATCCCTCCACCTGCCCTGAGAAGCTCAGTCCAAGCCGCGGAATCTTCGGCGCATTCGTCATCAGCGCGACCTTTTCGTCCAGCGTCAGCCGCCCCTGCAGGTCCGCAATCCGCGCGTCATCACCGAGCTTCGGATCGCGAAACGGGTAATCCGCCTGCGCGCTCGCCATCCGCGCCCAACCTGCCATCAACATCAGCCCCACAAAAACGCACAGACCCCGCCGCAGACTCATCGCCATTCCTCCAAAATTTGGAACAGCGAAGATTACCACAGCGAACCTTTGCCTAGCCTTAAGTAAATCGCTTCACGAAATTCTCGCGGACATGAAAAAGGGCGAAGCGCCAAAGCGCCCGCCCCTTTCTCGAAACCGCCCATCGTATCAGTACAGCCGGAAGTTCACCTCGACCGTAATCATCACCGGCACCGGCGTCTTGCCATCCTTCATCGCCGGCTTGAACTTGTATTTGCGCACCGCTTCCAGCGCCTTCTCATCCAGCCCCATGCCCAGCGCCCGCACCACCCTCGGATTCTGCGGGTTTCCCTGTGCATCCACAATCAGCGAGATCAGGCACACACCCTGGTACTTCGCCCGCCGCGCTTCGTCTGAAAACTCCGCTTCCACGCTGTTCAGCGCAACCGGTGGAGAAACCCCGCCGCCAACTCGATAAAGCCCGCCGCCGATGTTTCCGCCAGTTCCGTCGCCGTAACCGCCGCCGTGACCGTTGCCCACGCCCGCGCCCGATCCGTTCCCAAGCGAGCCCATTTTGACATTGGGAGAGTTCGCCATTCCAAAATTCGGCAGGGCGGGATTATCAGGAATCTGAATGTCCTTTTGTACATCGATGGTCGGAATCGGCACGTCCAGCTTGGCCGTCATCTCGGTATGCTCAACCCGCGGGGGAACACGCCCCTTGCTGGCATCCATCTTGTCCGGACTTCCGCCGCCGCCGCCCGCCTGCACATCTTGCTTCGGCGCAATAAACTTCGTCGGTACATCAACCGTGGTTACGTTCTCTTTGGGCTTGATCACCGCGTTCACAACTGCTCTGCCCACGAAGATCAAAAGCACCAGCAGAATCGCCCCGTTTACGCCAGTGGAGATGCCAATCGCCCACGGGTTCGGCTTCACCGCCATGCGGTCCGGCACCGGTATCGGTGTGGAAGTCAGCTCGAGAGGCGGCAGCTTAACCGGGAAAAACACGTCGCGGATGCTCTCATAGAGATCAGCCCAGATCGGCTTTTCCTCAAAGGCCTTCCCGAGAAAACCATCGAATTCATGGCTGCCCGCCAGGGCCGCCGCAGCTTGGGGTTCCGAGTTGGACATAGATGCTTCGTTTTCCATGGTTGTGCTGCGTTGTTGTCCCAGAACCGTCCAGACGGAATACTCACATCCTAACGGCCCATCCGTCCATTATGCTCGACAATGCCCGCATTTGTCTTGTCCCGATCCGTTCGTGCCTTATCCGAATTCGTACCCCGCTTCAAATTCAAATCGTTCAGGCTGCTCAGGCTTCCCATACCAATAGACGAGCGAACCGGCCAGTTGTTACCCAAAATCTCTACCCCGTCCATTTACACTAACCAGGAGCAACTTTGAATCATCTCAGGGAGTCAAGATGTCCCCAGCGCCGGAATTGAAGGCGACCCTAACCTTGCCGCAAACCGCCTTTCCAATGAAGGCCAATCTTCCCCAGAATGAGCCGCTTCGGCTCGCTCGCTGGGCCGAACTCCACATCTACGAAGAACTCCGCAAAGCCGGTCGCGGTCGCCCCGCGTACATTCTTCATGACGGACCTCCCTACGCCAATGGACCCATGCATCTGGGCCACGCCCTGAATCACGGCCTCAAGGACTTCGTCGTCAAGTCAAAAACCATGGCCGGATTCGAATCTCCCTACGTTCCCGGCTTTGACTGCCACGGCCTGCCCATCGAAATCAAGGTCGACGAAAACCTTGGCCGTAAAAAATTAGAGATGCCCGCCCCCGCCATCCTGGATGCCTGTCGGGCCTACGCGCAAAAGTACGTTGACCTGCAAACTTCGCAGCTTGTGCGTCTTGGGGTCTTCGGCCGCTGGGACAAGCCCTACAAAACCATGGATCGCGATTACGAGGCCCGCACCCTCGAGGCCTTCTACGGCTTCCTCGAGAAAGGCTTCGTCTACCGCGGCCTCAAGCCGGTCTACTGGTGCATCCACGATCGCACCACACTGGCTGAGGCGGAGATCGAGTACGAGGACCACACCAGCCCATCCATCTACGTCCGTTATAACCTCACTTCAGACCCGGCAGCCATCCACCCAAACCTCGCCGGCCGCAACGTTTCCACAATCATCTGGACCACGACCCCGTGGACCCTTCCAGCGTCCATGGCCGTAGCCTTCCACCCAGACTTCGATTATGTTGCGCTGCAGCCGGTTGTCCCATCCACTCCGCGTTCGTCTGCTGAAAGTGTGGGAGACTTCGAATCTCAAAAACAAAGTATCCCCACCCGCAACGCCGTCGAACATCCCACGAAAGAGGGTGCCCCGCTCTCTTTTGCGGCAAACGTCGCAAAGCTCGAAACCGAGAGTGCTCCCGTCTACATCGTCGCCGCCGAGCTTGCGCAGCAGGTCGCGGCCGCCTGCAATCTGGGTCCGGTCACCGAGCTCGCCCGCTTCAAAGGCGCCGTCCTCGAGCGCACCACCTACCAGCATCCCTTTCTCGACCGCAGCATCCTCGGAGTCCTCGCCACCTACGTCACCGCCGACCAGGGCACCGGCGCTGTCCACACCGCTCCCTCCCATGGAGCAGACGACTTCTATACCGGCCAGCGCTACGCCCTCGACCAGACCACCCGCGTCGACGCCTCCGGTCACATCCACGTCGACCCCGCTGCCTGGAACCACCCCAACCCGCCCGCCTTCGACGGGAAAAAAGTCTGGGCGGCCAACCCCATCATCATCGCCATGCTTGAAGAATCCGGTGCTTTGCTCGCGGGCTCCGAGCTCAAGCATTCCTATCCTCACTGCTGGCGCTGCCATCATCCCGTCATCTTCCGCGCCACCGAACAGTGGTTCATCCGCCTTGAAACCCCAGTCGAGCGGGAAGACGGCACCGTAACCACCTTCCGCAAACTCGCCATCGAAGAAATCGACAAGGTCATCTGGGATCCCGCATGGGGCAAAGAACGCATCACCAATATGATCGCCACGCGCCCCGATTGGTGCATCAGCCGCCAGAAGATCTGGGACGTGCCGATCGCCGTTTTTCTATGCGAGCAGTGCAACCAGCCCATCATCTCCGCCGAACTCAACCGCGCCCTCGTCGGTTTCATTGAGCGAGAAGGCATCGCCGCCTGGCGCACAGACGCGGCAGATGTATTCCTGCCAGCAGGCGCCGTCTGTGCACATTGCGGCGGCAAGTCCTTCCGCAAAGAAACGGACATCCTCGACGTCTGGTTCGACTCCGGCACAAGCTGGTTCGCCGTCGCTGAAGCCGATCCCGACCTCAAAGACGCCTACACCGTCTTCCAGAACAACGAGAAACTGAATGGCGAAGATGTCCCCGTCCTTTACCTCGAAGGCGGAGACCAGCATCGCGGCTGGTTTCACTCTTCCCTGCTCACATCGGTAGCCCTGCGCGGCCGCGCACCCTATTCGCGCGTAGTTACCGCCGGCTGGACCCTCGATGAGCAGGGCCGCGCCATGTCCAAGTCTTTAGGAAATGGAGTTGACCCCGTCGATGCCGCCAACCGCCTTGGCGCAGAAATTGTCCGTCTCTGGGTCGCTTCCGTCGACTTCCGCGAAGACATGGCCGCCAGCGAAAACCTCATGCAGCGCTGCGCCGACATCTACCGCAAGCTCCGCAACACTTTCAAAATCCTCCTCGGCAACCTCCACGGGTTCGATCCGGTCATGGATCGCGTCTTCGAGCCCGATCTGCTGCCGCTCGACCGCTACATGCTCGCCCGCACCCGCGAGCTCACCCAGAAAGTCCGCGACTGGTACGCCGCCTTCGAATTCCATCGCATCTACCACGCAGTCAACGAATTCGCCATCGTCGATCTCAGCAACTTCTACATCGACGTCCTCAAAGACCGCATGTACACCTTCGCGCCCTCCAGCCACGCGCGCCGCTCCGCCCAAACCGTCTTGTGGACGATCACAGAAACCCTCGCCCGCCTCGTCGCGCCAATCTTAAGTTTCACCGCCGACGAAGTCTGGGACTATCTCCCCAAACTAGACGGCCGCGAACCCAGCGTTCATCTAGCGCAATTCCCCCAACCCGAAGAAGTCTTCTCCGAAGACCCCGCTCCGCTACTCGAAGAATGGAGGCTGTTCCTTTTTTATGTTCGCGATCAGGCGTTGCGGCTCATCGAAGATTTTCGCCAAGCCAAAATGATTGGCAAGAGCACAGAAGCGGAACTGCACATTCTGACTCGAGGAGCACTTCTGGAAAAGCTGCGGGCCAACTTCGATAGTCTCAAGGAGTTCTTGAACGTCTCACGCGTGCACGTTGAGGAACTGCCGGAGTTGCCAACTGAATTCCAAATCCCAGAAGGTGCGGGCGAATTTAAGGCACTGATTTCCGGCGCAGATCTCCAGTTTGTCGTTCACATGGCGACCGGCCACAAATGCGCCCGCTGCTGGAACTTCATGCCCGAAGTCTCCGACTACGGCATCTGGCAAAACGTCTGCACCCGCTGCCATGGCGCCCTCAAAGAAATGGGCATCGCCCCACCGCAGCAGGATTGACTCATGCACAATCGCGAGTTGAAGCAGGATCGAACTGTGCCCCATTCATCGCAGTCTTATCGCGATGAGTGGGATCGCAACAACGCCAATGCGAGCCCCCCGCGAGCGTGTGAAGCCACTACGTCCACGTGTGAAGGGGCACGACTTCAGTCGTGCCAAAGACACTCCCAAAAGACCTGGGGCTTTAGCCCCCGCTGCAAGGAGCCGGCCCAATGAGCCTTCGCATCCCCCGCCGCCTCCCCTGGCTCCTGTTAATCTCGGCCGTCATCATCCTCGCCGACCGCCTCACCAAGCGCTGGGTCGAGTCCCATATCCAACTCGGCGGCGCCATCCCCGTCATCCCCCGCATCCTCCGCATCACCCATTGGACCAACGAAGGCGCAGCCTTCTCCCTCTTCGCGGAATCGGGCACACCCCACCTCGTCCACTGGTTCCTCATCGGCTTCGGCTCCCTCGCCGCCTTAATCGTCCTCATCTTCCTCATCCGCCTAGGCGACAAGTTCACGCTAGCCACCGTAGCCCTCGCCCTCATCCTGGGCGGAGCCCTCGGCAATCTCCACGACCGCATCCTTTACGGCTCCGTGGTCGACTTCATTGAAGTCCACATCTTCAGCTACCACTGGCCCGACTTCAACGTAGCCGACAGCTCCATAGTCACCGGCGCCTGCCTCTTACTACTCGACTCCCTTCTGCCAAATAAGACCACCAAACACCCCGAATAAACCACCCATCCACCTCCGCAACAAAAGCAATGGCCGCCAGATCCCCGGCGGCCACCCTGTTCCCTACTCCCTGTTCTCTGTTCCGTCTCCCCTGTCTTCCTACCACGCCACCTTCGCCGGCAAAAACTCCGCAAACAGCTCGTCATAATAAGGCTTCAGCTCGCTAACCACCGGCTTGGCGTGTCCCTTCGAATACAAATCGTACTTGTTAAACTCCAGCACCCACTTCAACATCGCCCGGTCCTGTTCATTCGTCAGGTGCTCATATGCCCCATGCCGGTGCCACGGGTAGAACGAGTGAAACCGCAGCATATACAGCGCCTCAATCGGCAGATACGGTTTCATCACTTGGGCAATATACCCGTCATGCCCAAACGACATCAAAACATTTTCAAGCCCACAATTCGGCTCGTAGATCCCATACTTGGTCTGGTATTCGGGAACCTGTGCATCGGGATTCTTCGCGAAATACTCATGAAACACAATGTCCTTCGACCACGCGCATCCCACCGGAAACGTATCGCCCACCACGCACCATTGCGGCTCGCCATAAAGGCACAGGCACTTCCCCAGATCGTGCAAAAATCCCGTCAGCACCATCCACCGTGGCTGCCCATCCCGCCTGATGGCCTCTGACGTTTGCAGCAAATGCTCAATCTGCGTCAGGTCCGTATCCGGATCGCTGTCATCCACCAGCGTATTCAAGTAGTCCGCGGCCTCCCAAATCGTCTTCATCCCCTTGGTCAGCCCGTAATACTCCTTCTCCTTCGCGCGCACAAAATCCACCGTCTGGTTCTCATGGTTCAGCCGATAAAACTCCGCCACGCCCGGCAGCGCCTGCGCATCGTAGATGCGAAACTCTTCCTGCGACTTGCCCTCGCGGTAACGCCCGCCAATAAAGTCATCCCACTGGTCCAGTTCCGTCAGCGGCCCCGCCGCCACATTCGTTTGGGGAATCGCAGTGCTCATTGAATCTCCTCCAGCCGTCCCAGTCCGGACGGCCCTGCTTTCGGCTCTTGTACCACCCACGCAATTCCCAGGCAAGTAAATTTCTCCGCCGCCCACGCTTATCGCTTTTTATAGCTTCTAATCGGCTCTTCAAGACTCACACCGGGCTTGAAGCCGGCGTGCAATTGCACAGAAAACAAAATCGAAATAAACAATGCATTATCAATAAGTTAAGCCATTAACTCGTGCAAAATCAGCGCATTTTCCCGAAAAGTTTCTGAAGTGACCCCCAAAAGTGAGACATTTTAAAATGAGCGCATTTGCAGGGAATGGAGAACTGCAGATGGGGAAGAGAAGATCGGGTTGGCGTCCTGAGTGGTTCCGGTCGATGGCGTTG
>JBEKUP010000023.1:0-71005 GCA_049514915.1 Occallatibacter sp. | reverse complement strand
ACACGCTGGGGATGATGCGGACCGAAGTGAAATGCCGGGAGTGCGAGGCGCACCTGGGGCACGTGTTCGATGACGGTCCGAAGCCGACGGGGCTGCGGTACTGCATGAATTCGGCGGCGATGCAGTTTGTTAAAACGGCTTAGGCCACCTGCGGTGGGGCAGACGCTCGCTATCCGCTCGCACGGGGTTTGCTGGTGTAATCTGGCTTGCTCCAACCTCGGGTTGCGCGCGCCTTACTGGGATCGACCCCGAACGGTTGCGCGGTGCATTTCAGAGGGTGCTGACTCCGCAAACCTCTAGCCGCCATTGCCCGGTGTGGGATGGTTCGTGGGCGGATCCTGGTCCGGGAGTTCCTTCTTGAATATCCAGTCGAACTGCTTCAAGCCCTGGTAGAGGATGGCTGCGACCAGAATGAGCGTGAGCTTGTAGAAGAAGAAACAACTGGCCGCGAGCAACATGAGCACCAGCAACTGCGCGGGCTGGGCATAACGGATGGGCCAAAAGGTCATTTTATTGAGCTTTGCTGCGCTTCGGCGAGATTGAGATCGTACCACTTTTTCGTAATCCCGGAATCATTCAGCATGACTTCCTGGAGCCTTATCTTGCTTCTGCGGGCCGCCTGGCGAACGATGATTGCCGGCACCAGAAATGCTGAGAGGACCACCACGAGGGTGGCGACAATCATCATGGTGTCCTGGAGGTGAAGGTCGCTTCCAAAGTCGAACAGGGATGCGTCAGCATGTACGAAGAGAGCGAAGACATCCTTCCCGAAGCCGGGACCCATGGTGCGGGCGATGAGGTCGAACATTGAGGTGGAAGACGTGTCGGCCATGTAGATGTAGTAGAGCCGAGTCATGAAGAACTGGAAGAAGAACGCGATGGAGGCGAACAGGACGTTCTCTATGAAGGGCTCGAATTGCTCGAATCCATAGCGGGTATCACTGTCTGTAAGGTCGGGGAATATACCGGAACCGGGTTCGAAAGTTGTGTAGTCGAACACCCAGGCCGCGAATGTGAAGATCATCAAAATGTAATAGACGTAGCAGGCAATAGCCGCTCCCTGCGAGGTGTAGGCGAGGAACCCGAAGATGGCGAGCTCACCCGGACTGGTGGACCCCGGCGCGGTGCTGGTTGCATTCTGCCAACTGTGGAGCAGGGGGACGGTGCCGCGGAAAGCGGGCCCGATGCAGTAAGCGAAATACATGATCCAACTGACGATGAATCCGATGCCCCCCAGCACAGCGGCCAACATGGCTGTTTTCCCTGCCCTGTGCCTCCAATTCAAAATCAGCGCCGCGGAGTCGGCAAGCGTTCCCTCTTCAGAGCGGACCATGCGCCCGCGCGCGAGGGCGCTGATGATCTGCGGGATCGAGGTGAGAACTGAGCTGCTGAAGTAGAGCGACAGGGGAATAAAGAATGCAAAGGTGGATGACCAGTTGAGTTCGTAAATCCAACCCACGTGCTTGACGCCATATGGAAGCCTTGACACGCCAAAGGCGAAGCTGAGCAAGATGAGCGCTGTGCCCCACATGAGACACACGACAAGCGGAACAACCGGGGACATCTCTTCGATGTTTCGGACGAATCTCTCGACGCGAGGGAGAGTGGCGGGAGCATTGACATTCACAGTACGTGTAGCCATGGCCTATGCATCCTTTCTACCGAATGGGAGGGCATTGGGGGTCTTCGAGATATGGCAGTGCATTTTGCGCACTAAGTGGTCTTTTGACTGGACAGTAGTCTGACCGGGTTTCATCTCTATTTTGCGCAATGGTCTTTAGAAAGAAGATTTGACCATTGATGTGGGTGGAGACACTTGTTGTCTCCCACGCGCCTGTGACAGTCGTGGCCCGCTTGAGGCTGACCGAACTGCCCTTGTAAATCCTGCCTAATCCGAAGAGCAGAGACAGATCGTCCTGCATAGTGCCGTCGGCGGTAATGAGTCGCGTCTCATTCAAGTTGAGTTTGAGGGTTCCGCTCATACCGGCGATGACTCGTTGTTCAATGTTCCAGGGTGCATAGCCTGCCCTGGGACTGAAGTGGACGCTTGCGGTATCACCGCTTCGCTCAATGCAGTCGAACTGGACAGAGTCTGGCAGGTCTTGCAGGAGGGTGTTTATCCGTAAAGCGTCGGCCTGCGTTGCCTTTCTATTCCGGTCAAGAAGATCGGGACTAGAAATGAGATTGTTCAAGGCAGCGCGCTGAGAAGCTTTTTCGCTGTCTGAGAGCGGGACCCCGTTATGTGAAATGACCCAGGTCAGGACGCCATCGTCGGTTTCGATTCTTCGGGCCACATTCACAACCGAGTCCTTGGTGTAAGTGGCTGTGTACATCCACCGGCCCTGGGTGGGAGCCGCATCCAGTTCGTGGCGAACGACCCGCGCAACGATATCGTGAGATTCCAGGGGTGCACAGGGGGCCGCTGTGCCTTGCAGAGGGATACAGAAAATGATGACCGCCAAGAGGAGAAGGCGACAACAAAGGCGACGATGATTACGGCCAAGCATACTCAAAGAACCAGGGAACGTTTTACTGAAGGGAACAGAATGACCCCAAGTGTAATGCAATGGGTCAACCTTGCAACAAGAATTTTTGCGCCTTCCCGGTTTGCGGAAAAGACCGCAAGGGCTGAAGGCCCGGACGAGAATCTCTTCGTTTTTCTCCAGCCTTCAAAACGCCGGGAGACTCCGGTCTTCCTGTAGCTTCCGGCTTACGGAAAATCCGTAACCTTCGGCGTCGTCCGCGGCCTGGTGGACGTGGGACCGCCGGTTGAGTTGATCACGTTGCTGATTTCGCCAAGGTTGTCGAGCGCGATAGAAATCATGTGGTGAAGCCGGACGCCCGGTACCGTCGGTACTTCAATGGCGCGGGCCAGCACCACGTTGGGATGACGAAAGACCGAGTAGACGCCCAGCCCCCAGGCCTCATGGCTGGTAACGGTGTCGGCCACTTTGTACGACGCCCAGCCGTTGATGCGTGCGCCTTTCGCGTCCATGCCGCTGGTATAGCTCTGCTGGTCCGGCGGGTCGTAGGGAATTTCCGATTGATAAAAATAAGTCCGGCCGCCATTGCCATTCCACAGCACTTGATATTGCTGGTGATGCTCCACGAAGAGCCCGTAGGCGGTGACGTTGTTGCCGTTGACTACCAGGCCGTTCGCGCTGGGGTTGGTGGTCCAGCCGGCTCCGGCTCCGTGATCGGCGCGCCAGATCCAGGTGTGATCGACGATGGTGTCGTTGGAGTTGATTTCGAGATCGACGCCTGCGCTGCCCGGGCCGGCGCCGCCGACGCGGAAGAAAACGTCATGCAGCGAGATGGGGTTCTTCGCGTGGTCGGCATGGCTGCCTTCAGAGCCAACCTGCAGCAGGACCGGCGATAGCTTCGGGCCCGCATCGAAGAGCAGCCCGGCGAGGATGATGGCGTCTGCGTCCGCAGTAATCATGGCCGCCGTGCCGTTGATGGGACGGAGGGTAGGGAAGCCGAGGCCCATTACGACTACGCCGGGGTGTGTGACGCGGATGGGTTCGGTCAGGTCGTAGATTCCCGGCGTGAGCAGGAGGTGCTTTCCGGCGTCGAGCTGGGCGTTGATGGTGGCGGCAGTGTCTACATCGGGGCGGGCGATGTAGAACTTGTCGAGCGGGATGGATTTTCCCGGCGTTGTCCCGTCATGCCAGGTAATGCCTTCGGAGTTGGTGCGGAGCGCCGGAACGACAACCGCCCATCGCCTCATCGGAGAACAGGAATCGCAGCGCGAGTCCATAGTCAAGAACGGCTTTTCGCGAACGATGGGAGTCTGCGCAATCTTCGTGTAGGGCGGCGAAGGCCAATCGCCCGCCGGAGGGTTGGGGACGCCGACGAAGACCATGTTCCAGTTGGCGCCGGTCCACGAGCCCCATTCGCTATTGCGGGAGATCCACTGCTGTTGCGTGCCGGAACCCACGTTGCCGTCGATCAGCGAGTCGGAGATCCAGCCGCCGCTGGCCCAGCCGTGGTTCTGATTCAACACCATGCTGCCGAGAATATGCATGCGGCGGAAGGGCGCTGCCTGAGAAACCGGCCACTGCATGGTTCCATTTGCCGCCCCGCCGATGGGCGTGACCGAGAAGCCCTCGACCGCGCGCCAGAAAGTGCAGGTTGCGTTGTCGTGGGGCAGGCTGGCGTCGGCGTGGACGTTGCCGGTGATATGGACGGCGTCGGGCGTGGCGCCAAGTCCGATGACTTCAGTGTAAAAGCCTATGGGAACATCGACGTTGTATTGGCCGGGAAGAAACAGGAAGGCGTTGCGCTGCGAGCCGAACTCATTGTGCTGCTGCACGGCGTAGACCGCATCAATCTGCGCCTGGATGGAGGCCGCGGGCATGTTGGGGCTGAATACGAGAACGTTGGGGCCAAAGTCGGGCTGGGCGGGTGCAGAGAATGCCGCGATGCTGCCAAAGGCCATAAGCGCCAGCGACAGCCCGGCGACATGCGCGCAATTTGCCTGAGCACCTGCGCAGCGTTGGATTGATCTTTTCATTGGGTCCCCAATCAGCTTCGTATGGTATCGATCTCAGACTGGATAGACAAATAGCCAGACAAATGGTTCTGTCTTCTTTCCGGTGTGTGGACACAGGCTGGGTCGCGGGGAGAGAATTGCGGGGCACGCGGAGAGAGCGAGAAAGTTGAGACTACCTTCTATCACGCGGCGGGATTTTGTGCGGTTGGGCGCGGGCGCAGTTGCCGCCGGCGCAGCGGTGAGAGCCACTCTTTTGGATCCACCGGTAACGGCAGCGCAGACCGTTGCCGGCGAAGCGAAGCTAGGCGCAAAGGCCCGCACCATCCGGTTCGTTTCCGTCGGCACCGGGATTCGAGGATGCGACCTGCTGCGGGCGGCGCGGCAAGTGCCCAACAGCGTTTGCGTAGGCTCAGCGGATCTGTACACCATGCATCAGAATGCGGGCAAAGAAGCCTACGGGGCGGAGTTCCTCGCGGGCCGCGACTATCGCGCTCTGCTTGACCGCAAAGACGTGGATGCCGTGCTCGTCGCCGTCCCCGACCACCAGCACAAGCGGGTGGTGCTGGATTGCCTGGCGGCCGGCAAAGACGTGTATTGCGAAAAGCCGATGAGCCACAACGTGGAAGACGGCCTGGCGATGGTGGAAGCTGTGGTGGCGGGCAGGCGGATTTTCCAGTGCGGAAGCCAGCGCGTGAGCAACATCGTCTACAAGAAAGCGCACGAGATTTATTCGTCAGGCAGGCTGGGCGAGGTACATCTGATTGAGGGCCACTCGGACCGCAATTCGCCTTCAGGGGCGTGGGTGTATCCCATTCCACCGGACGCGAGCCCGGAGACGATCGATTGGGAGACATTCCAGAAGGATGCACCGCCGCATCCCTTCGACCCGGTGCGGTTTTTCCGCTGGCGTTGCTTTAAGGACTACGGCGAAGGCCTTGCCGGCGATCTGTTTGTGCACCTGCTCTCGGGCATTCAGTGCGTCACCGGCGTCAACGCGATTCCCAGCCGGGCGTATTCGACCGGCAGCCTGACTCACTTCAACGATGGCCGCGATTATCCTGACTTGCTGGTGACGCTGTACGATTATCCGGGCGTGACGGTGAATCTCCACTGCAATCAGAACAACGCAGCGGGCGAGCCCATCATCTTCTACGGCTCACAGGCGACCATGGTCATCAACGGCAACTCGCTTACGGTGACTGCGAAGGACACCAGCCCGAGGCCGGAAGGGTACGCCCTGAATGGCTGGACCGCGGCGGCCAAACAGCAATATCTCGACGAGTGGCATAAGACGCATCCCGCACCGCCGGTCACGCTGAGCGGCGTGGAGAATTACGTGGCGTCGCCGGGGTACGATGATACCGTCGACCACATTGCCAACTTTTTCCACGCCATTGAGACGCGGGAGCACGTGGTGGAAGACGAGGTGTTCGGCAACCATGCGGCTATTGCCTGCCACATGGCCAACCACTCTTATTTCAATCGCAACGTGGCTGCATGGGACGAGGCGACAAAGACAATCAAAGGCTGAATCGGGAGCCTTACGGAGAGGAAACGGATGAGCATTGCTTCGCGGAGGAGTTTCTTGAAAGCATCGAGTGCGGTTGCTGCTGCAACGTGTGTGGGCGCTGAGCGACTGGGCGCCGCGCCGCTGAAGTTCCCCATCGGATTGCAACTCTACAGCGTGCGCGAGCTGCTGCCCAAAGACTTTGACGGTACGCTCGCCAAGGTAAGGGCCGACGGTTACACAGAAGTGGAAGCGGCTGGCTACTATGACAAGCCGGCCGCAGAGTTCCGCAAAGCGATGGACAAGGCCGGCCTGCGCTGCATCAGCACGCATCATCCCATGTTTCAGCTCAAGCCGCGTCTCGACGAGTTCATCGAATACGGGCACAATTTGGGTCTCGAGTACATCGTGTGCCCGTCGCCCATGCACCGCGATCCTGCAGCCAAGGGTCCAATGACGCTTGATGACTGGCGCTGGACCGCGAGTGAGCTGAACCGCATTGGAGAAAGAGTGAATGCCGCAGGGATGCGATTTGGTTACCACAACCACACGCCGGAGTTCCTGAGCGAAGGCGGGGTGGTGTTCTACGATGAGCTGCTCAAGCTGACCGACCCCAAACTCGTCTTCTTCGAGATGGACTGCGGCTGGGTCTTCGCCGCCGGACGCGATCCGGTTGAGTATCTAAGCAAGACGCCGGAGCGCTTCCCGCTGCTGCATGTGAAGGACATGACAAAAGGAGCGAACGGGCAATTCCACTCGACGGTGATGGGCCGAGGCCTGGTGAATTACAAGCCCATTCTGCGCGCTGCCAAAGGGCTGAAGCACTATTTCGTCGAGCAGGAGGAGTTCGACATGGACCCGATTGAAGCGCTCAGGCTGGATGCGGAGTACATGCGCAAGCTGGATGTGTGAGCCGTCTCTAGACCTTTGCTTCGCTTGCCGGCGCTGGTTTCTTTGCACGCGTGGTGGTGATGACCACCACGCTGATGAGGACAAATAGAGTTCCCAGAATCGTCCGCAGCCCGAGCGCCTCGCCGCCGATCAGATAGCCGATGAGGACGGCGACTACCGGGTTCACGTAGGCATATGTGCCAACCTTTGTGGGTGACTCATGGTGCAGCAGCCACAGGTATGCGGTAAACCCGATGATGGACCCCGCCACAACGAGGTAAAGCAACGCGAACCACGCTCCAGCCGAAACTTTGAGCGGATCGAAGCCGCGAAACTCTCCAAATGCCGCCGCGGCGGCGGTAAGCAGGATTCCGCCGGCGAGCATTTGCGATCCTGAGCTCATGATCTTCGAAGCCGGCAGCGGCAGCTTGCGCGTAAGAATGGAAGCGACCGACCAGCTCAGAGATCCCGCAATAAGGGCCAGTGCACCGATTGGCTGGATGGGCTGGCCGCCGATGTTGAACGATCGAACCACGAGCACCGCGACCCCGCAAAGCCCAATCAGCAGGGCCGCAACCAGCCGTACCGTGAGCCGTTGCGTCCGCAGGAAGAGAATTTCAGAGAGCGCCGTAAACAGCGGAATGGTAGCCATCATCACGGCGGCAATGCCGGAAGGAACGCGCTGCTCAGCCCAGAACAGGCAGCCGTAATCGATGACAAATATCAGGAACGCGAGCAGAAAAATGGATGCCCATTGGCGGCGTGTGGGAATGCCTTCGCCGTGAGCGGTTACCCAAATGAAAAGGACGATGCCCGCAGCGAGGAACCGCATGGCCGCAAAGAGCAGCGGCGGCAGCTCGTGCACGCCGATGCGAATGGCCAGAAACGTGGAGCCCCAGACGAAGTAAATAATGGCGAACGCCAGCAGAGTCTTCCAGTGCGGACGGCGAGCATCGGGTTCCATGGCAGACTCCTGTCTGCACTTTACCAGCGGAACGGACGGAATTCGACCTTCGTCAATTATCGGTGGGCTGCTCGTTTATGGAATCAATCACGAGGACGGGCACGGCGCGGCGTTGCTTCTCCAACTTCAGCCCCAGTTCCTTGTTGACCGCGTCAAAGAGGGAGAGGGCGCCATTGGGATCCGATGCCGCGGATTCACTGCCTGGCTGTTGAGGTCCGCCGCCGCGAGACAAATTGATGGAACTGAAGCTGAGGGTAAAGTCCCAGGAACCGGTGATTCCCGTGGTATCAAGCACCGGACTGTAAATGTACCCGCCTGCGATGCGTTGAAGCTCATCGCCAATTTGCGCCATGTTCATGTTCTGGCACGAAACCAGCCTGTTGAGGACGGGATTGGTGAGGCGCGGATCTTTTCCGTCGGGTCCCGGACCTTCATTGCAGTGTGTGCGGCTTGAGGGATCCGCTTTGCGGAGCTTCGGGCTTACGGCTACCAGGCTATAAGTCGTCACTGGGCGATCTTCCATGTGCGACTTCATTTTGAACCGGTCCGCCATCATCGCGCGGAGCATCTGGCGGAGGTCGTCGAGATCAAGCGGTGGCGAATTGGGGGATACGACTCCCTGATTCTCGCTGGAAACCTTCGCGAGGATATCGAATTGATCGGAATCCAGCCATTTCGGCGCGCCTACGATGGCTTCGTTGTCGTTGGGATTCAGGTCCCAGGCAAAGGAGATGATGAATTTGAGGGTGATGCCGTGCACATCGACCTGATTAACTTTGAGGTCGCCGCTTCGCCGCGTGTCCGGCTTGCTGGGCTTGATGACCGCAACTTCAAATTGTGCTGGCGGTGGCGTAGGAAGAACTTTCTCCACCTCGGGCGAATTGGGCGTCGGCTGCTCATTCGCGCTGTCGACGATGAGCACAGGCCGCGCCGCGGTTTGGAGTTCGAGCTTGAGCCCGAGCTGCTTGTCAACCGCGTCGAAGATGGAAACCCCATCGGCTCCCGCTTTTGCAAGGTTGCCGCGGCCGGTCCACTTCAGGTCAAAGTCCCAGGAGCCTTTCAGGCCGGTGGAATCGATGACCGGGTTGGTCAGGTAGCCGCCTGCCATCTGGTGCAAGTCTTCAGCAAACGCCTCCATGGTCATGTTGCGGCAGGAAACATAAATGTAAGGGACCGCGGCGGGGTCGGCATTGGGCGGAGACGGCTGGCCGTTGCATCCGGACTCCCCTGAGCCGCTGGTTTCCTTCATTTTGGGTTTGCCTGTCCCGACGGAGAGGAGATAGGCGGGCAACGGCTTGGTGCCGTTGTGGACCACGAGCTTAAATCGATCCGCAAGCAGGGAGCGCAGCATGAGCTTGACTGTCTCAGGCGGCGTGGTTGAAGGGGCCTTGGCTACGATATCGAAGCGGTCCATTTCAAGCCAGCTTGGGCCTCCGAGCACGTTGCTGGGGTCCAGGCTGTAAGCATTCGACACCATGTCCAGCATGGTGGCCTGGTGCATGACAAACCGGTCACCGCGCAGAACGCCGCCAAACAGGTTGGGAAACCTGCGAGGAGCACTGGCATGAACATCGGCGATATCGAATGCCGGCGGAGAATCAGTGGACTGGGCGCGCGACGCCGTGGGAAGCAGCGCAAGCAAGGACGCGAGAACAACCGGTTGGATCTTCATTGGAGCCTCTCGTCACTTACAGAATTAAACGGCAGGAGGACGTTTGTACACGGTTCAAGCATGGACGGTTCAACCGATGGCCTGTCATCAAGCGTGGATTAAAGCATTGGACGAATGTTTTTGGCTGGGGTGGGCGGCAAGGGCGATGAGTTTTCGCCGGCTGTGGCTTTTCGGGTAGGCTCAGAATATGAACATTTTTGACGAAAAGCGAGCTGAACTGGAGAAACACGAGTTCATGATGGGCGTGGAGCGCGGCAGGCTGGCGGTGGCGCTGGATCTGCTGACTGACTCGCTCATCCTGGTGGGGCAGCACGGTGTTTATTGTGCGTCGAGCCGGAATCCCGCAAAACCCGCGCTCGATCTGCAGGCGGTTCTGGGCGGCATGGAGGGGGCAAAAGCGCTGATCCAGAGCGTGATGGAAGAACTGCGGGCACAGCGGGATGCAGAACGGGCCTAGCGGGGAGCGGCTGGCTTAACGCACCTTCAGAACCCAAAGTACGATATGCTGAAAGAGTGCGCCCGTAGCTCAGCTGGATAGAGCGAACGCCTCCGGAGCGTTAGGTCGGGAGTTCGAATCTCTCCGGGCGCACCATATTTATCTTCGCTTCCTCCGGCAAATCCATTTCTTGGTTATTTCCCATACAGCAATCGATGCCGTCCGTGGGCGAAACGGACGGTCGCGCCTACAGCCTATCCCACCTATCCCTCGCGCGCGGGGCGGTTAAACTGGAGGTGGCTTGTGCGGCAAGCGCGAGTGCGCTGGGCAGGCAGATAAGGCGAAGATGCATCTTAATTTTGGTTGGACCACCGTCCAGGTGCTGTGGACGATTGAGTTTGCGGCGCTCCTTGTGCTGCTTGTGGTGTTGCTCGGCAAAGACCGGTACAAGCGGTTCAAGTGGTTCGCCATCAGCATTGTGCTGATCACTTTCCGGTTGCTGGCCAGCCGTCTTCTTTACGGGAAGTTGGCGCCGCTGAGCTTCTATGAGCTGTTCATCCCGCTCGCCGATCTCACAGCGATTGTGAATCTGCTGGTGCTTGTGGAGCTGGCGCGGAGGTCGTTTGTTGGCCTGGGGCGGCGTGCGTGGATCATCTTCACGCTGGTACTGTTGGCCGTGGGCGGCGGCGTGGTGGCTGTCTGGGGACCATGGCCCGCAATGAAGACCCTGACCGCAGGGACCGTCCTCTCTGTGCTGGGTGGGATGCAGCTGTTTTCGCAAAAAAGCGAGCTGCTGCTGAATGTCGTCACCGTGGAGCTGGGCCTGCTGGTGCTGTTTTTCGGGCGGCGCTACAAAGCCGGATGGCGCACTCATGCGCAGGGAATTCTGGTCGGATTGTCAACCGCGGCCATTGCGCAACTCATCCGCGACGGAGTCTGGGAGCTGATTGCCCTGAAGGCAAGACCGCACAGCCAGGCGGAGTACGAGCGCATCGTGGGTCTCCGCGAGAAGCTGTTCAACGCTAGTGACGCGGTCTTTCTCGCCGCAATCGTGTGGTGGATCTGGTGCCTTTGGTTGGATGAACGGAAAATCCTCGCCGCCGCGAGTCCGGCGGCGATTGAAGTCTCCGCTCCGGAAACGTCCCACACTTTGGGTCACGATGCGGATGCCGTTTCGGAAACCGCGGAGCCCGAAAAGGAACAGTAAGCGAGCACGATCTCTGCACCGTTTTCCCGGCGCTTGGCTCCCAATTCCAGATATCAAACCCCAAGCCGTCGGCCCTCCCCGTCTAATCGTGGGAGAATGAATCAGGTTGCTGCCATGTCTAACGAGAACCACCCTCAGTCCGCTGACCTCCTTACTGAACCCGAAACGATGAACAGCCCCGCACCGGTCCAGGAACCTCCCATGATCGACCCGCCGCTTCAGGACCCTGATAACCCGGAACCGCCGCGCAACGATCCGCCCCCAGCCGAATCCCCAGAGGAGGAGCCCCCCGCGCCACCGCCTCCGGTCAGCGAACCTCCAAAAACCAAGGTTGCCAAGGCCGCTGCGCCGGCACCCACCCCTGTGGAAGCGCCGACTGCACCGGAAGAACCGCAGGAGTCTTTTGGCGACCTGCTCCGCGCTTTCGAAAAGTCCCATTCCCACAAAGCTGCGCCCGGCACAAGGCAGTTGCAGGGCACGGTCGTCTCGCTTTCCGCCGACGAGGTCTTCCTCGACATCGGCTACAAGACCGAAGGCGTGTTGCCCCGCTCCGCCTTTCCCGGCAATGCTGACGCGATAAAGATCGGCGCCACGTTCCCCGTCTCCGTCACTGGCCGCAACGAGGAAGGCTATTACCAGCTCTCGCTTTTCAAAGTCGCTCTGCCCCGCGACTGGTCCGCCCTCGAAGCCGCGTTCGCCGACAAAACCGCCATAGTTGGAACCGTCACCGAAGTGGTGAAAGGCGGGTTGCGCGTCGACGTAGGGGTGCGCGCCTTCATGCCCGCTTCGCGCAGCGGAACCCGCGACGCGGCTGAGCTTGAAAAGCTGGTTGGCACCGAAATTACCTGCCGCATCACCAAGCTCGATGTCACTGATGAAGATGTCGTCGTCGATCGGCGCGTGGTGCTTGAGGAGCAGGCCCGCGCGCAGACCCAGGCCAGCCACGACGCCATGCAGGCGTCGCTCAATGTGGGCGACATTGTCTCAGGAAAAGTGCGCAGCCTCATGCCCTATGGCGCGTTCATTGACCTTGGCGGCATTGACGGCCTTCTCCACATCAGCGACATGGCGTATGCCCGCGTCGCCAAGCCGGAAGACCTGCTGACGGTGGGCCAGGAACTCCAGGTCAAAGTCCTCAAAATCGACCACGACACCAAGAAGCTCTCCCTCGGCCTCAAGCAGCTTCAGCCCGAACCATGGGATACGGCACCGGCCCGCCTGCAGATTGGCCAGCGCGTCACCGGCACCGTCACGCGCCTCATGGATTTCGGCGCATTCGTCGAGATCGAGCCGGGGCTCGAAGGCCTTATTCACATTTCAGAAATGGCCTGGAACAAGAAAGTTCGTCACCCCAGCGACATCCTCAAGCCGGGCGACACCGTCGACGCCGTCATCCTCTCCGTCAAGCCGGAAGAGAAGCGCATCGCCCTCGGGCTGAAACAGACCCTCGCCGACCCGTGGACCGAAGCGCAGCGCAAGTTCCCGGTCGGCTCCCAGGTGGAAGGCCCGGTTACAAAAATCATGAACTTCGGCGCCTTTGTTCAGCTTGCCGACGGCGTTGAGGGCTTGGTGCACGTCAGCGAAATTGTCGCCGACCGCCGCATCAACCACCCCTCCGACGTTCTCCGCGCCGGCCAGGTCGTCCAGGCCCAGGTGCTCGCCGTCGACACCGAGAAGCGCCAGATCAAGCTCAGCATGAAGCAGCTCATCCCTACAAGCATCGACGAATACATTGCCGAGCACAAGGCCGGCGACACGGTCTCAGGCCGCGTGATCGAGTACTCCCCAACGCAAATTACAGTTGAGGTTGGTGAGGGAATTCGCGCGCAGTGCAAGGTAAAGACAGTTGCGCCGAGCGCTGCTGCCGCAGAAACAAATCCCGAGGCCAAGGCCGATCTTTCCTCACTGACGTCACTGTTGAGCGCGCGTTGGAAAGGGAACGCACCGGCCGCAACGGCCAAGCCGGAGCCCTTGGCCGCAGGCCAGATCCGGAACTTCAAAATCGTGAAACTAGACGCGGAAGCTAAAAAGATCGAAGTGGAGCTGGCCTGACGAGCTACAGATACACCTCATCGATATAGCACCACTTCCAGTTCTCGCCTTTTTCCGCGGATTGAATCAGCGGATGCTGCGTAGCATGGAAATGCGCCCGTGCATGCCGGTTCTGTGAGGAGTCGCAGCAGCCCACATGGCCGCACTCGAGGCACATCCGCAGGTGCAACCACGTATCTCCGCTCTTCAAACACTCCTCGCAACCCTTCGTATGCGGTTTCACCTTCTTCACGTGCTCCGCAACATGCGTACATGTAACTGCCATCTCGTCCTCCAGGGGGAATGGTTCCATCGCTTGCCTGCACCTTGGATGCAGACTGTCCCACTCTTGCAGCTCTTTTCTTTCGCACGCACGGAAAGAGCCGGCGATCACACTCACAGCACCCGATACTGCTCCGCCAGCACGCAGAACTCCTTCACCTGCGCTGCAACCCAGGCCTCGTTGCGCCCCAGTTCCTCCGCCAGCAACTGAGCCACCGGCTCCGCCATGGCAGTCGCCGCCCGCGCATTCAAAAACAACGCCCGCGTATGCCGCGCCAGCACATCTTCCACCGTCCGCGCCATCTCAGCGCGCGCAGCCCAAACCACCTCAGCGGCAATATACGGCAATTCAGGATGCAGCTGCACGGCCAGCTTTTGGTCCTTGGCCAGCATCTGGATTGACTCCGCGTCGGCCCCGTAAACCTCCAGGCTTCCCTGGGCCGCGGCGTCCTCGGCATAGCCGTGAATTCGCAGGTTCTTCGTTTTGCACTCTACATCCGGCAGCCTGCCCAGTGTGATGGCATGATCCACGCAGTCTTCCGCCATGTGCCGGTAAGTGGTCCACTTGCCTCCGGTAATGGTCAGCAGCCCCGACGTGTCCACGTGAATCACGTGATCCCGCGACAGCGCCGACGTCTTGCCCTCGCCCTTCACCAGCGGACGCAGCCCCACATAAACCGCCAGCACATCTTCACGCCCCGGCGGCCTGCTCAAATACCGCCCCGCCGTCTCCAGCACAAACTCAATCTCTTCTTCCAGCGCGCGCGGTTCCAGGCTGGGTGCATCCACAGGAGTGTCGGTCGTCCCGGCCACCGCATGCCCATGCCACGGGATCACAAACAGCACCCGTCCATCGCTGGTTCGCGGCACCATCAGGGCAGTGTCAGATTTCAGGAAGCTCCGGTCGAACACCAGGTGAATCCCCTGGCTCGTCACCACCAGCTGTTCCGCCGCCGGGTCAGCCATACGCCGCACTTCATCGGTAAACACGCCCGTCGCGTTCACCACCATGCGCGCGGCAATCCGGAATTCCTCGCCCGTCTCCGAATCCCGCGCAGACAATCCGTTCACATATCCATCGGCATCGCGCAATACCGCCGTTGCCGGACAGTAGTTCACCAGCGCGGCGCCATGATCCGCAGCGGTCATGGCCAAATGGATCAGGAGTCGCGCGTCGTCGAACTGCCCGTCGTAGTAAACCACGCCGCCCGTCAGCCCCTCGGACTCCAGGCCCGGAAGCCGCTCCAGGGTCTCGTTCTTCGAAAGCAGCTTTGAAGCGCCAAACCCATACTTGCCCGCCAGCAGGTCGTAGAGCTTAAGGCCGATCCCGTAAAACGGCGCCTCCCACCAGGAATAATTCGGCACCACGAAAGCGAGATCATGCACAAGATGAGGCGCATTCTGCCGCATCAGGCCGCGCTCCTTCAGCGCGCTCATCACCAGCGGAACGTTCCCTTGCTCCAGATACCGCACGCCGCCATGCACCAGCTTCGTGCTCCGGCTGCTCGTCCCCTTGCCAAAGTCGTGCGCCTCCACCAGCACTACACTCAACCCGCGCGCCGCAGCGTCCACGGCCACGCCCATGCCGGTGGCTCCGCCGCCGATGACAGCAATATCCCAGGGCTCGTTTTGCTCATCCCGCTCCCTGATCCGTTGCACCATCTCTTCCCGTCGCATCGCCAGCTCCACTTCAAGTTCGCAGCTTTCAGCTGACAGCTGTTAGCTGCTTCTATTCCGTCCAGCCCTTGGCCCGCCCAACAGCCTTTTGCCACACCCTGCGCCGCGCCTCTCGCTCGTCGGTATCCATCCGCGGCTCAAACCGCACATCTCCCTCGCGCCTGGCCTTCAGTTCACTCGGTCCGGCCCAGAAGCTCGCAGCCAATCCCGCCAGATACGCAGCGCCGAGAGCCGTCGTCTCCGTCACCTGCGGCCGTACCACCGGCACGCCCAGCACGTCCGCCTGGAACTGCATCAGCAGATTGTTTACAGAAGCTCCGCCGTCCACTCGCAGCGCCGCCAGCGGCGTTCCCGTCTCGCTCTCCACCGCCTCCAGCACATCCGCCACTTGGTACGCGATGCTCTCAAGCGCCGCGCGCGCAATGTGTCCCGGCTTGGTATCGCGCCGCAACCCAATGAGCAATCCACCGGCATGCGCATCCCAGTGCGGGGCGCCCAGTCCCACAAAGGCAGGCACAAACACCACGCCGCCCGCATCCGGCACACCTGCCGCAAGGCTCTCTACTTCTGCGGACGAGCCGATCAACCGCAGGTTGTCTCTGAGCCACTGCACCACGGCCCCGCCAATAAAGATGCTTCCTTCCAGCGCGTATTCAAGGCGCTTGTCTGCACTGGCTGCGACGGTGGTAATCAGCCTATGCTTTGAGCGCACAAACTCGCGCCCAATGTTCTGCAGCAGGAAGCAGCCGGTCCCATACGTGTTCTTAGCCTCGCCGGCGCTCCAGCACAACTGCCCAAAGAGCGCTGCCTGCTGGTCCCCGGCAATGCCGGCGATCTCGATTCCGCCTAATCCCAACGAAGTCGTCACCCGGCCAACGCGTTCGCTCGACCAGACTACCTCCGGCAGCACGCTCGCCGGGATACCGAAGATGCGGAGCAACTCCTGGTCCCATTCGCCCTTCACGATGTTGTAGAGCAGTGTTCGCGACGCGTTGGTTACATCCGTCACATGCTTTGTTCCGCTCGTAAGGTGCCAAATCAGCCAGCTATCCACGGTGCCGAACGCCAGCTCGCCTCGCTCCGCCTGCGCACGCGCACCGGGCACATTGTCCAGAATCCACGCCACCTTGGTTGCGGAGAAATAAGGATCAAGCACCAGCCCCGTCCGATTTGAAACATCATCCCCCACCCCGCTCGCCTCAAGCTCAGAGCAGCGTGAAGCCGTCCGCCGGTCCTGCCACACAATGGCCGGATGGATCGCCTTCCCCGTGGAGCGCTCCCACACAATCACGGTCTCGCGCTGGTTGGTAATCCCAATTGCCGCCACGTCTCGCGGCCGCGCTCCCGCTCGCCCCAGTGCCTCCACGGCGCACGAAAGCTGGCTGGTCAAAATCTCCGTCGGATCATGCTCCACCCAGCCGGCCTGGGGATAGAACTGCTGAAACTCATGCTGCGCCGTCGCAACAATGGTCCCTGCCTCGTCAAACAGAATCGCCCGCGAACTTGTAGTTCCCTGATCAAGCGCAAGAATGTAGCCCATCACGTCCCCCATCTTCGGCCACCAGTCAAACACGCCCGGCTTGGTGCGGGCAAGCTGACAGGCTCGCACTTTCGGAAGCAGGACGGGCCGGTCCGCCGGATGCGACTTCTTCAAAGCTTTGATGTCCGGTCAAAATATTCTCTGATTTCCTCTTGCATTGTACTAGTTATCTAGTACATTATTGTACTCATGAAGCGAAACGGACCAAATCCCGATAAGGTCGAACTTCAGCCATTCGCCTTTCGCCTCGATGCGCACAGCGGCGTTCCCGTCTATCGTCAGTTGATTGACCAGGTGCAGGCGGCTATCGCTTCCGGCGCGCTCACCATCGGCATCCAACTTCCTACTGTGCGCCAGGTCGCGGTCGACCTGGCCATCAATCCCAACACTGTGTCGCGGGCCTACCGGGAGATGGAAATTCGCGGACTCCTGGATACACAGCAGGGCACCGGCACTTTCATCTCCGACCGCAAGGTCGAGTATTCCAAAGACGACCGTGAGCGCATTCTGGCGCAGTTGGCGGGTGAATTCGTTTCCCGCGCCGGGGCGGCCGGCTTCACTCTCAAGCAGTTGATGAAGGCCTTGCGCGATCTCTCACCGGATGAGGACTTCAAGCACAAGTGGCAGGCACGTAAGGAGGAACCATGAATTCGTATAAGAACTTCTCAAGCGTCGGCATCACCGCGTCAATCATCTGCGTTGCGGCCGGCGTCTGCGCTACCAGGCTGACCAACAGGCCGGTATTCGTTTTGCTCGGTGTATTGGTCGGCTTTTACCTTCTCTTCGCGATTGTCGTTGTGGATCAGTGGGAGAAGGTTGCCGTGTTGCGTTTCGGGCGCTATCGCGGCCTCCGCGGTCCGGGTCTGTTTCTCATCATTCCTATCGTCGAGACGCTGAGCCGCTATGTCGATCAACGCGTCCGTGTCACCACCGTCAGCGCCGAGTCCACTTTGACCCGTGATACCGTGCCCGTGAACGTCGACGCCATCATCTTCTGGCTGGTGTGGAATGCGGAGAAGTCGATTTTGGAAGTTGAGGACTTCAAGGAAGCCATCACGCTCAGTTCGCAGACCGCGCTGCGCGAATCAATCGGACGGCACCACTTGGCACAGATGATTACTGAGCGCGAAACCATGGGCCGCGAACTGCAGAAGATCCTGGACGAAAAGACCACGTCCTGGGGCATCACCGTGCAATCGGTGGAGATTCGCGACGTGCGCATTCCGCAGGCGCTTGAGAATGCCATGTCGCAGCAGGCGCAAGCTGAGCGCGAACGCCAGGCCCGCGTCATTCTCGGCGACGCCGAGGTCCAGGTGTCCGCGCAATTCGCAGAGGCGTCGCGCGTCTATGCAGACAATCCCGGCGCACTGCATCTGCGCGGCATGAACATGCTCTACGAAGCGATTCGCGAGAAAGGCGCCATGGTGCTGGTGCCGTCCTCTGCGATTGAAACCATGGGACTCGGCGGCACGCTCGCCACTGCAGCCATCGCCAAACAGCAGTAAATGCAAGAACTCAACCAGAGGAGAATAAGCACTCAGCTTCGCTTAAACTTCGTGCCCGGGCCCTTTGGATGCCCGGGCACCGCATATTGAGCAAAATGGTACGCACCGGGAATGTTACTCGCTTTCCAGCTTAAGTTTTTGTATTCTATAGACGATGCCCCGCATGTTGGCGGCGAATCCTACTTTCTAAGGAGATATACATGGCAGATACAGTCAAGAAAGCAAAAGCACCCGCGAAACCACGCAAGACCGCAGTAAAGAAGGACAACGTGGCGGCCACCTCGGCTCCGGTTATGCCTTCCCGCGAGGAAGTCGAGAAGCTGGCGCAACGCTATTGGGCACAGCGTGGTTACATTGATGGTTTCGCGGAGCAGGACTGGCTGCGCGCTGAGCAGGAGTTGCTGCAAAAGGCCTCCTGACAGGTGATCGATGATACGGCAGGATGATCGCGTAAGCGGTCACTGGCCGTCTGGCTTGCGCACGCTGATCAATGAGAAGTTATGCGCCGTAATTGGTGGGCGATAACTTCTCACCGGTCCATGAGTAACTGATTCAAAATGAGTTCAGTTGGGCGTGCAGTCTCGAATAAGCTCCCAAAGGTTCGATGGGTGGGCGTCTCACCCTTGGGCTTCTAAATGCTTGCCCGCCCGGCAACAAGCATTGACTCCAGTATCTGGTCAGACACTTCCTTTACCGCCGACGGGTTGTGCGAAAGAAAGAGTGTGTTCGTCTTATCGCTCTCGCCGATTGACTTGAGCGTGTCGAAATACTGCGTAACCAGCACCAGTTGCATTACTTCCTTCGACGTCGCTCCTTCAACCGCTTTCTGGAACTGCTCCACTGACGTTTGCAATCCTTCAATGATCGCCTTGCGCTGATTGGCAATGCCCTGTCCCTGCAGCGCCTTGCTCTCAGCTTCAGCTTCAGCCTTCTTCACCACAAGGATTTTCTCCGCTTCGCCCCGCGCATTCGCTGCCACCTGTTCGCGCTGCGCCGCGTTGATATCGTTCATCGCCGACTTCACCTTTTCATCGGGAACAATATCCGTGACCAGCACATTCACAATCTCGTAGCCGAACGTCGCCATGTCCGCATCCAGTTCCTGCTTTACCGCGGCGGCAATGCTCGATTGCGACGCGAACACCTCGTCAAGCGTCATGCTTGGGACGTGGCCCAGAATCACCTGCTCCACGTAGCTCTTGATCTGCGCCACTGGATCGGACAACTTGTAAAACGCATCGTAGACTTTCTCCGGACGCACACGGTTCTGCACCGAGATCGGAATTGTCACAAACACGTTGTCTTTTGTCTTGGTCTCCATCGTCAGCGAGATTTGATTCACGCGCAGACTCACCAGTCCCTGCACCGTATCGAAGTACGGCGTTTTCCAGTTCAGCCCAGGCTCAGCTACGCGAAGAAACTTGCCAAAGCGCGTGATGATGGCAACCTGCGCCGTGTTGACCGTAAAAAAACTGCCAAGGATCAGCGAAAGCGCGATGATTCCGAGAATAACCGCGAGAACTATCAGAGCGATATCCATTTCAATCCTCCGTCGCCGGCCGCAGCGAGCAACGTCGGATTATACAGGACATGCGAATGGGCGAATGTAATGTGTCCGCATCTGACCGGCGGCACGTGATGCAACGCACAACGCCGTGGCTCAGCCGCGAGGCGATATGATTCAAAGGTGGAGTTAGTCTTTTCTCAACAAGGAGCATTTGAATGCAACGGTTTCGCTGCCAATTCATCGCACTCATTGCCGTCGCAACGTTGCTGGCCGGCCAAGCCTCAATAACCCTCGCCGGCCAAGCCATTACCCTCACCGTAGATGCGACGAAGACCCAGCAAAAACTCCTTCACGCCCACCTCGTGATTCCCGTCAAACCCGGACCTCTCACTCTCTACTATCCAAAGTGGATTCCCGGCGAGCACGGCCCCGAAGGCCCCATCGCCAATCTCACCGGGCTCAAGTTTGAAGGCAACGGCGCAGTCATTCCGTGGCAACGTGATTTGCTGGATACATTCACGTTCCATCTCGATGTTCCTTCCGGCGTCGATCATCTCAATGCCGATTACGACTTCATCGAGTCTGAAGGTAACTCGGCAACCGACAAGCTGATGATTCTTGAGTGGAACGACGTCATTCTTTATCCCGGCGGCACGCCCGCACAGCAGTTGAGTTACGAAGCGAAACTGACCATTCCCGATGGCTGGAAATTTGGGACCGCTCTTCCGATCGCCAATCAATCCGGTAACCAGGTTTCGTTCAAGCCAATTTCGCTCGATCTGCTGGTCGACTCCCCCGTGATTACCGGCCAGTATTACCGCGCCATCGACCTCACGCCGGCAGGCGAACCCATCCACCATGAAATCGACATGGTTGCGGACAGCGAAGCGGCGCTCGATATGAGCCCGAAGATCCAGAAGGAAATGACGAATCTGGTTGCCGAATCGGGCAAGCTTTTTGGCACCCACCATTATCGCGATTACCATTTCCTCTTCGCACTGAGCGATCACGTGGCGCATTTCGGCCTGGAGCATCACGAGTCCAACGACAGCCGACTGCCCGAACGCACCCTGCTTGGGCCCAACGCCGGCATGGCGCTCGGCGGCCTGCTCGCGCACGAATTCGTTCACTCCTGGAATGGCAAGTTTCGCCGCCCAGCTGACTTGGCCGTGCCTTATTTTGAACAGCCGATGGAAACCGACCTGCTGTGGGGCTACGAGGGGCTCACGGATTTCCTAGGTCCCATGCTGGCTGCGCGCAGCGGCCTTTGGACTCCAGAGCAATATCGCGACTACATGGCCAGCATCTCGGCCCAGCTTGGTCCCGGACGCCCCGGCCGTACGTGGCGCCCGCTGCTCGATACGGCGATTGGCGAGCCCGGCATGTCTGGTCGCGGCTGGAATAACTGGCGCCGCGGGGTGGACTACTACGACGAAGGCAATCTGCTCTGGCTTGAAGTTGCAACGATCATCCACCGCGAGTCGCACGGCCAAAAATCGATCGATGACTTCTGCCAGGCTTTTCACGGCGGCCCTAACAATGGCCCGGAAGTGAAGACCTATAACTTCGATGAGCTCATGGCCGCACTCAACTCTGTGACGCCTTACGACTGGGCCGGTTTCTTTCATACCCGGCTGAATTCGACATCGCCGGAACCTCCACTCGGGGGCATTGAGAACGGCGGCTGGAAGCTCACGTTCAACGGCGAATCGTCACATCTAGGCGGACGCCGCGGGGACCAGGACGATCAGTATTCCATCGGCCTGCAAGTGGGTGAGGACGGCACCGTACGAGATGCGTTCGTCGGCAGTCCTGCCTTTGCGGCGGGCATCTCTTCCGGTATGAAGGTGGTTGGCGTGAATGGCCGCGTCTACACGCACGATCTGCTTGAGGACGCTATCAAAGCCGCGAAGGATACTACCCAGCCCATCACGCTTCTGGTCATTGTGGACGACTATTACCAGACCTCCGCGATCAACTACCATGGCGGACTGCGTTATCCGCACCTGGTGCGCGACGATGCCAAGCCCGACTATCTCGACGAAGTGATTAAGGCGCACGCGGTCACTCAGTAGAATCGGCTCCCATTGAATCAACAGGATTGAGCATCAAACGCCGGCGGCGAATTCCGAGTTTCGGAATCCGCCGCTGGCACTTTACTGCAATCCGTAATCTGTAGTCTTACTGGACTTCCCCGATATAGACCCCATATGGCCCCAATTGAATAGATACTGAAGTTTTTTGTATATCTATTGGCCCTGCCACACCACCGAGGTCGGTGCCACCGGGGCTTTTGAGTAGCGTCTCGACTGACGCCTTTCCACGGAAGGGAACGTTCAGGCTTACTATCTGCGGTTCGGCCGTAAAGTTCACCGATATGAACACCGCTGGCGCACCTGGGGCTTGGCGGAGCCAGCTCAACACCTTGGTATTCGCGGTGTCCAGCATCGTGTTGTCTCCATCAGCAAACGCCGGGTTCGTCTTCTTCAGACGAATCAAGCTCTTGTACCACGTCAGCAGCGAATTCGGATCGCCCTTTTCCTCAGCCACGTTGATGGTCTTAGCGCTGGGCGGCACCGGCAGCCACGGCTTGGCATCGGCCTTGCTGAATCCCGCGTTCGCACTCGCATCCCACTGCATCGGAGTGCGCTCGCCATCGCGGCCTTTGTCCTTCGGCCATCCGGTCAGGCCCACAGGGTCCTTCACATCTTCCTTGCGCGTGGGCGGCGTGGTCTTCATGCCGATCTCGTCGCCATAGTAGAACAGCGACGTGCCCCGGCTTGCAAACAGCATGGTCGAAATCACGCGCTCAATGTCTGTGTCGTGCACGCCGTCGCCGTAGCGCGCATCGAGACGCGGGTTGTCGTGATTGTCGAAGACCAGCAGCGGAATATTGCCGTTAACCCCCGTCTCCACGTCGTTCAGTTTGGCTCGAAACGCCGCCACGTCCAGCTTGTTGATGAAACCGATCTGCGTGTCCATGGGCAATTGAAACTCCGGCTTATCAGGCGTTCCATACTGCTTGGCCAGCTCGGCGATGTTCGGCAGATAGGTCTCGCCGATCAGCACCCGTGTTCCCGGAAACTTATCAGAGCCGAAGGTATCCGTCCACGCCCGCATCTCCTGCATCACGGGATGCGTGCCCGGCAGGTTGTTGGTCCTGGTGTCATTCAACGCAATGTCGCCGTAGGCATTGAGGTAGGGCTTGCCGTTTGCGTCCTTCAGCACTTCCTCGTCCCGCAACAGCGGATCCTCAAACAGCGTCGTGATCGCGTCGAAACGGAACCCGCCCACGCCGCGCTTCAGCCAGAACGCGATGATATCCTTGAACGCCTCATGCACCTTGGGGTTGTTCCAGTTCAGGTCCGGCTGTTGAATATAGAATTTGTGGTAGTAGTATTGGCGCGTCTTCTCGTCCCACTCCCATGCCGAGTGCCCAAAGTCCGACTGCCAGTTATTCGGCGGCTGGCCTTTATCCGTTGCGGTCTCGCCCTTGCCATCGTGCCACATATACCAATCGCGATAAGGATTGTTCTTCGACGAGCGCGACTGAATGAACCACTCGTGCTTGTCCGATGTGTGGTTCATCACCATGTCCATCAAGATGCGTATATGCCGCTTCTCCGCTTCGGCAACCAGGTGATCGAAATCCTTCATGCTCCCGTATTGCGGGTCGATGTTTTTGTAGTCGGAAATGTCATAACCGAAATCCACCTGCGGTGATGGATACACCGGCGTCAGCCAGATCGCATCCACGCCCAGATCCTTCAGGTAGTCCAGTCGCTCGGTAATCCCGTTCAGATCGCCAATACCGTCCCCATTCGAATCCTGGAAGCTGCGCGGATAAATCTCGTAGATCACTGCGTTCTTCCACCAGTCCCGCTCGCTCGCGTTACCGGTGCTGTTTGAATCTTGAGAGGCCGGAGTCGCGGCCTCCAGCGTGGGTTGGATTTGCGGTCGGGCGGGCAGTTGCTGCCCCCCAGCGAAGCACGCCAAAAACCCTGAAATCAGAATTAAGGCGCAGCTCTCTTTGGTCCTTGCGATTGGTGCGGTCCAGTGCATTGCGGTTCTCCCTGTCTGCTTCCGCTGCTCGTAAAATCGGCAACGGTGTGACGCAAGCCAAACTATCACATTGCAGCCTCTTTTGAGGACCATCTTTCCCCGTCGTGGTTCGATATTGCGCTTTCGATCCCTTCCACGCAATTGCGCCAACTTCCTTAAATCGGAACCGCTTCCGAAACTGCTTGCGAGTTTCTGAATCCTTTTACAAGTGCTATCGTAGTGCTCAGGTGCAGCCATGCCGGATGCTCTGACCGTTTACCTTCATTTTCCGTGTTTTGACGGCGTAATCTCAGCCGTACTCGCCTCGGAGTTTTTAGAGAGAAAGCATGGTTGGAAGACCGGACAAATAGTTCCGGTCAACTATTCCGAACGCGGAACCTGGGGCACGCGGACTCTCTCCAAACCAGCCGCCGTTGTCGACTTCCTGTACCATCCGGATGCAGATTTCTGGGCAGACCACCACCAAACAGCCTTTCTCTCCGCGGAGCTGGAGGCACACTATCGGAGAATGGACTCTCCCAGTCTTCTATACGATGCGACAGCCTCTTCGTGCGCGGAAGTGATCTGGCGAAAAAGCTACCGGCTTCTGCGGGAGCCGAGATTCCGGGAGATGGTGGAGTGGGCACGCCGCATTGACGCCGCTCGGTACGACTCGGTGAAGGAGGCGGTGCTGGGGGATACTCCTGCACTCCGTATCAGTTTCAGTTTTCTGCGCGACTCGTCTCCGGAGTATTGCCGCTTTTTGGTGGAAGCGCTGCGCACGAAGAGCCTGGCCGAAGTAGCCGCTGCTCCGCATGTTGCACAGTGCTACCAGCACGTACGCAAGGCAATCCAGAGTGGCCAACAACTCTTCCGTAAAGCCGCTCGATTGGAAAAGGACGGAATCGTCGTTTTCAATGTGAAGCAAACGGGCGACGCGCTCCTGAGCAGGTACGCTCCGTATCTTGCCTATCCGAAAGCTCGTTACTCGGTCGGGATCCTGAACACCGGCGATGGAGCCAAGATCACGGCCATGCGCAATCCATGGCGGCGCTTCAAAAGTGTTCCCCTGGGACGGATCTTCAGCCAATACGGCGGTGGTGGCCATCAGCGCGTAGCCTCAGTCCTGCTTAAGGACGCACGGCAAGCGAAGCAAACGCTGGGCTCTATCCTGAACGATCTGCGCAGTGCCGCTTCTCCAAACAGAACTGTGCATGAAGAGGCATTCTCCGGTGATTAAGCAGTTCAATTTCTATGATATCTACGGATATCTTCTTCCGGGAGTGCTTCTGTTCGCACTCCTTTGGCTGCCGGTCGGAATCCTCACCCAATCCTGGCCCGACCAGGATCTTTCGAAGGCCCTGTTCCTGGCTGCGCTCACTTACATCACAGGCCACATTCTGCAAACGATTGCTAGCTCCGTGGTCCCTTCAACGATTCCGGACCGTGTAAAGCAGAGACGCTTTCCCTCCGAGCTATTACTTGATAAAAGCAATTCGAAATTCAGTGATGATTTCAAGACCAGGCTTGCTGAGCAGGTGTCGAAGATGTGTGGGCTGGACTTGGGAGTCACACAGGATAGCGATGGAACAGACCGAATCTCCATGAATCGTCAGACCGCTTTCTTTCAGGCCCGCGCCTTTTTGATTGCGAAGAAAGCCGCACTCTATGCGGAGCAGTTTGAGGGTCTCTATGTCATGATGCGCGGCTTTGGCTGTGCATTCTGCGCAGGTGCGGCATTCTTTGTTGGCTGGGGACTCTCGGTCCGGAGAGGCGATTGCGGCGCGCTGGCCGAGATCCCAATTCTGATCTGGGCAGCGATTGCGTTGGCATTGATCTCTGCCTTGGTTGCTTTCTTCCACGAGCCTTTCAAGAAATTGGCCAATCGCTTTCTCGCTGTGTTCCTGCTGCTTGCATTGACCGGTTCGGGCTTCGTAGCGGGTGCCTGGAGGTTCCAGTCGGTGCCAAATTCGATTCCTTTCCCTAACTACGCTGAGTCCATTCTCTGGAGCAGCGCTCTTCTCGCTCTGTTGGCAGCCGTGAAGTGTTTCTCGGCATACAAAGCGTTTGCACTCACTTTCGCGGAGACAATCTGGCGTGATTTCTCCGCTAATTTTTACTTGGAACCGAAGCCAGCAAAAGCCTTCGGCAATGATTCCGGCGGCGGGGAATAATCTCCCTACGGCTTCACCCCCGGCGTCTCCGGCGACGTCTTCTTCAGCATTCCAAGATCAACCTCGAACTTCGGATCCTCGCGCGTTCCGGACACATGAATCGGGATTTCCGTCCCCGCTCCGTCTTTCTTGAAGAACCGATCAGCCGGCTTCAGCAAAAGCCCCTTCCAGCCGCCCACCATCTCTGAAATGGTGGCCTGCAGAGCGGCACTCCCGACAAAGTTGATGGCGCCACCTTCAACCTCGTACGTTCCCTTCAACTGGACGGCCGCGCCGGGTACGCTGTATTTCAAAACCGGCAGGGTAATGATCCCGTCCGCCATCTGGAAATCACCGCTCATGGTCGAATCCACGGTGTCCGGATCGGTGTCCTTCACATCCTTCGGCCGCCCCAGCCCGCGCAGGCTCAAATCTCGAATCCGGTCCTGAACCTTTGCGCTGTTAAATACCGCATCATCCAAATTGAACGACCCTTTCAACTGCAGCCGCTTCACCACGTGCTCCTCGCCGGGCGGAATGTGGAGTGTGGCCTTCGTCGTTACTGCGCCGTTCAGGATTGGGTTCGTGTGGTTCGCCAGGCGCAGAAAATCCTCAATCCGTCCTCGATCCACATTCACTGCCAGCTGAATATCATGTCCCTTGTTCACCGGCGCCCCTCCGCCTTCTGCCGGCTCAGCGACACGCACAACCTTTCCCTCCGCTGTAAAGTGGGAGTGCCCCAGCGTGGCCTCCACCGGCTGCAGCCAAGTGTCGCCGTTTGTCCCATCCACCTTGGCGTGAAACTTGGTATGCAACGGCTGCGGATTATCAAACGGCTTCAACTGAAAGTCCGGCGTGTCGGTCTGCCCATCCACCGTCAGATCGCGCAGTGATCCGCCATAGTGTCCGGTAGACGACAGCGTCCCCGCAAGTTCCTTGAAGCTTCCCAGGTCTGCATTGCTGAAAACATAGTCTCCTGTGACGGAACTCTCACCGGGATCCTCTACATGCCAGGGACCAAACGTTCCTGAAGTATCAATTCTCCCCACCGGCTTGGGATTCGTCAGCTCAGCTTCATAGTCCATGACCGGTTCACCCTTGTCCGCCGGGTCCTCTGCGCCCGCGGTTCTGAAACCGGTGAGCTTCAGCCGTGAGACTGCAATCTCGATCGGCAGTTTTCCCGGCTTGTCCGTCTCCAGCATCAGGCGAATTCCAAGGCACTCCACGCTGTCCACACGCACGCTCAGCAAATCCGAACCGGGCTTCGGGCTCTCCTTCGCAACTTCCTCATCCTTCGCCTTGTCGTGCGCAAACCGCGAATGTGGCGGAATACGAACATCCAGTCCCTCCAACTGCACCACGGAAATGCGAATTGGCGCGCCTCGCTTATAGTGCAGCGGCGCGCGGAACCGGAACTCGGCCACTCGAATCAGCGGCTCCTGGTTCGCTGCTCCGGACGCATCATTCGTCAGGGCGGATTGCGGCGCCCAGATCCTCAGTCCCTCGCCTTGAGCCCGCAATCCATGCACCAGCGATACGTGAAAGCTGTCCAACTCCACGCGCGCATGAAACCGCTCCTCCAGCGCCGACACAATCTGCGCCCGCACAAACGGCTCGGCATGGTGCAGCGCCACTGCCACAGCCACAGCCAGGGCTGCCAGCACAATTGCCAGGGTGCCCGCAACCCACAGAATCCACCGGTTCCTGCGCCAAAAGGACACATGCCGCTCAGTCAATCCGCCTTCCCGCCCGCTCCCATTCTCACTCACCGCGCTCGTCGCCATCGCCAACCGCCTCAACAGATTGGATGCATGTCTTAGGCCGGCGATGAGAGGCCCGGCACCGAAGTACCGAAGACTCCACAGGTCCAGCTATTTCTTAATAGACGGTGAATGACGTAGACTTCATGTCACGGATGCAAGCTCAAATTGAAAATCTCGTAAAGCTGCAAAACGCTGACCTGGAGCGCACGCGCATCACGCTCGCCCTGCGCGCTCTTCCCACCGAAGTAGCCCAGGCAGAAGCCGCCCTCGCAGCCGCCGAACGCCAATCCGCTGAGATCTCTGCTTCCCTCACCCGGGAAGAGTCGCTCCGCACCCGTCTCGATCGCGAGATCGCAACGCACCGCCAGAAGGCTGTCCGCTTCCGTGCCCAGCTTGACGTGGTTAAGACTCCCGAGCAGGCGGCTGCAATCGAGCATGAAATCACCTTTGAATCCTCAGAAGCCGATCGCCTGGAAAACGAAGAATTCTCAAGCCTGGAACGCACGGAAGCCCAGGAGGCCGCTCTGGCCGCCGCACGCTCTCAGGTGGAATCCCTCGCCGGCGCTCTGGACAAAACGCGTGTCCGCGCAGCGGAACGTCAAAAGGAGTTCACCGCCGAGCTCGCCAATCTGAATGCCGAGCGCGAAGCCCTGCGTCCGCTCATCGAAGCCGAATGGCTGGTCCGCTACGACCGGCTTTCAGGCTCCCGCGGCACCGGCATTGCCCGCGTCGACAACCAGCAGTGCACCGGTTGCCGCATGGGCGTCCGGCCGCAGACGTGGAACCAGTTGCGCGAAGGCGAAATGCTCACCTGCGATAGCTGCGGGCGCATTCTCTATTGGGATCCTGCCATGGCTCCGGCTGCAAAAGCGCCGCAGCCTGAACCTATCCCCGGAGTCGGGCGCGCCGTCCGCAAGTCGCATCCCGCGGGAGCCTAAGCGGCGAAGTCAATCCACCTGGCCCGTTTCACCCGTCCTATCAAGACCTCATCCGGCATGCGCAAGCGCCCAGGTTTTGTAGTGCGCCAGCACCGCGATGCCCGCGTTGTTGTACCAGGCGTACCCGTTGCGGCGTTCGCGGCTTAGCTCGTTCACGTCATCGTGAATGCTCTTGTCACGGTCGCCGAAAATGGGCTTGTCTGTGCCGATCTGGTAGTAGCGCGCCCAGATTGGACCCGCTCCCGCAACGGCGACCAGCTTCCGGCCGTCTGGGCTGGCACGGTCGGCTCTGAAGTCCCCGCTACCGTATCGGTACCCGTAGATTGCAGCCTTCGTCATCCAGTCCGCCGCCGCATGCACCGCAGCCACCTGCTGCGGAGTGGGGTTGGACAACCCCATCAGGAATTCCGCGATGGAGAAACTCTCATCGCTGCTCAAGGCGGCCATTTCGTAATTGCGCGCTGAAGTGGGCTCTAACGTGAGCGCATCATACTGCTGCGCCCACGCGGTCTTTTTTCCCTTCTCCACAATCTGCAATTTGAGCAGACACTCAATTCCGTGTTCTGACGCGGGCCCCGCCAGGCGCTTGAGATCCTGCGGCAGGAACGCATAGTCAGGTGCATCCGCTGATACGTCGTGCAATATCTCCACAGCATGGGTCATGGCATCGTCGTTGATGGTGATCGCATCGTGATAGCCGCCTTCCAACGGCCAAACCTGCGGCCAGCCCCCATTGGGATACTCCGAATCCAGCAAATAGCGCACGCCTCGCTCAACCGAAGTTCGAAGTGGCGCGGCATCCGCATCGCGGTGCGCTGCCAGCAGTGCCGTGGTTACACGCGCCAGAAATCGAATCTGCATCCATGTGGAATCGTTGTCGAGAGTCGCAATGTAGTGCCAGTTCTCGTCCACGGGCTTGTCGAAATCCGTCGGGTCCGGAAATCGATTCATGTTGTCGGCGTCATACAGGTCTCCAGGCGCGCGCGGCGCGGCGACCATGTCGATGTTCTTGCTCCAGCCGCCATCCGCCACCTGGTAGGTGACGATGTTGTGAGCGGCCCGCAGCGCTTCGTCGCTGGTAAACCATTCCGCCGGATGGTCAGCCCTCAACGCGAACATGCCGTGACCCAGAGCGGCGTGCTTGGGATGAGTATTGCCGGCGGCCTGCTGTTCGTCCTTCAGCGTCTGCTTGTCGATCGCCTTCTGCCGGTCCGAACGATCCAGATACGCCGTCCACTCCTTGCGTTCCTTCTTCGGCAGCATAGCAATCCGCTCACGGGTAACCGGTTTGGCAATGATGTTTGTGCCAATCACGCTCGCAGCTGTTTTTGTGGACAATCCCAAACCCGCCATCGAAGCCAGAAGTATTGCAAAGACTGCAGAACTGAATGCGCGCATAGCTCGATCTTCATGTCCCGCGCCGAGCGGTGTCAACCGCTGGTCTGACCACTCAATTAAATCTCAAACCGTGCGCCCTTATGTCTGCCGATGTCTTGCGGACTACCCTGTTACTCTCTCTTTGATGAGCCCCACCCGTTGCCGGACCCAGGTCGTCCGACCTGGCTCGGTTAAATGGACCGCTGAGAGAACAGAGCTTCTTCAGGAGTAAACAGTGCAGCGCATTTGCGTAGACATGGATGAGGTCATGGCGGACACCCTCGCCGAGCATCTCCGCCGCTACAACAAGGCATTCGATGAAGCTGTCGGCCCTGAGCACCTGGCCGGCAAATCGCTTTGGGAGATCACGCCTCTCGACCGCCAGCAGCAGCTTCGCGCCTTCCTCGACGCCGAAGACTTCTTTGAAGATCTGCCCCTGATGCCCGGCGCACAGGACGTCCTCAAGCAGCTTTCCGTGCGCTTTGAAGTCTTCATCGCCACCCAGGCCATGTCAGTTCCAAACTCACTTGGACCCAAATACCGCTGGCTCCAGCGCCACTTCCCCTTCATCCCGCCCACGCACTATGTCTTCTGCGGCAACAAGTCCATCCTCCGCGCCGATTACCTCATCGACGATCTGCCGCGGAATCTGGAGCGATTTGAAGGCCAGGGCATTCTCTACACCGCCCCGCATAACATCACCGCGACAGGCTTCGTCCGCGTCGATAACTGGCAGCAGGTAGCCGATTACTTCGCCACCCAGCCCGCGTGATTCCTGGCCTTCCCATAGCGGTCATCTTTGTATCAGAACAAAAGGGGGTCCCCACCCATCGCGCAGTTTCCCCACGCGATGGATGGGTTCCCAGTAATCTATCTCTTGAATCAAAACCCAGCCGGCGGCGCACCGCGATGCAGGAACGCCTCGTATCCCGCCCTGAACCCGTGCCGATAATCTTCAACCAGCGGCGGAGGCACCGGAGGGTTCCTGAACCGCGGATGCTTTTCCACGCCTGGCGGTTTTCCCTCGGCAACGTCGCGCCGAGCCGCTTCAAATCCTGCGTTATAACCCTGCCGGGCCGCATCGCTAAAAGCCGGCGGCGGAGGCGGCGGGGCGTAAACAACCACCGGCTGCGGATGAGAGCATCCGGCCAGCGCCATGGGAAGCAGTAATGCAGCAATTGCTATCCACTTCTTCATACGTTTCCTCGCTTCTTAAATTGCGGCGTTCGGAAAGACTTCCAGGACGGCGCTCCCCTTGCTAACCCCAGTCCGCGACAACTGTTGTCCTGCAAATTGTGTGCTGGGAAATCTCCGCAAGAGATTTCGAGCACGTCGAGAGCCCCTCTGAGAACCGGCTCCCGTCTGAAGAACCCCTTCGTGAATTCAGCAAGAATATGTTGCTGCGCGGGAACAAACCGCAGCCCGTCGGTGTCGAATTCAATAAGCCGCCAAGTCGCCTTCGTTTTCCCCAAGTTTCGAATACAACGGTGCGGTTTTTTTCTGGTGTGCCTGTAAGAAACTCCCGCATCGGGTGACTACCTCTTGTAGAACCACCTGAACTGCAGCATATCGATCGCGCAAATAGCCGGAACCATCGAGCCAAATTCACCGTATCAACGTCTTACCGGTATATCCTCAACAGGTTCGTAGAATCCAACCCGTTTCATGTCTCCAGAGCCTCGAACTTCTCCGGAGAAAAAGGATGTCTCCATGCTCCCTGAGTCTTTCGCGCGCACTCTTGCTTCCAGCTGCAGGATGTTGTCTCGCCGCATCGCCGCAATCATTCTCTTGGCGACCACCTTTGCCCTGCTGCCCGCTGCTCAGCTCCGCGCGCAGGCACCCGCAGCCGCTCCCAGCGCCGCACCCCCCGCCGCGGCTCCCAGTAGCCCACAAGATCTTACTGGCATCTGGCAAGGCACTCTCCACGCCGGCCAGGACCTCCGCATCATCGTCAAAATCACAAAAGCCGAAAGCGGCTACAAGTCCGTCTTCTACTCCATCGATCAGACCCCCAACCCTTTTACAATCGACAAGACCACACTGGATGGACCTGCCGTCAAATTCACCGTCGCCCTGATAGGCGGCACCTTTGAAGGTAAGCTGAGCGCGGACTGGAAAACGATTGTTGGTAACTGGTCTCAGGGCCCCAACCCCCTTCCGCTGACCCTCTCCCGCGCCACTCCGGAAACCGAGTGGACCATCCCCACGCCTCCCCCACCTGTGCCGCCCATGGCCGCCAATGCCGACCCCAGCTTCGATGTGGCCACCATAAAGCCCAGCCAACCGGGCAGGCAGGGCAAAGGCTTTGGATTTCAGGCGGGACATTTCCGAACCATCAACACCAACATGAACGACCTCATCGCCTTCGCCTATGGCCTCCACTCCAAGCAGATCGTCGACGCCCCGGCATGGTTCGGCACCGACCTCTTTGACATTGAAGCCAAGCCCGACACCGAAGGCCGCCCCAGTCTCAAGCAGATGGGCATCATGGTCCAAAAGCTGCTCACCGAGCGCTTCCAGCTCAAGTTCCATCACGACACGCGAGAGCTGTCCGTCTACGCCATCACCGTCGCTCCCGGCGGACCTAAGATGACCAAGACCACTTCGGCGGTCACAGACCAGCAGGCGTTCTTCTTCCGTGGACTTGGCGACCTGACAGTGCGCAACATGGACATGAAGAGCTTCGCCAGCTGGATGCAGAACGGCGTCATGGACCGCCCCGTCGTAGATCAAACCGGCCTCACCGACCGCTACGACTTCCCCTTGAAATGGACCCCCGACGACTCGCAATTCGTCCAGTTCCGCGGAGTCGCTGCGCCCCCGGCACCGACTGAGGACCCCAACGCCCCGCCCAGTCTCTACACCGCGGTCACGGAGCAGCTTGGCCTGAAAATCGGCCCAGCCAAACTCCCTGACGACGTCATCGTCATTGATCATGCCGAAAAGCCTTCGGCCAACTAAGGTCTCGGCTCACTTGTTCCCGCATGAATGTGAGCGCTCCAGGTCTCCTGGGGCCCCACGGACAGGTTCTCGTCAGTGGGGTGGAGATACCGCTTCCGGGACCTGGGAAAGTAGGATCTTCAGAGCGAAAATCACCCAACGCACGTCAAATAACAGAACCCCGCGTGGAATCGGCAATCGAAGCGTGCTTGGCCTTCCGGGGAACCGCTGCCATCTCAACCGAGGACTGTGCCGAATGATTGAGTGCATCGCACCCCGGACCATCCGCCGCAGAATAACGCTGCTTACCGCCGCTTGCCTGTTCGTCATCGCGCATAGCGGCGCAGCACAGGCGCCCGCAACAAAACCCACCGATTCCGCGCCCTCCGCCGTCTTTGAAGCAGCATCCATCAAGCCGCAGGCTCCAAGTTCGGACGGCAGCATCAGGACCATGGTCCAGTATCCCGCCAACGGCAGGCTCACCGCGGCGGGTGCAACCGTCAAAAGTCTCATCTGCATCGCTTACGGCCTTAGCGATTTTCAGGTTCTCGGCGGCCCGAATTGGATCGAGGAGGACCGCTACGACGTTCAAGCCACCCCCGGCTCTGCCCTCGAAGAGCAGTTGCAGAAAATGACGTCCGACGAAAACACTGTAGTGAAGCACCAGATGCTTCAGGCCCTTCTAGCCGACCGCTTCAAGCTCATCATTCATCACGACACAAAGGAACTCCCCATCTACGCTTTGGTCGTCGCCAAGGGCGGCCCCAAACTGACGAAATCGAAGCCCGACGATGCCAATTCGGATGCCGCAAATGCGTCCGCCCATCCGTCGAACAAGGGAAGAATGCGCATGAGCTTCCAGTCCACGGCCATCGAGATGACCGCTGAGGGAATGTCTATGGATGGGCTCGCCCGGCAGCTCGCTTCGCAGCTCGGTTCAACCGTCCAGAACCAGACCGGCCTCAAGGGCATTTACGACGTCACCCTCCGCTTTACGCCAGACGAGGCGCGCCTCGCTGTGCCCAACACCGGAGGTGCTCCCGCCAGCTTGAGCATCTCCGATAACGGTGGAACCTCGATCTTCGCCGCCGTCCAGGACCAGTTGGGGTTGAAACTCGAATCAAAAAAGGGCCCTGTGGAAGTTGTGGTCGTGGACCACGTGGACAAGCCATCGGATAACTAGGCCGCAGGGGATAACGAGACCCGGAACATTCGGCCCTCTTTTCCCGTAGCAAGAAGTACAGATCGATTGCCTCAGAATCGAATGAACAGACTGAACCGCCGTCATCTCGTTTTGTGCGCCGCCGCGCTGGCCGTCCTCGCCGCGCAGCCTGCATTCGGCCAGTCCACCGCACCCGCGCCGAATGCCGCACCCGCCCCCGATTCCGCACCTGAATCAAAGCACGACGCGCCCAGTCTTCCCGCCTTCGAAGTAGCCGTCATCAAGCCCAACAAATCCGGCGGTGGGCACTCTCACTCCGGTTTTGACAACGGTCGTTTCACCGCCGAGAACATCTCCCCCAAAATCCTCATTCAGTACGACGCCTACGCCATCCCCGGTCCCCAGATCCTTGGCGGACCTGACTGGCTCGCCTCGCAGAGATTCGATATCGATGCCAAGGTTGACGACCAAACCGCCGAAAGCATGGATAAGCTCCCATACCAACAGCGCAGCCTGCTTATGCGCCAGTTGGTCCAGCAGCTGCTGGCCGACCGCTTTAAACTCGCCGTCCACTGGGAGCAGAAGGAACTCCCCGTATACGCTCTCGTGTCCTACACGAAACCTGGCCTCGGCCTTCATCCAGCGAAGGATCCTGACAAAGGCAACCGGTCCTCGAACAACGGATCGCTCACGGATGAAGGCGTTACCATGACCGACGTGGCCCGGCAAATGACGCAGATTCTCAACCGGGAACTCGGCCGCGTCGTCATCGACAAAACCGGCCTGCAGGGCAAGTACGATCTCGCGCTCACCTGGTCTCCAGACAACCATTCCGCTAACTTCACAAATGGCTCGGCAGACACTGCAGCGCCGATCGGCCCCTCCATCTTCACCGCCGTGAAGGAGCAGCTAGGCTTGAAACTCGAATCCGCCAAAGCCCCGGTCGACGTGCTCGTCATCGACCACATTGAAGCACCCTCAGAAAACTAGCGCTGATGAGAGAGGCAGCGCCTTTGTTCAACAAGAACAGATTCATCGCGGGAACAAAACGAAGCTGAGGGTGTCTAAATCAATGAGTCTCCACGAAGCTTTTTCAATCTATGTCGGGATGCTTTTCCTCCGAACACTTGAGTCATCATGAGAAGACTGATTCGCAGCCACATTGTCTCGCCGGGCCCGGTCGGATGGGCGGCAATCGCCATTACAGCGGCGCTTTGCGTTCTGCACGCAACGCAAATCTGCGCTCAGCCTCATTCGGAAGAGACAGCCAGATTCCCGGCATTTGAAATTGCCGCGATCAGGCCCAATAGTCCCGCCGATCTGAGGATTGGTTTTTGGTTCACCCCAGATGGCATCTCGGTCACGGGAGCACCGTTGCAAATGATTCTCGGGGAAGCGTTTCATTCAGGCGATGACCACATTTTTGGAGTGCCCGGATGGGCCAGGTCTGCTCGATACGATATTCAGGCTAAGGTCAGCGAAGCCGATGTGCCCAAGTGGAGAAAGCTCTCCATGGACCAGCAAACGCCAGCGCTTCGGTCCTTGCTCGTGGATCGCTTCAGCCTCAGGTTCCATCATGAAACCAGGGAATTGCCTGTTTATACACTGGCGATCGCTAAAGGCGGACCGAAGCTGAATGCGTCAGTGTCTGCGAGGTCAAGCGCGCCCGCGGAACCGCCAAAAGAATTCCTGATGTGGACAAGCCCGGATCACTTGGAAGCGCGACACGTGTCCATGGAAGACCTGATTCGCGAATTGGGATGGATGGTCGGCAATCGCACCATCCTCGACAAGACCGGGCTTTCCGGAAGTTACGACTTCCAACTGCACCTGAATCGAGACCAGGCTGCTCAACCATCAACAAGGCCGGAAAGCGGTCTCCCAGGATCAGGCTCTTCGCCTGATCCCGACGCGGGAGACACTGCGCTTTTCACAGCCCTCCGTGAGCAGCTTGGCCTGAACCTTGAACTTCGGAATCTCCCGTCGGACGTGATTGTCATTGATCATATCGATAAACCCACAGCAAATTAGGGCAGATAGGAGTCATCAGATGGCGAACTGGCGGCAGACGGTCTACATCTCGCTCTTCTGCGTCCTCGCATCCCTCTGCGCCTCCATGCCCGCCGCAGCGTCCGAGTATCACGGCCAGGTCACCTTCGGCGGACTGCCCGTTCCGGGGGCCACCATCACCGCCACGCAAGGTACAAAAAAGCTCACCACTACATCCGACCAGGGCGGCCTCTATAGCTTCGACGATTTGCCCGACGGCCAGTGGAAGATCCAGATCGAAATGCAGTGCTTCACCACCCTAAAGGCCGACGTAACCATCGCTCCCAACACACCTGCGGGCAAGTTTGAATTGACCGCGCTTCCTCTCGATCAATTAATGGCCCGCACCAAACTAACCCAGGCGCCGCCCAGCCTGCCGTCCGCCCTTGTCGCACCGGACGCCGCCAAAAAACCTGACACTCCCAACGCTCCTACCGAAATCCCCAAGCCTCCTGACGAGCAAAGCCAGCAGGCCAACGACGGCTTCCTCGTCAACGGCAGCGTCAACAACGCGGCCACCAGTCAGTACTCGCTCGATCGCGCCTTCGGCAACCGCCGCCCCAACAGCAAGAGCCTCTACAACGGCGGTATCATGGCCGTCTTCGGCAACTCCGCACTCGACGCCCGCGCCTACTCCCTCAGCGGCCTCGAACTGGCCAAGCCCTTCTACAACGCGGTTACTGGCGCCGTCTCCTTCGGCGGACCCATCAAGATTCCCCGCCTCATGCCCCGCGGTCCAAACTTCTTCGCCGGTTATCAATGGACTCGCAATCAAACACAGCAGAATGAAACCGGCCTCGTTCCCACCCCTGAGCAGCGGGCGGGCAACCTCGCAGGGCTGGTGAATGCAGCAGGGCAACCGATCGCGATTTACAATCCATTTACCGGGCTTCAGTATCCGAACAACCAGATTCCCAGCGGCAATGCCCCAGGCGATCTCAGCACCCAGGCGCAGGCCTTATTGCAGCTACATCCCGAGCCCAACATTACCGGCACGCCGCTCTACAACTACCAGACACCGGTGCTCACCAGCATCCACCAGGACGTGGTACAGCTCCGTCTTGAAAAAACACTCGGCCGTCGCGACCAGCTCAACGGCGGTTTCAATTTCCAAAGCACCCGCGCCGGCAGCATCAATCTCTTCGGCTTCGTCGATACAACTGACACGCTCGGCATCAACTCCAACATCAATTGGTCGCACCGTCTGAATCCGCATCTGTTTCTCTACACCAAGTACAATTTCAGCCGCCTCCGCACCCTCATCGCTCCAGAGTTCGAGAATCGTGAAAACGTATCCGGCACAGCGGGCATCGCCGGCAACGATCAGGATCCGGCGGACTGGGGTCCGCCCTCGCTCGGTTTCTCCAGCGGCATCGCCGGCCTCAGCGATGGCAACTCCGCCTTCAACCGCAACCGCACCGATGCTTTCACTCTCTCCGCCGGTCTCTATCGTGGCCGCCACAACGTCACCGCCGGCGCAGACTTCCGCTATCAGCAGTACAACGACTTCTACCAATCAGACCCGCGCGGCGCCTTCACCTTCACCGGCGCTGCAACCGCAGGCACAGCCACACCCACCTCCACCACATCACCCACCAGCGGCTCCGATCTCGCCGACTTCCTCATCGGTATTCCAGACACCAGCTCCCTCGCCTATGGCAACGCCGACAAGTATTTCCGCCAGCCCGTCTACGACGCATACATCACGGACGACTGGCGCATTCTCTCCGTCCTCACCATCAACGCCGGCATGCGCTGGAACTACGAGTCGCCGATCACCGAGTTGCACGGCCGTCTCGTCAATCTCGACATCACTCCCGACTTTGCCGCCGCCGCGCCAGTCCTCGGCAGCGATCCCGTCGGACCCCTCACCGGCGCGCACTATCCCAGTTCGCTCGTCCGCCCGGACCTGCTCGAATACGAACCGCGTATCGGTGTCTCGTGGCGTCCCATCCCCGCCTCCACCGTCGTGGTGCGCGCGGGCTACGGCGTTTATCACGACACCTCGGTCTACCTCGCCTCCGCAAAGCAACTCGCCCAGCAGGCGCCGCTCTCCACCAGCCTCAACGTGCAAAATTCAGCCGCCTGCCCGCTCACCCTCGCCAACGGCTTCATGCAGTGCTCGTCCACCAGTTCTGACGCCTACGCCGTAGACCCCAACTTCCGCGTCGGCTACGCCCAAACCTGGCAAATCGCCGTACAGCGCGACCTCCCCTTCGCCATGCAGATGACCGCAACCTATCTCGGTGTCAAAGGCACACGCGGCGTGCAGGAGTTCCTCCCCAACACCTATCCCATCGGCGCTACGAATCCCTGCCCTTCGTGCCCGCTTGGTTTCGAGTACCGAACCTCCGGCGGCGACTCCACGCGCGAGTCCGGCCAGCTCCAGCTTCGCCGAAGGCTCAAGGCCGGGCTTACCGCATCGGCCCTTTACACCTACTCCAAGTCCATTGATGACGACGCCTTCCTCGGCGGCCAGGGCCACGTCACTGCCACCGGCGGAGGCCAGCTCCCTACGCAATCCACCGCGTCAACCCCCGCCACCTCCATCGCGCAGAACTGGCTTAATCTGCACGCCGAGCGCGGACTCTCCACCTTCGACCAGCGTCAACTCCTCAGCCTGCAGGCGCAATACACCACCGGCCAGGGCATGGAGGGCGGTACCCTCCTGACCGGATGGCGCGGCAGAGCCTACAAGGAGTGGACTCTGGTCACCAACATCACCGCCGGAACCGGCATGCCGGAAACCCCGAGCTACGATGCAGCCGTTCCCGGCACCGCCTTCCTTACCATTCGCCCCAGCCTCACCGGCGCGCCGATATACAACTCCAGCACACGTCAGCATCTCAATGTAGCCGCCTATAGTGCGCCCGCCGCCGGCCAATGGGGGAACGCCGGCCGCGACTCCATCACCGGCCCCGGCCAGTTCAGTCTCAACTCGTCGCTAGAGCGCACCTTCCGCCCCACCACCAAGTTCAATCTCATCACCCGCTTCGACGCCACCAACCTGCTCAATCACGCCGTCTTCTCCAGTTGGGTCACCACCATCAACAGCACGCAATTCGGTATCCCGGCTAGCGCCAATCCCATGCGCAGTCTGCAAGCCACAGTAAGGTTGAGGTTCTAGCCATGATCAATAAAAGCTTCCCCTCAAACCCGCGCCGGTCCAACAACAAAAGCTCCGTGCCCCGTTTTCGCGCCTTTTTTTTGGCGCGAAGGCGGAAGGGAACGAATTTCTTCGGCTCCTTACGCATCCTTTCCACTCTCGCCCTCATCGCCGCCGCCACCGCTCATGCCCAGCAAATTGGCACCAACAAGCCCGCCGACGCTCAGCAGGGCTACACGCTCTCCGTGAAAGTCCAACTAGTTACCGAAGCCGTCGTCGTCAAAGACAAGAACGGCCACCCCATCCCCGGCCTCACCGCCAAAGACTTCGCCGTCACTGAAGACGGCGTCCCGCAAACGGTCCGCATCTGCGAGTATCAGGGCCTCTCCGCAGCATCCACGCCCCTGCCCGCCTCCAAGCCCGGCACTGAAGACATCAAGATCTACAAGAAACTCACCCACACGCAGATCGCCCCGGAGTCCGTAGACCCCGCCTCTCCAAGCTCGGAGCGATACAAGAATCGCCGCCTGCTCGCGCTCTACTTCGACATGTCCGCCATGTATCCAGCAGACCAGCTCCGCGCCCTCTCAGCCGCCGAAAAATTCCTGCGCACCCAGATGACCTCCGCCGATCTGGTCTCCATCCTGCGTTACCAGGGCGCCTCAGTCGACATCCTCCAGGACTTCACCGACGACCGCAACAAGCTGCTCAGCATCCTCCAAACCCTCGTCGTAGGCGAAGCCCAGGGCGACACCGAGACCACCGACGACGCCAGCAGCGCAGACACCGGCGCAGCCTTCGGCCAGGACGACAGCGAGTTCAATATCTTCAACACCGACCGCCAGCTCTCCGCGCTTGAGACCGCGGCCAAAATGCTCGGCCAGTTGAACGAGAAGAAATCCCTCATCTACTTCGCCAGCGGCCTTCGCCTCAACGGCATCGACAACCAGGCCCAGCTCCACGCCACAGTCGACTCCGCCATCAAGGCCGGCGTCTCCTTCTGGCCCATCGACGCGCGCGGCCTCGTTGCCTCAGCCCCGCTCGGCGACGCGACTCAAGGTTCTCCGGGCAACTCTGGCATCTACACGGGAACCGCCGCGCAAGCCACCACCACCAACTTCCAGCAATCGCAGGACACGCTCTACGCCCTCGCCGGCGACACCGGCGGCAAAGCCCTCTTCGACAACAACGACCTGGACAGCGGCATCGTTGCGGCGCAGGACGCCATCTCCGACTACTACCTCATCGGCTACTACACCACCAACACCGCCAAGAACGGCCACTTCCGCCGCATCAAGGTCACCCTCACCTCGAATACAGAAGCTAAGCTGAATTACCGCGAGGGCTACTTCGCCGACAAGGAATTCGCCAAGTTCACTGAGGTCGACAAAGAACGCCAGCTTGAGGATGCGCTCATGCTTGAAGACCCCGTCACCGAGCTCTCCATCGCCATGGAGATCGATCACTTCCAGCTCAATCGCGCCGAGTACTTCGTGCCCATGATCGTCAAAATTCCCGGCCGCGAACTGGCTCTCGCCAAGCGCGGCGGCGCGGAGCACACCCTCATCGACTTCGTCGGAGAAATCAAGGACCTCGTCGGCGGAGCCACCGTCTCCAACGTCCGCGACAACGTCAACATCAAGCTCTCTGACGCCACCGCGGCCGAGCTCGCCCACCGCCCCATCGAGTACGATACCGGCTTCACCCTGCTCCCCGGCAAATACCAGATCAAGTTCCTGGCGCGCGACGACGAAACCGGCCGCATCGGCACCTATCAGACCACCTTCGTCATTCCCAATCTCAACAAGGAAACTCAGCGCGTGCCCATCAGCTCCGTCGTACTCAGCAGCCAGCGCGTCGAGCTGAATCAGGCCCTCTACGACACGGCCAAGGCCAAAGACCGCCAGAAGGACGACAGCGTCAATCCTCTCGTCCAGAACGGCAAGAAGCTCATCCCCAGCGTCAACCGCGTCTTCTCCACAACCCGCGAAATCTACGTCTACTTCCAGGCCTACAAGCAACAGCAGCAAGCCACCGCGCCAAGCCCAACGCCCGCCGCAGCAACAAACCCCGCGCCTGCATCGACCGACGCCAAGGCCGCCCCAGAGCCGCTCTTCGCTTTCGTCACGCTCTATCAAGGTAGCAACAAGGTTTACGACACGCCGCCTACAGCCATCGTTCCCAACTCCGCAAGCCGACTTGGAACCATGCCGCTAACCTTCGCGCTCGGCATCAACGGCCTCCCGCCCGGCGAGTATAACTGCCAGGTGACCATCCTCGACCCCGCCACCGGCAAGGCAAACTTCTGGCGCGCTCCCATCCTGCTGGTTCAATAGCTGATCGCGTAATCGGACGGAAACAACTGCTCGCGCGTCCAGAACGCCTCGGATACTTCACGTCCGTTGCCTCGCCGGACTTTCCAGCTGTCTCCACCGGCAATTCACAAAGGATGCGAGCAACGTGCATAAGTCCGTCAAAGATCAAATGGCGCCGTGGTCAATACAAGCCAGTAATCAATTCCGCCATCGGTCACACTAGCTCTTGAAAGACACCCCGCGGACCCAGGCTGCCGGATTCTCCGGCGTGCGAACTCTAGTGATGCCGACAGCATAAAGAGCCCGCATGATAACCGCCGTGGAAGTGAATCGGAGACCAGGGGTATACATGAAACTTCTAAAAGGTATTGGAATAGGCTTGTGCCTCACCACAATCTGCGTCCTCGTTGCTCCGAATGCAAAGGCTGACGATTCGAACGAGAAGACCACCATCGTCCTGACCCAACCCGTCGAAGTTCCCGGCGTGGGCCAGCATCTGTTGATGCCCGGCACCTATGTGTTCAAGCTTCTGAATTCGCCCGTTGACCGCCACATCGTGGAGATATACAACCAGGGCGAGACTAAAATCCTGACCACGGTTCTCACCATCACCAACCATCGGATCCATGCCACCAACAATTCCATCCTGACATTCAGCGAGCGCCCTGCAGGCGAGCCGCAGGCATTGAAGGCATGGTTCTTCTCCGGCCAGCATTACGGCGAGCAGTTTGTCTGGGACAGGCCGAAGGCCATCATCCTCGCCAAAGAAACAAACGAGGCTGTCTTGTCGACTCCGGTCGCCGTGGACGTCCCAGTCGAAGTGCTGAAGACGGCGCCGCTCGAGGCAGTTACCCCAAGGGGCGAGACTGTCCAAACGGCAGTAGTTGTTGAAGCGCCCCCCGTAGAAGTTGCAACCGCAGCTCCTGTTGCCGCGCCTCAGCCAATGCTTCCCAAGACCGCCAGCGACCTGCCCTTGATCGGTCTCGCTGGATTACTTTCTCTCAGCGCAGGTCTTGGCCTTCTCGCCTTCTCAAAACTTAAGGCGTAGGTCGAATCAAGCTCCCACATGTTACATACGCACCATCGGTTGTGGAAGGCGATACGCATGTATCGCTTTCCTTCAACCATCCCATTGCATGCCTGAATGCACTGCAGCATCTGCTTCACATCGCATCGAGGTATAGGACAAATGACTGAGACAAGAAACAGCATTGTCATCACCCGGCGCCTGATCGCCCTCATCGGCCTTGCACTTGCGCCACTTGTTTCCGGCGCGCGGACATCCGCTCAGCCACAGCGCGACGCCGCCGAGGAATACACCCTCAAGCTGAATGCCAACATGGTGATCCTCAGCGCAACTGTCCTCGACCATCATAATTCCCTCGTTTCCGGCCTCAGTAAAGACGACTTCCAAATATATGAGGATGGCGCGCTTCAGCAGATCAAAAACTTTACCCACGAAGATATCCCCGTTACAGCCGGCATTGTTGTCGACAACAGCGGAAGCATGGGGCCGAAGCGCTCCGACGTGATTACCGCCGCCTTGGCATTCGCACAATCCAGCAATCCCCAGGACCAGATGTTCGTTGTCAATTTCAATGAGCACGTGTCTCTGGGTCTTCCGGCGGATACGCCCTTTACCGACCGCAAAGATCAACTGCAGCTCGCACTCTCGAGGATTCAACCTGCAGGCCAAACCGCGCTTTACGACGCAATTGCTGTCGCACTCGATCATCTGCGGCAAGGGACCAGCGACAAAAAAGTGCTCATCGTCATCAGCGATGGCGGCGACAATGCCAGCAAGCAAACCTTGGCGCAAGTCATTGCCAAAGCCAGGCAATCCGCGGCCATCATCTACGCCATCGGCATCTATGACGATCAGGATCCTGATCAGAACCCGGATGCGCTGAAACGGTTTGCCAGGCAGACCGGTGGCGAAGCATTCTTTCCCGAGTCGTCCAAAGACATTCCCTCAATCTGCGAAGGCATCGCTCGCGATATTCGCAACCAATACACCTTGACCTATGTCCCAACCATCGCTTCGCAGGATGGAAAATATCGTGCCATCGAAGTGAAGGCAGAAGCGCACGGCCGTGGTCGCCTATCAGTCCGCACGCGGGCCGGTTACTCCGTGCCTTCCAATACTACGGCGATCGGAAGCGCGGACGTGCGGCCATGATGCCGGCAACCGAAAGACATTGGTTTGAGGCGCGCGGCCACCTCGTCCTTCGTTGGACACGCAACCTCCTTTTCCTCACCGGCGCCCTTGCTGTCTCCTATGTTGCGCTCGCGCTGCTTAACGCAAAACTCTATCAGCGCGTCGCGGGCAATGCGCTCGACAAACAGCTGAATACAACAGAACAGCACAACCCCATCCTGCCCCGAATAGCGCACAACGAAGGAGACCTCCTGGGTCGCATTGAGATTCCAAGGTTGGGAATCAAGGTGGCAATCCTCGAAGGCACTACATCGCAAACGCTGCGGCTCGGTGTCGGGCACATCGGCGGCACCGCCTTTCCCGGAGAGCCCGGAAACTTCGGAATCGCCGGGCATCGGGATACATACTTCCGTGCCTTAAAGGATATTCGCGACGGCGATGAGGTTCAAATCCAGACTGCAAATGGTCTTTCAAGCTACCAGGTCGATCGGCTCCAGATCGTAGACCCCAGCGATGTTGGCGTCCTGGCCCAGTCTCCGGAAGCTGCGATCACCCTGGTAACCTGTTACCCATTTCACTACATCGGCGCAGCTCCCAGGCGATTCATCGTGCACGCGCACAAACAGCAGTAATCCAGTTCGCCGCAACAGTCCCAATGAATTGACCGCTCAGAATTCCTCGCCGTCCTCAACATCAGGTAATATATCGTTCTCCCCCGCTGCCCATACATAGAGCGTGGGCAACAGGAAGATCCCGATGACGAGGTTTGCCAACAGGCCGCCGACAATCACGATGGCGAATGGGCGCTGGGAGTCCGAACCAATAGCGTGCGAAAGTGCCGCAGGCAGCAGGCCCAGAGTCGCTACCAGCATGGTCATCATAATGGGGCGCAATCGCAGCACGGCTCCTTCAACAGCCGCATCCACAATGTGTTCCTGCGTGGATGCTTCCATCCCTTTGCGGCGCGCGCGCAATTGATTAATGAATTCGATCATGATGACTCCGGCTTGCACCGAGACGCCGAAAAGGGCGAGAAAGCCGACAGCGGAGGAAACCGAAAAGTTAGTATGCGTGATGAACAGCGCCAGCGGCCCGCCGATGGAGGCCATCACCACGCTGACAAGAATGAGCACGGCCCACTTGGTGGAGCGAAACATGGTGTAGAGGATCAGAAAAATAGCGAGGACAGTGATGGGAACGATGAGCGCCATGCGCTTGTTGGCGCGCTTCTGGCTCTCGTATTCGCCGGCCCACTCCAGATGGTAGCCGGTGGGTAACTGGACGTTGTGCTCGACTTTCGAGATCGCCTCTTCAACTGTTGAACCCAGGTCGCGTCCCTTGGCGGAGTACTTGATGGCAATGTAGCGCTGACCGCCTTCGCGATTGATTTGTTCGGCGCCGTCGTCGGTGGAGAGCGTCGTCAACTGCGCCAGCGAAACCCGCTCGCCCGACGGTGCAAGCAGGCGGACGCTTTCAATGGCTTCGCGGGTATCGCGGTATTGCTGCTCATAGCGAATCGTCACATCGAAACGAGCTTCGCCCTGCTGAACCTGCGTTACCGCGTTTGCGCCCACTGCAGTTTGTATAGCATCCTGCACATCGGTCACATTGATGCCATAGCGCGCCGTGGCCTTGCGATCCACCTGCAGGTTCATGTTCGGCTGGCCAACGATGCGGAAGATACCGAGATCGGCTACGCCCTGAACCGTCGCCATCTGTGCCTGAATCTTTTCCGCGACATGCTCCAGGGTTCGAAGATCGTCGCCATACAGCTTCACCGCGAGCTCGCCCTTGACGCCGGAGACCGCTTCCTCCATGTTGTCGGAGATCGGCTGCGAATAATTCCAGATGACGCCGGGGAATTTCGATAGCTCAGCGTCCATGGCGGCGATGAGTTTCTCTTTGTCGCGGCCAAAGACGGGGCGCCAATCCTCTTTTCGTTTCAGGTCGACAAAGTACTCGGTGTTGAAGAAGCCTGCCGTGTCCGTGCCGTCGTCGGGCCTGCCGGTCTGACTCACCACCTGGGTCACTTCAGGGAAGGACGCCATCACGATGCGTGCCTTGTTGGTGAAGTCGATGCTGGCCGTGGGGCCTTCACTGGGGGAGAGCGTTCCGCGCACCCAGATCGATCCTTCGTCAAGATGCGGCAGAAACTCCGAGCCGACCGGTCCGCCGACCGTAAGGTAAATGGCCACAGCGAAGAGGAACGTCGCGATGCCCAACGTGATGTTGCGATGGAGGATTGCGGCACGAACGGATTGGCGATAGCGAACGACGAGCCAGCCCATGATGGGGTTTTCCCACTCCTTCGCGCCCTTGCTGAACAGGAATGAAGCCATGACCGGGGCCACAAGGATCGCGAAGCCCAGAGCGCCAAGCAGCGCGAACGTGACCGTCCAGGCCATCGGCTTGAAGAGACGCCCCTCCACCGCCTGCAGGGTGAAGATGGGAAGATAAGATGTGATGATAATCCCGCGCGCAAAAAAAACAGGACGCAGAACTTCATGCGCTGCGTCGCGAATCTTTTGCGCCGGCGTGTGGGTCGTGTCTTTCCGCGCAAGATGCCGCACCATGTTCTCGATCATCACGACGGAACCATCCACCAGCATGCCGAAGTCGAGGGCGCCAAGCGATAAAAGGTTGGCCGGAATTTTGCTCAGGTCAAGACAGATCGAAGCGAACATCAGCGCGAAGGGAATGGTCAGCGTGACAATGATCGCCCCGCGCACATTGCCAAGGAAAAGAAACAGGATGATCGCCACCAGGATCATGCCTTCGGTCAGATTGTGCTCCACCGTCTCGACCGTGTAGGCAACGAGTTTGGAGCGGTCAAGGAAGGGTACGACGGTTACCCCCTTGGGAAGAATTCCGTGATTGAGCTTGTTGACCTCCTCGTGGATGCCCTGAAGCACGGGGTCAGAATCGTCGCCCTTTTGCAGCAGCACGATACCTTCGACCGTGTCGGGATTGTCAACGATTTTTCCATCGGGCCGATGCGTCGCTTTCCCGATTTGACCAAGCCGAATCTTCGCACCCTGTGAAACGGTAGCTATGTCTTTGACCGTAACGGCGGTGCCATTCGAGGTTTTGATGACGGTATTCTCAATGTCCTGCACGCTCGAGTACAGACCAAGCGATTGAACGTTGATCTGCTGCGCGCCCTGCTCAATAAAGCTGCCGCCGCCGTTGGTGTTGTTGTTGGCAACCTGCTGCTCCACCTGGCCGATGCTCAGCCCATAAGCGACCAGTTTTTCGGGGTCAAGCTTGATCTGGTATTCCTTGGTCGGCCCGCCGAAGCTCGATACATCCACCACGCCCTTGACGCTCTTGAACGACTTCTCCAGGAGCCAGTCTTCCAGCGACTTTTTCTCCATCACGTCATACGACGGATTCGTGCTCTCGACCGTGTACCAGTAGATTTGCCCAACCGGGCTCCAGTCGGTACCCATCTGCGGAATGAGGTTGCCAGGCAGGCTCACCTGGCCAAGCCGCTCCAACACATGTTCACGATTCACATCGCTCTTGGATTGATCGTCGAAGATCAGCATCAGGCTGGAAAGGCCGGCCAGCGTGGTCGAGCGCAGATGGGTGAGGTGGGGAATTCCGGCCATCTGGATTTCGACCGGCACAGTGACCTGCCGCTCAATCTCCTCGGCACTGCGCCCCGGCCACTGGGTGATGATCTGCACGTAGTTGTTGGCCACGTCGGGGTAGGCCTCGATGGGAAGTCCCCGGAACGCAATAATGCCCCACACGGTCAGGACGGTGACCCCGCCCAGAACGAGCCAGCGATTCTTCAGTGCAAAGTCGACGAGTCCACGGATCAAAGGCAGGTCCCCAGCTTGCAAGCCAAGGATAAAGATCCGATGATGATTGGGCAAGGATGGCAGTCACAGGTGGGGTCAAATGGAAGGGGATGATGTGGCGCCTTCTCCTTTGTGCTTGGCTTGCACAATGGAATGGGACCGCATGCAGCCTCAAGCCGCGTCCCGCATCCCAAGCTCCAGCTCGTCGAACCTTCTCCACTTATAAATAGCAATCGACACAATCCAGCTGGCCGCAAACAGCCCGATAATGCAATACCCAAGCATGCCGAAGTGGTCATTCAGGCTGCCCACCAGCTTCCACAACCCGCCCGTCAGGTGGAACTGCCCCGCCAGCAGCCCCAGCGCCTCAATCCCGCCCACCGCCAGCGCCACCACCACCGACACCGACGTAATCGTAATGTTGTAGTAGAGCTTCCGTATCGGCTTCACAAACGCCCACCCATACGCGCCCAGCATCAGCACATTGTCCGTCGAATCCACCAGCGACATACCCGCCGCAAACAGCACCGGAAACACAAGGATCGACGACAGCGACAGTCCCTTCGAAGCTTCCGCGGCCGACAACCCCAGCAACCCAATCTCCGTCGCCGTATCGAACCCAAGCCCGAACAGCAACCCCAGCGGATACATGTGCCAGCTCGACCGGATCAGGTCAAACATGGGCCGGAAGAGCCGCGAAAGGAATCCTCGATTCCCCAGCAGCATATCGAAGTCTTCATCCACATACGGCTCACCCCGCCGCACCCGCACAAAGCTGCGCAGGATCGACTGCAACACCACCAGGTTCACAATCGCAATAGCAAACAGAAACAGCGCCGACACCAGCGTGCCGATCACGCCGCCAATCTCCCTGACCGAGTCAATGCGATGCTGCAGCGCCAGCGCCGTCGCGGCGATAGCGATAGCCCCCACGATCACCACCGTCGAGTGCCCCAGTGAGAACATCAGTCCCACTGCGACCGGCTTCTTCCCCTGCTGCATCAGCTTCCGCGTCACGTTGTCGATAGCCGCAATATGATCTGCGTCCACCGCGTGCCGGAGTCCAAAACTGTACGCTAGAAATGCGGTTCCCAGCAGCACCGGAAACCGATGAAACGCCGCGAACGCCCAGCACCACGCCCCCACGTTGAACCCCAGCAACAAGCCATACAGCGCCACAACCTTGGCTTTAGTGCTGCCCGGTTCGTCGTTGGCCAAACCCCGCAGGAGGGAGAGCATCGCGTTCCTTTAGAGCTCACAGGTAGTGAGCTGCTCTGAATATGACCGGCAAAAACCATCGCAGCAATGCCGTTCGTCACATCAGACGCCGGACTTCCCCGGCAGGAGAATCCAGCCTTTAGCGTAACACGATTCTAGGAATCTTGCGAAAGGCATGCGTCAACAGGCAATATGCGCGCCCATATCCCGATTCCGGGACGCCGGAAAGCATAAAACTTAACCCGCGAAATAGCGCTGCTTGCACCCTAGTGCGTATGCGCATGCGTAGCCGTCTTCAAACTCGCCCCGGAATTAGTCAACACCAGCTTCCCCAACTCCACCCCGCGCAACGCCAGCATCCCGTCGGCAACCGCCTGCAGATCCTTGCCGTTGCCCTTCATGATGATCACTTCCAGGCAGTAATTGTGGTCCAGGTGAACATGCGTAGCCGCCAGAATCATGGCCCCCGCAACGTGTTGAACCTCGGTCAGCTTCTGTGCCAGGTTCGGAACGTGGTGGTCGTACACCAGCGTCAGGGTGCCCACAACCGGCTTGTTCGACCCCACCATCTCCGACAAAAGCGCCTCGCGGATCAGATCCCGAAACGCCTCGGATCGGTTCGCGTACCCGCGCTTCGAAATCAGCCGGTCAAATTCCTTCAGCAGGTCCTCTTCCAGCGAGACGCCTGTCCTGCTCAACTGGGTCATTGTGTCGCTCCATGTGCTTCATCCAGATTGTAGCCGTCCCCGGATGCCTCGAACGACGTTTACCCAATGGCATCTAGCGCGTTTCTCCTGGGTTCACCTTCACCGGGCCGGGAGGCAGCGTCTTCGGCCCCTGAACCACCGGGCGTGGCGCGGCACTCGTCGCCGGAGGCGCCTGGTGCATGGTCACAATAATCGCCCCCGCCGGCTTCTTTCCCGCGCACTGGTAGGAGTGCGGTGTACTCGCGTCGAAATACACCGCGTCGCCACTCTCCAGTGTGCACTCCTGGTCGCCATGGTGGATTTGCAGCTCGCCATCCAGCAGGTAGAGAAACTCAAACCCAGGGTGCATATGTCCTTTGGGCTCCGCCTCCTTGGCCGGCGGAAGGAACTCGGCAAAGTACGGGTCCATGTGCCGGTCCGGCACCATGTATGCAAGGCTCTCAAAAAAATACGTGGGAACCTCGACCCCGGTCTGCGGCATCCGCACCCGTTCCTTCCGCCGGTGAACCCGAAACAGCGCGTTCGGCTCCGTCTCAAAAAAATACGACAGGTCTTTCGAGAACACCATCGAAATACGCGCCAGGTTCCGCAGCGTCGGCACCACCCTCCCCGTCTCCAGCTGAGACAGAAAACTCGCCGAAAGTCCCGTATGCTTGCCCAGCTCAACCAGCCCCATCGACTTCTTCAGCCGCAGCCGCTTGATCCGCTCGCCGATCCGCTTCTCCGCAATAAATCGTTCTGCGGTCTCCGGGTCCACCTGAGTCTTATGTGTTTCTTCGTTTCTCAGCACCGCCAGCTCGCTCATGCGTCCCTCCGCATCGTAAGAAAATAGGATGCGCTTCCGTGAATTTTGTTGTCCATATCAAAAAGAATTCCCGCTCTGTTTAAATTTTTGCGGCGTCTCGAGCGCTATTGTTTTCATCAGAAGGAAAAGAGAATCGATCCTGTCGAATGTACGGTCCACTTCCCTGTTCTGGATTGCCCATTCTTTTTAGCCGTGAGCTGCCACGCTCAACGGAACCGAGGAAGGATTCAGCGCCATGCACGAAGAGCCGAACCCTCTAAGGAATGACCGAAACGTACTTCTCTCCGGCGCTTCTGGGATGCTCGGTTCTGCGCTTCGGGATGCCCTCACCTCCCGCAACCAGCCAATTCTCCAGCTTGTTCGCCGGCCGTCTGCGTCGCCCACCCAGGTCCAATGGAACCCTTCCGAAAGCCCCGCCATCTGCTACCCGGAAGCCCTCGAAAACATCTCTGCCGCCATCCATCTCTCCGGCGCAAGCGTCGCCGCCCATCGCTGGTCCCCGGCTTACAAGCGTGAGATTGCCGAGAGCCGGATCCAGTCCACCCGCGCTCTGGCAGGCGTTCTCACCCAACTGCGCCAGCCGCCACACACGCTCCTGGTTGCCTCCGCCACTGGCATCTACGGCAACCGCGATGCTCAGTTACTCGACGACAACTCAGCCCCCGGTTCAGGCTTCCTGGCCGAGGTGTGCCAGGAATGGGAGGCCGCCGCCCAGCCTGCCGCCCAGGCCGGCATCCGTGTCGTATCTCTCCGCTTTGGTGTCGTCATCGGTCCTGGACCCGGCGCGCTTGCCAAAATGCTTCCCCTCTTCCGCCTCGGCCTCGGCGGCCCGCTCGGTTCCGGCCGGCAATGGATGAGCTGGATCAGCCTCCAGGATGCGGTCTCCGCCATTCTTTTTCTTCTTGACACCCCGGCCATCGACGGCCCGGTCAACCTCACTGCTCCCGCTCCCATCACCAACGCCCAGTTCACCCGCGCCCTGGCCCAGGCCGTCCACCGGCCCGCCGTCGTTCCCGCCCCCGCCTTCGCCCTCCGCCTCGCCCTCGGCGAAATAGCCGATGAAGCTCTCCTCGCCAGCGCCCGCGTCTACCCCTCCAAACTCATCTCCGCCGGTTTCCAGTTCACCCATCCCACCATCTCCCAGGCCATCGACTCCGCCCTTGCCGATAGTGTCGGAAATCTGCGTAAATGGCACTTCTCCGTCTAATCGCGCCCAGAAGAAAACAGATCGACGCAAAGGGGTGCCCAGTGAGAGCATTCTGGGCATGCGCTTCCAGGTGCCAGCCAGATTTGTGCTTTATCTTTTCGGCAGTGCAATTGTGGCTCTTGTGATTACCGTTGTCTTCGCTGGAATCTCGATCAGCGGCGTCACGAACATGACGGCCGCAACTACATGCCTCTGGATTGCTTTCGGCATCTACTCTATTGCTTTGGTTGCTACCGCAGTGATTTACTGTCCCGGAAAATCCGGGACGGAAGCGTCCCTCGCAACTCTTGGCTTAGTCCTGCTCTTAGGAGCGGGCTACTGGGGGAGATTCGAATTAGACGGCTGGCTGAGAACCCAAAGGGCCTTACAGGCGGCGGCGGCCGCACTCCCAGAACCTGCGCCTCCGAAGCCACCAGCAGCACCAAAGGACTGGTGGCAACAGCCGTATCGCATTGTCGGCACACAGAACGGAAATATAAGAATCAAAATAACTGGGAACGGTAACTCAGCCAACCCTGGCACCAACATGGCGCCCGTTACACAGGGGCCGTGCGGTGTGGTTCAGAATGGGGGGAGCAATAACACCGCATCGCCGACCTGTGGGTTCGTTCAGCGTCATCTAACGGAGCTTCAGAGAACCGAACTCGCGGCGGCCCTCAAAGGCAAGGGTGTCAAGGTAACTTTTGGGGCGCTCATGAATTCACCCGACGCCCAGGAATACGCCTCAGAGCTGTGTAGCGTTTTCCTTGATATAAAAATATCCTCCGACTGCAGTATTGCACCGATGATGCATACGGACGGACCGCCGTGGGCAGGCATAAGGGTTGTCTATAAGGGCACCCAAACGGAGCCTGGAGAAACGACTATTCCAGATACAAGTCCTGCTGGAGAGGTGATCAGCGCGCTCGTATCAGCTAAGCTTGTGCCCCCTATCTGGGCGGGCCAAATCCCAAGCATGGACGAAGATTCCGTCATGCTCGTGATCGGGTTTCCACCGGAATCCAAGCGGTAGTGACCCACTCAATGTCCTGCACATGTGTGTCCGTCAACTTGATACGGAGTTCCGCATGATTTGATGGCATGTGCGGACGATGCGAGGGCGGTGACATAATGCAGGCACCAGCTGTTTTCCGTCAAGGCAGATTGGAGACAGCACGCCCTCCCCCGGCCCCAGCCCCGTCCGGGCGTTATCCTAGAGAGTCCGGCCGCACCCAAATGCAGGGGTGCCTCATCCTCGGTGCGTTCTTATTCTTGCGCCCAGTGTGGGAAATCATGCCGCCCAGAGAGCCCAGGCCATGCCCGAAGAAATCCCAGCCTCCACTCCGGAATCCGTCCCATCCACTCCTGCCTCTCAAGCGCCACCGGTAGCAACCATCGCCACCCTCGGCCAGCATGAAGGCCAATCCGTCATCCTCCGCGGCTGGCTCTACAACCTCCGCGAAAGCGGCAAGCTCCTTTTCCCCATCTTTCGCGATGGCACCGGCACCATTCAGGGAGTCGCCCACGTCAAGAGCGTGCCGTCCGCCGTCTTCGAATCCCTCAAAGGCCTGACGCAGGAGTCATCGGTCATAGTCACCGGCAAAGTCCGTGCCGACAAGCGCGCCCCCGGCGGTTTCGAGCTCGACGTCGAAGATCTTCAAGTCATCCAGCGCGTCCCGGAGTCCGCGCCCTACCCCATCACGCTCAAAGAGCACGGTGTCGACTTCCTCATGGAGCACCGCCATCTCTGGGTCCGCTCCCCGCGCCAGTCCGCCATCCTCCGCATTCGCGCCGAAATCATGCGCGCCGCAGCGGAATACTTCGATACCAACGGCTTCATCCGCACCGACCCGCCCATCCTCACCCCCGCGGCCTGCGAAGGCACATCCACGCTCTTCCCCGTTGACTACTTCGGCGATCCAGCCTTCCTCACCCAGTCCGGCCAGCTTTACATCGAGTCCACCGCCCTCGCCCTCGGCAAGGTCTACAGCTTCGGTCCCACTTTCCGCGCTGAAAAATCTAAAACCCGCCGTCACCTCACCGAGTTCTGGATGATCGAGCCCGAAGTCGCCTATTGCGATCTCGACGGCCTTCTCGAAATCGCCGAAAACTTCCTCTCCCACATCGTCCAATCCGTACTCAAAAACCGCGCCCCCGAACTCACCGTCATCGGCCGCGACACCGCCAAACTCCAATCCATCCTCCCGCCTTTCCCCCGTCTCCGCTATGACGAAGCCGCCGACATGCTCAATCAAGCCCACAAAGACGGCCATCTCGAAGCGCCATTCGAATACGGCAACGACTTCGGTTCCCCCGACGAAACCTGGCTAAGCTCCCAGTTCGACCGCCCCGTCATGGTCAACCGCTATCCGGCCAACGTCAAAGCCTTTTACATGGAGCCTGACCCGCTCAATCCCAACCTCGCTCTGTGCGTAGACGTGCTTGCGCCGGAGGGTTACGGCGAAATCATCGGCGGCTCCCAGCGCGTCTCCAGCTTTGACCTGCTCCTCAGCCGCATCCAACAGCATCAGCTTCCGCAAGAGGCATTCGAGTGGTACCTCGACCTTCGCCGCTACGGCAGCGTCCCGCACAGCGGATTCGGCATGGGCATTGAGCGCGCTGTTGCCTGGATTTGCGGCTTGGATCACGTGCGCGAGACCATCCCCTTCGCCCGCACCCTCCACCGCATCTACCCGTAGCCGCTGTTATTGCTGTTCCGCAAGGAGTCCGAGGCTTTAGCCTCACGAATAGTGCCCCTCTTTGACTCGGGCTTTAGCCTTGGCGCGCCTGCTGGATGGGAATCAGTAAGCCCGTGCGAGCCTCCCGCGAGCGTCTGCCGCACCGCAGGTGCATTCGAGAATCTTTCCTCCTCGCCCCACAATCAAACACTCGCTGTTAACCGCACCGAGGAGCCCTGCAATGACCCTGTCCGCCACCGAAGTAAATGAGCTGAAGAAAGCCCCGGCCGTCGAGGGCGTCCTGCCCATTGTCCACACCCGCTGGAGCCCGCGTTCCTTTGCCGATCGCCCCGTCGACCCCGCCGATCTCGCCAAGGTCTTTGAAGCCGCCCGCTGGGCTGCCTCCTCTTACAACGAGCAGCCCTGGCGTTTCCTCGTCGGCGTTCGCGGATCGGAACCTTACCGCAAAATCTTCGACTCCCTCATGCCTTTGAATCAGGCATGGGCCAAATCGGCGCCCATCCTCATCCTCGGCGTATCCAAAACCAAATTCAGCCACAACGACGCCCCCAATCGAGTCGCCTTGTACGACCTTGGAGCCGCTTCTTCTTACCTCACCTTGCAGGCCGCGGCGCTCGGCCTCGCCACCCACCAGATGGCTGGATTCGACCCCGAAGCCGCACGCAAATCCTTCGAAATCCCTGAAAACTACATCATTGGCGCTGTCATCGCTCTCGGCTATCAGGGCGAGCCGGACGCTCTTCCCAATCCGCAATTCGTCAATCAGGAAGTCGCTCCCCGCCAGCGCAAGCCCTTGAGTCAGTTCGTCTTTTCCGCGTGGGACACACCCGCCAAGTTAGCCTGATCACCCGAGACTCCTCGCAGCCTTCGCCAAACCATCCCTCCAGCAACCGCGTTAAAGTGGAACCTGGAGGGATTCTTTCCCCTTGACGCGAACCTCGCCCCGCATCCCGCCTCCCCGGCAACTGCGCCGCCAGTCCCCTATTCGCCGTCGCCGGCCCACCCGCAAGCGTCCCAACTGGCCATTGCGCGCAACCCTCGGCGCAGTAGTTCTCTGCATCGCGCTGCTTGGCTGGGCAATTGTCGCCCGCCTGCTCGCGCCCAAATCCAACACCTCCCGCACCCGCTTTGACGCCATCATCGTCCTCGGCACTCCCGCCGACTCTGACGGCAATCCCAGCCCGATCCAGTTGGCCCGCGTCACCGAAGCTGTCCATGAATACGAGCGCGGCGTTGCCCCGCGCCTCATCCTCACCGGCGGTGCGGCACATAACCAGTTTGTAGAAGCCGACGTCATGGCCCGCACCGCGCACGCCCAGGGCATTCCCCAGTCCGCCCTCTTTGTTGAGCCCCGCGCGCAAGACACCATCCAGAATGCCTGCTACTCGCAACAGATCATGGATGCCCACGGCTGGCACTCCGCCGAAGTCGTCTCCGAGCCGGCCCATCTCCCCCGCGCGGCCATCATCTTCAGCCACACGCCTCTCGAGTGGCGCATGCACCCCGCCCCCGCGCTTTCCCCCGATTCCTCGGCTTACGAAACCTCTCACGAATCCGTCGAAACCTTGAAAACTCTCCGCTACCTCTTATGGGCTCGCTGGACCGATCATTGCGACCCCTAGGCCAAAGCAAATCAACCCTGTTCCGCGTTGTCCCTCGTCGGCGTGGTCCTGTAAGCTGGATGGTGATGCGTCTTCAAGTCAGTGTTTTTGCCCCTTTCGTTGCCGTCGCTGTTCTGGCTGTTCATGTCGCAGACCGCGCCCAGGCTCAGACAGTCCCGCCAGCCACTCCCGCCAATGGCGTCTACATCTCCTCCGATCCCCTCGCCGGCGTCCGCTACGACAACCGCTACGACCTTTCAATCGACATGGCCTATGCCCGCGTCATGGCCGGCCCCACCCTCAACCAGGGTTCCAACCTCGGCGGCCTCGATGCCTCCGGATCATTTTGGCTCTCTAAGCACTGGGGTCTTGAAGGCTCCGGTCGCGGCTATCTCGGCACCAGCGGCGCGGGCCTTGGAGACAACATCTCCTCCCAACTCATCAAAGGGCCATTCATCGCCCAGTACATCTTTGCCGGCGGTCCGGAATGGCTTGGTCCGCACAACAAGCACGGCGCACTCATCGCCCATGTACTCGTCGGCGGCGCCTATGGCGAGTTCGAGAAAGACCTCCGCGGCCTGCCTCCCTCGGCGGTCGACTTCTATCCCAACCAGGTGGCGCCTGCCGCCGTCTTCGGCGGCCACATGGACCTGAACCGCTCCGCCCATTGGGTCTTCCGCATCACCCCTGATGCCATCTTCACCCGCTATAACGCCCCGTACGCCACCTCCACCACCGCCCCCGGAGGCATAAACAACTGGAACTTCGCCATCTCCGTTGGCGTCGAGTACAAGTTCAAAAAGAAGCGCTAGACGGACCGCCACGCCGGAACAGCCACTGCTGTACCCCAATCATCGCGCGGTTTCATTCGATGCGGCCTTTTGAGCCGGTCCCCAGGTGAGCCGGGAACCGGCTCTCAAACCAATCACGATCCACGATCCCCTCACCTGAGGCTGATTACCGACACGCTCGGCGTGCCTGGCTGATACAGCGAAGTGTTCCCCACATACAAGAGTCCGTGAACCGGATCAAGGGTCGTATAGATGGGGTTCGTGCCCACCGGAACCACCGTCGATGTCAGCGTGTTCGTGGTTCCATCAATCACATATACGTCGCCATTCGCATCCGCCAGGTAAAGCCGGCGCGTCAGCGGATCAACCGAAAAATTCTCAGGCAGTGCCGGAATCGAAGTGACAATTGCAATATCCGTGTTGGTAGCTCCGTTCATCACCTCTACTTGTCCCCCCTGAGAAGTAGCTTCGCTGACATAAACGATATTGCGCAGCGGGTCCACCTCCACGAATCCGGGGCTACCCTGCAGAGTCACCGTAGTGGTAGCATCCGTGACCGCGTTCACCACATACATCGAATACGGCACTCCCGGAGGCGCAGTCAACGGGACGTAAAGCTCATTCGTTGCCGGATTGATCGTAATACTGTAGCCCGCGTAAGTGTTCGCGGGGGCGGCAATTTCCTTCACCAGCGCGCCGGTAGTTCCGTCAAGTACCCAGACGTTTTCGTAATTATCCAGCGCATAAATCAGATTGTTTATCGGGTTGTAAGTCATCCCTCGAACCACCGCTAAAGAGAACTGACCAACAATCGTGTTGGATGTAACATCGATGATATAAACGCCCGTATTGAAATCCGCGACATATAACTTGCGGGTCACCGGATTGATTGCACTGGCCAACAACTCATCTTGCCCGACGGAGAACGTTGTTACCGGTTCATTTGTCCGCTGGTCTAACACTTCCACACCGTTCCCTACGATGTAGAAAAGCCGTGTGAACGGATTCACGGCGATGGTCATCGGGAATCCGAACACGCCGTTCTGTGCGGGAATGGTGGCAATAACGGTTTGAGCAACGGCAGCAATGCTGGTAAAGGCCAACAACAGCGCACACGCAACAGCGCCTGCTACTTTATGGACGAGGATAGATTGTTTCATGGGAGTGAAGCCTCGGGTTGATTTACGCGCTAACGTCCTAGGAGAAATCAGATTCAAGCCCCTGCGACGCAGTTGCCCTCAATATTTGTCAATATCTCGCGAGCGCGGCGCCACCGAAGCACTTGGCCATCAGGGTTGAGATTCCGAATATCGGGAGCATCACCGGCTCACCGGAAATATCCCTGTCAGTCCGCGTTGCCCTCTCGCCGGCAGGCAGCCATCGAAACGAGCTGGGAGAACCCTGAGCAGTGCGAAGGGACGCTACGAAACTTGGTCCCGCTCTTCCATTCCCGCCTCAAGCCGGCCTTCTTCCATTGCCGAAGGAACCGCGGTTAAATCGGCGGACTCGGGAGCCCAGTCATTTGCCGTATCGGAAATCTCCAGGCGTTGGGAGAATTCCACGTCGGCGATGCGGTTCAGAAGCACACGTTTAAGTTCCGACATGGACTCCTGATCCTCGGCGCGGGTGTGCGTCTCTTCAAGTTTCGTGAGAACGGTGCGGAGCAATTCCAGAGTCTTGGGGACAGGGCGGCGCGGCAATTAAAAATGCCTCTGGGACATGTTGGATGCCGCATTGGATACAAATGGATGTGTGCGGCGTGTTGAAAAGCATCGACCGTTGCTGGCTGGCCAAGTTCAGTGACTTATGTTCGTATGACTGACTAACTGCAAGTACTCCCTGATTCCCGATAACAGCCCGAGCTGCTTATCCCTCGCCCTCCGGCAGCCCCCGGTCTCCACCCCCGCAGATAACCATTTTCGATCCAATAGCGTCGATTCAAAATGGCTGGCTGCCAGTTTCATCTGTGTGTGGTATTCTCCACCGTTCGGTGAGGCCTGTGGAAATGTGCCACCGGAAAGTACGCCGTATCGGATTCCGGCACTTCCTCAAACGCATCTAAACTGTTCATCCTTAGCAAATTGTGGCAGGATCAAATGGACATGAGAGACACACTCGGAGTTCTGCTTGCCGGAGGAGCCGGAGAACGCCTCTTTCCGCTGACCCGTGATCGCGCCAAGCCCGCTGTCCCGTTTGGCGGCCATTACCGCATCATCGACATCACCCTCTCCAACTGCATCAACTCCGGCCTGCGCAAGGTCTACATCCTCACCCAGTACAAGGCCCTGTCTCTCAACCGTCACATCCGCGAGGGATGGACCGGCATCGTCGCCCAGGAACTGGGAGAGTTCTTTGAGCTGCTCCCTCCCATGCAGCGCACCGGCTCCAACTGGTACATGGGAACTGCGGATGCGGTCTACCAGAACATCTACTCCATCGGCAGCGAGCAGCCGGCCTACATGATCATCCTGTCCGGCGACCACATCTACAAAATGGATTACAGCCGCATGCTCGAGCACCACAAGGAGAGCAAGGCTGAAGTCACGCTGGCCACGCTTCCCATCCCGCCCGAGGAGACCAAGAGTCTCGGCGTTGTCGAAGTTGCCCAATCGGGCGAAATCCTCGGCTTCCAGGAGAAACCCGTCTCCACCACCTTCCGCTCGCCCTTCAATCCCAACGCCGTCGACGCCTCTATGGGCATTTACATCTTCAATACCGAGGTCCTGCTGAAAGCCTTGATCGCCGACGCCGAGGACCCCAACTCCAAGCACGACTTCGGCCACAACATCCTGCCCAACATGCTTGGCAAGAAGAAAATGATGGCCTACAGCTTCGTCGATGAGAACAAGCAGCAAGCGCTTTACTGGCGCGACGTGGGCACTCTCGACGCCTACTACGACGCCAACATGGACCTCTGCTCCGTCTCGCCGGTCTTCAACCTCTACGACAAGAACTGGCCCATGCGCACGCGCGTCCGCCAGTATCCGCCGGCCAAGTTCGTTTTCGGCGAACCGGGCCGCACGGGCTCCGCCATCAACTCCGTCATCACCGCCGGCGTCATCATCTCCGGCGCATCGGTATCCAACTCTGTCCTCTCGCAAGACGTCCGCGTCAATTCCTATTCTGATGTCGACGCCAGCATCATTTTTTCTCACGTCAACATCGGCCGCCACTGCCGTATCCGCCGCGCCATCATCGACCGCGACGTCCACATCCCCGAAGGAACGGTCATCGGCTATGACGCGGTAGAAGACAAGCGGAGATACTTCGTCACTCCGTCAGGGTTGACCATCGTCACCAGAGACGCCTCGCTGTTTGAGAATCCGGTCGACCCCGAATTCCTCCAACGCTACTGACAGCACATCCATACCATCCCACACGTCGGGTACCCCATCCATTCCGCTCATTTTACGGAATGGGTGGGAAGCATGCCGCCCGACTCACCATCTCCACAAAACCGCAGGCGCCTCAGTTCACCGTCAGCGCAAACGTAGCCGTGCTGCTCAGCGTTCCTGAAGTCCCAGTCACCGTCACCGTCGAAGTAACCGGCTGCGTTCCACCACCGCACCCGCCCAGCACACCCAACCCAGCCGCGCCAACCGCCAGCATCAGCAACCGTCGCCGCTTTCTCAACCCGAAGCAGCAAATCGCCACCGCCAGTGCCGCCCCAGGAAACAGCGCCCCCGAACCCCGCCGCATCTCCGCCGTAGTCGAAGCCGTGCTCACCGTTAACGTCGTGTAGGTGATACCCGGAGGCGTCGGCACCGGATCGATGGCGAAGCTGCAAGTCGCCCCCGCCGGCAACCCCATGCAGGCAAACGAGACATTACCATTGAATCCGCCTTCATCCTGCAAGGTGATCAGCGACGTCCCACTCCTTCCCGCCTTCACGGTTATCGAAGTCGGATTCAGCGACAGCGTGAAACTCTGCGGAATCGTATAAGTCGCCGTCGCCACAGCACTTGTCGAGTACCCACTCGCCGTAGCAATCGCCTCAATCGTTTCCGTCGACATCACCGGAATCGGCCCGCCATACACCATAGACCCCGTAGTCGGCGCAGTCCCGTCGGTGGTGTAGTAGATAGTCGCCCCGGCCGTAGCGTCCATAATCGCCACCGACTGATCCGCAGCATAAGTCCCCGCCGGCACGCTAAACGCAGGAGTGGCCGCCGCAGGAAGGCCGATGGCGTAAGTCGCGGTTGCCACTGCGCTCGGAGCAAAAGTGTAGGTAGGGTCTATCGCAATTGCCTTGAGCGTTGTTGTTGATGACACAGTGATCGGGCTTACGTAACTGGGAGATGTCACCGTTGGCATGGAACCATCGGTCGTGTAGTAGACAAGTGGAAACTCCCCCGAATCGTTGACTGCCACAGTTTGGGCCATTGGATAAGTCCCTGGCGCAACCGAAAAGGTCGGCAGGGGCATTGGTGTAACGCCTGAAACCATGATGCTCACTACGACGGACTGCGAAACGCCGCCACCGGTCCCAGTGATGGTAAGGGGGTACGTATTTGCGACAAGGCCCGCTGCACCGTAGACCGACACCGTCAACTGGGATGAACCAGCGCCCGCAATCGTGCTCGGGCTAAGGCTGCCAGTGATATCGGTAACGCCGTTCATCGTGTCGGTCGCGGCGGTTAAGGTGACAGGGGAATCAAATCCGTCCGCTGTAACAACGCCAATCGCCGTGGTGCCAGTCGTCGCACCGTTATAGCCAATTGCGCCTATGGTGATCGGGTTAGGAGAGGCGACCAACTCGAAGGAAGGTATCGGAGCCGGTGTTACGGGCTTGTAAACCCAAAGATCGTTGAGGTAGGCGTAAAGTTGGCCATTCTCGATCCAGCCAAGACCTCCAAAAATCCAGAAATTGCCGCTACGATCGGTCCAATTGGCGAAACCGATTCTTCCTGAGGGGATGTTCTCGGCAGAAGGTGTTCCCAGCACCCCCCAAACCCCGCCCGGCTGACAATTGTTGCCGAAAAACAACTCCTCAGAGCTTCCATTCATCCACGCCCACTCGTTGGCGGAAGGAGTGAACTCCCAGGTGTCGTTGCAGAACTCAAGGCCGACATTACCATCTAATAGCGACTGGTTCCCTCCGAAGAGCCAGAAACTGCCATCGCTGTTGGTCCAACTCGCAGCATTACTGCGGCTTGCCGGGATGTTTGCAACGGCCGGAGTTCCCAGCGTCCCGAAGACGCCGTTCTCGCCGCCGCACAAATCTCCTGAGGGACCTTGGTCACAGACCAAACTGTTGTTTCCGCCCATCCACGCCCATTCGTTGACGGAAGGGATGAATTCCCAAAGGTCAGATTGATCGCTCAATGAGAAATCGAAAGACGGCCCGTAAATCGTGCCGAGTCCTCCAAACAGCCAGAAGTTGCCCCCACTGTCCGTCCAGCTAGTGGCGGCGCCGCGGCTTCCGGGGGTGTTTCCAGTGGCAGGCACCCCTAACGCACCGTAGATTGGCGGCCAACCGCACGTCCAATCATTAGCCGTGTTCGGGGCACAGAGGGCCGGTACCGTGCTGCTCCCCCCGATCCATACCCACTCGTTTGTTGACGTGTCGAACTCCCAGAGGTCGTCTAATTGGGCATAAACTCCCTGCGCGTCGAAGCCCTCGCCCCCGTAGAGCCAGAGGTTTCCGTCTTTGTCAATCCAGTCCGTGGAGGAGTCGCGGCCGCTTGGGACGTTCGTCGCAGTGGCGATCCCCAATGTGCCGTAATTTCCCGGCTGGCCGCCATTGGCGCCGACAGTGCTGCTCCCGGCCATCCATGTCCATAATTTTGTGGCGGGATTGAACTCCCAAAGGTCATTGAGCTCGCCCAGATTGCCACTGGCATCAAGTCCATAGCCGCCAAAGAGCCAAAGATTGCCCTTGGTGTCGGTCCAGTTCGAAGGTCCCCAGCGCCCCCCGGGAACGTTGAGAGTGGAGGGTGTTCCCAACGTCCCGTAGAGCCCGGGCGGTCCGCATGGGATGGTCGTGCTGCCTGCGCAGCTAGCCGGCAACGTGCTACTTCCTCCCATCCAGGCCCATTCACCTGTTGAGGGGTTGAACTCCCAAAGGTCGTTCAAATAGCCTTGGTTATCGTTGGCATCGAATCCCTCACCGCCAAAGAGCCAGAAGTTCCCGCTGCTGTCGGTCCAGGCCGCTTCACTGGCTCGGCCGCCAGGGATGTTCCCCGTTGCAGCGGTTCCCAACGTCCCGTACACTCCGGGCTGACCGCGGGAGCTGCCGACCACGCCGCTCCCACCCACCCACGTCCATTCATTCGGCGCGGTCGTCTGCGCCCCGGCAGGCAAAACCACCCCCGCACAGACCACCAGAAACACACCTATGCAAGCCGATGGCAAAAGACGGCGAACGATTCGCATGGGAACTCCCTTTGAGCCGAGTCCCTCGAATTGTATCGTCAGTCGGCCGGTCTTGAATGTTTTTCTCGTGTAACGCCGGGTTCACTTCCCCTGGTGATCCGCAAACAGCTCCGGAAACTGGACCTTCGGTGCCTGAGCCCTCTTATGGAAGCAGCGAGGACAGCGTTTGGAAGAATTCCACCGGCGTGGCGATGCGCAGACCGGTTCGCTGTGCGACGGCCGGGGTGAAGTGTTTCGTGTTGTTGCTCAAGAGCCAATCCGGCTTGGCAGCCATGGCCGAAAGCAATACCGGTACATCGGAAGCGTGACGAATCAGATGCCGATTCGCCTGAACCAAATCCGCATCCGGGTACGGAGTTAGCTCCGGCCGGGTCAGTTGGATCAGGCCGCGATAATCTTCAATCAATTTGTCGGCTTCCGACGAGGAAAGGCACTGTGCATGGAACAGCAAATTCTCTTCCACTTCCTCGCGCACTGCTTCTGCCAAAACCAGTCTGCAGATTTTTGCCGCGCAAAGAGACAGAATCGCCTTATCCAGTCCCCATCCGGAAACGATTCCTGATGTCAGGACATTCGAATCCAGGAACAAACGAAGCCTTCGACGGGGCGTCACTTCCTGCGGCGCTCCTCAAGCTTCGGGCCGGAAGAAGGCACCGCTGAGTCTTTCACCCCATAGCGGCGTTCAAAGACGCGCTGCCGTGTCTCCGGCAATGTCGCCAACAAGGCTTTGGGCGTGATTCCCGCTCCAGTCAGAGTCGCGCTGATTTTTTCGCAGAGCTGATCGAATCGCTTCTGCTCCGGCAACAGAATCAGCCCGTCTCCCAGCCGCAACACCGCGAACGGCGCGCCATTCCCCAGCCCCAATTCCTCTCGAAACTGCTTCGGGACCGTGAGCTGCCCCTTCTCCCCAATCTTTGTCGTGGTCAAGTACTCGAGGACAACCTGCGGGCCGGCCATAGCGAAGAACCTCAGTAGGAATATCCTACCATGCGTCGATTATCCTGCACTCAGGGGAGGCAAATAACTTCTGCCGGGTGGCCAGCGGTCCTGCATAAACTCGGCTGCCATGCGGTTGTGATGATGGCCTGAACCTCGGTGCATTGCTTATCTTCCGCATCGGCCACCTCATCCACAATGCCCATTTGGCACCATCATCTCCACCCACAGCACTGTCATCCCGAACGCAGTGAGGGATCTGCGGTTGTTTCTAAGAGTCCATTCGATCCAACGCACGACGGTAATCGGCAGGCTCATAGTCGTACCAATCGCGGCTTAAGTCCAACCAGACCGGGTTCATAGCTTCAATCAGGGCGATCTTCTTTGATCGTCTCCAGCCCTTCAGTTCCTTCTCGCGCCTGATGGCCGCCGCAATCTCCCCACGCCCTTCGAACCACACCAGCCGGTCGCAGTTGTACTTCGCCGTAAAGCCTTCGTGCTCTTTCCATTTATGTTGAAACACGCGCTTGTGAAGGTCGCTTGTAACGCCAATGTAGAGCGTGTGGCTGCGGCTCGCCATGATGTATGTGAAATAGCTGTGCTCGTGCATCGGGGACATCATAATCTGCTCGTGGCTCTCTTGGCCGCGACGCGAAGAACACAGCACTGTCATCCTGAACCTTCGCGACGCCAGCGGTTACTAAACACAAGCCGGCTTCAGGGCACCGATCTGCCGTCAATCGACGACTTAATGATTCCGCTTCGATCCAGACCGTTGTGACGACTGAAGTCGAGGCTAAGTCCGTCATCTCTGAAATCCCAATGTCGAGATTGTGAGCCCCCATTTTCAACCTCAATTCTCGTCAGGAGCCCTAGCCCCCCTAACCCCGGACCACCCGCCTTGCCATCCGATCCGCTCATTAGTCATTCAAATCTGCCTTCCGCTTACTGCGAAAGGGGGTAAACTATCGGCAAACATCGTTCTAAGTTTGGGGGTTTTCCATGCGAGTCTTCGTCTTCGGAGCCCTTTTGGTTTCCTGCGCCAGGCTGTCAGGGCAAACTGCCGAAACTGCCAAGCAGGTATACGACTCGTCCCAGAACTCGGTCTTTCTGATCTATCTGAATGATAGTTCAGGCTCGCCAACGGCCCTCGGGAGCGGTTTTTTAGTCGGCTCGCGGACATTGGCGACCAACGCACATGTCGCCAGCGCCGGGAGTCCGGTCCTCTCGGTAGGACCAGTGCTTATTCCGCTGAGGGTTCTCCGTATTGACGAGGAAAACGATCTGGCGCTTCTCACTCTGGATGCAGACCTGTCCTCGAAACCGTTGGTCCTATCCACTGTCGCAGTTTCGCCTGGGGAACAGGTCTTTGCAATCGGCAACCCTGAGGGCCTCGAAAAGACCATCAGCCAGGGGATAGTTTCCGGATTGCGGAAGAAGGACAATCGCGACCTAATTCAAATCACCAGTCCGATCTCGCATGGCTCATCGGGTGGACCGGTCTTGAACGCAAAAGGAGAGGTTGTCGGCATTGCGGTAGGGGTCTTGGAAAACGGACAAAACCTCAACTTTGCTGTACCGTCTGCCTATCTCAAGGCCCTGATTGAGAACAGCAGCAAAACAGGCACCGCGATTGATACGAAAAGTTCGATCGAAGAAGCTAAGAAGTTGCAAATCCAGAGAAGCGGCCTTGAGTACTCGGATGATCCCACGTCCGACTATCAGAAATTCGGACTGCGGATTAAACAAATCATGGGCGAAGTCACCCTGAATTCCAACAATGAAGACGCTCTCACCGACGTGGCGTGCCTCGGAACAAGATCCCTCGATTTCAGCGACGGCGGGATCGCCGCTGCGAAAAAGCTCAATGAGTTAAAAGCCTCCGCCGGCCACAGAGCACTCCTTTCCTACCTTCTGCTCGACCGCGCACAAACCGAAAACTTCGTTTCGATCCTTAGTGAAAAGGACAGCCCTAGCCAAGCTGAGGCGGAGGCCACCTCCAAGAAATTCTTCGAGGATGCGGCTAGAGAAGCAGCCGATTCCAGGAGGCTTGCAAAAGGAACGGATTACTTGCTTGCCAGTTTTGTCCTTGGGGGAGCGAAGGACAATGAAGGCGCGTACGCCGAAGCCGCGATGATTCAGTCCCCAGTTGTAAACGGGCACCTCACAGTGTGCGACGTAGATCTTGTTCAGGTCGCGTTCAGAAACCTTATCAGGGAAAACGCCAAAGCAAAGAAGCCGGAGGAAGCTGAATCCTGGTTCCGCCAATATGCGGCGAAGTATGAGCCGACGGCCTCCGATTGGGACTCTGAGGGAGACCGTAGGGAAGAAGCAAAAGACTTCTCTTCATCCGCTGATGCTTACGAGAGGGCCGCGGCAGGGGACGATTACTACCAGTACGACAGCTGCTATGCATCCGGGGACCGTTGGAAACAGCGTGTTACTGATCAAGACAAAGTCCTTGCTGATGGCAGAAAATGTGTCGGGGCCTCCGTCAAGAACACCAACAAAGGCACTGAGCACTTTTTCAAGGAAAGCCTCCCTATGGTCTATAGGGATATGGCAGATGTGTTGAACGTGCGGGGAGCATACCCGTCCGCGTTGGAATACATAAAGGAAGCTATTTCCGCGGATCCACAAAACGCCTTTGGTATGCATTTGGAATCGCAGATTCTCGAGAATATGGAGAAGTATTCAGAGTGCACCTCGGCCGCTCAAGAAGCGGTACGGTTGTCGGACGGCGCCTACCCGTTCATGCATTTTCAGCTGGGACAGTGCTACTTCGATTCAGGCAACTGGAGCCAGGCCGCATCAAGCTATAGAATTGCCGCTGAAGCCGACAAGGATGATGCGGCCTCGGCCTTCAACCTCGGTCTTTCCCTTCTGAAGCAAGGTTTCGGCGCGGATGCACGCCAATGGTTTCGCGAAGCTCTCAACAGGAACCCAAGCAGCGAGTTGCGGGGAAAGATAATGATTCAACTGCAATAAAACATTTCAAATCGGGCTCCATTGAAGGTCAACTCTCGCCAATTGAGCAAATGAGCGTCGGTTACGCGCGAGAGATGAGATTAGTCCCCGTAAACGCCCTTCTCTTAGTGAATGATTCTGGATTGACGCCAGTTCGCCCAATATCGAATCGAGTACCGTGGAACAAAATCCCAGGTTCCGGACAAGTCACATTGAATCGGAAGTTATCAAAAACCGCCCCGCACCTCGCGCGCAAAGAGCTTCACTTCCCCTGCCGATCCGCAAACAACTCCGGGAACTGCGCCTTCAACGCCTCGATCTTCGGCCGGTCGCACACCAGAATGTACGGATTGCTGGGGTTGTTATCCGCGTAGTGCTGGTGATAGCTCTCCGCATCGTAGAACCCCTTCAGCGGAACAACCTGTGTCACAATCGGCCCGCCAAAAACATGCGCCGCGTCCAGTTGCTTGATGTACGCCTCGCTGAGTCTCCGCTGCTCATCGTTGCCATAGAAGATCACTGACCGGTAAGACGTGCCGCGGTCCGGCCCCTGCCGGTTCAACTGCGTCGGATCGTGCGCGACTGAGAAGAAGATCCGCAGCAGTTGCCCATAAGTGATCTTCGAAGGGTCGTAAACCACCTTTACCGATTCCGCATGTCCCGTAGTCTCGCTGCTTACCTGGTCATAGGTAGCCGTGTCCGCCGACCCGCCTGCATACCCCACGGTGGTCTGCACCACGCCCTTCACCCGCTCAAACACTGACTGCGTCCCCCAGAAGCACCCCCCCGCGAACACCGCCGTCTCTTTCCCCGGTGCCTGTGTCAACGCAACATCGGTGGTAGCCGCCGGAATCGGCGACCGCCCCGCTCCCTTCGCGCTGTTGTAAACGCCCACCGCGGCAACAGCCACGACAATCAATGCAATCAGCAACAGAACTCTCGCCATAAAACCTCCAGCACCAGGGAAGACCACTACATGAGCGCCAACATTAAGATGAAGCCCGAGCGCAAAGGTTACCGCGCCTGCTTCCGCCACCAAAGCCTCAGGCGCGATTCGATGCACTACCTTGCAGCCCGCACCAACAAGGCGGCCCACGGCAGGTCACCGTCACTGTCATCTGTAATCTGTCCTTTCGCGCGCAATTGCATAGAGAACAAAATCAAAATAACGAAGGCATTATCAACAAGTTAAGCTGCTATCCCGTGCAAAATAAGCGCATTTCCCAAAAAAGCGTTCAATTCTAAGCAATCCTTTACTTCATTTAGTTCAATTCTCAGCAACCGAAACATCTCGAAAAGGCTGCCCGCAAGGTTCATGTCGACGCGAAAGGCAACCACTTGAGCAGCCATTTCATTCTCACTTTTCCCTGCCGGGAACAATCTCCACAATTCCCACGTATTAGCAAACTATGCAATGCGTGGCTACATTAAGCTGGAGCGTGATAGGACTGGCATCGCCGGCCGGCCCTTCACGGCGTACTCTGGAAGGTCCAGGCAAAGGCAATGCCAGGCCGGCCCCCGCGGGCCATCTCCAGGGGGGAAGGGCCGTTACGCCTGCCTTTCGCCAGGCGCGTGTGGAGGTAAATCCGCTGGAAGTCGACTGGTCTCAAGTCGTGCGGCTCTGCATGAACGGCGACTCCGGTGCATGGGCCGAACTGGTCCGCACTCACCACCGCCGTGTCTACGGCCTCTGCTATCGCTTTACCGGCAACCCCGCCGACGCTGAAGACCTGACCCAGGACGTCTTCCTCAAGATCTATTCCAACCTCGCCAGCTTCGACACCACGCGCGGCAGCCTTCAGGTCTGGATCACCACCATGACCCGCAACCTGCTGGTCGACAATTTCCGCCGCACCCGCAATCAGCGCGCCACCGGTTCTCTCGATGACGGCTGGGAGTCCACAGAAGAACTCAAGCCCATCGATCGCCTTACTTCTTCCGGTCCCTCGCCGCACGAATCGGCCGCTCAAAAGGAGCTCGCCAAAATGGTGCAGAATGCCCTCGCGCGTGTCTCCGTCGAGCTTCGTGAAGCCGTCATTCTTAGAGACTTGCAGGATTTGGACTACAAGGAAATCGCACAGGTATTAGGCATACCCGAAGGGACAGTAAAGTCCCGCATCAGCAGGGGCCGCGCGGAACTGGCGCGCCTGCTGGAACGTAATAAACGGGAGGTGATGTAACCATGGCAGATCGCGGACACATTCCGAGCTCTCCGGCCTGCGGCCAGTGGGAGACCCTTCTGGCCGACGCGCTTGACGGGCTCCTCAGGCCTGAAGACGAGGCCACCTTCAGTGCCCACATGGCTGTCTGCCCAGCCTGCACGGCGCTCTTTGACGAAGCCCGTAAGGGCCGGGAATGGCTCGGGTTCCTCTCCATGGAACCCGAAGTCCCAGCCGGCCTTCTTGATAGAATTCTGGCCCAGACGGGCCCCGGTCAAATTGAGGGCTACGGCCTCATCGCCAGCAGCAGCAACGTGTTGCCCATTCCCCCGGCCTGGCAGCGCCCAGGCTTTGTGGGCCGCGTGCGCCGCTTCGCCGAGCCCCGCCTGCTGATGACTGCAGCCATGGCTTTCTTTTCCATCTCCCTCACGCTTTATCTCACCGGCTTTCGCCTGAACGATGTGCGCCTCTCCGCCCTGCGTCCCACCGCGGTGCAGTCTTTTATGGAGCGCCGCCTGGCCATGGCCTCGACGCCCATCATCCGTTATTACGATCACCTGCGTTTTGTTTACGAGGTTGAATCCAGAATGCGCGAGCTGCGCAACAACACGCAGAGCGAAAGTCAGGGCGGAGACGCGGATAACCCGCCAGCCCAGCAACAGCCCGCTCCGGGAGAGTCAAAACAGGCTCCCGCCCCACGCAAGGACGGAGGCTCCCGGGTCGATCCTCCGCAACAGTCCGGCAGCCCATCACAGCTTCCGGCGCAAACTGAATCCTCTGATTTTTTTGAAGCTTCCCTGACGTTGCCTTCCCTCACGTTCGGGTCTCGGTCCGCGCATTCCGGCGGCTCCGCAATTGCACTACGGGAAAGGAGCACACTATGGACTGCGTAAATCACAGCGGTGTCAGCGCAACCGCCTATTGCCAGAATTGCGGCAAAGCACTTTGCCCAACGTGCGTACGCACAGCGACAGGAGGGCAGATTCTCTGCGAGCCCTGCTGGACTTCATGGCAGACCCTTCAACAGCCCTTCGTCGCAGCGAACGCGCAAGGCCCCAATCCGGCGGCAGCGGCCGTTCTCGGCCTCATCCCCGGCGTCGGCGCCATGTACAACGGCCAGTTCTTCAAGGGGCTGATCCACGTCGTCATCTTCGCGGTGCTTGTCAGCATCACCGAGTACCACGGCATCTTTGGCCTCTTCATCGCCGCGTGGATCCTCTACCAGTCGTTTGAGGCCTTCCACACCGCCAGGGCCCTGCGCGACGGCCAACCGCCGCCTGACCCCCTGGGTCTGAACGAGATGGGCAACTGGCTCAATCTCGGCCAGCGTCCCCGCACCCCCGGCCAGCCTGGACCCGCTCCCTATCAAGCTTGGTCCGGCCCGGTAAATCCCCCCAACCCCGGCTTCGTCAATCCCGGCCCGGCGAGCCCTGGCCCTGATCCCTCGTCCCCGGGCTATCAGCCGCCCTCTTATTCGGCCGGACAGTATCAGCAGCCGTTTCAGGGCGCATGGCAGGCTCCATTCACGCCTCCCGCACCAGGTTTTGTCGATCCCGCCGCTCCTCCCATCCCTCCGCAGCTCTATTGGCGGCGCAAGGAGCCCATCGGCGCGCTCGTGCTCATCGGCCTGGGCCTGCTTTTCCTGCTCAATCAACTGAACCTCTTCAACGGCCATCTCATTGAGTACATGTGGCCGCTGGCCTTCATCGCCCTCGGGGTCTGGCTGATTGTCAGCCGTCTTGGCAACACGCAAGGAGGTTCCAAATGAACCGCTACATTTTGATTCACCGCCTTCGGGTACCCTCGTTTCTTCTTCTCATTGGCGTGCTTGCACTGCTTCACACCATGGGGCTGCTCGAACACTTCTGGCGCCTGTTTTGGCCCTTGGCCTTCATTCTCGCCGGCGTCATCATGCTCGCCGAGCGCGCGGCACTTACCATCGACGGTCCGCCCATGCCTTGGATGCCCGGCTCCGGCACAGGCGTCCCGCCTTATCCGGGACAGCCTTCCACGCAGAACTCCACCCAGTCGACGTCGAT
>JBEKUP010000022.1:0-71405 GCA_049514915.1 Occallatibacter sp. | reverse complement strand
AGTTTCGTGAGGCGATTCATCAGGTCGGCATTCGATCCTATACCTGAAGTGGCATTGCACTTCGTGATAAGGATCTCGGCTTTATCGCATGCCGAAGGAATCTGTCCGGCCTTGTAAAGGGTGAAGACTTCGTCGATGTGCACGAGAAAGCTGTGAAAGAAAACGATTTCGGCGCGTTTTCTCTTGCTGAAAAGCAGCAGGCATAATTTCGCACCGTCGCTCCAGTTCTCTTGGGTTCTGAGGGGGATCAACTGCATAGCTCCAACGAACACAGAAACGAAAAGGAAAAGGCTGCCTATGTTGGCAGCGACACTATTGCTATGTAGAAGAGGTAGGACTAGAAGAGCTGGACAGAAATTTGCCAGAGGACCGGCGAGAATGAATGCAGCACACTGCCAGCCCGCCCACCGTCCCGGTACCTTGCGAAACTGGACTTGTACAAAGCCTGAGAGAAAGCTATCCCGTGAAAACGCCCATTGCAAAGACTTAGGCCGCTTGATTTCAATCGGCCCGACTCTCACGGCAATGATCTGAAGGCCGCTTAGAACCGCCGCCACGGCGTGACCTGCTTCATGGACAAGAACCGCCCCCATGGCGAGGATGGAAAGACCAACAAGCGCTCCGGCTAACTGAACAATGGATGCCAAGAGTTGGGAGTCCATGCTCAAGTATCGCAGGGCCCTTTCAGTTTGACTCTACGTGCAGCGAACTCCTGTCTCCAAGCTCAATACATTCAGCGGAAACGCACGGATGCTGCCCGTGGTGCCCCCATGCTCTTCTTCGACGGAGCATTCGGAGATGATGAAGAGACCTTTGCCTTCTTCTCAAAATAGCGCAACCGGGACTAATCAATCAGTTAGTCCCGGTCCTTCTTCGGGGATGTCTCGGCGTCTGCCCCTACTTCTTGTCGTCGCTACTGTTATTTGTTTTGTTATCCCGCACCAGCAGCACGCGGCTTGCGGTGTCGATGAACTCCGGCGAATCAGGACGTGCAGCATCTTTCCCGGAGTGGAAATCGAAGACCGTGGCAGACCCCGATTTGGCGTCAGTTTCCTGCGCGGTCCACTGGCGGGTGCAGGAAATGTGAATCAGTTCTGTTGTCACATGGACGTCGTCCGCAGCTGCGCCGAGTTCGTCAACAGCAGGTGCGCAGTAGGATTTACGAGTCTTGGTCTTATCGAATAATGCCGCCACTTCAGAAGAGGTTGGGAGCCGCCAGTCGGTGTAGCCGCCGATGCGAGAGGTTGTGGCGTAGGACTTGGCTCCGGGCCAGCTGAGAGCGGAACCGTTGTCCCGCGCTGTCCACATGAGGTTGGTTTTGGTATCCAGTACGGTTCCGTCCTGATAAGCGGTGAACTGGCCGTCTTTTCCGGTCTCCTTGGGCGGAGTCTTCTCACCATGGGTATCGGCGGCAGCTGTTGGGGGCACCCTGGGAGCGGGAAGGTCCTGTCCGCCCTGCTGGCGCAACAGGTCCTCAATGTCCTTCTGACCCCATGTCACAGCCGAGTGTAGAGGCGACCAGCCGTCATGATCTGTGGCGTCGATGTTTGCCTTACTGGCCAGGAGCAATTCGACCATATCCTTGTTTCCTTTTGCCGCGGCAAGGTGCAAGGGGGTCGCTCCATTGTTTGCCTGGGCATTGACGTCTGCCTTGTTGGCGATAAGAAGCTTCGCGACGTCAATGCGGTCATTAAATGCCGCGATGTGGAGCGGGGTCTGGCCGTATTTTTCTTCCTTGCTTGAGACCAGATCCGGGTGGGCCTTGAGCAGCGCTTCGACGGTTTTGATATCGCCGTTCCGGGCTGCTTCATGAATTGGACCGCAGAAGCCCTGAAGGCCGGAAGCAAGCGCGGCTACCAGGAGCAGCGCCACGGCGATACGACGCAAAAGAGTGGGTTGAAGCGGGTTAGATCGACGGAAATTGAAGGCATTCATTTTTGGCGAAGAATCTCCCTTTCAGCATTGATTCGGCAACATATTACCATGCTTGAGGAGTTTAAAAAAACCGCCCCGAAGGGAGGGCGCGACTGCCCGCCAGCCTCAACTGGGAGGTTCGGAATTCCGGTTTGCAGAAGTGTGCGTGGCCGCAGCCTTTCGCCCTGCCAGATGCGGATGAACGGCGGATTCCAGAATCCGCACCAACTCGGGGTCCATGTACTTGTAATTGTCTGGGACTCCGAGGACGATCACTCGCTTGGCCCGGAGTTGAGATTTGAATTTCTCCTGAAGCTTGCGCTTGTGCACACGCTCCATGGCGAAGACCAGGTCGGCCCACTCGATGAGATCCGCGGAAACCGGATTCGCCGCATCCGGGCTGGTGCCCGCCGAGAGCGCTTCAATCCCCTCATAGGCTGAGAAAATGGCTTCCGCAGTGGGACTGCGTATGCGGTTCCTGCTGCAGACGAAGAGGAGATTCATTGCGGAGGTGACTCTTGTTTGCGCCAGTACCTCCACCTCTGCCTCAATTGGTTGGTTTTGTAGCGTCCGCCGCTGGTGCCGGTTCTGCCGCGGGTGCAGGAGCTGCCGCTGGTGCTTCAGCGGGTGCAGTTTGCCCCTTCGAGAATCCGCGAATGTACAGAATGAGGTTCCAGACCTCAAGGTCCTTGGCGCGACCATCTTCCTCGGGGGGCATCTTGTCTTTGCCGACGCGGATGGCGTGGAACAATTCCTTGTCTGACCGGTTCCCCAGAGACTTGGGGTCGGTCCAGTCCAGGAGATTGAGTTGCATGTCCTTGGCCAGGTCGGTTTTGCCGTTGCCGTTGTCCCCATGACACAGGGCGCAATCGCGCGCATAGAGATTCTTTGCCTGGGCCTGGGACGCGGGCGTGGATTTAGCGGGATTGGTTGAGTCCTGGACCTGCAGTTGCGGCGTGGCTCCCAATGCATGAGTGGATGCGGGTATAGCGCTGACCGCGAAGAGGACCGCGGCAGAGAACAGGAAAATTGGTTTCAACAAATCAGCCTCCCCAGTTGCATGTGTCTGGAACAGGCATCGTGCAGCTGATTAGATGTACGGACCGGATTATAAGCCAAGATCGCGAGCGATTGCTTGTGAGCCAGCTCACTGAAGCCTCCTCTAAAAAACCTCCGCATAGCCATCGGGAACCGGAGTGTGCTTGAGCAGGCCCAGTTCGCCGGCCAGGCGCTCCAGTTTTGTCTGAACGACAGTGGAAGGCGGCACCAGCGGAAGGCGCACGTGGTCAGAACAGCGGCCCATGAGATTGAGCACCGCTTTGACAGGGCAGGGATTGGAGTCCCAGAAGTTGGCCTCGATGAGGCGCGCATAGCGCCGTTCGAGATTTCTGGCCTCGGCCCAGTTGTTCTCCAGTGCAGAGCGGATCATGTGACCCATCTCGGCCGGGATTTCGTTTGCGGCCACGCTGATGAGACCGTGTGCGCCGATGCCGATGGCGGCGAGGGCGAGATTGTCGTCGCCAGAGAAGATTTTGAAATCGCGCGGCATGATATGCACCAGCTCGGCGACCTGAGGCAGTTTGCCGCTGGCCTCTTTGATGGCCTGGATGTTTGGCGCTGCTTCAGCAAGACGGAGCACCGTGGCCGGATCGAGGTTTACCGCAGTGCGGCCGGGCACGTTGTAGAGGACAATGGGGAGCGGGGCGATGGTCTTTGCGAGGGCGAGGAAGTGCTGGAACTGCCCTTCCTGCGAGGGCTTGTTGTAGTACGGGTTCGCCGACAACACCGCGTCTACACCGCGAATCTGCTTGAGCAGGTTGGCACTGCGCAGCAGCGTGCGGGTAGAGTTGTGAGTGCAGCCTGCGAACACGGGAACGCGGCCCGCTGCGGCATCGGCCACAATGCAGACCGCATGCAGCCACTCTTCTTCATCGAGCGTGGCCGCCTCGCCGGTGGACCCGCAGGCGACCAGGAAATCGATGCCTGCGCCAATCTGCCAGTTGACCAGCGCTCGCAGTGCTTGTTCATCAATTGAATCATCCGCCCGAAAGGGCGTAACAATTGCCGTACCACAACCTGTAATTTGCATGACAGGGCTGATTATAACGGCGAGTCCAGGCCCATGGGTTCCACAGCAGGAAATTCGCTGCGGCTGCGGGCATCGGGATGACATCCGGACCCGGTGTCGGCATTGATGTTGTAGGACCCTCTAAAGTGGACTACCATTGGCTCCGATCGTCGTACAAGTTGTAATACATGAGGATTTTCACGATGCGTCGTACGGTTTCATTCGTATCTCTGGCCTGCGCTTGCTCAGTGTTGATTTGCGGAGTGGATGGCCAATCCGTCTCCCCGGTTTCCAAAAAGGATTTCACGGAGGCTAAACCTGCAAGCCAAGATTCCGCAACAGCCAAGGCTGCAGGCGGCAATGACGTTTTCGACTTTGAGGGCGATGCACTGGGAAGCGCGCCGGCGGGCTGGTGGGGCGCGCCGATCGGAACGGTTCAGGTGGACGGCAGCGTTGTCCATTCGGGACAGCACTCGGTTCGAATCGAGCCTAAAGTGGAGGGCGATCGGTCTTTTTCTACGCTTACGAAAACGCTGCCTATGGACTTTGCAGGCAGCAGCATTGAGTGGCGTGGGTTTCTGAAGACGGAGGACGTTTCGGGATTTGCGGGACTGTGGATGCGCGAGGACATGGACGGCGCCCCGGCGGAGTTCGATAACATGCAGCGGCGCAATATCAAGGGCTCGACGGACTGGACGGAGTACTCGATCACGCTGCCAGTACATCCGGGCGCGCAACGGCTGGTGGTGGGCGCGCTCGTGTCGGGAACCGGCAAGGCGTGGGTGGATGACCTGGAATTGCTGGTGGATGGAAGGCCGATTTCGCAGGCGCCGAAGGTGGAGATTCCGAAGAGCGTGCTGGACAGCGACCACCAGTTCGATGCGGGGTCGGGGATTGCGTTGTCGGATCTGACTCCGGTGCAGATTGAGAACCTTGTCTTGCTGGGCAAGGTGTGGGGATTTCTGAAATATAACCATCCCCTGGTGACAAGCGGAAAACTGCATTGGGACTATGAGTTGTTCCGCATTCTGCCGGCTGTTCTTGCTGCGCCGGATCGGGTGGCTGTGCGCGCCGTGCTGTTGCAGTGGGTCAATGGACTGGGTCCGGTTGAGGCTTGTAAGCAATGCGAAACGCTGTCCCTGGTGGACCTTGAATTGCGGCCGGACCTTGATTGGATTGGGGACCAGGTTTTGCTGGGCAGCGATCTGAGTAAGGCTTTGCGTTCGATTCAACAGAACCGGGAGAACGCGAGCCAGTTCTATGTTTCGCTTGCGCCGGGCGTGGGGAATCCTTCGTTTGAACATGAACTAAGTTATGGGAACATCAAATACCCGGATGCGGGGTTTCAGATTCTTGCGCTCTACCGGCTGTGGAACATTATTGAGTATTGGGCTCCGAATCGGGACATTGTGGGCGAGGATTGGAACGGCGTGCTGCGCGAGTTTCTGCCGCGGATTGCGCTGGCGAAGTCTTCAGAGGAATATCAGCGGGAGTTGATGGCACTGATTGCTACGGTCCACGATACACATGCGAATTTGTGGAGTTCGCTCAGCGTAAGGCCGCCGGTGGGCGAGTGCCGGCTTCCGGTCAACATGCGTTTTATCGGTGCAAGCGCGGTGGTGGCGGGCTTTGCCTCCGCAGATGCAGGAGCGAAGGCTGGCTTAATGGCAGGCGATGCGGTGACCGATCTGGATGGTCAGCCGGTGGATAAGCTGGTTGCGAGCTGGATTCCGTATTACGCGGACTCCAATGAAGCAGCACGATTGCGCGATATCGCGCGAACCATGACTAACAGTGCATGCGGTCCGGTAACAGTCGGTGTGCGGCGGGAGAACGATGCTGTATCCGTGCAGGCGCAGCGGTTCCCTGCAACGGGCATGACGGCCATTGGTTCTACCCACGACTTACCGGGAGATACGTTCCACCTGCTGTCACCCGATGTTGCCTATCTCAAGCTATCTTCGGTGAAGGCCGCGGAGGTGGACCACTATCTGAATCTTGCCGCGAAGACGAAGGGCATGATTGTGGATATTCGCAATTACCCGTCGGAGTTTGTGGTGTTTGCTCTGGGGTCGCACTTTGTTGAGAAGCCCACGCCATTCGTCAAATTCACGGTGGGCGATTTGTCGAATCCAGGCGCATTTCACTGGGGCAGTCCTGAGATTTTGACGCCGGCTGCGCCGCATTACGCGGGCAAGATAGTGGTGCTGGTAGACGAAGTGACGCAGAGTTCAGCCGAGTACACAACGATGGCTTTTCGCGCATCGCCGCAAACCGTGGTGGTGGGCAGCACAACGGCTGGAGCTGACGGGAATGTGTCAGCGATTCCGCTGCCGGGCGGATTTCGCGGCATGATCAGTGGAATCGGGGTGTTCTATCCAGACGGTCGCCCGACTCAGCAGGTGGGAATCATTCCCGATAGGACGGTGCGGCCTACGATTGAGGGGATAAGAGACGGGCGGGACGAGGTGCTGGAAGAGGGTGTGCGGCAGATCCTGGGTCCGGATGCGCCGGAGGATTTAGTGAGGAAGGTTGCTAAGCCGTAGGGGATTCAGCCGACGTATTGTGGTGCAGCGGCGACACAGATATTTTCTACAAGCCGGGGCTACTACCAGGTTACGTAGAGCGGAAGAGGCATCCAAGGTAGAAGGATCACGGAGAAGTTCCAGGGGACTTGGTCCACAAGCACGTCGACGGTTTTTCGCTGCACGCGGAGTTTCCATCCATTCTCGTGCTGCTCTAGTTTTCCCTCGCGCTGCAAGAACGTTTCGCGGAGGGCGGCTATGGAGCTCTGCGCGATCGCCTGCCAATTTGCGATCATGGCCTTCAGGAGCTGTTCGGATACGTCTCGCTCCCTCTCCGTAATCTCGATGCCCGCCTCAACCGGCGTACCCAAATCCAAACCGCACAGTATCTTATTCAGAACCAGCGTTGGCTCCGGTGCGGACGTCTGACCATCAACCAAAAACTGCAGCAAGTGCACGGCGCGGGCGGCTGCGGATTGGGTCTTCCAGCGGATAGCTCCGTCGACGTTCTCTGTCATCTCGAGGGTCTCGAAAAGCCTGGGAAGATAGGGTCCGGTAAGCACCAGGCCGGCATTCCTGACATAAAGGATGTGTTCCACGGGCCGCTCCTCCTTTCCGAATAATCTGGATGCCGCGCGAGGTACCGCGCACGGGTTCCATCTTGCATACGCTTGACTTTCCAGATCCCAGCAGTTCGGCGACCCTATAATTGGTCGAAGATTTCGCGGAATTCCCATGCGCCGGATTTGGCGTGGAGCCATTCAGCGGCGCGGACGGCGCCCAGCGCGAATCCCTTGCGACTGTAAGCGTCGTGGCGGAGTTCGAGAACGTCGTCGGAGCCGGAGGCGGTGACAATGTGCTCGCCTTTGGCATCGCCGACGCGGTGCGAAGTGACTTCGATGTGGGTGCCTGGCTGAGCAGTCTCGATGATCTGCTTTAGCGTAATCGCGGTGCCGGATGGGGCGTCGAGCTTGGACTCGTGATGGGTTTCGCTGATGGAAAAGGTGTAACCTTCCAGTTTGGCGAGTTCCGCAGTAAGGCGGAAGAGCTTCTGCACACCGATAGAGAAGTTGGTTCCGTAGAGCAGCGCTCCGCCGCGCTTGATTGCCAGCGCCTTCATGTCGGCCAGATTCGCATACCAGCCGGTGGTGCCGACGACGATCCGGCCGCCGAGGGCCAGGACAGCACGCATGTTTTCGAGGGCAGCTTCAGCGGTGGTGAAGTCGATGACAACGTCGACACCGGCCAGTGCGGGCGCGGTGAGCGCTGAGGCCGCCTGGTTTTCATTAATGTCGAGCGCGCGCACGCCGTGGCCGCGTTCGCGGGCGACCTGCGCAACCAGACTGCCGGTTTTTCCTTTTCCGAGGACGAGAATGAGCATGTTGGTAGGTTACAGATGACAGATTACAATAGGCCGGGTGCAGTTGGCAGCGGGGAGATTAACAATCTTTTGGGAAAGCGGTTGCAAAATCGAGCCCAACGCAATTACCCGCCGGAGCTGCCATAGGCTGTTAAGCGGGCTTTTAACTGTCATCTGGAATCTGTAACCTGTCATCTGCTTCTTGCTTCAACGTCGAAGATGGCGGGGTCGGGGTCTTTGAAGAAGGCTGCGTGAAGCGAGCGGACTGCCTCGTCGGCGTCGTCCTCTTCAATCATGAAGCTCATATTGATTTCGCTGGCGCCCTGCGAAATCATGCGCACGTTGACGTGGCGGATGGCGCTGAAGACCTGCGCTGCCATGCCGTTTTGTCCGCGAATATCCTCGCCCACCATGCAGACCAGCGCCTTGCGGCCTTCGTACTTTACATCGGCCAGCTTGCTGAGGTCGGCGGCGATGGCGGGTAGTTTGTCGTTCGAGTCGACGGTAAGCGAGACGCTGACTTCGCTGGTGGACACCATATCGACGGCGCACTGGTGCTTGTCGAAGATGGCGAAGATTTCGCTGAGATAGCCGTGGGTCATCAACATGCGGCTGGCGACCACGTCGATGATGGAAAGCTTCTTTTTGACGGCGATGGATTTGAAGGGGCTGCGGCAATGCGGCGCCAGGGAGGCGATGCGCGTGCCCTCGCAGGTAGCGTTGCGGCTGTTCAGCACGTACACCGAAATGTTCTTCTTGACAGCGGGAAGAATGGTGGCCGGGTGAAGAACCTTTGCGCCGAAATAGGCAAGCTCGGCAGCTTCTTCAAAGCTGATGACTTTGACGCGCAAGGCATCCGGGCAGACGCGGGGATCGGTGGTCATGATGCCGTCGACATCGGTCCAGATTTCGATTGCATCCGCGGAAAGCGCGCCGCCAATGAGTGCTCCGGTATAGTCAGAACCGCCGCGGCCGAGAGTGGTGGTGATGCCTGCCTCGTTGGATGCGATGAAGCCGCCCATCACGGGGACCTTGCCTTCGGCGGTCAGCGGGAGAAGTTTTTCCTGCGCGCGCAATTCGATGGCGGAGTCGATGGGAACGGCCTTCTGAAACTGCGAGTCAGTGATGATGATCTGGCGGGCATCCACATGAACGGCGTCGATGCCCAGCTCAGAGAAGGCGGCGGCGACGATGCTGCTGGAGATGCGTTCACCGTAGCTGACGATGCGGTCGGAGATGCGCGGAGACAGCTCAAGGAGCGCCGAGAGGCCGCGGAGCATTTCGTCGAGCGAGTCAAATTTCTGGTCGATGAGGTGGTGCAGCGGGGCAATTGCGGCCGGGGCCGTAACCAGGGTGGCAGCGGTATCGCGATGGCGTGATCGAAGGCGCGAACTGATGGCGAGAGCGCCCGTGCGGTCGCCTGCGGCCGCGGCGGCAGCGGCGCGCAGTAACTGGTCTGTGACCTTAGCCATGGCAGAAACCACAACGACGGGGTTGTTGCCCTTGGCTACGCGCCCGGCGACGATGGCCGCGGTGCGCCTGATGGCGGCGGGGTCCTCGACCGACGTGCCGCCAAACTTCATGACTACCAAACTCATACGAATCTTTTCTTTCCAACGGATGACGGCGGCTTATGCGCGCGCGACCGCCTCTGCAACAGGTTCAAATTTGCCAAGACTGGCTAGCAGTTCAGCGTTCAGGATGGTGGCACCGGCAGCGCCGCGAATGGTGTTATGCGAGAGCACGGTGAACTTCCAATCGAGCACCGGGCAGGGGCGCAGGCGGCCGACCGTCACAGCCATGCCGTTGCCGCGATTGCGATCTAAGCGCGGCTGAGGGCGGTCGTTCTGCGGCGTCCATTGGACGGGCTGATCGGGCGCGGTGGGCAGACCCTGGCCGGCAAGCGGACGGAACTCAGACCAGACAGCGAGCAACTGCTCGTGCGTGGCCGGTTTCCTGAGCTTGATGGAGACGCTGACGGTGTGGCCGTCAATGACCGCAACGCGGTTGCAACTTGCGCTCATGCGTGCGGCGAGAGGCTTTACGGTGTGGCCTTCGAGCTTGCCAAGCAGTTTGAGGGTCTCCTCTTCCATCTTCTCTTCTTCGTTGCCGATGTAAGGAATGACGTTGTCGAGGATGTCCATGGAGGGGACGCCGGGATAGCCTGCGCCCGAGACGGCCTGCATGGAGGTGGCGAAGATCTGTTCGACGCCGAAGAGGTCGTCAATGGGCTTGAGCGCGAGTACCGGACCCATCGCTGTGCAGTTGGAGTTGGTAACGATGTAGCCGCCTGATTCCTTCCGCCAGGACTGTTCCTCGATGAGGTGGAGGTGGTCGGCGTTGACTTCAGGAAGCACCAGCGGCACATTGGGCGCCATGCGGAAGGCGCTGGAGTTGGAGACGACGGCGCATCCGGCAGCGGCAAAGCGCGGCTCCATTTCGCGAGCAAAGGCGGCATCGATGGAGGCAAAGATGATTTTCGGAGCGCCTTCAGGGTCGGCCGGCGAGACGGTCATGTTGGCAATGCGGTCGGGCAGTGGAGTGTCGAGGCGCCATTTGGCGGCTTCGCCGTAAGTTTTTCCGCTTGACCGGTCGCTGGCGGCAAGCCATGCCACCTCAAACCAGGGATGGTTTTCAAGGAGCTGAATATAACGCTGGCCGACCATTCCGGTGGCGCCGAGGATACCGATTGGTTGTCTATTCTTCATGGCGGTGAACACTCTAGTGTACAGGAGGATGGGCGCGACCACCCGGAAAAACCCTCTGTGGATGAGATTGGCCCCTTCGGCGTTATAGCGCGGACGAGGCCGGGTTTGGGCGGATCGGCGCGGCGGCGCCTTCACCAGCTACAGTCGTCCATTCACGCACATACCACCGTTTGACAAGTCCGCTGGTGACATACGGATCGGCGCGGGCAAATTCTTCCGCCACCTTGGGTGAATCGCCCTTAAAAAGCAGGACTGCGCCGTCCACCGGATTGGCCAACGCGCCACCGAGCAGCAATTCGCCGCGCTCGCATGCCTTCCAAGCGATGGCAAGGTGGGCACCGCGGGATTCCGCGCGCCGGGCAACGTAGTCCTCGGCGGCTTCGTAGAACAGGAGGTAATGCATCAGGCAGACTCCGTTATTTCCCTCGGGCCTATCCTTTATCCAACCACGATGATTGTGAGTTCGGAGCCGCAAGTGGGTCAAGAGGCCGATACAGCCGTTCGGAAAATGCTATAACCGGGTCACTACGAAATCAGTCTAACTTTCAGGAACACTACTCGAACTGAAAATGTGGAAAGCCGCGTGATCCGGCTTGGGTCGCGCGCGTTGAATTGCTGTGCTAATCTTTCGGGGTTCAAGAGAGGCATTGAAGTGAATCGCTTTATTTCGTTCATGGTTCTCGGCGGTTTGCTGGCTGCAACTCCGCTGTGGCCGCAAAACAATGCAACTGAGCCCAATGGCTCAGAGACGACGCTGCGCATTACCAGCCGGGCAGTCCTGGTGGACGTGACTGTAACCGACCATGACGGCAAGCCTGTGACCGGATTGAAGCAAGACGCCTTCACGGTGCTGGACCAGGGAAAGCCCCAGACCATCTCTTATTTTGAGGAGCACGACCGCGCGGAGGAGGCGAAGAAGAACGAGCAAGCTGTCTTCCCTACTCTGCCGCCAGACGTGTTCACCAACTTCTCACCGATTGCGCCTCCGGCAGCGGTAAATCTGTTGCTGCTGGATACGTTGAATACGCCGATGGACTCCCAGATGGTGGTGCGTGAGCAGGCCAGGAGCTACCTGAAGAACCTGAAGCCGGGTTCGCGGATTGGCATCTTTATCATGTCGCTCCGGCTGAGCTTTGTGCAGGGATTCGCGGATGACCCGGCCGTTCTGGCCGCTGCTTTGGGTTACAAAAAGAATGCCACTCCGGAACCCGCGATCCTTCTGCAATCGCAAGAGGAAGCCAACGCCCAGTCCAACCTGGTGGGCATGATGTCAGCCCCGGTGGGCGGAGGGCCGGGCGGCACCACGACCGCGGGGTCGGCGGCCATGATCTCGGGTATGCAGGATTTTCTGGCGGAGACGCATTACGCCCAGACGAGCGATCGCGAATATCGCACTCTGCAGAATCTACAACAACTGGCCACGTTCCTTGGTGGTTTTCCGGGACGCAAGAACCTGATCTGGATGTCGGGAGACTTTCCGCTTGCCCTTTTTGGTCAAACCGATATGCGGTTTGAAGCGGACGTGAGGAAGACCATCAACCTGCTGAATGCGGCGCGCGTCTCCATCTACCCGATTGACGCGCACGGCGTGGTAGGAAATAACCTCTACACCGCTCAAAGCCAGCTCGATCATTCGATCTCGGCACCGAGCCAGTTGCTGGGTCCGCCGGCTGGCATGACGGCGGGAGCGCCCAACGCGGGACAGGGCGGCTTCTCAACCGCGGTGATGAACGAGAACAGGGACCTGAACAGCAGTCACTCGACGATGGAGATGCTGGCACGGGAAACCGGCGGCCAGGCCTTCCACAACTCCAATAGGTTGTCGGATGCGATCAATAGGGTCATCTCTGGGAGTGCCAACTTTTACACGCTGTCGTATTCACCCACAGACGAGAGAATGGATGGGACTCTGCGCACAATTGATGTGAAAGTGACGGGCGGCAAATACACGCTTTCGTTTCGTCGCGGGTACTATGCGCTGGACCAGGATTTGCCGGGCGCGGCGCAAGCGGCGCAACGGCAGGCCCTGGTGAATCAGTCCACTGAAGACCCAACCCTGGTTGATCCCCTGAAGGCTTTTATGGAATTCGGCATGCCGCAGACGGAGCAGATTCTCTATAAGACTTTGATTCGCCCAATACCTGAAAAACCGAATATGCCTGCCACGGAAAAGCCCGAGGTGAAAGGTCCGCATGACCGCTACGCGGTGGACTTTGCCGTGGACTTGAAAGACCTTAGCCTGAAGCCGGATGCAGAGGGCAACCACGACGGGGCGCTGAATTTGACGTTGATTGTGTATGACAAGTACGGATCGGTGGCCAATCGCAAGGACCACATTGTTCAGCTCAAGTTGAAGCCCAACGTCTACAAGGCGTTCCAGCAGACGGGCGTGCAACTCCATGTCGAAATTGAAGTGCCCAAGGGGCAGTACTGGCTGCGTACCGGCGTTTACGACCAGGCCACGCGCAAGGTGGGTACCATGGAAGTGCCGTTCAGTTCGGTGAAGCCGCTGGAGACTGCGACCCGTTAGAGCCTGTTACTAACTTTCCTGCGGCCCGCGAAAGTTAATAACAGGCTCGAGGGGGAGAACGGGTACTTACCTTGCCAGCCGCTCGGCCATTCTGCCGATAAGCGGGAGGTGGAATCTCCTTCCGGTCAACGCGCACAGTGAAGTTGCGATCCAAAGCCCAAACCACAGAGCCCATGCGACCCGCGTAGCACTGAGCAGGTAGTACGCTCCGCGATGCAATGCAGGTTCCGCGAGAAGGGAAAGAACCAGGCTCACTGTAAAGGCAGCGAGGTCGAGAAGAATGGACTGCCACGCGTGGAATCGGACATAAGAACGGTGCTTGTAGCGTGGAAGCATCAGGAAGAACATCGCCGGCACAAAGGTGATGTAGGCCAATGCGGCAATGCTATTGTCAGAGAAGCCAGGACGGGTGGTTTCTGACGCGATTGTGGTTTCAGACACGGTAGCTCCTTTCGGGGGCTGTGTTCGGGTTCAGAGAGAACAAAAGCGAGTTGAGCCAAGGATTCCGGGGGGAAGATTCCCAAAGCTGGTGCGCACACTATCGGCAGTAAGGCAGGAATTGTTTAGCTGAATTCGTGCCAATTGCATAGCTAAGGAGATTCGTTGCCGAATTTATTGGCGAAGCGGCATCGGCAGGGTACAACTCGACGCCGTTCAGGGTGCTCCGGTGTTTAGAGAACCTCTTTGAGGACAACAGAAACTGTGCGGCTTGCTCCACCACTGCGCACGGTGAGGTGGAGAACGGTTCCGACCGGCTGGGTGAAGGCGCTTTGCAGCGTGTCGTCCGTGGGTGGGCGGCCGTCGATTGCGGTAATCACGTCATCCTGTTTCAAGCCTGCGGCCGCACCGGGGCTTCCAGGGACCACGGTTTTGATTGCCAGGTGATCGGGATCGGGGTCAAACACCAGTCCGGCGCGGTTGAAGATGTCCGGATCGCCGTAGTTGGAGTTCTTCTCCAGATACATCTTTCCGTGCGGGTAGTCGAAGATCACGCTGAACTGTTTGAGGATGCGCAGGCCTATGTTACCGGCAATGGTCTGTGAAACGTCGGCTCCCTGGGTGTCTGTGGACAAAACTGTGATTGGCTGGCTGACGATTGTTTTGCCGAGTTGCAGTGCATGTGCGCGCGCATAGAAACCCTGCTCGGGTCCGCCCCAGCCTTCGCCCGCGTAGCCGTGGATGGTTGCGCCGTACTGAGCGATGAGATTGTGCTGCTTCACAAACGGAGCGTAGAGCGTGAAGGAGTACATGTCTCCGGTGTCGATTCCGAAGACAGCCGGAATTCCATCGACGCTGCCATCGGCGACGAGGAATCCATCCTGGTAGTGGATGGGTACAGCATCACCATTTCCGGGGTACTTGAAGCGCTGCGGGTCATAGAAGGTGATTTGCTGTCTCTCGAAATCAACCCGGACGGGCAGCGCCTGCAGCAACTGAATGCCAACCATGATGCCGTCCTGACCGTCGCCAACTGCCGAATCGACCACTGTGAATGGTTGGTCGGACATGATGAGTCCGCCAATGTTCACCGTCTTCACGTTCACGCCCTGACCGGCAACATTTCCCCCGCCGGCAATCAATGTGCCTGAGCCTTCCGGCTTCAGGCCCAGCCGCTTGGCCAGGCTGGCGGTCATGATATTGGCGGACCCGGTATCGAGGATGGCGTCGAATGGTCCCTGACCGTTGATGGTGGCCTGGAGCTCAATGCCATGAGTCGCATGGACGGTTGCACCGGGGGAAACGTCGGTCCCAGGCTGAGCAACTGACGCTTGGGCTTTGGGGGACGACACCGGAGCGTTCTGCGCGTCGCATCGCGCGGCCACGATTACAAGGCCAAAGGGAATCATTCCCAAAGCCGCATTTGCAATGAACAATCTGACAGTCTTCGTCATCAAAGAGGCCTCCGTAGCAATCTTTGAGAACTTTTCGGCGAACGCCCTATGCCATCGCGGCAAGCACTGCGTCTGCGAACTGGGTGGTACCGGCGGTACCTCCTACGTCGCGGGTCAGAGTCTTGCGGGCTGCGTAGACGGCGTCAAGCGCGGCCTGGACTTTGTCGGCGGCGGCGTGCTCGTCGATATGGCGAAGCATGAGGACTGCGGATTGAAGTAGCGCAGTTGGATTTGCGACGTCTTTGCCGGCGATGTCGGGCGCGGAGCCGTGAACGGCTTCGAAGATTGCGCAGTCGAGGCCGAGGTTGGCGCCGGGAACCAGCCCCAGGCCGCCGACGAGGCCGGCGCATAGATCGCTGACGATGTCGCCATAAAGATTTTCAAGCAGCAGCGTGTCGTATTGGAAGGGGTTCATGACGAGCTGCATGCAGGTGTTGTCGATGATGTGCTCGCCATAGAAGATCTCCGGGAAGCCCTCGCTCACTTTGCGCGCGCAGCGCAGAAACAAGCCATCGGAGAGCTTCATGATGTTGGCTTTGTGGATGGAGTGGATCTTTTTGCGGCCGTGTTTGCGGGCGTATTCAAATGCGAATTTCGCGATGCGCGTGGAGCCTTTTTCGGTGATGACCTTGATGGCTTCGACCACACCCGGGACGACTTCGTGCTCCAGGCCGACGTACTCACCTTCCGTGTTTTCGCGGACGATGATGAGGTCGAGGCCGGGCCAGTGCGTCGCCATGCCGGGCAGATTCTTGATGGGGCGGAAGTTGGCGAAGAGTTCAAACTTCTTGCGCAGAGTGACGTTGATGCTTTTGAAGCCGCCGCCAACCGGGGTGGTGACCGGCCCCTTCAGGGCAACCTTGTTGCGCTCGATGGACTCGTAGAGCGCGGTGGGAATGTATTCGCCGTAGATTTCGAAAGCTTCCGCGCCTGCGGCGTAACGGTCCCACTCGAATTTGACTCCGGTGGCTTCAAGAATGCGGACAACGGCCTGGGTGACTTCGGGGCCGATGCCGTCGCCGGGGATGAGGGTTACTTTGTGCGTCATTTGGTCCGCCATCGAAATTCTCTCGCTCCGATTTCTCGGTCCCGATTAGGGAGAGGTTGTGTAATAAAAACTAATCGCTTTCCTGTTCATGTCAAAGGACACAATCCAATATTCCGGCACGTAAGGTGCGAAGGGATTTGCATAAACGAATTCTTCAACGCATCCAGGTGATTTGCCGCCCAGAAAGTCCCCGCATCTGTCGTCCCTCCAGGGCCTGCCCATCGTTTTAAGGACGGACTCGCGGGAATCGTCGACTTTCAGTTTATTGAAAGCTCTCTCAAGAAAATGCACCCTCAGAATTGGGCCGAAGATTAGGGCACAAACCAACGCTCCTACCAGGACACCGATGCTCGCTTGCTTTCGCGTCACGCTCAAGCCGTACCCTGCTTCTTTGTCTTGCGCCCACCCAGAAGGCCTTCGAGTTCTTCCTTGAATTCGCGCACATCCTTGAAGTCGCGATAGACGGATGCGAAGCGGATGTAGGCTACGGTGTCGATGCCTTTGAGGTGTTGCATGATGAGTTCGCCTACTTCGCTGGTGGTGCGCTCGCGCTCCGGAGCGTCCACGAGGTAGGTTTCCGCAGCGTCGACGATGGCTTCAAGTTTACTGGCGGGGACGGGACGCTTCTCACAGGCGCGGAGAAGGCCGCTGAGCACCTTCTGGCGATCGAAGCGCTCGCGCCGGCCGTCCTTTTTGACCACCATGTAGGGGATCTCGTCGATGCGCTCGTAGGTTGTGAAGCGGCGAAGGCAGCTTTCACACTCGCGGCGGCGACGGATGGAATCGGCCTCCTTGCTTTCGCGCGAGTCGACGACCCGGTCCTGCCCGAAACCGCAATAAGGACATTTCATGCTTAGGGCGATTCTAAATCAGTGGACAGTGGCTCAGTTCGCAGTTCACAGTTCAGAGTTCGCAGTTCGGAGTTCCAGGTTGTCAGTTATCAGGCCACTGGAACTAAGAGGGTTTTGCTGGCGAGGGCGGTTAAGCCATCGAGGGTGTCAAGGAAGGCGGCGGCCAACGGTGGTGCATCGCTGTCGAGGTGCCAGAGTAGTTCGGCGTTGTTCCATGCGGCTTCGCGGGCGGCCGCGACGCTCCAGGCGGCGAGCGTGTTGTCGAGGGCGGAGACGGGCGGCAGAGCGTCGCCGAGGAGACGGACGCGGAGGGTGACCTTTGCGACTTCGATGAGGCTGTCGAGGGTGGAGTCGAGCGCGGTGTAGTCGTTGTATTGCGTGGTGCCATGCTGTGGCGGGGTGGACAAGGCCTGGCAAAGGCCGAGGACGGCCTGCGGCAGGTCGTGGTTGATGTGGGCGTTCATGCCGGCGAGCGCGAACTGGATGCGTGCTATGGGTGTCTGGTTGCGGATGGCGAAGAAAGCCTGCCAGCAGCCGGGCGTGGGTTCACCCGAGAGAGAAAACTCGAGGGCCGTGAAGTAGTAACGGGCAAAGGCAACGTCGAGAGCGGCGATCCATGCGGGGTCCGCAAACCGGGTCGGGTCAGTGGGGTCGGTAATGTTGACCCGCGTCTGGACGGCCTGGGTGACGTTTAGATAGAGCCAGTTGAACCACTTGAGACCGTCGCTGGGGATGCATGTGGCGTCGATGGTCTGCATAATCTGAATGACGTCGGGAATGGTTTGCGGGGTGGTTTGGACGGCGGCGAGGAGGGTGGGGTCGTAGGGGAACATGGGAGGGCTATGATAGCCCGGCGCGATGGGGATTGGAAAGCGGGAATAACTCAGAATTGCTGGTTCAGTCCTTGGGAAGGGCAACTACGAATGCCCAAAATGTCTTATCCTTCTTCAGCTTGAGAATTGAGTCGTCCTTCGTGGGGTCAGGCATTTTCTCTCCACCGATCACATTGGCACGACGGTCAAACGCCTGTTGCAGGTGAAGCTTCGCGTCTGCGGCTTTGCCTTCTTCCGCGTCTGCGCAGGCAAGGTTGTAGTAATTGAGCGGGTAGTCCGGATCTTTGGTAATTGCATTCGCCGCAACGGCGCGGCTGTTCTTCAGATCCCCGCTCATACCCAGCGACATAACCAACTGATCGATGATGATGCGGCGCGGCGTGAGGGATTTTGGATCGTCAGGCAGTGCATCCAAGGCTGATTTGTAATAAGGAGCGGCCAACCCGGGTTCGCCCTTGAACAGGATAGAGGCAAGCACGAAATAGTTTTCAGCGTCAGACTCATACCTCAGGTCGGGTTTGAAGCCTGCGAGGTTGGCCTTCATCGCTTCTTCTTCTTCAGGGGTATTGATCACAGAGGAAATGTGAACCTCCGCGCAGGTTTTTGCATTGCCCGCGAAGCCAAACAGGTTGGGTTGGTGAGGGCCTCCCCCCTGGCTCATGTCGAGCAGATAGGACGTGGTTGCAAGTGTCTCTCCAGCGGAATCTTTAACTTCGCCGTCAACGCGTTTGGAGATGAGCTTCCCGTCGTTCTTAACGATGGGATTGATCGCGTCGTCGCGGCAGCCTTTTGCCGTAGGGTTCCCCGAAAGATTCTCAAAGACGATAAAAGATGCGTTGAGCTTGGCTGCGGCGTTCGAAAACTGCGCAACCGGACGCGTACCTTTGTCATAGACCGTGATCAGCTCGGGTTTCCATTCCTCTCCGCTGGGAAGCGGGATGCCGCCTGGACCGAACCATGTGACAAGCATGAGTGGCTTGGTTGCGGCGTCCTGCTGGGTAGCGCTGACTGAAGGCGGCAGTGCGAGCAGAGCCGCGCACACGAGCAGTGCGAATCGGAATAGTGATTTGGGCATTGGCAATATGCTACACCGGAGAACTGTATCCCTGCTCAGCTCAGGAATTCGGCGATAGCGGCCACAACAGTTTGCTGCTCGTCTTCGCGGAGTTCTGGGAAGATGGGAAGAGCCAGCACTTCGCGGGCGGCGCGTTCGGCTTCAGGGAAGTCCCCCTCTTTGTAGCCGAGTGGCTTGAGGGCGTGCTGCAGATGCAGCGGGACGGGATAGTAGATTTCCGAGCCGATTTTGCGTTCTGTCAGGAAGGCTCGCAGGTCATCGCGGCGCGCGGTGCGGATGACGTACTGGTGCCAGACATGGCGGGTGCCGGGGACCTGGTGAGGCAGGACGATGCCGCGGCTCGGATAGGGGCCCGTTTCGGCGAGACCGGCGGCGATAAAGCCCGCATGGTAGCGCTCGGCAACGATTCGGCGCGCGTCGTTCCAACCTTCAATGTACTTGAGCTTGACCGAGAGGATGGCACCCTGGAAGCCGTCCATACGAGCGTTCCAGCCGACCTCGTCGTGGTGGTAACGGCGGCGCATGCCGTGCTGGCGCAACATTCTGATGCGCTCGGCAATCTGGTCTGAATTGGTGGTGACCATGCCCGCGTCGCCGGCTGCGCTCAGGTTTTTGGTGGGATAGAAGCTGAACGCGGCAACGTGGCCCAGGCCGCCCGCCTTGACTTCGTTCGATTCCGCACCCCAGGCCTGCGCGGCGTCTTCGATGATGGTGAGCTGATGTTCGCGACCGATGCGGCGGAAAAAGTTGGATGCAACGGGCTGCCCATAGAGATGGACCGGCAGCACTGCTTTGACCTGGTTTGCGCGGGGGCCCTCCAAAATGGCATCCACCGCCGCAGGGTCCAGATTGAAGGTGGCCGGGTCAATGTCGGCCAGCAGGGGCGTGGCTCCGGCGCGAAGGATGGCGCTGACGGACGCGAAAAAGCTGAAGGGTGTGGTCACCACGGCGTCTCCGGGGCCGATGCCGGCCGCTGCCAGCGCCAGCCACAAAGCATCGGTTCCTGAGGAGCAGCCAAGGGCGTGGGCGACGCCGAGTTGTTCTGCCGAGGCCTTCTCAAATGCGGCCACCGGCTCGCCCAGGATGAACTGCTGAGTTTCAAGGACATGACCGAGCGCAACCAGCAGTTCCTGCTGAAGGGGACCGTACTGGCGTTGTAAGTCCAGCATGGGCACCGGCTGGGCGGTTTGAGGTGGCGTGCGGTGGGCGGGCAGTGTCTCTTGCACGACCTGATTTTACCAGTCGCGGGAGTGCGGGTTACCCGCAAGCGATGAGGCGCATCCAACGAAGGGCAATGCAATAGAGTGGGAAGCGCGAGAAGAGGCGTTGCGCATGAACCGGCCAAATTAGCCGCCGCTAAAGGAGTATGAATGGGCTTTGCGTTACTTTCTTCAGACGGATCAGCCGTTTAGGAAAGTCTCGTGTATCCGGGTGGTTGGGGATGCAAGAGTTGCGGTTCGGACGATCCGAATCGAGGCAAAGAAGGTATGAGACCCGATGCGGAGTTGAAAAGGTTGGTAAATGGCTGTAATGTTGAGCCATTGCGGGGCACTTGCGGCAACTGGGTTTCCAGATCCGTACCCGCCACTCTGGCTTTTCACCGACAGGAATTGAATTTCAACGATCAAATGAGAGTAGGAGATCGGCACATGGAAAACAAGCCGGCACAAAACATTCAGGATACATTCCTGAACACCGTCCGCAAGGATAAGACCCCGATTACGATTTATCTGGTGAGCGGTGTCAAGCTGACCGGAAAAATTCGTTCTTTTGACAAGTATTCTGTTCTTCTGGAAAACAATAGCCAGGAGCAATTAATCTTCAAGCACGCCATTTCGACGGTGGTGAGCAACCGGAGCGTGGTGCATACCGAGCATCGCCCCATGGGCATTGCGGCGGGGATTGGCCCGTCCGCGGTTGCCATGCCGGGTGCGTCACCAGCGACTGCGGAGACGCGATAGCACGCGGGGAGCAGTCTCGATTGGCAGTTGAGAAGAGCGGGACCGGCGGCTTGGGTAGTTCACCCGATCGAGCGGTCCTTGTAGCAGTGGACCTGGGTACGCGCTCGCGGAGCAACCGCGCAGGCGTACCGGGTGCGCGGAACGCCGGAGTGTGCTCTGACTCCGCGAATATCGCACATTTGGATTTCGATGAGAACGGATCGCCGTTCGAGTCCGCTAGTTTGCGCAGCGGAGGCGATCTGCCGTCAGAGCCGGCTCATGCCCATGAGTCGCCAGGCCTGGACGCGGACGAGTCCCTGGCAGAGTTCCGTGAGCTGGTGGCAAGCGCCGGCGGGCAGGTGGTTGCCGAGCTGATCCAGCACCGGTCGCGACCCGATCCGGCGACGCTGATCGGCGCCGGCAAGGTAGAGGAAATCGCGGGCGAAGCGGCTTCCACCGAGGCCGACGTGGTGCTGTTCGACCATGACCTGACACCGACCCAATTGCGCAACCTCGATGCCGCCCTTCACTGCCGGGTGCTGGACCGGACGCAACTCATTCTGGACATTTTTGCCCGTCATGCTAGAACGCGCGAGGGCCAGTTGCAGGTGGAGTTGGCGCAGCTTGAGTACATGCTGCCGCGGCTGACGGGACGGGGAAAGGCGATGTCGCAACTAGGCGGCGGCATTGGAACGCGAGGACCGGGCGAAACCAAATTGGAGACGGACAGGCGGCGGATTTCAGCCCGCATCGACCATTTGAAGGGCGAGTTGGACGCGGTGCGGCGGGTGCGCAAACAGCAGCGGCAGCGGCGAGAGTCTGTCCCGGTGCCTACGGTGGCGCTGGTGGGCTATACCAATGCTGGAAAAAGCACGCTTTTCAATCGGCTTACCGGGGCGCAGGTGCTGGAATCGTCGCGCATGTTCGCCACGCTCGACCCCAAGCTGCGTGCCGTGGAATTGCCCAGCCGCCGCAAGATTCTGCTCTCCGATACGGTGGGCTTTATCCGCGATTTGCCGCACACGCTGGTGACCAGCTTTCGAGCCACGCTGGAAGAAGTGGCGCAGGCGGAGGTGCTTTTGCATGTTCGGGACGCGGCCTCGACGTACGGCGAGGAGCAAAGGGCGCAGGTGGAGAAGGTGCTGGGCGAGTTGGATTCGCTGGACAAGCCGCGCATCGAGGTACAGAACAAGATTGACCTGCTGCCTGAGCATGAGCTGGAGGGGCTGTTGGCGCGGTCGCGAGCTGCGGGCGAAGTGATGGTTTCAGCACGCACCGGGGAAGGCATGGATGCGCTTCTCCAAGCGATTGACGAGGCTCTGTTTTCCGATCCGCTGATTGAGGCGGAGCTGAGGGTTCCGCAGCACGAGGGCGGCGTGTTGGCCTCCATCGAAGCGGGAATGGTGGTGCATGCGCGCGAGTATGAGGGCAACCTGGTTCGGCTCAGGGTGAGCGGTCCGGCGTCGCTGATGGGACGCCTGCGCCAATACCGGACGCGGAGCCAGCAGACTTCCCCGGCTAAGCAGCTCATAGATTAGATTCTTTTTCGAGGCGCGGAACCTCAGTTCCAGACGCGCCGTATCTCCCTTGTAAGAAACGCCAGAACAACCAAGAGGACCAGCTTGATGATGACGGCGTCTGCGCAGTTGAAGTCTGGACGAGCAAGGGTGCTCGCCGGGTGCGGTCTGGCCGCGACGATCCTCTGTTCGCTGCTACCCATCAGCCGATGGATCGCGCCTGGAGATTCCATGCGAGCCTTGTTGAGCCGCGAAGCGTTCTGGTGGACCTTTGCAGCAGTGGTGCTGCTCTGGTTGGCGTTTGTCGAGCAGCAGCCTCTCAGTTCGGTCGGCTTCCGCTGGCCTACGTGGAAGACATTCGTTTTTGCGGTGGTGGGCGCCGTGGCGATGCTATTTGTGATGATCCTTCACATGGGCGTGATTGTCCGCGTCTTCCACCTGGATACCACCACGGTACTCGCGCAGCAACAGATGATTCTCAGCCAGCCTTACTGGTTTCGCGTTCTGCTTGTACTGCGGGCTGCGGTGGTTGAGGAGATCCTGTTTCGCGGATACATGATTGAGAAAGTCCGGCAGCTCACCGGTAGTGTGGGTTTGGCAGTTGCTGTTTCCGTGCTCGCGTTCACCTGGGCGCACTATGCGGGATGGGGAGCGGTGCAGCTTATCCCCGTCTTCGGCGCCGGCGTCATCCTTGCCCTTTTGTACGTGAGTCGGCGCGATTTGCCATCGAACATGCTGGCTCACTTTCTGACGGACGGCGCGGGCTTTCTTTTAAGATGAGCTCGAGGACACGGCATGAACTCCGTCGAAGGCGGCACATCTCCATCGATTACTACGCTTGAAAGCCGCGAAGTCTATCGCAACAACTGGCTGAGGCTGCGCGAGGACAAGATCCTGCGTTCGAACGGACAGCAGGGCGTCTACGGCGTCGTTGAAAAGGACGATTGCGCCGTCATTCTACCCATCGACCAGGGACGCGTGTGGCTGGTGGAGCAGTTTCGCTACACCATCCAGGAGCGCGCGCTGGAGTTGCCGCAGGGCGGATGGGAGATGGAAGTCGACGATCCGGAAGAGCTGGCGCGGGGGGAATTAAAGGAGGAAACGGGAATGCATGCCGCAACAATGACCTACCTGGGATGGCTATGGATTGCGTACGGATTTCTGCGCCAGAAGCAACATGTGTTTCTCGCCACCGGATTGACGCACACGGAAAAAGAACCGGACCCAGAGGAACACGACCTTGTTGTGCGGTCCCTGGCCGTGGAGGATTTTGAAACTTTGATGCTGAACGGCCGCGTGCGCGACAACTGCACACTGGCGGCATGGGGGCTTTATCTGTTGTGGAAGGCACGGGAGGGAACAGGCGCATCCGTCGTTCTGAACGCGCCTGTCGCCCCCGATAGGAACAGCTGATCTAGACGGGATGAAATCTCTGGACCGAGCGAATGGTGATCAGAATGAACAGGACCAGGAGCGCTAGCTGAGCGATCACGAATCCCGGGGATGTCTGCGACGGCGCGATGGAGTGGAGAGCGCGGAACTTGTCGAAGGCCTGCGCTACCAGGACGAAGAAGTTGAAGTAAAGCGCCACGCAGGCTGAAATCACGTACGTTGTCCGCCAGACGCCGGCCAGTTTCTTGGCATAGAGCGCGTAGATCGCCACGAAGAGGTCAATGATCGACAGGACTCCAAGTACGATTCCCGGCGTGACGCCGTGAAACGGAAACAGGAATCCGGACAAGCTGGTAAGGAACGTTGAGACAATGAAGGTCGCGGTCAGGATGCTGAATTTTTTCGAGGAGAAAAATCCTAAGACAACGAAAACTCCAGCACCGAGCCCGACCACGCTCAGAAAAACGTGAAGGTAAGTGAATTGCATCACATGCAAACTTTGGAGCATGGACTTGTCCTTTCGTGGAGCGAGAAATGGTACTGCATTCGGTGCGGCCCCGTGAGCCGGGCAAGCGCAAAGGTTCCGCAGGGTGGTTGTAAGACAGCTTACATTGTGCCCGTCATGAGCGGGAAGTAGAATCCGGACCCGGCATGCAGGCAATTTTTCAGCGCCGCCAGATTACCACAGGGTGCGTAGTAACTCGCTAATAATTCGCATGAGAATCATCGAATTCCGGCTGATTGTGGAGCGGTGGTAAACGAATCCTCGACTCCAGTCATAAAGCTGCTAACTTATCCGCGCTCTTCGACGGGAATCCATGGCGAGGGATAGACGGGGCCGATGTACTCGGCGCGGGGACGGATGAGGCGGTTGTCGTCAAGCTGTTCAATGACGTGCGCGGTCCATCCGGAGATGCGGCTGATAGCAAAGATCGGCGTGTAGAGATCGATGTCGATGCCCAGAGTGGCGTAGGTGGAAGCGGAGTAGAAATCGACATTGGCGTTCAGCTTCTTGTCGGCATTGATATAGAGCTCGATTGCCCTGGACATCTCAAACCACTTGGGCTGGCCCGCGTCCTTGCCCAACTGCTCGCTCATTTTGCGGAGGTGGGTAGCACGCGGATCCTCGGTTTTGTAAACGCGGTGGCCGAATCCGGAGATCTTCTGCCGGGCGGCAAGCATTCCCTTTACGTATTCCACCGGATCGGCTCCGGCCTTGTCGATGAGGTAAAGCAGGCGCATGACGGCTTCATTCGCGCCGCCGTGGAGCGGGCCTTTGAGAGCGCCGATGGCTCCGGTTACAGCGGAATGGATGTCTGCGAGAGTGGCGGCGATGACGCGGGCGGCAAAAGTAGAGGCGTTCAGTTCGTGATCGGCGTGCAGAATAAGAGCGATATCGAGGGTGCGGGTCGCGGTTTCCGAAGGTTTTTCGCCGGTCAGCATCCACAGGAAGTTGCCGGCGTGAGAGAGGGATCGGTCCGGCGGCACAATCTCCCGGCCTTTTCGAATGCGATCATAAATCGCAACAAGCATGGCAACCTGGGAGACTAGATTGTAGCTCTTGCGCACGTTGGCGTCGTGCGAATTGTCTTTCTCGTCGGCGTCGTAGAAACTGAGCGCTGACACAGCGGTTCGCAGGACTTCCATGGGCGTTGCGGTGGTAGGAAACGCCCTCAGCAAGTCGATGACGCGCACATCCAGCGACCGGGCCAGCGCCAGCTGGGACTGAAACTCGCGCAGGGCCAGCGCATTGGGCAATATGCCGTTCCAAAGCAGGTAGGTGGTCTCTTCGAACGTGGAGTGGACAGCCAACTCGTGAATGTCGATCCCGCGATAGGCAAGAACTCCCGCCTCCCCGTCGATCCAACAAATTCCAGAGTTCGCCGCAACAATTCCTTCCAGACCCTTCCCAGCGACTGCAGTCGACATAGCTTTCGGATCTCCCTCTTGCCCTGTTTTTGTGGTTTCAAGCCCCGTGTCGGACCTCAGAAAAGCGGCCCAGCGGTTGAATTGCAGCAAAGATGTTTATAACGGAAGCGTTCGGCCCTTGTCACGGAGGATGGGACATGGCCCTTCTTTTCCCCCACAGTTTGGATTCTTTCTATATTCTTGTAGACGCCCCCGTGGTTCGCCGAGTTTGGACTTCAAAAAACTCGATCATGGGCCGGGAAGTCGCGAAGACCTGAAGCGCGAAGCAGGATATTTCGCTTCGGCGTCTAATGGGGATAGAACGAGATACCGAAGAGCGGCCAGCTCCCTGCCACTTAAGAGACGAAAGGTAAAACAAATGACCAATGAATATGACAACGCCCCTAGAACCTATTCCGGCGCATTGCTGGCAGTAATCGCCGTTGCATTTGTTTGTGCGCTGGGTGGACTGATCTGGACCTACACACTGAGTAACAAGGTGGCGGCCCAGCAGGCAGAATTGTCCGATGCCAAGCAGCAGAACACGAAGCAGGCCGCGGAACTGCGCGAAACCAATGCGCGCCTGAACGTGGCTACCGAGGAACTGGGTAAATCGCTGGGCCTGACGCAGAAGCAGATGGACGAACGCGCCCAGCAGCTTATTCGCCGCGAACAGGCTGTGGAAGCCAACACCCAGCAACTGGCTAGCGCGCAGAAGCAGACGGCGCAACAGGTGAGCGCGGTTTCCAGCGCGGTATCCGATGTGAAGACGGATGTCGGGGGCGTGAAAACCGACGTGGCGAAGACACAGACCGACCTGGCCGGGGCCATTGCGCAGTTGACGACGATCAAAGGCGACCTGAGCGACCACGGCAGCCTGATTGCACGAAACCACGACGAACTTGAAGTCCTGAAGCACAAGGGCGACCGGGCCATCTACGAGTTCACGCTGGCCAAGGGACAGAAGAAGCCGGTGGGCACGGTGAGCCTGGAATTGAAGAAGGCCGACGCCAAGAGGAGCAAATTCACGCTCGTGGTGTATGCGGACGACAAGGAATATGAGAAGAAGGACAGGAGCCTGAACGAGCCGCTGCAGTTCTATGCGGGCAAGGATCCGATGCTGTTTGAAGTTGTGGTGAACTCCGTGAGCGCCAAGAACACGGTGACAGGGTATCTCTCCGCGCCGAAGACCGCGCCGGCTCCTGCCGCTACTGGTCGATAACCGCTCCCTGGGGCGCCAGCACGAGGCTCGGCTGGTAACGGAGTGCAAAGGTGAAGTTCAAGTCTTTGCGGGCGTCCCACTCCTGCTTGCTCAAGCGGAACGACGAAACGAAGGTTCCCTCCAGAGTTTGCCCCGGAGCGATGGTTGAATCCGTCGTGGCCAGGGGCGTTGCGCGCGGCACGGGCATGTTTGGATAAGCGATGTATACGCGCTCGTAATCGGCCGCTGAAGCAGCGTAGCTGGAGTGAATGCCATCATCCAGCTTGATATTTGTCATCACGTTGTGCAGGTAAAGCGGGCCTTTGCTCTGGTTGTGCAGCCTGACCTGTGTGAAGACCAGCACCTGATCGAAGCTCTCCTTGGCCATCGCCTCGCCGCTGGCGTCGACGCCTGAGCTCTCAGCGTGCTGTGGGTGAGCCCAGACTGCAACAATTTCTCCGGTGGCCACGGGAGGCTTTTGGTTTGCTATCACATAAATTGCGATGGCCGTAGTCACCAGCGCGGCTGCGATCCAGGCGGCCCAGACAACATGACTGGAACCCTTGGCGTAGTCCTCGCCGGGCTTAACATCGACCAAATCGGGGGAATCCTGCAATAGACTCATGGCGCCCTTATCTTATCCCCAACCAAGAACATTTCGACAAGAATTCGTATTGTGCAGCGGTGAAAATCGTGACTGAATGCCCTGAAGCTGGTGCTTTTGAAGGCGATTACGGCCGGGGTCGAAGAGCCGCAAGGAACTCCGGAGCGGTGAGCGTGTTGAGCACATCGTCCGGACCCAGCCAGGCGCGGCGCAATTGGCGAATCCCGTAGTCCATTTTTCCCAGGTTGCGGGCATCGTGGGAGTCTGAATTGATGACGATCCTGCAGCCCAGTTCTTTGGCCAGGCGGAGGTCGCGATCATTCAGGTCAAGCCGCTCGGGTGCGGCGTTGTGCTCCACGGCGACCCCCAGTTCTGCCGCGCGGCGCAGCACTGCACCCAGGTCAAGGGCAAATGGCTCGCGACGCAGAAGCAGTCGTCCTGTGGGGTGACCCAAGATTCTCACATAGGGGTTCTCGATGGCCCGCAGCACGCGCGCCGTGGTTTCTTCGCGGCTCTGGTCAAAGCGCGTGTGGACACTGGCGATGACCACATCCATTTGCGCCAGGACTTCGTCGTCGAGGTCGAGCGCGCCGTCGCCCAGAATATCCACTTCGATCCCGGTAAACACGCGAATCCGCCCAGCCATTTGTTCGTCGGCTTCGCGAATGCGCCGCACATGTTCAAGCGCGCGCTCATCGTCGAGCCCATTGGTCATGGCCAGGTTTTTGGAATGGTCTGTGATGGCGATGTACTCGAAACCACAGGCCAGGGCGGCCTCGGCCATCTCACGAATTGAGTTGTGCCCGTCGGTGGCGTGGGTGTGCATGTGCACGTCGCCGCGCAGATCGGCTTTTTCAATCAGGTGGGGCAGCGCGTGACGGGCGGCGGCTTCAATCTCGCCGAGGTTCTCGCGCATCTCGGGCGGGATCCAGTCCATGCCGAGGGCGGCATATATCTCCTCTTCAGTGGCTGCTGCAACAACGGAGTTGTCGTCGAGACGCGCGAGGGCCCACTCACTCAGGGTGTAGCCCATCCTGAGAGCCCGTTGGCGCAGGCTCACGTTGTGAGCCTTGGAGCCAGTGAAGTATTGCAGGGCCGCGCCATAGGACGCGGAAGGAAGCAGGCGCACGTCTACCTGCAGTCCATCGGCCAGATGAAAGCTGACCTTGTTGTCACCTTTGGCAATGATGTCGCGGATGCCCGGGAATGCGGCCACATATTCCACGGCGGCAGCGGTATGCTCAGGCGCGCAGGCCGGCCCGGTCACCAGCAGATCCAGATCGCCGGCGGTTTCACGCCCACGGCGCAGGGAGCCGGCGGGAGTAACCCGCTCAATGCCGGGGAAAGCCAGCAGGTACGCGGTGATGCGCCGGGCCGCATCCTCGGCCACGTCGATGCGGTATCGGCCGGAACTACGGCGATATTCGTCGATTCCCTTGCGGAGTTTTTCAATCTGCTTTTCTCCCATGCGAGGCAAATCGGCGAGACGGCCTTCTTCGATGGCCAGGGCAAGCTGGTCGATACTGCCTATTTGAGCCGCGGCCCAAAGCAGCGCCACTGTCTTGGGGCCCATTCCGGGGAGCTTGAGCAGTTCAAGCAATCCGGCTCCGTACTTCTGGAGCAGCTCCTCGCGCAGCGGTAGTGTGCCTGTGAGGACGATAGCCTGGATATTCGCGGCCATGCCCTTGCCTATGCCCGGGATCTCAAGCAGACGGGCGGCGTCAGATGCCGCGGTCACGAGGTCAACGGTGGTCTGTTCGGCGGCTTCAGCGGCCCGGCGATAGCTGCGGATGCGGAATCCATCTCCGCCATCAATTTCCAGCAGGTCGGCGGTCTCAGACAGCAGGTGGCCAATGGTGGGGTTGTCCATGGCGGAAGCGTATCAGAATCAGATATCTGAAAGAAGACGGAACCCTGCGACGGTGAGGAACTGCAAGATACGAGCCGGGGACAGCGGACTGATTTGCTGGTATCAATCGCCCGAGAAAGAGTCTGGTGATAAGGCGGAGGGTGCCGGGCACACTTCCATTTCGCCACATGAAGGTGGCCTTGCCATAACGCCCGGCGATTCCGCTGGCTAAGCTGCGCTGTGGGCAGCTTGATCTTTGAAACGGATGACCGAATCTGCCTGGGGCCCTTTCTGGCCTTGGACGATATCGAACTCTACGTCATCGCCCTCTTTCAAGGTCTTGTAGCCATCCAGTTGAATTGCGGAATAGTGAACGAAGACATCCGGACCGTCGTCGCGACCGATGAATCCGTAGCCCTTGGCGTTGTTAAACCACTTGACCTTCCCTTTGTACTGAGCCACAGGCTCCTTCTTTCTTTGGGTCTTGCGGGGATCTGGTGGACGAGGAGATTCGAACACCAATACAAACTAAGACGTGAAAAGCCGCCGAAAGGTTGATTGAAAATAAAAAGTGGGTCTCGCAAAATGAAATGGGCCGGCAACGAATGCCGGCCCAGCGTGGAAGCCGCTCAGAAGCGCGAACTCCGATTAAATTCCTAAACGCTCTATTTCTTGTGCTTACCCGAAACAAGGCGCGAGAACAGCATTACGCTGGTCAGAGTTTTGCCGTCGAGAATTGCGCCCTTCTCAATCATTTTGAGCACCTCGGATAGCTTAACCAGGCGCAACTCGATCTCTTCATCATCTTCCGGATGGGCGTCGCCAGCCTGCAGTCCCTCGGCAACAAAGACCTTCATCGATTCGCCCAGAAAGCCGGGACTGGCGTAGTACTCAACCAGCGGCTTCCATTTTTTGGCGTGGTAGCCGGTCTCCTCGGCGAGTTCACGCTGAGCCCCGGCGAGCGGATCTTCACCGGCTTCAAGCTTGCCGGCAGGAAGCTCCCACAGGAATTGATTAGCCGCATGACGGTATTGGCGCTCGATGACGATCCAGGGGTTTTTCCTGCTCTTTGAGCTATCGATTGCCAGGATCACCACGCTGCCGTTGTGGCGAATGATATCGCGCTCACTTGGCTTGCCACCCGGTTCAATCAGCTTGTCGTGCAGAACACGGAACAGCGGGCCCTGGTAGACGACCTTGGAACTGAGTAGCGTCGCCTTCTCTTTATCGGCAGACGGCTTTCCGAGCTTCCCCTTCTTTTTCAGCACCTTGGGGACCTTAGTCTCTTTGGCTTTCTGCGCCTTTGGGGCCTTGGTTTTTTGGGCTTTCAACACCTTGGGCGCCGTCTTCTTTGCCTTCTTCTTCGCTGGACTTCTTGCTTCAACGGCTACTGCAGCCTTCTTTTTGCTTGCCATCCTTTGTTTCTCTCCTCACGTTTGCGGTAAGGGAAAGTATACGCATTACACTTGAACCCATCTCATAAACCAACTGCGCAGAGTCGCTCAGGACTTTCGACCCGCTTTGGTGCGGGTCTCATATCACCGGACTTGGCTGTGCCAGTATTCTATGAGATGGGTTGGGTGTGGCAGTCTCAACTGACACTCCTGCATCGATTTTGCCCGGCGTGTCATCTTTAAATGAGCCGAACAAAACTTGAACCCACAGCGATTGGGAATCTCCGAGCGCAGCGAACCCCGAGTGAACGAGTTGTTGAACGCAGATTGCTATCCAATTACCGTTGCGCCGGGACTCCACCGGCTTTTTCTGGACTTTTGCGCCGGCGAGGCGCGGGCGCACGCATTCTATGGCTTCGGCCCAGTGGATCAAGCCTGGACCGCGCGTCCGCCGCTGCCTGCGCACTGGCCAGAGCTGGTTAACTTGCTGGCGTCGCAGAATGCAGGGTCTGGACCACAGGCGGATGCGGCGCTTGAAGCACTGCGACAGGGCGCGGGAACCGTGGTTACCGGGCAACAGGTGGGGCTATTTGGCGGACCGCTGTTCACTCCCTTCAAGGCGGCAACGGCCCTGGCGCACGCGCGAACTGCGACTTCGGCGGGGCAGCCTCACGCGGCCATCTTCTGGCTGGCCAGCGAAGACCACGACTTTGCGGAAATCAATCACGTCACCTTTCCCGCGCGAAGGGAGCTGAGGAAGCTGGTTTATTCGGCGGCGCCGGAAGCGGCAACGCCGGTAGGCCCCATTCTGCTGGACGATTCGATCACACCGCTGATTGACCAGGCGTGGGAACTGCTGGGTGGTTCCGATGCTATGGAGGCGCTGGCCGCTGCCTACAAGCCGGGCCGGACGTTTGCCGAGGCGTTCGCAGAGTTTTACGCAAAGGCATTTGCCGCCCAGGGATTGCTGGTGCTGGATGCCTTTGGCCGCGAAGTTCACCGCATGGGCGCGCCAGTGCTGAGGGCGGGGTTAGAACGCGCCGATGAGTTGCACGCGGCGCTGCTGGAGCGCAATCGCGAACTGGAAGCCGCGGGTTACCATGCGCAGGTGGCAGTCGGAACGCAGAATAGCCTGCTCTTTCTTATCGACGAGAAGACAGGCGCGCGGCTGGCGCTGAAGCGGACGGCCCCTACCGCACAGGAACCCGCGGGCTTGTGGCAGGCGGGGCGACAGAACTATTCGACTGCCGACCTGCTGGGGATTCTGGAGGTCGAGCCGGAGCGAATTTCACCTGCGGCGCTGCTGCGCCCCGTGTTTCAGGATTTTCTTCTTTCCACGTCGCTCACCATCGGGGGTCCGGCTGAGGTCGCGTACTTCGCCCAGTCCGCCGTGCTCTTCGAGCGTATTCTGGGCCGCATGACGCCGGTGCAGCCACGCTTCTCGGCGACGCTTGTTGAGCCGGCGATCGGGGACCTGCTTCGCCGTCACGAGCTTACGCTCGAACGCGTGTTTCAGATCGGCGGAGAAGCGGGCGGAGCCGGCGGTGAGATGGCGCTGGCCCAATTGCTGGCGGCGCGGGCGATGCCCATTGAAGGCAAAAGGAAACTGGCCGCCACGGGCACGGCGCTTGATGCCGAGCTGAATGCCTTGCTTGACTGGATGCGGTCACAGGACGAGGGACTGGGGCGTTCTGGTGAGACCGCTGCCAGCAAGGTGCGTTACCAGATGAACCGGCTGCGGACTCTCGCAGCCAATTTTCAGCTGCAACGCGAGGCTTCTCTCGGGCGGCACGCGGAGACCCTCTGGCAGGCACTCTACCCCGGCGGCGGACTTCAAGAACGTTTGCACGGGGCGGCGTATTATTTTGCACGATACGGTTTTGAACTGGCAGAGGAGCTGACCTCTCATGCAGCCAACCCTTGCCCGGGGCACACAGCGCTATGGTTGTGAAGCAGTGGCTAATGGTTAGCGATCAGTGGTTAGAAGTGCGGCTTGTTCAATCCTGGCAAATGACGGGAGGCTTGATTTGAAACAGTTTGCGGGCTTATTGGCCTTTGGGATTCTTGCTTCCTCAGCAACGCTGGCACAGACGAACCCCTGTGCAGTTGCCGGCACGAACAACGCCTTCCTGGGGATCCAGACCGTGCGCCTATGGGCGGGTGACGCACCTGAGGCCAAAGGCAAATCCTGTGAGGACATCCCCACCTTGACGGTCATGGGGCCGCGCCACGGTGCGGAGAACGGCTCGGCGGTCATCATCCTGCCCGGGGGCTCTTACCGCAACCTGGCGGCCGATCTTGAAGGACGCGAAATTGCCGACTGGTTTACCGCGCGCGGCTTTCGCGCCTTCATCCTCAGCTACCGGCTCACCTCGAATGGATACGTGCTTCCCATTCCCTTGCTCGACGCTCGCCGCGCGATCCAGACCGTCCGCGGTCGCGCCGCCGACTACCACATTGACCCTAACCGCATTGTTGTCATCGGCTTTTCCGCCGGAGGTCATCTGGCTGCGCTGGCGGGAACCCAGTTTGTCCCAGGAAATCCCGACGCGGACGACCCCATCGACCGCGCCTCAAGCCGTCCGGACTACCTGGTGCTTGGCTACCCGTGGATCGGCGCCATCTCGATGGATACTTCACACCTGAATTACTGCAAGCTTTACAACCTTATGGACCGCTGCGAGGCGCTCAGTAAGGCGTACTCCCCGGATCTGTTTGTCACCAAAGAAACGCCGCCCACCTTCATGTATCACACGTTTACCGACCAGACGGTTCCGGTGGAGCAGGGGCTGCGATTCTACGAAGCGCTCATCAGAGCCGGCGTGCCTTCCGAGATGCACATTTTTGCGAACGGAGCGCACGGCAGCGGGTTAGGCAAGGGTGACGCGTCGCTGGATCAATGGCCGGGACTGCTGGAAACCTGGCTGCGGGGGCATGGCCTGCTCAACCACGATGATTCCTCAGCCGCGTCCAAAACTCCGGCCACTCATTGAGTTGGTCCTTTATGGCACGGCATGTGAAAGAGTTAGTCGGCAAAGCACGTCCGGGCCGGATGCCCCTTTCACCCCTCAGGATCGTCTCGCATCGTGAGGGTTAGCCGGCCATAAGTCCGATCACGTTGAGTTTTCTTCAATCCGTGAGCAAAGCTGACCAGAAGGTGATTCTGGCAAATGGGACACTAATCGGAGATCGGAAGCGCGTCGGAGTTTCTGATTCCAGTGCCCCACTCGTGTAAGTCTGAGTCAAGAAGATCGCAGATCGAGTTACTAAGCCGTTGTGTTGTTCCTCGTTCTACGCTTCCCTACTCGACTGCCTACCTCGCACGTTTGAGCAAAGCATGTCCAAGCCGTAACTCGCGGAACTTTCAGGATAGCCTCACGTCCGCGCAGGAGGCACACTGCTATGTCTGCATTCCCCATTTCCATCCTCGATACAAACTGCGTTTACCCCTTCGATGCCGACCCGCCGCGGGGTCAATCCCGGCGCCGTCAGCATGACATCATTACCCGCGCCCAGGCTGGCGACAACTCGGCATTCACGGAAATCTACCTGTTGCATAGAAAGCGCGTTCTCAGTATCTGCATCCGCATGGTGCACGATTTCTCTCTGGCTGAAGACCTGGCCCAGGACACCTTTGTCCAACTGCACCGCAAGATAAGCTCTTTCCGCGGCGATTCGGCGTTTACCACCTGGCTGCACAGAATCACTGTCAACATTGTGCTCATGCATTTGCGCAAGTCGGTTCTTTCCGTTGTCTCCCTCGATGAAATCATGGCATGCGTGCCTGAAGAACGCGCCGGCCGCGAGTTCGGCTCCCGCGATCTGGCCCAGGCCGGCGTGGTCGATCGGCTCGCGCTCAATCGGGCCGTAGATATGCTCGCGCCAGGCTATCGCTCCATTTATGTCCTTCACGACGTAGAAGGCTTTGGGCACGTGGAAATCGCTGAGATGCAAAAATGCAGCATGGGTAACTCAAAGTCCCAGTTACACAAGGCCCGCCGCGCGCTGCGGTCTGCTTTGGGTCCGCAACCTGTACCCGAGCGTGCACAAAACTGATCCGCTAACTTGCCCCGAAACTTGAGCTTGTCCACTGTGTTTCCGCATTGGGCTTTGTGGAGATCGATCATCCGGAGATCGACGGTCACGTACGGTGCCTGGCTGTCGATCGTGATTAAATCCGGGGACAATACCGCAGATCGCAGGAACCGGCCGGCGCGTCTGAGAACCTAAACATCGTCTGCTTCAACTACGAAACAGCTTCATTTGCGATTGGTATGACATTTGCCGGAAGGATGCTGGGATAAGATGCCCCAAGAATTGAGGCGGGCCGACGACTTCGGGAGTGGAAGGACTTCCCGAAACCGCCAGCCCGCTGGACCCTGAAGCGGGTCTGGGTGGTATTGTTAGTTTAGGCTTGTTTACAGCGAAAGCAAGGGTTTTTTTTGAGAAGTTTCTGAATTCGTGACAGCAGTCACAGGACCCGTCGGTTTAGCGCCAACTTCGTTGACCGTGAGGGTCCGCCCCTGATACAAAAAGGTGTTCAACACTCAACAAAGAACAACATAGATCGTGTGAGCCGCCGGTACCAATATGCAAGAAATCATTCAACAAGTCGGGACACTTTTGCTGGGCTCCATCCCCACGATTCTGCTGTTTATCGTGCTGGTTTTGTCCTATCAGTTTTTGGTTCAGGGTCCCTTGACGGCCACGCTGAAAAAGCGCCGTGCGCTCACCGAAGGAGCGCTTGAGGATGCGCAGAAGGCCATTGCCGCGGCCGAAGCCAAGGCTACAGAGTACGCCGACAAGCTCCGCCAGGCGCGCGCCGAGGTTTACAAGGTGCGGGAGCAGCGAGTGAAGCAATGGAATGCCGAGCGGGATGCCGCGCTGGAAGCGGCGCGCAAGCTGTCCTCTGTGAAAGTGCTCCAGGCCAAGGCCGAGTTGGAAGCGGAAGCAGCCACGGTCCGGCAGACCATTCAGGCTTCGGTCGGGGATTTGGCCACCCAGGTGGTCCGCGCCGTGTTACCGGCAGCCTCCGGGGGTTCCCGTTGAGAAATCTGATTGCGCGTTTGCGTTTTTCGAACCGGGTTTTGTCGATTGCAATTCTCTTAGTTCTGTTGGCCGGGGTCGCTGGAGTTCCGTTGCGGATGGCTGCTCAGCAGTCAGAAATGGCGGCCCAGCCGAGTGCCGAATTGGACAAAAAGGGCGCCAAGGTTGAGGGCAGTAAGACTGAGCAAGAGGAGTTGGACAGGTTCCGGCACACACCGATGGTGATTTCGACGGCCAAGGCCCTTCACCTGTCGGTTGAGACCACAGCACGGAGCTATGAGCTCATCAACTTCGGAATCATCTTTTTCGCGATTGCCATTCCGCTGTTCCGCTGGCTGCCCAAGTTTTTGACAAGCCGCAAGGCCAAGATTCGGGAGGATATCGAGTCGGCCCGGAAAGTCACCGAGGATGCAAACGCCCGCCTGAGTGCCGTGGAAGCCAAGCTGGCAAGCATTGGCGACGAGATTGCGAAGTTTCGTGCTGAAGTGGAGCACGAGGCATCTCAGGACGAGGCGCGGATCAAGGCAACGCTTGAAGAAGAAAGCACCAGGATAGTGGCTGCCGCCGAGCAGGAAATCGGTGTGGCTGCGACGCAGGCCCGGCGCACCTTGCGGCACTTTGCCGCCGATCTGGCCATTGAGCAGGCTGCCAAACAACTGGTTTTAACGCCGGAAACCGATCGCGCGCTGATTGCTGAATTCGTGGGCGATGTTGCCAAGGGAGGGCTGAACTAGATGGCCGCCTTTGTTTCCCGCTACGCCAGCGCATTTCTCGATGTGGTCACGTCCGCCAAGCTGAACACCGCTGAAATCGAAGGCCAGTTGTCCGATTTCCTGGGCACTTGGCAGGGCAGTCCGGAGTTGCGCGAATTCTTTGTGAATCCTTCCATTCCTGCCCTGCAGAAGGTGAAGATTCTGGATAAGTTGAATGAGAGGCTGAAGCTTCAGAAGGAATTGCGGAATCTTCTTGCAGTGCTCATCGACAACAATCGGATTGGAGCTGTAAGCGAGGTTGCGCAGGCTTATCGCAAGCTGCTGCAGGAACAGTTGGGCATTCGCCAGGCGGAAGTTGTGACGGCGCGTGAGCTTTCCCCGGCGGAACGGACTTCGCTGCTGGCGGAGATCGGCAAATTGGCGGGAGCGCGCATCGATGCCAGCTTCACACTGGACCAGGGCATCCTGGGTGGCACGGTGGTGCGTATCGGCTCCACAGTTTACGACGGGTCGGTTCGGGGGCGGCTGGACCGGCTGAAAGAAGCGCTTGTCAGTGGACAGTGAATAGTGCGCAGTGAACAGTTTTCGCAGTGAACACAAGAGTTGAATGTTGGGCAGTGGTAAGTGAACAAGGAACAGAGATCAGGGTGCGAAACCCGCTGAATAATCGCTAATAAGCGGCAGGGTTTTCACTGATCACTACACACTGTTCACTGTCCACTGAAAAGGAAAGAAATGGCTCAGATCAAGGCAGACGAGATTACGCAGCTTCTTCGCGAACAGATCGCGAATTATGATTCGAAGGTTCAGGTCGACGAGGTCGGAACCATCACGACGCTCGGTGACGGCATTGCCCGCCTTCATGGTTTGGACAAGGTCATGGCCGGTGAGTTGCTCAGCTTTCCGCATGGCATTGCCGGACTGGCCCTCAGCTTGGAAGAAGACCAGGTAGGCTCGGTGATTCTGGGCGATTACACCGAGCTTCGCGAAGGCGACGAGGTGAAGCGCACCGGCAAGATTCTCTCCGTGCCGGTGGGCGATGGCATGATCGGCCGCGTGGTCAACTCGCTGGGCATTCCAATCGACGACAAGGGCCCTATAGCCTCCACGGAAACGCTGCCCGTGGAACGCCTGGCGCCGGGCATCATCGATCGCCTCTCAGTGAAAGAGCCTATGGCCACCGGCCTCAAGGCCATCGACTCCATGATTCCGATTGGCCGCGGTCAGCGCGAGCTGATCATTGGCGATCGGCAGACCGGCAAAACCGCCGTGCTGCTTGACACCATCATCAACAACGCCAAGAACGACCTGATCTGCATTTATTGCGCCATTGGCCAGAAGCGATCCTCCATCGCCCAGGTGGTGCAGACTCTGACCGAAGCCGGCGCCATGGGGCACACCATCATTGTGGCTGCTTCCGCTTCAGAGCCCGCGCCGCTGCTCTATCTTGCGCCGTACGCGGCTACCTCCATGGGTGAGTACTTCCGCGACTCGGGCCGCCACGCGTTGGTGATGTACGACGATCTTTCCAAGCACGCGATGGCTTACCGCGAGATTTCGCTGCTGCTTCGCCGCCCGCCGGGACGCGAAGCGTATCCGGGCGACGTCTTTTATCTCCACTCGCGCCTGCTGGAGCGCTCGGCCAAGATGAGCAAGGAAAAGGGCGGCGGCTCGCTGACGGCGCTGCCGGTGATCGAGACCCAGGCCGGCGACGTCTCGGCCTACATTCCAACCAACGTCATCTCCATCACCGACGGCCAGATCTTCCTCGAGACCGACCTGTTCAACTCGGGCGTTCGTCCAGCTGTAAACGTGGGCCTCTCGGTTTCGCGCGTAGGGTTCTCGGCGGCCATCAAGGCAGTCAAGCAAGTGGGTTCGACGCTGAAGCTCGATCTGGCGCAGTATCGCGAACTGGCAGCCTTTGCGCAGTTCGGTTCGGACCTCGACCCGCTCACCCAGAAGCAGCTCAACCGCGGCCAGCGCCTGACAGAATTGCTCAAGCAGCCGCAGTTCCATCCGCTCACCTGGCAGCAGCAGGCAGTCATACTCTTCGCCGGAACGCAGGGCTACCTCGACGATTTCAAGGTCACGGATATTCGCGGCTTCGAAGATGGCCTGTACAAGTACTTCGAAAGCGCGCAGACCGCATTCATGGAAGAGCTGACCCAGAAGAAAGCCTTCGACGACGATCTGCGCAACAAGCTGCACGCAGCTCTCAAGGAATACTCAGCCAACTTCAAAGCGGAACTTGAGGCAGCGGTAAAGGCATAACGGCAGATCCTTGTTAGCAAACGGTGGCAAGCAAGCACATGACCAGAGACCAAACTATGGCGCCGAATGAAACGATTGCAGGTTTGGAACAATGGGACGTCGAAATCAGAGAAGTCTCCATGGGTTGGTCTGTGACCCGCGCAGTTCGAAAGACTGGCAACCTGTTCGAAGAAACAAGCAATGATCCAGAAGGCTTCATCCAGAGGTTGCGGGAGTTTGAACTTGAGATACAGAAGGCATTGGAAGAGCGAAAGCTAGGAGCTAGCAGCTAAATGGCGAATGTTCTTGACTTGAGACGCCGCATAAGAAGCGTGAAGAACACGCGGCAGATCACCAAGGCCATGAAGATGGTCTCGGCGGCCAAGCTGCGGCGTGCGCAGGAGCGGGCGCTTTCGGCGCGCCCCTACGCCAAAATGATCACCAGCGTGCTGGAGTCGCTGACCCGGCGCATCGACCGCTTCGATCCGGAGACAGGCAACCTGCGCCATCCGCTTTTTGCCATCCGCGAAGAGAAGCGTGTGCTGGTCATCGTCGTCAGCGGTGACAAGGGGTTTGCCGGCGGTTTCAACGCCAACATTCTTAAGATGGCGCTTCAGTTCATCAACGGCAATCCTGACAAGGAAATCGACGTGGAGGCCGTGGGCCGCAAGGGCCGCGACCAGATGCGCCGCTATTATCCCGCGGCAATCTACAACGAACAAACCGACGAGAACGGCAACAAGCTCCAGGTGCGCGAGCGCAAGGTGAAGGTCGAAGTCACCGGCGATCATCCGGGGATGCTGCTGAAGCTCGAAACCAGCCGCGTCTATGAGCTTGCCCAGAGTATCATCTCCCGTTATGTTCATGAGGAGATCGATGCTGCCTACATCGTCTACAACGAGTTCAAATCGGTAATCCAGCAGCGCGTCGTGGTCGAGAAGCTGTTGCCCATACTGAAGATTGGCATTCCGCAGATTACGGGTGCTGCCGAGCCTACGGAAGAAGAGCGTGAGCGCATCGCCGAAGCCGCCGCCAGCGCGGGCATTCAGCTGGAGCCGGTTGATACCGCGGAGGCCGACACGGAAGCGAAGAAGTTTGGCACCGCGGAGGTGGATTACATCTACGACGATCCGCCAAACGAGCTTTTCGACGGCATGCTTCCGCAATATGTTTTTTCCATGCTGTACCACGCCATGACGGAGTCGGTTGCCGCTGAACATGCGGCCCGCATGACGGCGATGGATTCGGCAACCAACAACGCCTCGGACATGATCGACTCGCTCACGCTGCATATGAACCGCGTGCGCCAGGCGGCCATTACCAAGGAGATTATCGAAATCGTTTCCGGCGCTGCAGCCCTGTAATGGACTGAGGCAATCAATTGCGCCAAGTTTGTATCGGAGCTTCTTAACAGAGTTTTGTATCAGGGCACGACTTCAGTCGTGCCGAAACGCAGCAAGAAATGATGGGGGCTTTAGCCCCTGAGGCAAACGAATGGCAGAGAACATCGGCAAGGTAATTCAGGTTTCGGGCCCGGCGGTCGACGTGCAGTTTGAAGAAGCGACCATGCCGCCCATCTATCAGGCATTGCGCGTGGTCAGCGATGACTTCAACGTGCCCTCGCCCATCAGCGTCATTCTCGAGGTCCAGCAGCACCTCGGCGAAGGCCGCGTGCGCACCGTGGCCATGGAAGCCACCGACGGCATGGTCCGCGGCATGAAGGCCATCGACCTCGGCGGCCCCATTCGCGTGCCGGTGGGCAAAGAGACACTGGGCCGCATCATCAACGTCATCGGCGAGCCGGTCGACAACCTCGGCCCCATCGGCGAAAAGTCGCGCATGCCCATCCACCGGCCCGCGCCCCTGTTCGACGAGCAGACAACGCACGAAGAAATGTTCGAAACCGGCATCAAGGTCATCGACCTGATCCAGCCGTTTTTGAAGGGCGGCAAGATCGGCCTGTTTGGCGGCGCCGGCGTGGGCAAAACCGTCGTCATCATGGAACTCATCAACAATGTCGCCAAGAACCACGGCGGCTTTTCGGTGTTTGCCGGTGTAGGCGAACGCACCCGCGAAGGCAACGATCTCTGGGTCGAAATGACCGAGTCCGGCGTCATTAAGCCGGGCGACTTTGCCAACTCGAAGTGCGCGCTGGTGTACGGCCAGATGACCGAGCCGCCAGGAGCGCGTCTGCGCGTGGCGCTTAGCGCGCTCACGGTCGCCGAGTATTTCCGCGATGTGGAAGGCTCGGACACGCTGCTGTTCATCGACAACATCTTCCGCTTCACGCAGGCTGGCTCCGAGGTTTCAACGCTGCTGGGCCGCATGCCTTCCGCGGTGGGCTACCAGCCCAACCTGGCCACCGAAATGGGCGAACTGCAAGAGCGCATTACGTCCACGAGCAAGGGCTCTGTGACTTCGGTGCAGGCCGTCTACGTACCCGCAGATGACTTGACCGATCCCGCGCCGGCAACCACGTTTGCCCACCTGGATGCGACCACCGTGCTCAGCCGTCCGCTGTCGGAACTGGGCATCTATCCCGCCGTCGATCCGCTGGCTTCCACTTCGCGCATTCTTTCCGCGCGCGTGGTTGGCGACGAGCACTATGACGTGGCACAGGGCGTGAAGAAGATTCTGCAGCGTTACAAGGACCTGCAGGACATTATCGCGATTCTCGGCATCGATGAGCTTTCTGAAGACGACAAGATGACCGTAGCCCGCGCCCGCAAGGTGCAGAAATTCCTGTCGCAACCCTTCCACGTGGCCGAAACGTTTACCGGCATTCCCGGAGCTTACGTGAAGGTTGCCGACACGGTGCGCAGCTTCAAGGAAATCATTGCCGGCAAGTACGACGATATTCCCGAGCAGGCCTTCTACATGAAGGGCGCAATCGAAGAAGTGCTGGCAGAAGCCGAGAAGCTGAAGGCGAGCGTTTAAAAGCAGATTGCAGATGACAGGTTACAGATGACAGTTCTCCGCATTCGGGTTTTGACTGTAATCTGCCATCTGTAATCTGTAACCTGGCGACTGAAAGGAGCCCATGGCAGACGAAACCAATCAACTCCGTGTCCGGCTGGTGACGCCCGAGCGCACGCTCTTTGAGCATGCGGCGTCCGCGGTGGAGTTGCCGGGAAAATCGGGTTACATGGAAGTGCTCTACGGCGCCGCGCCCCTGCTGGCTGAGTTGGGCGCCGGCGATGTGACCGTGCACGGCGGAACAGACGGCGGGGCTGAGGGTACGTCGCGCTACAACGTAAGCTGGGGATTTGTCGAGGTGCTTCCCGACCGGGTAACGATTCTCGCTACCGACGCACTTAAGCCCGAGGAGATCGACGTGCCCCGCGCGCGGCAGCAACTGGATCGCGGCAACAAGCTGTGGAGCGAAGCCGGCGACAGCGAAGAGAAGTACACCGAGGCGCTGCGAGTCATCGCCGAAGCCGAAGCCAAGCTGGCCACGGCGGCGGAGAAGCATTAGGCATCCGCGAGAACTCTCCCTCCAAGGGGACGGCTGCGAGATTCTCTCCGGCCGTCCCTTCTACTTTCCGATACCCAAACCTCAGTTGCAGCGTCCCAAAGGGCAGTTGTATCTTCGTTTGTGTGCAGTGCAACAAGCGGAGCCCGCTTTGAACTGCGCGGAAGGAAAGCTGGAATGCAGTCTTGGAGTCTAGACCGGCGGCGTGAATTGCCCTTCCGGCTTTTTCTAATCACCCTTTTCGCCATCGCCGTCCTCCCCCGAATGGCCAATGCCGCAACCAAGGTGGCTACCGACGCTGACAAAGGCAACGATATTCAGGTCAAAGTCGGAGACGTGCTCGAAGTTCGGCTGAACGCTAATCCTTCCACCGGATACAAGTGGTCCGTCCATCCCAAATCAACTGCACTCTTGAGACTGAGCGGTGAGACGCAAACTCCTGGGCCGGAACCTGCCGCGGATCGTCCCATGGTGCAAGTGTTCACCTTCGAGGTAAAGAAAAAGGGAGATGGGATTTTGCTGATGCGCTACGCTCCGGCAAAGGAGAAGCCTCAACTGGGTGAAGAGCAATACTCGCTGCACGTGATTATCGATCCATAACCGGATCCATCACTGTTTGAGAATCCAGGATGCGATCTTGTCCAGCGCGATGGGCGACATGGTTTCTTCAATCTGACCATATTCGATCGGCGAGCCGGTTTTTGCGGTCTGGAAGAGATGGTTCAAGCCGGGCAGTTCGTCGACCTCAAAATGGCTGTTGCCTGCGTCCTCAAGCGCCTTTCGAATGGGTGCCAGGTTCTGCGCAGGCGGTACCTGCAGGTCAAGCGAGCCGTTGAGCACCAGCACCGGAATCGTCAGCTTGCGTAGCGCAGTCGCGGGATCGTAGGTGATGAAGAAGCGGAACCAGGGTGACGTGGCGGCTTTGATCTGCACCGCGATCTGCGCATCGGGCATCCCCTCGGCTGCGAGCTTCACACCCAGCAGGTGTTCCAGAGCCTTCGGATCCTTTTCGGTTTCAACCGCTGTGAGCGTCTCGCGCTCCTTTTCAGCGTCCGCATCGGCCGTTTCCTTGCTTGCACCGTTGGCCATTTCGATCAGGCGTAGTTGCTCGGGGATGACCTGGTCTCCCCGCACACCGGAGCCGGCCATCATGACCACGAATGCGACGCTGGGGTCCGCAACCGCCTCCATGGGCGCGACGATGCCGCCTTCGCTGTGGCCGATGAGTCCGATTTTGTGCGCATCGACCTCGGAGCGGGTCTTGAGAAAGGTCACGCCAGCTTCCGCGTCGGTGGCAAAATCCGCGGTTGTGGCGTTCGCCAGGTCGCCTGTGGACTTGCTCACCCCGCGCTTGTCGGCGCGCAGAACAACGATTCCCTTGCGGGTAAGGTAGTCCGATAAAACGAGAAAGGGCTTATGGCCCAGCATGCTTTCGTCGCGGTCGTTTGGCCCCGAACCGGTGATCAGCAGTACGGCGGGAAACGGGCCTTTACCGTTGGGAATGGCCAACGTGGCCGCGAGCGTGTTGCCCGCGGCCTTGTTGATGTAGGTGACTTCTTCTTCACGATACGGATACGGTTTGACGGGGTTCTGCGGGCGGCGCCGCTCCAGTTCAGACTGGTCCTTGACCCGCTTGACCACCAGCGGCAAGGGATTCCCCATCTGCGTGAATGTTCCGTCGATGGTGCCCAGGTCCGGCGCGATCTTGCCTTCAAAGACTCCGCCAATGGTCTTGATCTCGATGGTGAGCGTGCTGCCACTTCGTTTGACAGACGTTGCGTCAATCCACTTGGGGCTTTGGTCCGGGCTCTGCATTTGCGCGGTGAGCCCGTCCGCGGTGTTCACAATTTTGAAGAGAATGCGCAGCTTGATGGAGCCTGCATCCAGCGTGCCCAGCCACGTGCCGTCAATTTCTGTCGCCGCGGCTGGCTTGGGTGCAGGCTTTTCCGCAAATGTGCCACGCTTGAAGTTCAGCTCCAGCGGTTGGCCCTGCGACCAGGTGCCGGCGATTCCAGAGGCGTCCTTGTTCACCGTGCCTTCATAGGTGCCGTGAACAGCATCGACGACAAGCGAAAGTTTGGAATCCTTGAGCGTGACCGAGGTGACTGGGATTCCGTTGGCGCCCTGGTCCACGCTGTCGAGGGTTGCCGAGAGCGTTCCGTCTTTGGCGGCAGTGATGTGCAGGGCGAGCCGAAGCTCGACGCCTGCGTTAAGAGTCCCTTGCCAATCTCCCGCGATTTGCGATTGCGCCATGCAGAAGGGCGTGATTGCCAATGCCGCAATCATACCGGCTGCCATTCTTTTTGCGAATGACGAGTTCATCGTGCTCCTTATCCGCGAGTAAGCCGGTCTCCCAACTCCCCGCGGCGTTCCAGCTGTTTGTAGTAGACGAGTGAGTAGACAATAGATGCTGCCGAGGCGGCCAGCAGAAGCCACACAGCACCCATGTAGGGACCAACAATGGTGAATACCAAGCCCAGCAGCCCGGCCGCCACCATGGCACGTCCCGCGAACCGGTGAGTAGCATTCCACACGCGTTCGCTGGCCAGGGTCCACGGCGTTCTGACTCCGATAAAGAAGTTACGCCGAACCTTGCCCATCAGGTTCCCCATGAGGGCAATAAAAATGGAGAGTCCGCCACAGATTGCCCGTCCCGGATCGATTGGGTGGCTGAGGGCCGCCCAAAGCGTGACGCCATAAGCATAGACGCAGAGGCAGAACACGATCGCCATCAGCTGCCGGTAGGTCGATTGGAAGGCTTCGACATCGAAACGCTTCGGTGAGAGCCAGGGTAGCAGCCACGTGAGCAGCATCATTCCGGCCATCAATCCCGGGCCAATGAGAAACATCTCCGATGGCGGACCGAAGCCGTCGGCGCGGCCGTGGATATCCCAATGGACAGGGATTCTGCCGGGAAGGCGGCGATAGACAACCACTGTGGTAGCCAAAACGGCGGCGATGGACAGGATTTCAAAGATGAAGATTTTGCGGGTCATGGTTTTTTCGCTCCCGGTGCGTTGCCGTCGCCGATCAGGTCCATAGCCCATGCCATCAGGTCCTGGACAACGGTGGTATTCAGCGCGTACCAGATCTGCTGGCCCTCGCGGCGGCTGGCAACCAAGTCCGCCTCCTTGAGCACGGCAAAGTGGTGAGACATGGAAGGTTTGGTCATGTCGAACTTTTCCGCCAGGTCGCCCGCGGTCCGCTCTCCCTTGCGCAGCAGGGCGAGGATCTCTCGCCGGGTGGGATCTGCGAGCGCCTTGAATGCTTCGTTGCTGCTCATTGATTTATTAGACCGCTTTCTAATTAGACTATTGTCTAAATATATGCGCCAAAACTTATTCTGTCAAGAGTGGGATTTCGAGCCACGCTGCGCAGTTCGCCCGCACCTGTCAAAATGGATAGGAAGGGCATACAATTCTGGATTGATATGGCAAACGTAAAGGAAGAGATTTTCGAGATTGCCTGCCCCGATTGCGGAGCTATGCTGAGGGTCGACGCTGCCACGGGGGTGGTGGTGAGTCACACTTCGGCTCCGCGGAAACGTATGTTTGAAGACCTGGAAACGGCTGCCCAGGCGATGCGCGCGCAAGACGAGCGCAAAGAATCCATCTTCCGCCAGTCAGTAGACGCGGAAAGGAACAAGGCCGATCTGCTGGAGAAGAAATTTGCAGAGGCATTGCGCAAGGCCAAGGACGCGCCTGAAGGCAAACCACTGAGGGAGTTCGACCTGGACTGAAAGACGGACGGCTGCATCTAACTATTTCGTTGCGCATAGTCTTCGCGGCGAGTAATTTGAACCGAGACGCTTTTTACCGTACCCTCTCCCCCTGGAGACCACGGCCAACGCACAAGGAGAGACAATGGTGGTTGTACCGCTCACTCAACCGACGAAAAACCTTGACGCTGCCTCGCACGCCTCGGGGATAGAAGTTGCGGACTGGACCCGCGTTGCGGCGGCAGGCGCGATTGTGACGGGCGGCTTGCTGCTCCTGGTTGGGTGGCGTCGCGCCGGTATGCTGACAGCAGCCGCGGGCACAGTGCTGACAATGCTGGATCAGCAGGAGACCATTCGCTCCTGGTGGTCGGTGATTCCCGGCTATATCGACGACGTTCAGCGGGTGCTGAACCAGGTGGAGAGCACCGTGGACGATATCGAAGCCAAGCGCGAGAGCCTGCGCGACATTCTCTCCAAGCATGCCCCGGCGGAACAGCCCTTCGGCAATTCCTAGATTCCCAACTGAAGACGCCCTGCCGCGCTGATGCGATGGGGCGTCCATTTAGGATCCCAAACCAGGTCAACTTTCACGCTGCTGATGTCGGGAATACCGGCCAGCCGGTTGTGTACCTGCTCGAAAATAAGCCCGCTTGCAGGGCATTGCGGTGTGGTCAGTGTCATGGTGACCTTGACCCATTGCCGCGGCCAGGCCGGCTTGGAGTCCGGGTCGGGGCCGGTTTCGACCTTGTAGATCAAGCCCAAATCCACAAGATTCAACTTCACTTCCGGGTCGAAGCAGTCGCGAAGAGCGGTCAGGATATCGGATTCAGAAAGCATGTTCGGCTTTTAACTCCTGGCGATGAACTGCAAATTGGCATCCCTTGTCCGAGAGAGTCCATCACCAGTCATTCGTTACGCCCGCCGAATGCCTTCGCAACGCCGGGATAGAAGGCCAGACAGCAAACAACGAAAAAGTCGATCAGGAAGACGGAAAGAAGCGTCTGCTTGTTCCATTCGTACATTATGACGCTCTTTCCGAAGAATAGACCGTTGAGCGATATGCCACCATCTGCCCAGCACAGTAGCGTCGTGTAAATCAGAGTTTCACGTGCCCAGTTCCTTAGGTTCCACAGTGCCCAGCCGAAGATAATGAACCCCATCGCGAATATAGGGAACAGCAAGAGAAATGGATTTTCAATCAACTGCTTGACGAACGGATCGCCAGAGGAATTGCCAATGGCGGCCTAGGATGAATGTGCCTGCCAAGCTCTCCAGAAGATAAGAAAGAGAAACCCTGCCTTGAAGAATTGAAAAAGGGCCACCAGAGTGATTGGATATGGTCGAGTCCCTAGCGTTGAATCCGCGCGCACGACGGCTTTCACTTTCACGTCCCCCTTGAGACCGGCACTCTGCACGTCAGCAGTAGTTAGTTCTTCCGTTCCACCAGGTAACGGGCTACGGACTTCAATCCATCAGCCCGGCTGCCGTAGGGCTCAAGCGCGGCAAAGGCTTCGTCGATGAGCCTGGCGGCGTCGCTCCGGCTCTGCTCAATGCCGAAGACCGCCGGCCATGTGGCTTTCTCGGTGGCCAGATCCTTGCCTGCGGTCTTGCCCAGGTGCGCTGAGTCCACCGTCATGTCGAGCACGTCGTCCACAATCTGGAAGGCCAACCCCGCCTTGCGGCCGAAGAGGTCCAGGCGGGCGACGTCTTCCGCATTGGCTCCCGCATAGACGCCTCCTGCAACCACGCTCACCCGGATCAGCGCACCCGTCTTCGCCCGATGGATGGCTTCGACAAGTTCCCTGGTGGGCTTGTGATGCTCGCTTTCGAGGTCCAGCACCTGTCCGCCGATCATGCCTTCAACCGTCCCAATGGCGTTGGCAATGAGCCCAATGATCTGGACGACAGCCGCAGGCGGGGCGTCAAGGCCGGCAAGCACCTCGAAAGCGCGGGTCTGCAGGGCGTCTCCGGCCAGAATGGCGATGGCCTCTCCAAATGCCACGTGACAGGTGGGCTTGCCGCGGCGCAGGTCGTCGTTGTCCAGCGCCGGCAGGTCGTCATGGATGAGCGAATACGTGTGGAGCATCTCGATGGCTGCTCCCAGCCGTTCAATTCCCGCGGGGACGCCGCCGGCAATGGTCGCCGCAGCTTGGATAGCCAGCACGGGCCTGAGACGCTTGCCCCCGGCAAATGTGGAGTGGCGCATGGCCCCGTGAATCGAGGCAGGGACTGTTTCAACGCTGGGCAGGAGCTCTTCAAGCGCGCGGTCGGTCAACTCCGCGCCATCCTGGATCAGCGATTTCACGTCTGAGGGCATCCCCTCCATCATAAATGAGGGCGTGCAAGCCTTCGACTGAGCAAACACAGGCCTGTGATTGAGAGAGCCGCGAATGCGCTGAGCCACCGGCCTGCAAATACATCGGATGTGATGCTCCAGTCTGCTCTTAGTTGCACAAGTCCCGGCGGCACGGGGACAGCCATCAGGCCGTCGTCGCGAGTGGACATGGCGGTAACGAGACTGCCGTTCACCTGGACTCGCCACGCCGGGTAACTCCGCAAGCGCAGGATGAGGAAGCCGGGATGCGGGATAAGGGCGGACAGAGTCAGGTGCTCGGGTTGCGGCACATTAGAAACACCGAGCGGCGACACGGCGAACGTGGCCTCGCAAGTGCCCTGCGCGGCGTCCCAAGCGGGGTTGCCGCTGTCGGTCTGCTCACCGGGGGGAATGGTGGCCAGAATAGCGGACGGATCGCTGACAAGGCAGGCGAAGGGCAGGCCTGTCGCGACCATGGTGTTGTCCGCACCCGGCGGGGCATACTCGTCTGTCCCGGTAAAGCCCGCGCCGGAACCATAGGCAGCAAACATGGGCTGCACGGCGTCTTCGTCGTCGCAGACCTGGAAAAAGACTCGGCCTGAGAAAACCGTGAATGCTAAGAAAATCCCCCCGCAGACAGAGACGACAGCGATGCGCGGCCAACGACGAGCTGAGTTTCCGGGCCAGACGGCCAACGCGGCGAAGATGGCCATCGGTGCCTCAAGCACCACCAGCCAGCGCCAGGGAAACTGCAGAAACCTGAGTTTGGGCAACAGGTTCCATACGGGAAGCGAGATGGGCAACTGGAGCAGGAGAACGGCGACCGGGATCAGCGCGAGAGGAATCCAGAAGCGGTCTACGTTAATCCGGAACGGCGTCGATTCCCTTCCCGCCAATTCGCTTGCAGACTTCCGCCCGCGCAGCCAACTCACCAGAATCCCGGCGAGAGCAATCCCGATCATGACGGAGGCTATGATGGAAACCTTCCTGAGTTCCACGTCGTGGTCGCTCAGCAAGGGGTTGGCATGGCGGGCAAAGAGCCAGCTATTCTCGATCATCTCGCCGGGATCGCCGGTGGCCTGACGGACGTCAATCCAGCGCTGTTCCCAAATGGCCGGGACCAGGTAGATGGCGGCCAAGCCGATTCCTAGCGCCGCTGCAATGGCGGCGCGCGCCGCGGGTATCCACGATCGGTCGAGGATGGAGACGGCCAGTGCTACGGCAGCGAGAAGATAGCTGGCCATGATGCCCACGGGGACGTTGCTGAGCCACGCACCCGCGACAACCAATGCCAGCATGAGAGTGGAACCATCGAAGATGCGATGCATTGCGGGTTCTGAAGCGTCGCGATCGCGCAGGATGAAGAGCAGAAGCAGGGGAATCCAGAAGCCGCCGGAGAGTTCGCCGAAGGCCGAGCGCTCGTAGACACAGAAGAGAGCATATCCGGAAAAGATGGCAGCGCAGCCAGCGAGCGTCGCAGCGCCTTCCGGGAGCATTTGGCGGGCCAGAGCGCGCGTCGCCAGGCCCGTCCCCGCCAGCAGCACCCATGTCAGCGCGATAGCGACCAGGTTCCATGGCAGCAGCAGGCCCAGCGCTGCACCCAGCATCCAGGTGAGCGGAGGGTAGAAGACGAAGCGCGGCTCGCCCGCGCCGTAATTGGCACTCGGCGACCAGTGCGGATAAGGGATGCCGTGTCGCCAGCTATTGAGGCAGTCGAACCAGGAAACCAGATGGAAGTCGAAGTCATGCCCGCAGGAGTTCCCGCGGATGAGTTGCGGGGCGACGGCGACGACGGCGGCAAGAAGAATTACGGCCGGGCCGACAAGTCGCTGCCAGCATTCTTCTATTCCCTGTTCCCTGCTCCCTGGTCCCTGTTCATTCATGGCAGCAGGCGCAGGGTGTGGCTGGTCTGCGCGGCTACGGCTGCGGAGCTGAAGGGGAAGGCGAACGTCGTTCCGCCGTAGTAATCGGCCCACTGGTCGCGATAGTAAGGGCTGTAGGGATCGCCGCTTTCGCCCAGAACAATGTCCTCCGTGGATCCGTCAATGTTGCTCCAGTCCATGGTGAATCGCTGCGACGGTCCAAATGCTCGGCCCACCTGCTTTACCGTGGTGCCGTCACCGCTCAGCGGCTGAGCACCGGTTCCGGCCATGCGGCTCACAAAGGGGAGGAACTGCGAAAGCGGATGCTCGATATCCACGACGTGCCAGCTTCCGTACGTCCACTGAGACACATCGGAGGGCGCTTTGCCCTTCTTCATGCCGTCACGCACCGCCTGCGTCAGCAGCGCATCCCAGTTCTTGAATCCCGGCGGAAGCCAGTCGGGATAGGCGTGCATAATGATCTCTTCTTCGGCGAAATCCGATTCGGCCCATTGGTAGTCCGGTGCCAGTTTGCCAAGCTTCGGCCCAAGAATTAGAGGCCAAAGCGCATAGCGCGTCTGGGTAACGACACTGGCGGCAGCGGAAGTGGTTGCCAGCCGCCCATCCCAACTGCGCATCAGGTCGGCGGCTTTGCGCAGGCGGTCATCCGCGCCGGGCGTGTGGTCAATGGCGTAGGCAAACCGGTGCCCCAGCTCCTGATCCACTTCGCTGTACACATCGATTTGAGTGGTGAGCATGTCCTTCGGCATCAATTTGTCGCGGCCCTGCAGAGACTTGTAGATCCGCTCAACGCGGTAGGGGTCCTGCCACTCCAGGGTCAGCGGGTAAGGCGACTTGTCCGTTGTGACCCGGGAGTTAGCCGTGGCCAGAAAACCGGAAAGCGGATCGACCGAGTTGGGCAGGTCGTCAAAGGGAATGTAACCAGTCCACTCGTGTTTGGCATCTCCAATTGGCACGCCCACCAGGCCTCCGGGGCGCAGCGGGACTTCGCCAATCGCGTGGTAAGCAATGTGACCCTGATCGTCGGAATAGACCAAATTCTGCGCGGGCCAGCACCACAGGCGCAGCGCGGCTGAAAACTCATCCCAGTTTGCCGCGACGTTCATGGGGTAAAGCGGGAGCGTATTCAAAGATGGGTCGTAGAGCGTCCATTTAAGAGCGACAGGGCCCTCTCCCTTGCTCATCAGGGCATTCACCAGCGGGCCATGCCCAGTGGATTGAACGTCGAAATGCACGTCCCGCCCTCCGCGAACATGGATGAGCTCGTGGTCCACATCCAGTGGCTTCCAGCTTCCGTCCGCAGCCTGATAATTTCCATTCCCGTCCAGCTTCTCCACATAGAGGTCCTGCACATCGGCGAACAGGGCGGTAAAACCCCAGGCAACATGCTCATTGTGGCCGGCGATGATAAAGGGCATGCCCGGCAGCGTCACGCCTGCTGCATGAAACCCCGGCGCACTCAAATCCGCCATGAACCAGATGTTCGGCTCCGTGAGGCCGAGGTGCATATCGTTCGACAGCAGCGGCTTGCCGCTCGCCGTGTGGCTGCCCGCTATGACCCAGTTGTTGGAGCCGGAAGCGCAACCCGCACAGACCTTCAGCCCGAGAAAAGCCCGCAACGACTCCGGGATATCGTCTGAAGCTTTCTCATTGGATCCTGGCTCATTCGGCGAGGCGCTGGCCTGGGTGCTTTCGTCATCATCATCCGCGGTGTAGGGCGGTGCGGGGTGGGGCAGGCTCCAGTCGATCACTGTTCCAGTGGGCGGCCGGTCACGCCACGAGCCAACCGGGTATAGATCCGCCTCGAGCTTTTTGTTGTGCAGCGCCGCTGAAATTTTCTCGCGGGAAAACTTCGCATACGCATGCATATCAAGCTCTTCCACCATCATCAGCGCAATGCTCAGCGAGTCGGCGCCAGTCCACGGTTGAGGACGATAGAACAGCAGCTTGAATTCGGCTGGAAGGTTGTCCGGGTGTTGTTGAATGAACAGGTTGACACCCCGCGCATAGTCATCCAGGCGGGTGCGGTCCGCCGCGGGCAAGCTTGAGTAGAAACGGCGCGCGGTGTTGCGAAACTGCAGTGTTCGCTGAGTTTTATCGTGCCGCAGCAGCGAGGGTCCGAGAAGCTCAGACAGCTCCCCGTTGGCATTGCGGCGGAATGCGTCCATCTGCCACAGGCGGTCCTGCGCCGTGACATAGCCCTGCGCGAAGAACAGATCGTCCTGGTTGGCAGCGTCAATGTGCGGTACGCCATGGGCATCGCGGCGGACCGTTACCGGCGCGGAAAGGCCGGCAAGGTGCAGATCGCCATCGAGAACCGGCAGTGCCGCGTACTCGGCTGAGCGCAGCGAGAGAACGCCTGCGATTGCGGCAATCAGCAGGAGCGCCAGCAACCCACCCGCAGACCACAGCAAAATACGCGGCCAGCGGTGTTTGCGCCGGGAAGACGGCGAGGCCAGTGCGGAGGATGAAGCAAGAGCGTCAGAGTGGGCCATCGGTCCTAAACAGGATACCGCGCATGGGGCGCGGAAATGATTATGGCCCCGGCGTGAAGAAATCGTTGCGATGGTGGCCGGCATAATCCGCCGTCAGACGGCAACTTTTGAGCTTTCCGTTTTCATGAAGTTCGACGGGGACATCGTGGCCCACGATAGCGTGAAAGAATCCGCCGCCGCCGCAGGGCACACCTTGCACCACCTGGTCTTCAGCGAGGAAGCAGAGCTGGAATTTGCCGCTCGGATAGAGGTCGGTCATCGCGCCTTCCCCCGGCCCCAGAGGGCCCCCGCCTGAGCAGTCCATGCCGAGCAAAAGCGTGTCCTGTGCCAGCATGGCGTACTCCGGCCGCCCGTCTGGCAGCAGGTTGACGATGGATCCTTTGGGAATGTTGATTTCACCGATTGTGGTTTCGCGCGAAACAAAGCAGCGCTGCAAGTGACCGTCCGCATAGAACCAGGCGAAATCGTTGGCGCAGGGATAGCCCTGAATCTCGATTGGTTGATGGAGCATTTTACGTGTGGTCTGAGGGGTCGCGCCTGGCGCCTGGAAACAGGGCAGGCTGCACAACAAAAGGGCGAAAACGAAGGTCTTTCTCATGGTTCCTTCCTCCGGTGTTTCTTATTCAACATTCGATTCGGTTATTGAGCTGTGAGGTCATCTATCTCCGCCCGAAAGCGCCAGCAATCCGAGACCGACAGCGATGATGATGGCCCGATCGACGCCGCTTAATCCCAGGCCATGCTCTCTCCCGGAATACCCGCTGACCGATGAATCTCCCGGATCGAAGCACCGCAGATGAAGCTCGACTGGATTTCCGGAGACCATCTCTGTGACCCGGATTTCCATCTCCGCCGCTCGATGTTTGAATTTCAATCCGCGCTTAACATGGTCAACTACGCCAACTACCGGCACACCCGCGTGGACTACAGGCACACCTCCGACGACAACATCCTTGTTGACCACAAACTGAACAACGACACCTTCCTTTCCCCCGCCAAACGTTGTGGGCCCCGGAGGCAGTAGTTCAATATTCGTGTCGCCAGGCAAGGTGACATATTGTTTTGTCGGTTCTATTTGGGACGCCGGTGGCGGAGCAGAAGTTGAGACCGGCTGTATATCCTGCTGCGCAACCAGCATCGGACCCAGGCAGAGACAAAGCGCGGACTGAAGCAGTTTTCGCATCACGAAGATCTCCTTAAAACCGCCGAGCAGGCGGAAAGAAAGGCGGTATTCCCATAGGCGCAGGCCTCCATCGAAACCAATCCACTCGCGATCCCGGCTTGCGATAGATCAAATGGCCGGGGCTGTTTTCGACCAGAGGTACGATGAGGGGCGTTGATATCCCCCAGGCAACGAGCGCAGAAATGCCCGCCAGGTTCAAATCAAAGGAGCTGCCCCCCTGCCGCCCGCCACCCACAAATGCAAGCGTCGTAACAACTCCGGTTGCAATCGCGATATCCCGCCCAGGATGCCGTTGCCTGATCTCAAGAATTTCGTCTCGGGTAAATTCGTAATCTTCCCCGCTTGGTCGCCCGCGCAGATAGCTGCAGGCAAGGCTGACTTCAGAAGGGACAGTTACGGTGCACCGATAGGTCTCGCCTGAACTCGTGGTCACAGCGATCTTGTCTCCTTGTGAAAAAGCGCGAACGCGATTCCAACCGGACCGATCGCCCCTGGTCGGCTGCGGGTTGTCGGGCAATGTCTGTGAGTTTGCGCAATCCCCCGCCGTTGCCGGCATCTGCTGCGCTGCGAGAAACGGGCAGAGAACGAAAACGAATGCGCATTGAATCAGATTGCGGATCATGACGATTCTCTTTCGTGTGTTTGCGGGCGTTTGTACCAGTTCAGAAGCCTTGATCACTGCCTGCCGAAAGCGCTGCAAGGCGGCCCGCGGAGAGCGCCTTCACGATCTGCTCGGCCATGGGGCCGGAAGCGACGACACCATCGAAGGCCCTCACCCGGCCCGAGGCGAGAACGATGCCAGTTGCCTTATCGGTTAGAACGTAGGTGTGGATATGGGTAAGGACTAGCCTGTCGACCTTAAGCTCCAGATCGGCGCCCACCGTATTGTCGACGATGTTTAGACCCAGCTTCTCCCAGTCCTTTTGCTTCAGCAGAGCCCGGTCCAGGGTGCTGACGGTCAGATAGGCTGTGTCCGAACTGATGAACATCGTCCGCGCCTTTTTGATAGCCAGATTGCGCTCTGAGGCGGCGCTCGGTTGCAGTACATCGGCCGCCGGTTGCCCGGTCAGAGCAGACCGTGAGGGGTCGGAGGTTGATCCAACTTGCGTTGGCTGCTGCGCCGTGAGCAACGGGCAGAGGATGAAGAAAAGAAGCATTGCAAAACGGTTCATCGCAACTCCTTGAGTGGCATTACAAGAACCGATGTTAGGTTCGAAGCGCACAAAGGAGGCAGGCGAATGGGACAGTTTCGCAGGTGTCACAAGAGGCGGGCCTAGCCGTAGCTTTAAGCGGAAGCGACTTCTTCGCCGCCTGAAAGCGTAGCTTCCATCGCACGCAGCGGCGCAAGCGACTCCGCGTCCAACAGCGTAAAACGCATGGGAAAAACGCCGGCCGGCAATTCGAGCTCGGTGACCGAATCGCAGACAACACCTGAGGTCGCATTCAGCCCGCGCTTCCAGCCGGGGCTGGTTGGATCGCAGACCAGAAGGCTCTCCGGAGGAAGTCCCGCGGCAACCAGCATGGTGCGCCCAATCCGCTGAAACTCGGCCCAGCGAGAGGCGATACCGATCAGGTCTCCGCTGTGCTCCGGAAGATAGCGAGTGAGATACTGCTGCAGTTCAGGCGCCACCGGGTGCACCTGCAGGGTGGTCAGCTCTATCCCCAAGGGCAGCAGCTTACGCACCATCGCGGCTTTGCTGGGCAACACCACAGGCATGGAGCCGTGCAGCGCCTCGGCCAGGCCACATTCTTCCGGAGGGCAGCCTGCGATGGGCAGCGCCAGGGCCCTCGACATTTCGTGGATGACGATGCTACGCAGTGCCGGATCCGGTTCAATGACCAGCCAGCGCGAGGGAGGCTCCAAAGAAAGCCAGCGATGCAGGCGGGCGCGAAGCAAGGTTTCCGATGCGCCCTGTTTGCGCGCCCTGGCCACCAGGTCACCGATGAGCTTATCCACCACAAATTCCGCGGCGATCTTCGGCGGCAGCGGGCCCGTGGGCTGATTCGCGCGCACGTACACGCCGCTGCCATGGCGGAATTCAACCCAGCCATCGCTCTCCAATTCTCGATACGCAGCGCTCGCCGTATTCGCATGGATGCTGAAGCGGCGCGCCAGATCGCGCGTGCTCGGCAGCCGATGCCCGGGCAGCAGTTCCTTGCACAGAATGGCCAGCACCACCTGGGTGGTTAACTGCTCGCGCAGAGAGACTTCGCCGGTACGATTGAGCCAGAGCCGCATGGTCTACCCTGCTGCCGGCTCGACTATCGGAGCCGACTGAGCCGCATGCTTGCCGCGGCCGTAGAGAACCAGAATTGCTAGCAGAAGGAGCAGCACGACGGGAACGACCAGCAGACTCCCTTCAGGGCCATCGGTGCCGCCGCTCCACAGCGTAGCGCCAGAGGGAGTGGCCGTTAGGTAGTGGCCCACCGCCACGTTGCCGCTGTCGGCCGCGCCATAGAAATAGGTTTCTCCCCAGTCCCACGCCGCGTGGCACCCGATGGCCCACCATGCCGAGCCGGTGGCCCACACACTGACGCAAAACACAAATCCGATCAGTGCAGCGGCAAAGATGCCGATCCAGTTCTCCCCGTTATTGTTGGTGTGGATGAATCCGAAAAGCGTAGAAGTGACCCACGCCGCCTGCCAGAAGCTCGAGCCCGAAACCTTTCTCAACTGCAACAGAAGGCATGGAAGCAGGCCAAGTGCAGCAACAATGTAAACGCCCCATATGCCGTTGCCCCTGCCTCTCCACAGCAAGTCCAGGCAGACGGTCCCGATGACAGCCAGCGCCCACCAGAAGTTCAAGCCGCGGGTCAGCGTGAACTGCAGATAGCATCGGAAGCTGCCCTCCTCGACCAGGCCGACGGTGAGAAAGGCCAGTGCCCACAGCAGGCCCGCCTTGAAAACCGCCGCGCCGCTCAGGGCAACCGGCCCAAAGTGCAGCCATCCGCCCCAGGACAGTACTCCGACCAGCACCGAAATTGCTGCGAACCCCACTGCCAGGCCGGTGATGAAGTGAAAGGCGGGACGCGGACCTTTCAGGTTGTAATCCAGAATGCTCCGCTTCTCGAGAAGCGCCACAATCCCAACGGCCGCGAGTATTGCGAGGAGAGGAATCGATTCGACAATCAAGGCCATGCCGGGCGAAAACGAGACCTTGGCGAGTCCTGGATCAATCCCAAGAGCGAGTGTTCCCAGTATCGGAGAAAATGCGCGGTAGAAGATGTAGAAAATCAACACCGACCAGCCAGCCCGCAGTCCCCGCGGCCCAAGCAGGATCCCGAGAAGTGCACGAATTTCCCAGGGTTGGGATTCTCCGGCAACCGGTCCGGGCGCGAAAGTGGGTTCCAGGGACGCCTCGGGCGTCGGCGCATCCGATGGTAAAGGCTGTATTTCCGGCTCCACGGAGCCTCCTTGAAAACACACAAATATCCTGTGTGCTGAATTGTAATCGGAATGGTCTCTAGTTGAATCGCATATTCTTATTTGGAACTTATTGCATGGTTTGAAACAGATTCGATAGCGGACGCATGTGAATCCGCTTGATCGTTCAAGCTTGAGATCGATCGGCGTCGGCTCCTTTCGTAACAGTACCTTCGTACCATTTAGCTTAGAGATCAAACGTTTTAGGATAGGTGTTGCAAATTGCACCAGTAAGGCTCAGGGGCCTGAAACATTCCGATTGAAAAGAGCGGTTCGGAGGGCATCGCCGTAATACCGTATCGCATCTCATCACTCAAGCTGTAACTCCACATGAAACACCAGGGAGTTATCGAAATCAGCGCAGCAGATTCATCTTTCCTAATTCATTCTTGTGCGTGCTTTCCCTATATTCTTCCTGCCTGCCGGAGTTGAACACCTACCAAGGCCGCAACTCGCGGTTGTAATAACTTTTGATATACGAAGCATCTCTTCCACAGCGGCATCATACTTTGACTGCTATTCCATAGTTAGCGATGTGCGGGGCTAAGTGATGCAGAGGAGAACCTTCGTGAAAAATCGGTCTGTATTCAAAATGCTGGCAGTCACGTTCGCAATTGGCCTGGCCTTCTTCGGGATGCCTTCTCGGGCAGCGGCCCAGTCTGAATGCTCCCAGACAGTCGGCACAACCTACGTAGATGCCCTCGACGGCGGTTTGTACAACTTTCAAATGAACGAGTACGACTCCAGTCTGCAGGAGTGCGTGGACATCAGCGGCCTGGGATTCACCACCACCACGGCCAACTTCTCCAATTCCACCGACGGCTCGCCTGCCACCTACACATCCCTTTACAGAGGATGTCACTGGGGAGACTGCACCACCTCCAACCCGTTCCCCATTGAGGAGAGCAATATCGCCTCGGCAACCACCAGCGTTTCCATAACCCAGCCCTCCGGCTCCGCTAACGACGCCGCGTACGACATCTGGTTCAACCAGACATCCACCACCTCCGGACAGCCAAACGGAACGGAGATCATGATCTGGCTCAATCATCAGGGCTCCATCCAGCCCTTCGGCTCGCAGGTGGCAACGGCCACCATCGATGGCTCCAGTTGGGAAGTGTGGACCGGTAACCAGACCTCATGGAAGATCGTTTCTTATGTCGCATCCACTCCCGTCAACTCGGTGAGCAACTTGAATCTCCTGCCCTTCTTTGCCGATTCGGTATCGCGCGGAAGCCTGGAGACCTCCTGGTGGCTGATCGATGTCGAGTACGGTTTTGAAATCTGGACCGGTGGAGACGGACTGGCCATGAGCGGATTCTCGGTCAGCGCAGCGGCGGGTGGCGGAAGCGGCGGCTCATGCACTACTGTCCCCTCGGCGCCCAGCGGGCTCACCGGGACCGCGGCTTCCTCCAGCGCCATCAACCTCAGCTGGACCGCGGATACGGCTCCCGCCAACTGCACCATCAGTTCCTACAATGTGTTCCGCAGTACGACCAGCGGCTTCACTCCATCCTCAAGCAACAGGATCGCCAGCGGCGTAACAGCTACCAGCTATGCTGACACTGGCCTTGCCGCTTCCACCACCTACTACTACGTCATTCAAGCGGTCGATGCGGCGGGCACTTCGGCTTCATCGGCGCAAGCCAGCGCCACCACGCAGGCAGCCGGAGGCGGCGGCGGCTCCGCATGCACCGTCGACTACACAATTTCGCCACAAGGTTCGAGCGCCTTCGGAGGCGCCGTCACCATCAAGAACGGAGGGAGCACAACCCTGAGCAACTGGTCGCTGACCTGGACCTTCGCCAATGGGCAGACAATCGCCAGTTCCTGGAACGGAACCGTATCGCAGAGCGGCGCCAAAGTCACTGTGAGCGAACAGTCCGGCCAAACATGGGAGAACATTCCCGCGGGCGGAAGCTACTCCGGATTCGGCTTCAACGGAACCTGGAACGGCACCACCAACGCCATTCCGACGAACTTCGAGCTGAACGGAACGGCGTGCACCATCAACTAACGGGAACAGTTGCGCATAGTTGGACCTCAAAAAAACCTGCGGGGCAAGCCTTCTGGCCTGCCTCGCAGGTTTTACCTTTGCTCGCTCTTACTGGTCGCGCAGGGCCTCCATGGGATCGATGCGCGCAGCTCGCCTGGCTGGGAGCCAACTGGCCAGCAAAGCGATCAGGACAATGGTCGTCGTGATGCCCGCAAAGACAACGGGATCGTCCGGCCGCACTCCCCGCAGCAGGTTGCTCACCAGGCGCGCCAGAGCATAAGCCACACCCAAGCCAATGCAGACCCCGGTGCCTGTAAGCCACGATGCGCGACTCAGAATCATGCGCAGCACGTCTTCCCTTCGCGCTCCCAGGGCCAGCCGCACGCCAATCTCGCGCGTCCGTTCACCCACCAGGTTAGCCATAACGCCGAAAATGCCGACAGCGGCAAGAAGCAGGGCGATAAGTCCATCGAGGCTCAACGAACCAGCAGCGTACATCAGGCCGGTGAGGTTGTCGCGGATCAACTGTGCGTAGGTTTCTACCGTGTTCAGCGGCAGAGCCTGGTCAAGCCCGGCCAGGGCCTTGCGAGCAGCGGGCGCCAGGGCCAGCGGATTACCCTCAGTGGTGATGGCGTATTCGGTACCGCTGGGCGGAACTTGCAGCGCGTCCATGTAAACCGCTGCGTGCGGCATCGGGTCCCAGAGCGAATAGCTGGTCTCTTTTGCCACTCCAACGATAGTCAGCCATGGGTCGTTTTTGCCGGAGCTGTGGCCGCCCATGCGAATGCGATGGCCGACCGGGTTCTCGCCAGGAAAATACTGAGTGACAAAGCGCTCACTCACGACGGCAACCGGTGTTGTTCCCAGTGAATCGCCTTGGGTGAATCCGCGACCGCTGACAACAGGAATGCGCAATGCGGCAAAGTAGCCTGCGGTTACCGGCAGATTCAGTGCGCTTTGGAACTTACCCGGAACGGTGGGGCGATTCTCGATATCCACATCGCGCAGCCAGCCGTTATCGTCGTAGGGCAACGCGGAGACCAACTCGGCGTGGGTGACGCCAGGCAATGCGCGCAGGCGGGCGAGACTGTCCGCGTAAAACTGCTCTTGCTTTTGAGGCGTGTCATAGCGCGCCACGGGCAGGGCCACGTTGAAAGTGAGCATCTTGTCAGGTTGGTAAAAGTCGGCGGCATGCAGCCAGGCATTCATGCCCTTCGACATGAGAGCCGCCCCGATGACGAGCGCGACGGCCAGGGCAATCTGAGCCACGGCGAAGATATTTCTCAGCCTGTGCGTTCCGCCGGAGCCGATGGAGGAACGCGAGCCGGCTTTCAGTTGGTCCACGAGATTCACACGCAACGCCTCGGCAGCGGGAATCATCCCGGCAATCAACCCTGCCAGGGCCGCCAGCACAAATGAAAACGCAAGAACACGCCCGTTGAGGCTGGTATTCGTCCAACCTGCCATGTACCGCGCAACTCGTTCAGGCATGGAGACGAGCAGGTATTGGCCGTAGATTGCCGCGATGACTATGCCACCAAGCGCGCCGATCATGCTCAGCAAAATGTTCTCAGTGAGCAACTGCCTCAGTACACGGCTGCGACTCGCGCCCAGCGCGGTGCGCATGGCGATCTCAGGCCGGCGGACGATACCGCGCGCCAGTTGAAGGTTGGCAATGTTGGCGCAGACCACCAGCAGGACAAAGAGCGTACCGCCCAGGACCATCCGGTAGTAAAGATTCGTATAGGGGCCGTTGATGTCATCAAGCAGCGGCTCAACGTGAACTGACCAGCCCGTGTTGGTAGCGGGATAGGCTTGTGTCAGGTGCTCGGCCAGCGTGTTCATCTCGGCCTGCGCCTGTTTCACAGCAACGCCGTCGCGCAAGCGTGCGGTCACCAGGTATTCGTGCGTGCCGCGATTGGCAAGCTGCGCGGGAGTGGGCGCCAGGGGCAGGTAGATATCCGCTGTCGACGGGTATTGCATCGCCTTCGGCATCACACCCACGATCGAGTATGTGCGCCCGTCCAGTTCGATAGTCCGGCCCAGGACGGCGGGGTCCGTGGCAAAATTCCGCTGCCAGAGACCATAACTCAATACGGCCACGGAGTCCCGGCCAGGATGGCTCTCCTCTTCGCTATAAACACGGCCAAGCTGCGGAGTGGCGCGCAACACGGTGAAGAAGTTTGCCGAGGTCAGAGCAGCCTCAACATGGGCCGCATCGCCATTGCCGGTCAGCGTCATATCAGCCTGGGTACGGACGGCCAGCGATTCAAACGAAGAGCTTTGGTGCACCCAGTCCTCGTAGTTAGCCAGCGAAACGGGCTCATAGAATCCGTCGGCGCGACGGTGCGCCTGTTGCTCGGCTACCGTGACCACACGGTCGAGTTGCGGCACGGCCAGCGGATGCAGAACCACTGCGTCCATGTTGCTGAAAAGCGCCGTGTTGATGCCGATGCCGATGGCCAGGCTCAGCACGGCAGTAATCGTAAATCCCGGCGACTTCCACAAATGGCGGACAGCGTAACTCAGGTCCTGCAGCAAATCCTCGAACAGGCTGTGCATGAAATCCTCCGAGAAGAATTGCGATGGAATGATGGAACTTAATCTAGTCGCAATCGAGAGGCCAAACAAGGAATTCAGCAAAGCGTTGATTCCAGAAGACCTGGGTAGAACAGGACGGCAGGCACGTGGTTTACCCTGTTCGGAATCGCGAACAGACGTCCGCAATCGGACATACATTGCCCTCCGAAGAGCCGATAAATCATTGCGCATCTTGACACAAACGGCCAAGCCCTTGATGCTTAACAGTTCCGGTGAATACATTTTTCCCGGCATGGGGGTTCAGGCTTTGCAGGTTCGCGTCTTCTATCACGACAAATGCTTTGACGGTGCTTGCTCAGCTTCCCTGTTCACGCGTTTCCACCGTGAGTGCGTTGCCCAGGGGGCCAGCTATGAGTATCACGGCCTGGTGCATCGCGCCGGGGCGCTCTTTGACGAGACCGAATTCACCGGCGACGAAAACGCCATCGTCGACTTCAAATACTCGTCTTCGCCGCGCATCACCTGGTGGTTCGATCACCACTTGTCGGCGTTTCTTACGCCGCAGGACCACCAGAGCTTCCTGGATTGCCAGAAGGACCCCATCTGCGGCGCGCACAAGTTCTTTGACCCGAACTACACTTCCTGCACCAGCTTTCTCGCCCACATTGCGTCCACCCGATTCGGATTCAACACCACACCGGTGGCCGAGCTGATCCATTGGGCCGACATTGTGGACGGCGCTCTTTATGAAAGCCCGGAGTCGGCGGTGGAGATGGCCGCTCCCGCGATGAAGCTGACGCTCATCATCGAGTCCACGCAGGACCCCCTGTTCATTCCGAGGCTCATTCCGCTGCTTACCGAGATGCCGCTGCAGCAAGTTCTGAGCCAGCCCTTCGTTGCGGATTTGCTGCCGCCGCTGCTGGAACGCCACCAGCAGGCACTGGAGTTGATTCGCAGCCGCTCGGAAGAGCGCGATGGGACTATCTTCTTCGACATTACGGACTATCCGCTGGAGGGGTTCAACAAGTTCATCCCCTACTACCTGCATCCCAAGGCCACTTATTCCATCGGCCTGTCGAAGTCCAGCTTCCGCACCAAGGTAGCCGTCGGGTCGAATCCATGGGCCAAGGCGGACCCGGCGAAGATGGTGAATCTTGCAGCGATCTGCGAGCGCTATGGCGGCGGCGGCCATGCGCGCGTCGGCGCTATCAGCTTCCCGCCTGACCAGGCGGACCGGGCGCGCGTAGCCGCGGCGGAAATTGTGGCTGAACTGAGGGCTAAGAACCCGCTGGGATGAAGTCCTTGGTGCGAATTCCCGGCGCCGAGATCGCTTTTACATTTCTCCATTTTGGGCTACAATGTAGCTCAGAAGTGCCTTCATGCCCGCTAACGCTGTAGTTCGTGCCAGGATCGATTCACGTGTGAAGGAAGAAGCGACGGCAATCTACGCCGCCGCCGGCCTCACACTCTCAGATGCCTTCCGGATGATGTTGATGCGGACTGTGGCCGAACGAGCACTTCCTTTCGACCCCCTCATACCGAACGCTGAAACCGTGGAAGCCATGAAGGCCGCACGCAGGGGCAAGTTGGTCAAGGTAGGCAGTGTCGAGAATCTTCCGGCCGACCTTCATGCGGACGATTAGCCGGACCAATCGCTTCAAGGAAGGATTACAAGCGAGAGGCAAGAGGCCAATACCGGGCAACTTTGGATGTGGATTGATTGGCAGTCGTCTCACTCCTTGCCGCGGACCATCCGCTGCCGGAAAAACTCCGCGATCACTCGTTCACCGGGGAGTGGGCTGACCACCGCGACTGCCACATCAAACCGGATCTGGTGCTCATCTACCGCGTACCGGACGCGGAATCCTTGGAGCTTGTCAGGCTGGGATCGCACAGCGAGTTGAGCATATGATCAATTGCGCCCGGCCGGCTCCCCGATCTAGACCTTCGCGTGCATGCTCGGCCATTCGGCCCGTCGGTGTTCGAGGAATGCGCTCACGCCCTCCTTGAAGTCCTCGGTTGAGCGCTGCTGGGCGTTTGCCTCTACGCCATCCTCAAGTTCTTCGTCCAGCCGGCGCTTGGCGTGCTTGGCCAGTAACCGCTTCACCGCCTGCATTGCCTGCGGGCTGTTCAGCAGCAGCATCTGGGCCAATGCATTGGCCGATGGAATGAGATCGTCGTGCTCGACGATTTGAGTAACAAGACCGAGGTTGAGCGCTTCCCCCGCTTTCAGAATCTTGCCGGAAAGCAGCAGTTCGCGCGTACGCAGCTCGCCAACCTGGCGAATCAGAAACGAAGCCACGATGGCCGGGACAAAACCCACGCGCACTTCCGTATAACCGAATTTGGCCTCAGGCACCGCGAGCGTAAAGTCCGGAATGGTTGCCAGAGCCATTCCGCCGGCAATCGCCGGACCGTTCACCGCGGCAATAATCGGCTTGGGGAAGTCATACAACGTGCGCAACACATGCGCCATATTCTCCGAGTCGCGGCGATGCTCGGCGGGGGTGCGGGCCTTCATGGTTTCCAGGTGCTCCATGTCCAGTCCGGAGCAGAAGGAAGGGCCAGCGCCGGTCAGGATGACCACGCCGCAGTCGCAGGTCTCCGCCTCGTGCAGAGCTTGGGTCAGCTCCTCAATAAGCCCCGGACTCAACGCATTCCGTTTTTCAGGCCGGTTCAGGGTGATGGTCTTAACGCCATTTGCGGATTGGGTCAGTACGTAGTTGAAACGGGTCATGGGAATCTCCTCGCGCAGTGGGCCGCGGTATCAAAAATCGCAGTGCTATCGTAGCGCATTCTTCGCTTGCGAGGTGGGTGATTTGGATCACTTTTGAAGGCCGGGGAAGTCTTCGCAACCACCATGCGGTACGCACTGAACTTTGACGCATCTGAGGCGCACAAGTCAAGGCGCAGCGATGCGCGGCCTGTAGGCGTGGCAGTTCGGGCAATCCCGTGTTCGAGAAATTCGGCCGTTGTGCAGGTGCAGTGCCAGCCCACTCTATTTCATGTATATGCTCAGCATGGTCAGGATGAACCAACCGGCGGCATGGAGAATCAATGCGGGAGCAAAGGCAACAAGGACGGGGGCGCGTCGGGTCAGGCCAACGTAGCCCAGGATGCCGTCAATCGGAAACTGAATCACGAGAATGATCTGCGGAAGCATGGCGGTCAATTGATCGTTCAGGCCAAGGTCGCGCCGGCCCGCCAGCACCACAAATGGAAAAACGATCCACATCATCCAGTGCGGGGCCCAAAGCAGGTCGCTGTACAGGTAAGGCGCCACAAAAGCAAGAATCAGGCCTCCCGCAAGCGGCCAGCAAACCTCGAGAAATGGAGGTGGGGTGTCCTTTTCCCGCTGCACCGTCGGATATTGCAGCCCCGCGCGGCGCTTGCGCTGAGACTGGCTCTGCCGCGGCATGGGTGTTTGCTCATCGGGCATTTTGGGCACAATCCTGTCTTTCAAGAGTCTATAGCGGTTTTGGCTGAATGGTAGAAAGATGGTTGCACACCGATACAAGCCGCGCAACCACACTTATGTGGCACACTGCACTTCCAAATCAGTTTCAGATCGAAAGTCCTGGCCGCCGAATGACACAGTCAAAGCGATGCCCGTCAACCCTCGAACAGGTCCTTGAGCAAGCCTTCGATAGCGCTGTTCAGCCCGTGGACGCCGTGGTCGTGCATGTAGCGGAGAGCCGCTTCTTGTACGGGATTTGGCGGCATCATCCTGACTTGAGCGGACAGGTACATCCGTACCGATCCCGGCGCAGGTGGCTTCGATGGATTCTTGAACATGTCAGACAATAGCTCACCCTTTTTCATCTGCTCGCGCGTTCCCGAGAGAAGCTCCGGCTGGTTCCCAAGCTGCCACAAAATGTTCAGCACCTCGAGAGCCCGGCAGCCATTCGCAACCTTCCCGTCCAGCCCTAGAGCGTAAATGTTCGGAACCGTCCAGATATTCTGATTCCCGCGCACCCACGAAAGCTGCGAGCCAACGTAGGAACTGTCGCGCACCGCGTGGATCTCAGCCGCCGTGACATACGACTCTTGCGGTGCGCCAATCTTCTCCAGATAATCGTTCCACGCAGCGGCTACATGCTCTTCGGGGATGAGCGCGCCAGGATCGGCGGCCGACTCGTACTCAGCGCGAGCAATGCGCTTGCGGATGGACCACGTCGCCCACCTGGGCGGAAGCTCTTTGGAGAATTCATCGGCGGTGAGATCGACGAGCTTGCGCGCATCGTCAAGCGATTGTATATGGCCGGCGAGATCGTTGATCGCGTTGGCATTCGCGATCATGCGCCGCCGCATCTCAGTTGCCTGCCGCAAAACTTCGGGGCTCGGCAAGTGAACGCTGCCGCGGTTCGTTCCCTGTGGAACTTGCGGATTCGGCACCTGCGCGGAAAGAAAGCAGATGGGCAGAAGCGCAGCCGCGATGCGCCAGAGTTTTCCATTCATAGCCGGAAGTCCTCCGCTAAGAAGCGGGACCCGCGAATACCACGTGGAAATTGTACCGCGATGAAGCCGAGTTCGAGCTGTTCATGTTCGGTAAAGTGAGGGCAGGTGGCCCACTCACCACGGGTTCAGGAACCTGGCAATAAAGCCGCGAAGAATGGGGCACAGACTTGCCTCTCATGCGGGGCGTTCCATCGAGCTGGAGGGCTTCACGCCGGCCAGAGAGTGTAAATCAAGCAATTCGACCCGGTCACGCCCATTGTGTTTGGCGACGTAGAGGGCGCGATCGGCAGCATGAATGAGCTCGTCGGGGCTTGAATCCTCCTCTGCGTTCCAGGTGGCAGCGCCAATGCTGAGGGTGGTAGCGTAGGAGGCCCCGGCGGCGACATCCTTTGCGATCGCAGAGCGGATGCGGCTGGCGACGGTGGATGCGCCCCGAGAGCCGGTTTCCGGCAGCAGGACGGCGAACTCGTCTCCGCCATGGCGCGCGATGAGGTCGGCGGGACGGATGAGAGATGCACTCAATACACGCGCGATGTGGCAGAGGCATTCATCTCCGGCTGGGTGGCCGTAGGCATCGTTGATGAGCTTGAAATGGTCTACGTCGATCAGCAGCAGGGAGAGCGGCTGACGGGAGCGCCGGGCGCGTTCGCACTCCATCGAGAAAAACTGGTCAAACCCGCGGCGGTTTGAGACTCCGGTAAGGCCGTCGAGAAGCGCGATTTCGGTGAGGCGGCTGTTTGATTGCTCTAGCTCAGCCTGGGCGGTTTCTATCCTGCTTTGCAGCCGCGCTGCTCGAAGGCTGTATAGGATGAAGGCGCCGAAGATGAAGCCGAAGGCGACAGCGAAGTTGCGCATGGCAACGATAGTGCTGAGTCCGATAAGCGCGAGCGAGAGGAAAACAGGGCGGGTGTTTTCGATGAGGCGGACAAGCGTGCGACGGCTGGCTCGGCGTGCCGGGGATGTGTCGGCAAGCGGCGCGAAGATGGCGCCGAGGGCGAGCGCCGCGGAGGGGATGTCATTCAGCGCGTCCATGCCGTTGGTGAGGCTGTATTTGCCAACGTAATGGTTATAAATACCGGAGGTCACGGCGTAGAGCGAGGTGTAAAGCAGCAGGAAGCGGAAGTAATAGCGGTCGGATGCGTGGCGCGTGCCCAGGAATAACCGCAACGCGGCCAGAAGCACCACGACCAGGTACTCCGTGTCGTAGACATATTCAAGAGGCGCGTACGGCATGGCCTGTGCAGGCTGACCGGTGAAAGGGAGTGCCCCGAACAGGACGGTGTACGCAAGGCAACTGCAGGCAGCGGCCTGAAAACTGTCGAGCAGGAAAGTGAAACGGTCGAAGACTCCTTCGTCCGGTAGCGAAATAGAGAGGAGGATCGGAACGAAAGCAGAAAAGAAGAAGAAGTCGCCGATGGAAGCGACCGCGGGCACAGCCTTTAGGAAGATCTCCGCAGGTGCTTCAATGAGTGCGGCGACGAAGATGAATAAGAGCGAAGCGGCAGCGAGACGCCAATGCGTCCGGATGAAAGGAGGGCAGTGAAAAGCGCGCCAGAGGCAAGCTATGGTGGCCAGCAGAGCCCACAAGCTCCACAGCAGATAGGAGATGATGAATCCGGCGTTTGGGAAAAAAGTGTTGAGGAGAGCATGGACACAAATAACCCCTGCGCTTATGGAAATGAGCTTATAGGGTCTTGTAAGCCATGAATACCTCAATCGAGGACTCCAGGGAAGAAAACGAGCAAGCCGGACGAGCGTTGACTTAGAGTACCAGAATGAGAATTGACTTCGTCAGGGGTGCCACATTGCGGAAAGCCGCATGATATGCATATCGTCTGAATATGCTTGTTATCCTCAGCGGTCTTCCAGGAACCGGAAAGACAACGATTGCGCGTGAACTGGCTCGGCAACTGAACGCTGTACATGTGCGGATCGATTCCATCGAGCAGGCCCTAAGAGACTCTGGATCGTTGCCAGGGCCGATGAACGACGCTGGTTACCGGGTAGGATATGCCATTGCTGAGGACAATCTTCTTGTTGGACGAACAGTCATTGCCGATTCAGTCAATCCAATTCTGCTTACACGCGACCATTGGCTTTCCGTCGCCAAGGCTGCTCACCAGGAAGCTCTGGAAGTTGAAATCAAGTGCTCTGATATGGCTGAACACCAACACAGGGTAGAAACCAGAGCGCCAGATATTTCAGGCCATCGCGTGCCGACATGGCAGGAAGTAATCACAAGAGAGTACCATCGCTGGAACCGGCAACATCTTGTGATCGACACTTCAACCCAAACCATTGCACGAGCGGTCGCTAATATCGTCGATGAGATCGATGCCATGATTCGAGACAGCAGATAACCGCCTGCTCCCTTTCATCTGCCAGAATGAAGCCCTCTTGAGATTCTCGAAAAGGCTCTTCTGTCCAACACGAAGGGGAGTTATCATGACGTTATTCAAGGTCATCAGATCTGGGCTCAAAAAGTGGATCGCGCGGGAAGAATCCGCCCTGTACGCACCGGCGCGGAAACCGGGAAGAGGCACACGATGAACTTACTGTTATGGGTCCTGCAAGTCCTCGCCGCGCTCCTGTACTTATCGTCGGGCGTCATGAAGGTCTTCATGTTCGACAAGGTAAGTCAGGACGTCCCGTCCTTTGGCGCCTTGCCGCGGAAAGCCTGGATGATCTTGGGCATCGTAGAGCTCGTGTGCATGGTCGGGCTCATCGTCCCCGACGCGTTCCATTGGCAGCCGCACCTGACGATCCTGGCTGCCACGGTCCTGGCGGTCGAGAGCCTCGTGTTCGTCGGGGTGCATGTCAAATACCGCGAGGTCGCGCCCACAATCCTGAGCGCCGTGCTGGGCATCCTCATGGCGTTCATCGCGTATGGACGGATCGTTCTGCACCCGATCTTCTGACCGGCGGGCCATCTAACAAAAGGTAAGTCTCGGAACAAACTGCGAAGACAGGCGGCCCATTCATCACGGTATCAGAAACCGTGCTCCGTTCTAGAACTATGCCCCGTTCCTCGCAGCCTTATCGCGATGATCGGGTCTTCGGGCATCGGTGAGCGATCCACCTGCCGGAGGATAGACCTTGAATCTGTACTAACCGGGAGTACAATTCGGCTGTCTTAGGATTCGAGAATGGATCATCCAATGAAATCGTTCCGTTTCTCTCCTGCGATCTTATGCCTTGTGGTTCTGCTTGACGCCGGTTGTGGCGGAAACCCGAATCGCACATCTCCATCTCCAGCCGCTTGTGTGGCTTCATCCAGGCCGGAATTTTCTTATGTCCTCACCGGCTACGCGGTTTCAATGTTCACCGTCAACTCCTGCACCGGTCAGTTCACGGCCACGACGCCTGCGTCCGTTGCAACCGGGTATGCTCCGCCGCAAAGCAATGCGGAGCAGATGGTCGTCGACCCGCTCGGGCGATTTGCCTACGTCGCCAACCTCGTCTCCAACGCGTCCGATCTCTCCACCATCTCGATGTACACCATCAACTCAACCACCGGAGTTCTCACCCCGACGACACCCGCCACTGTACACACCGGATGGTTTCCCCAGGGAATCGCAATCGACCCGCTCGGACGATTCGTCTACACGGCCAACACCGATGACAGTACGGTCTCCATGTTCACCATCAACCAAACCACGGGCGTCCTGACTCCGACGACGCCGGCCTCCGTGTCAACGTTGATCCCCAACGAACTCCTTTCGCAGCCCGGCTTCTTGACCGTCGATTCCACAGGCAAGTTCCTCTACGTATCCGCCCTCGACAGCGACGGTGCTACGGTCTCCATGTACGCCATCGATCAGACCACTGGATTTCTCACACCCACCTCGCCCGCCACGGTCATTACCGGTGGGATCCCGTTTCAGGTCGTAGTCTCTCCCAACGGCCAGTTCGCGTACGTGGTGAATAACTTTAACTTCGTCGGCACCCCGGATGGTGTTTTCCAGTACACAGTAAACTCCACTACCGGCGTCCTGACGCCGAATAATCCTGCCGCCATCGGTACAGGTGAAGAGCCCACTGGAATAGCCATCGATCCGACCAGCAAGTTTGCCTACGTGGTGAATCGGGAAGACGACACCGTCTCGATGTTCACCATCGACCCCGGCACCGGCAACCTCACGCCGAATCCAAGCGCAGCCAACCCGTCGGCCACCATCGCAACAGGAACGGAGCCTTTCCGCATCGACTTCGACCCAACCGGAAAATTCGTCTACGTCACCAATGAAGGTAGCGGCGTTTCCATCTACACCGTCAACAGTGATGGAACCCTGACCAACGCAGGAGCGACCGGGCTTACAGGAGGAGCCTTATCCACGGCCTTCACAGTGGTAAGCCAGTAGGCAGGCGCCCCACCTGCCAACGAGCGAAATCTCTCAAGTTGGAATTCAGCTGTTCCGCATAGGCCAAAATTTTGTGCTTAGAATCCTACTTCCGTCGGATGCATCAACTCATTGCTCCGGTATAGGGTTCGCATCGGCACTCGAATTCGTAGTTTGCCTCAGACGAAAGCCGCTCTGCCGCATCCTTTCGGTCCTCGTGCGAACCCCCATCCACAAGGAGTGAATACAAGGTGACAATCGATAGGCGTTCCAAACAGATTCATTTTTCGCGGCGATCCCTGCTCAAAGGAGCAGGCGCAACCGTGGGCGCGTTAGCTGCTGGCTCTCTGCTGAAAGGCTCACTCGGCTCCATCCTTAACCCCTCCCCGGTCAAGGCGTCAACCTTCTGGAAAGGCGCCGACATTAGCTGGGCGCAGCAGATGGCCGCCAACGGCTATTTCTGGAAGAACAGCAGCGGCGTGAGCGCAGCCACTGGTTCCACTGCGAACCAGCAGATCACATATCTGCTTAACATCTTGAAAGGGTACGGCGTCAATGCCATCCGGCTGCGGACCTGGGTCAATCCCTCGACGAGCCCAACCAATGGCAACTGCGATCAAGCGCAGACCATTGCCATGGCGGTCCTTTGCCAGAGCGCCGGCCTACCGGTGGACATCGACTTTCATTTTGGCGATACCTGGAACAGTGTCGGCGTACAGAACCCGCCCGCGGCCTGGGCTAGCTTGACCTACAGCGAGATGGAGACCGTCCTCGGCAGCTATGTGAACGGCTTCATGACCGCGATGAAGGCCGCCGGCGTCACTCCCGGCTGGGTGCAGCTCGGCAACGAAATCAACTCCGGCATCTGCCTGCCTACCGGAGGACTCAACAACCCCTCCCAGATGACCGGCCTGCTGATGGCTGGTTACAACAACCTCAAGGATGTCTTCCCCAGCGTGCCGG
>JBEKUP010000021.1:0-96978 GCA_049514915.1 Occallatibacter sp. | reverse complement strand
GGTGGTGGCTGTCGAAGAGGGCGGAGTGAGCGCGCTTGAATTCGACAAGCTGGCCAAGCTGGGGCCGCTGCTCGACATGTTTCTCTCCGACGGCAGGAGCCAGGCGGCGCTGGTAGGCTTCGATTCCAAGCCGCATTTGCTGCTGGATTACACGCGCTCCGGCGAAGATGTGAGCGAGGCGCTCAAGCGTCTGCAGCAGGGCAACGGCGGCGATGCGATTTTGGATACGGTGAGCTACGCCGTCGATTTGCTCGAGACGCAGCCCAAGGAGTATCGCCGGGTTCTGCTGCTGATCAGCGAGGAACGAGACCACGGCAGCAAGCACACCAAGCCGGAGCAGTTAATCCAAAAGATCGGCAGGTCGGACGTGCTGGTGCTGAGCGTGTCGTTTTCTCCGTCGCGCGCAGAGCTGCTGCACGACATGAAGGACTCCGGCGACAACCGGACCATGAATATGATGTCGCCGCTCATCATGCTTGTGCAGGCATTTCAGCCCCTCCGATCCAACGCCCGGCCTGCATACGATCCGGGTGAAGACCGCGCAGGACTATGGAGCGCGGATTGTGGCGCGGGCGGATTATTGGCTGGCAGGGGAGCAGTAAAAGACAGCTTTCAGCTTCTAGCTTTTCCTCTTTTGACCGGTGCCCCGAAGAACTTTTGGCCTATTTTCACCTGACGGACATTTTGCCGCTCAAAGTGTGGCATAATGTCTATATGAGTCAAGTTGCCACACTCGCCTTGGAACCGTCACCAGCCTTCGCATTCAGCTGGAGAGATATTGAGCGCGGCGTTCCGATCGCTCTGTTTGAGGAGTTTTCCGCCTATTCCGGAATCTCCCTCAATGAGCTGATGGAGGTGGTGATCCCTCCTCGGACATTGAAGCATCGCCGCCAGCGCCGGGAACCACTCAACATTGAAGAGTCCGATCGGCTATTCCGTGTGGTTCGCATGTACGAACTGGCCGTCAAGGTCTATGGAGATCGCGAGGATGGCCGGAAATGGCTGCTCTCCCACATGCACCGTTTTGACGGGAGAACGGCTCTATCCATGCTGCGAACTGAAGCCGGAGAGCACGCCGTTCAGGGCTTCCTGATCCAGATTGACGAAGGGATGTTCGCATAGTTTTCGAGACCCCATACCCGTGCACGACGTTGTGGCGGATTAGCAGTCATGCCGATTTGAGCGGCGAGGGCGGACGCTTTACGTCCGCGCGATGGCATACGGAGGGAAACAGGGTCGTTTACCTGGCTGAGAGTCCGGCGGGCGCCATTGTCGAGCGGCTGGTTCATTTGATGGATGTGAAGCCGGAGGGAATTCTTCCGCGCACTTATCAGTTGCTACGAATCTCAATTGGCGTGGCGTCGGATATCAAGTCTTTGGAGCTTCCTTCGGGATTAGATTGGAAGCTACAGGAGGAGGTCACGCGGAAGATTGGGGATGCATGGCTTGCCTTGCGGGAGTCGCCCTTGGCCCGTGTTCCGTCAGCGATTGCCCCTTACACTTGGAACTACTTGTTGAACCCGGAGCATCCAGAGGCTCGGCACGCGCGCATTATCGAAGTCATCAAGGAGCGGTTCGACAATCGACTCTTCCGATTCGGCGGCGCATGACGCGGTCCGCGCATTCATGGTAATCTCACATTAGACACTGAAGAGTGGACCTGAGAAGACAAGAGGAGTAACACACGCCGTGCTGGCGACTGCTAAGAAAACAACCCTGATTGAACGCTTCCGCACCCACGATTCGGACACCGGTTCTCCGGAGGTCCAGATTGCGATTCTGAGCGAGCGGATTGGCGAACTGACCGAGCATTTCAAAACACACAAGAAGGATCACGCTTCTCGTCGTGGACTGTTGATGCTGGTTAGCAAGCGCCGCCGACTGCTGGATTACCTGAAAGCCCATGACACGGATCGCTATCGCGACGTAATCGGCAAACTCGGAATCCGCAAGTAATCAGAAAGCATACATTGACCCGGAAGCGCCCAGACCGGATTTTGGTCATGGCCCCCGTTCTACCCAGAGCCTGGGGTCTTGGTGTACCTGGCGAACTCCAACCGCTGCCAGGGGCTGCGCACAGCTATCGGCTGAGCGCTCCCCGGGTTTGCAACCCGCAACGCAGAACCGGAGAATCCTCTCCCGCGCGCAGATTTCATTCTGCGCTTTTTCTGCGCCCTGCATTCGCCAGTCCTTCAGCGCCGTCCGGCGCCTTCCCATCACAAGTTTCCCAAGCGAATAAAACGAAACGAGGACTCTATGTCTAAGCATGAAGTATCCGTCGAGCTTGCCGGCGGCAAGCGGTTGGTCTTTGAGACTGGCCGCATGGCCAAGCAAGCATCTGGCGCAGCACTGGTCACCACGGGCGAAACCGTGGTTCTGGCAACTGCCGTAGCCTCCCCCGATCCCCGGGAAGGCATCGATTTCTTCCCCCTGACCGTGGATTACCGCGAGTACACCTATGCCGGCGGGCGCATTCCCGGCGGCTTCATCAAGCGCGAAGGCCGGCCCAGCGAGAAGGAAGTTCTCACTTGCCGCCAGATCGATCGTCCCATCCGTCCCTTGTTCCCCGATGGCTTCCGCAATGAGACCCAGGTCATCGCACTGGTTTTCTCAGCTGACAAAGAGAACGATCCTGACGTGGTCGGCATTAACGCCGCCGCCGCCGCACTGGCGCTTTCCGACATTCCCTTCAGCGCCACTGTGGGTGCCGTGCGCGTGGGCCGTGTGAATGGTGAGTTCGTCATCAATCCCACCTACGCCGAGCGCAATGAAACCACCATCAACATCATGGTCGTCGGTCACAAGGACGGCATTGTGATGATCGAGTCGGGCGCCAAGGAAGAGACGGAAGAAGTCATTCTTGCGGCCATCGAGTTCGCACATGCGGAGATCAAGAAGATCGTTGCCGCCATCGATGAGTTGGTTGCCGTTGCCGGCAAGCCCAAGCGGGCATTCACCGCACCCACCACCGACGAAGCCTACTACGAAGAGTTGAAGGCGAAGGTTGGCGACAGGGTGAAGGACGCGCTCGACACGAAGAAGTATGCCAAGACCGACAGCTACGCTCTGGTCAAGAAGATCAAGGACGAGCTCGCTGCCGAACTGCCCGCGGACGATCCAAACGCCAAGAAAAAGCTGTCGACGTACTACGAGTTGCTTCGCGAACGCGCTTTCCGCGAGCAGGTCACGAAAGAACGCATTCGTCCGGACCGTCGCGCATTCGACGAGATTCGCGAAATCACCATCGAGACCAGCGTTCTGCCCCGCGTGCACGGCTCAGCATTGTTCACGCGCGGTGAAACCCAGGCCTTGGTAACCGCAACCCTCGGAACGCAGGATGACGGACAGCGGTTGGAGAGCTATGAAGGCGAGAAGAAGAAACCCTTCATGCTTCACTACAACTTCCCGCCGTTCAGCGTTGGTGAAACAGGACGTATGACCGGCACAGGTCGCCGAGAAATTGGCCACGGCGCACTTGCCGAGCGGGCCATTTCTGCAGTTCTGCCCTCGGCGGAAGAGTCGCCTTACACCATCCGCATCGTCTCCGACATTCTGGAGTCGAATGGTTCCTCTTCGATGGCCTCAGTCTGCGGCGCCAGCCTGGCACTTTATGACGCGGGCATCTCGCTCAAGGGCTCAGTTGCCGGTGTGGCTATGGGCCTGGTGAAGGAAGGCGACGACTATGCCATCCTCACTGACATTGCAGGCGCGGAAGATCACTACGGCGACATGGACTTCAAGGTAGCCGGGACCCGCAAGGGAATCACCGCGCTACAGATGGACATCAAGATCGGCGGACTCACTCGCGAGATCCTCCAGCAAGCGATGGAACAAGCCAAGCGCGGACGCCTTTTCCTGCTGGATAAGATGGATGCGGTTCTCGACGGACCACGCACAGAGCGTTCGGCTTACGCTCCGCGCATTGAAACCGTCATGATTCCGACCGACAAGATCCGCGATCTGATTGGCAAGGGTGGCGCAACCATCCGCGGCATTATTGAGCAGACCGGCGCCAAGATCGATGTCGACGACACCGGGCGTGTCAGCGTTGCCTCTTCGGATGCTGAAGGCCTCAAGAAGGCGCTCGAGATCATCGGCAACCTCACCGCAGTGCCCGAGATTGGCAAGGTTTATCTGGGCAAGGTGGTACGCCTGGCGGAGTTCGGCGCATTTGTCGAGCTTTTCCCGGGCACCGACGGCCTTCTCCACATCTCCGAGATCGCAGAGCATCGCGTCAAGGAAGTGAAGGACGAGCTGCGCGAAGGCGATCAAGTGATGGTCAAGGTTCTGGCCATCGAGGGCAATCGCATCAAGCTCAGCCGCAAGGCGCTGATCAAGGAGCAGAAAGCAAAGCTTGCCCAGTCGTCTCCGGTCGAGACCGAAGATGACGCGAGCGGATTTGACGCACCTTCCGCGCCTGTTCATTCCGCTGCGCCTGTCGCACCTTTAAGGCCTCGCAACGAATTCGATGAGCGTCAACCGAAGTCGAATCAAAGCACAATCCTGATTGAAGGTGGTGATGACTTCGACGAAGAGGGAGGCGAAGAATTCGATGAGGAAACCGAGCCGAACTTCAATCGTGTCGATGGTGCTCCAGTCCCTGTAGGTCAAGCGGTAGGCGCAGGCCGTCCCCCCGCGAATGCGAATAACAACAATCGCCGTCGCCGTCGCCGTCGCCCGGGCGGCGGTGGTGGTGGCCGCGGACCTGGCAGCGGCAGCCAGGGATAAGTGCCCAAGTATCCAAATAGCAGAAAGGCCCGGACAATATGTCCGGGCCTTTCTGTATCGGTACTCGAATTATGAGCCGAAAGGTCCGACAGCACCGGCCTAAAAACTCAGATGATCAATCTGCGATCCGCAGAGCAGGATCAGGAAGCGGGCGAGCTTTGGGAGGCGGCGAAGTAGACGGCGTGGCTCCAGGCTCGTTAACTCCTAGTCCCTGAGGATCACGTTTCGAGTGGTACATCCGCTGATCTGCCGCAATAAATAAGGATTCCGGATCGTGCGCGTCGACCGGGAACACCGCAACTCCCACGCTCGCCGCGATCCGCGCGACATATCCGCCAGTCAGTGAAATCGATTCATCCAGCAACTGAAGCAAGGAGTTCCCGACTACTTCGGCCTGCTCGCGACTGATGGGTGCTTCCAGAATGATCGAGAACTCATCACCACCCGTCCGTGCAACCGTATCCGACCGTCGCATACGCCCGGAGAACCTTGCCGCCACTTCTTGCAACAGCAGGTCGCCAACGTGGTGGCCCTGCGTATCATTGACTTCCTTGAAGTGATCCAGGTCAAGGACCAGCAATGCAGTCTGTGTTTCGGTGCGGCGGGCACGCTCTAGAGCACTGGCCAAGCGATCCTGAAAGAGCCGCCGATTGGGGAGTCCTGTCAAATAGTCATGAAGCGCGAGGTGCCGGTTGTTTTCGATCTGCTCCTCCAGCAACAGGAGGATCATGCCCACAGCCACAACGTACTTCGGCAGGTTCCAGACCTCACTTTCGACGTGAATTCCGGGAAAGAACGCCGTCATAATCGGCGATACGACAAATACTGCTGACCAAGCCAGGAATCCGGCGATGGTAATGAAAGCGCCGGTCGTTTGACGTCGATATCCAAAGAAGAAATGGACGCAACAATTGAGATAGATAGTGCAAAGCATGGCATTCAAGGCCAGATCGGTTCCGCCGGGCCGGTGTTGAACGGTAAGGGCGAAAATCGAAAGGCCTAAATAAAGACTGACCATGATCCAACGCAAACTGTGAGTGAACTTCCTTACAACCAAAAGCGCGATCAGCAGGGGAGCGGCGCCCAGCAGAGCCGCAGAGATATTCATGGCCCAGGCGGTTGCCGGGCTGACATTGAGCAGGGTGATGTAGAGGGTATTTGATACCATCAGCGCTATCAGCATCCAGCGGCTTGATTGTTGGCCCCAGTAAGGGACCGAAGCCCACATGAATAGAAGTCCGGCCCAAACCAGCGCGCTAAGGCCGATCACTCCTGCCAGGGTTCCCCAAATGCCTGAAAACCCCAGGAAAAGAAAAGCCGCAAAATGTGCAACGATCATCAGCCAACCGGTGAGCCAGATTCCCGAAACGCGCGTAGGGCTGCGCCGTGAGACCGACGCGAAAGCGCAGGCCAACAGTGCGAAGGCCGTCAGATCCGGGAGTTCGCTCCAATTCACCAGGCTCACCTCACAGCAAATGCCTACCTATAGAGAATCGGCCATTTGGCAAACAATTCTATAACCCTTTTGTCGCAGGTTTGTCGTAGCAATGTAACCTCTGCTTAGATTTGCGTCGTCTTTCAATATTACCCGGTGATCGATCATGTTACTTCCGACGAGATTCTATCGGCATTTTGATGGTTTTGCTCTAATCTCAAAGAGATGGCCGCCAGCTTGTACATCGTCGTGGCAGGGGAAGACCCAGGATTCGACATTTTTGTAAATGGCCATGCTCTTGCGCGCAACGAAGACGCGTTGGAAAAGCTGGCAGGATGCCTCAAGGTCTCGCCCTTGCTTGAGTTCTTTTCTGCCGACGAAAACTCGATGGAATTGCTGCTCGAACAGGGTGCCGGGGATCCAGATTGGGCTCGAAATCTGCCTGAGCCGCAATGGTTTAGCGCCTCCGATGGTCTGCAAACTGTGCGTGCCTTGATCCGGTACCTCCTCGATTCGCCCACTGCGCTTGGCTCGGAGACAAAGCCCGTACTCCTTGAGCTCAGCGAATACGAGCATGTGCTGGAGAAGACGGCACAAAGGGATCTGCGCTGGCATCTGGCTGTAAGCTGGCGCTAGCGACGAAGTCCCGATTAGTCGGCGGCCGATTCGCCTTCTCTCGGATTGAAGATGTTGCCCATCCGACGGATCTGCGCACCCACGCCACGCAGTTTTTCCTCGATGCGCTCGTATCCGCGATCCATATGATAGACGCGGTCCAGAATGGACTCGCCGTCTGCCACCAGTGCTGCCAGCACCAGCGAGGCGGAAGCCCGAAGGTCAGAGCACATGACAGCCGCGGCAGAGAGTTTCGCCGCACCCCGAACCGTGGCCACGCTGCCGTCAACCTTGATATTCGCGCCCATCCGGACCAGTTCCTGGACATGCATGAAGCGATTTTCGAAGATGTTCTCCTTGATCGTGCTGACACCATCCGATTGTGTCGCCAGGGCCATGTACTGTGCTTGCATGTCGGTAGGGAACCCTGGATACTCTTCCGTGGAAACATCGGCGGCGCGTAGTGGCCCGTCTGCGCGGACTCGGACCGTGTCTGGGCCGAGGATGTTGACCCGCGCCCCAGCCTCTTCCAGTTTCGCAATTACGGCGCGCAGGTGATCCGCGTTGCAGTTGGCCACAATCAGATCGCCGGAAGTGATGGCGCCCGCCACCAGGAATGTTCCAGCCTCGATCCGGTCTGGGTTGATACGATAGCGCGCACCATGAAGCCTGTTGACGCCCTTCACCCGGATGGTTGACGAGCCCGCACCTTCAATCTGTGCGCCCATGGCGGTAAGCAGGGAAGCCAGATCGGTCACCTCTGGTTCGCGCGCGCAGTTCTCCATCAGGGTTTCCCCGTCGGCGAGCACAGCGGCCATCAGCAGGTCTTCTGTTCCGGTGACGGTAATCCTATCGAATACAAGGTGTGCGCCCCGCAGCCGATCTGCCCGCGCCTCCAGATAGCCATGCTCCTGGGTGATGGTTGCGCCCATCAACTCTAGCCCCTTGATATGGAGGTCAATCGGCCTGCCTCCGATCGCGCATCCGCCCGGCATCGCCACGCGAGCAATTCCAGCACGCGCCACCAGCGGACCCAGCACCAGGGAGCTGGCCCGCATGGTTTTTACGATTTCATACTTGGCCACGGGATCAGACAGCGTGCGGCAACAGATGGTGGTACGATGTTGCGCCCGGCCGTAGCCGAGTTCCACTTCAGCGCCCATTGAGGCGAGCAGTTTCCGTTCCGTCTCAATGTCCCGAACCTGGGGAATATTTTCGAGAGTTACCTCGTCCTCGGTAAGGATCGCCGCTGCCATGCAGGGCAACGCCGAATTCTTGGCGCCGGAGATACGGACGGTACCGATCAGCGGATTGCCGCCGCGAATGACAAACTTGTCCATGAATTTGCAGGGACTCCTAGGCTTCTAGTGTAAATCCGAAAGGTATAGAGATGAGGCAGCCGCGCAGGAGGGGCCTCAAGAGGCAATAGAGTTGGAATACCGGAAGGTCCCTAACCTTATTACAGTTCCAGGACATTGTCCTCAATCGCCAATCGAACGTTTCCGTCCGACTTGGCGAGACGCCGAACCGCTTCCGGCTTGTCGACCTTGGCCTTGAGCATCACCAGCGCCACCGGGACACTGCGTCCGGCGCTCTTGATGGTCTCGACCGCCGTAGGACGGTCAATCTTGCAAGCGCTCATCAAGATCCGGATCCCGCGCTCCACCAGCTTGGAGTTCTGCATGTGCACGTTCACCATCAGGTTTTCGTACACATAGCCCAACCGGGTCATGGCGCCGGTGGTGATCATATTCAGAACCATTTTCTGCGCGGACCCCGCCTTCATGCGTGTGGAACCCGAAATCACCTCGGCTCCCACTTCCGCAACAATGGCAATATCAGCGGCTCCGGCCAGAGGAGTGTCGTGGTTACAGGTGACTGCGGCCGTGTGTGCACCGCGAGCGCGGGCATAGGCAACCGCTGCAACAACGTAAGGAGTACGCCCCGAAGCAGACAGCCCAATGACAATGTCCTTGCGGGTGGGACGGCGGCGGGCAATATCCCGCTGTCCAAGCTCCTCAGAATCCTCATTCACCTCGACAGCCGAAGCCAGCGCCTTGGGACCGCCGGCCATGATGTACTGCACCTGTCCTGGCGCCGTCGAGTAAGTGGGAGGGCACTCCGAGGAGTCTAGCGCCGCAATGCGACCGCTGGAACCTGCGCCCACATAGATAAGCCGTCCGCCGTCGCGCAGGCACCGTGCCACCTGGTCAATCACTTGCGCGATCTCCGGAATGGCCTTCTTCACTGCTGCGGCAATCTTCGCATCTTCGTGGTTGATGATGCGCGCAATGTCGATGGCGGATTTTGTGTCGAAACCCTGAGATGCCTCGTTCTGGCTCTCTGTGGTCAAGTCCTGAAGCAGTGCAGCCTGGCTTTTCTTCGTCTCGCTTGCTTGGGCGCCGGCCGTCTCCTGAATCGTTGAACTGGTAAGCATGCGTATGTCCCCAATTTCTGATTGTATCCGGAATCCGTCCAACTCCAGAGAGAAATCTGGATCGCCGAAGTCCAAGAGTCACTCCAATCAAGAGGAAGACTGCAAAGCCACCCGAACCGCATCGTGGAAAGCCGGCCGGACTTCCCGGATTAACTGCGACTTCCGGTCCGGCCATGTCCGGTTGGTCAGCAGCACCACGGCAATTTCGGCATCCAGATCAATCCAAAGCGAACAACCGCTATATCCCAGGTGCCCGATCGAGTTAGGCGAAAAGTATTGGCCAGCAGAGGACTTGGCCGACGGCGTATCCCAGCCCAGTGCTCGCGAACTGCCTTCCGGGCTTTGCCGCTCCGCAAAAACTTTCACTGTAGCCCGATCGAACAAGCCCGATTGCTCTGATGCGGTGGCTCTTTCGGATGATGCCTTCAGAATCTCGGCCGAGAAGCGCAGCAGGTCCGGCACGTTGGAAAACAGCCCCGCGTGCCCCGCGGCGCCCTTCAGCAGCCAGGCGTTCTCGTCCTGAACCTCACCCTGAATCCGGCGATGGCGAAAACCTTTATCTTCCTCTGTTGGGGGAATTGAAGCCCGCGCCGCGTGCGGCGGACAGAATCCGGTCGCCGTCAGCCCCAGGGGCTCAAAGATCTCCCGGCGGGTCCAGGTCGCCAGGTACTCGCGCGTATACACCTCCAATGCCTTGCCCAGCAGAATGTACCCCGGATCGGAGTACTCGGACCGCGCACCCGGTTCAGCTTCAAGAGGAAGTTCAAGACAGGCGCGGATCAACGCAGCCGGGGTAGTCGCGGTGCGAAAAAACTCCACATACCCCGGCAACCCCGAATTGTGCCCCAGCAGATGGTGCAGTTTCACGTGCCGCGCGAGATCGCCCGGGGTGCGGCCTACCACAAAGCCAGGCAGGAATTCTCCGACGGGCATATCGAGCTCGAGCAAGCCTCGTTGATAAAGCAGCATCGCCGCAGCCGTGGTGGACACCACTTTCGTCAGGCTGGCCACGTCGAACGCGGTTTCGGGCGTTACCGCTGGGGTGCCATCTTCATATGTAAAATGTCCCAACGCCCGTTGCAGCACGGTCTTGCCACCCGCCAGGACACCAAAGGCGCAGCCTGGAAAAGCATGGGCCTCGATTGCGTCGTTCAGCACACGCAATACCGACTCAAACTTGCCGTCGTCGTCGTGAGCAGCGTTCCCGGACGGGATAATATCGGGCGTCATATCTGATTTGCATCCTAACGCGAATCTCGTCCCTCCGCAGTGAGCCTGATCCTAATTTTTGCAGCCAAATTTCAATCCGACGCACGATTGGAGCTATCCTTGGATGCGGCAGCCTCGTCTATCGCACTAGACGGCTACGCGGAGGTAGGTATGCGTGTGTTCAAGGGAGCTCTTGCGGCTGCAGTATCGCTGGTGTTTGCGAATGCTGTCTCCACCTCCGTGGCGAATCTTTCACTGGCGCAAACGAACGATTCTGCTTCCGCAGGCACCTCGATAGCAGCCCAGCAGGGGGTTGAGGCACAAGTCGAGTCCGCCGTTCCAAAATTCAAGTTCGACCCTCGCGCCGCCGGTATCCCCCGATCTGACTTCCATACTTTTGCCGATGACAACGCCCAATGGCTCCGCAAAACTAGCCAGATGGCCATGAGCGGGATTACATTGTGTCGCTCCGCCGGCGCTGAATACGAGCCCTGGGATGAGAAAATGCCCTGCGATCAGGAGGCCTCGGCGCCCGCGGATGCTCCGCAACCCGCACCTGTCAAGAGGACCTATACCGTCCCGGCCGGAACCAAAATTCTGCTCCAGTTGCGAAGCGGCATCAATACCAGGAGCGCCAAGGCGGGCGATGGCGTCTACTTGGCCTCGACATTTCCTGTCGTTGTTGAAAACAAGGTGATGATTCCCTCCGGAGTCTACGTTCAGGGAGTGGTTGATCGCGTGGTACGCGCCGGACACATGAAAGGCAAGTCACAACTGGACATGCACTTTACATCGATCATCTTCCCCAATGGCACCGTCGTAGAGGTTCCCGGCATTGTGGACAGTCTGCCCGGAGCAAAGAAGCAGTCCGTCAAGGACGACGGCGAGGGGACAATCGAGCAGGATGCGGACAAGGGTCGCAATGCCGGCAAAACCGCGGAGATTGCGATCCCAACTGGTGGGAGCGTTGGCTCCATCGGCGGTCTGACGAGCGGACATCCTGTTGCAGGTGGAGTTGCCGGCATCGGAGCCGGGCTGGCCGCCGTCGGGCTTGTATCGCTCTTTACCCGAGGCGCCGACGTAAACATCGAAACTGGAACCCAGGTGGAAATGGTGCTGCAGCGGCCGCTTCTTCTTGAAGATGCCAACCTCAGCGGCACCGCGCCCACCCTGGTCCCTGCAGCCAATCAACCCAAACCACTCGACAAGCCGAATCGCGCGCGTGTACTCTGCCCTCCGGGAGGTCTCGGTTGCGAGTAATCTAGAAGAGAGATGCAAACGGTTCCAGAAGAATCTTCCCCGGTTTCCAGCCCAGTTCCGCCGTCGTTGGCTATTCCCGACGCTCAACCGGTTTCCCTCCAAGTGCCCGCCGCTATAGACAACTCCGGCGGCATCTGGTTGTGGGTCCGCGACCTGGTGATTTCAGCTCTCGCTTCCGTGCTGATCATTACCTTTCTCTACCAACCTGTGCGGGTCGAAGGGACCAGCATGTTGCCGCGGCTCGAAGATCGTGACCGACTCTTCATCAACAAGTTCGTCTATCACATCACTGCCATCGAACGCGGCGACGTGGTGGTCTTCCATTATCCGCGCGACCCGGAAAAGAGTTATATCAAGCGAGTCATCGCACTCCCCGGGGACCGGCTTGAGATCGACCATGGAATCGTCTGGGTCAATGGCATCCGGCTATCGGAGAACTATGTGCCAGAGGAGTACCGCGACAGCCGATCTCTTCCGGAGATGATCGTCCCCGATGGCTCGTACTTCATGATGGGCGACCATCGCTCCATCTCCTCTGACAGCCGCGAATTCGGCCCGGTCGAGCGCGGCCTGATCTACGGCAAGGCTGTCTTCGTCTACTGGCCGGCGCGCGACGCGGGCGTGGTTCGTTAGCGGCGCTTTCTTTTGCGATGGATGAAACTCGCGCGAGCGAATAGAGAACTTCTGCGCCACGGCAGGTGGTAGAATCGATTGAATCCACTCCTCGGAGAGGCAATGCAGGCAATTCTGGCGCTCGAAGACGGGCGCATCTTCCGTGGCCTCGGCTATGGCGCACCTGGTGAATGCCAGGGCGAAGTCGTTTTCAATACTTCCCTCACTGGCTACCAGGAAATCGCAACCGATCCCTCCTATTCCGGCCAGATCGTCGTACTAACCAACCCCCAGATCGGCAACTACGGCACCAACCACGCGGACAATGAGTCGGCCAGGCCCTATATCGAAGGCTTGATCGTGCGCGAGTTCTCGGCCGTCAGTTCCAACTGGCGTTCGGAGCAGGTGACTGACGAGTACATGGAGCGCTACGCCGTCCCGGTCCTCGCGGAAATTGATACACGCGCCCTGGTTCGCCATCTGCGCACCCACGGCGTCATGCGCGGTGTCATTTCAACCGACACTTCCAATCCCGACGCGCTCGTCCAGAAAGCGCGCAGCGTGCGCAAGATGGACGGGACGGACCTGGCACGCGTGGTTTCGACTAAGGAAATCTATCAGTTCGATTCATCCGACAGCCTCAACCAGTCGGGCGACCCCTTGCTTTCCAGCGCGCTAATCCAGGACCTCAGAGTGCGACCGCACCATGTGGTCGCTTACGACTTCGGAATCAAGCGCAACATCTTACGAATGCTCACGCGCGAGGGCTGCCGCGTCACGGTTGTTCCGGCAGAAACCAGCGCGGAAGATGTGATGGATCTGAAGCCCGACGGCGTCTTCCTTTCCAACGGCCCCGGCGATCCCGAGCCTGTTGATTACGCTGTCCGAGCGATCCAGAAATTCCTCGGCCGCGTTCCGGTTTTCGGCATCTGCCTGGGCCACCAGCTTACCGGTCTGGCCCTGGGAGGCAAGACCTACAAGCTCAAGTTCGGTCACCATGGTGGCAACCATCCGGTCAAGAACCACACCACCGGCAAGGTCGAGATCACGGCCCACAACCACAACTTCGCCGTCGATCCCGATTCCATCAACGCCAATGAAGTGGAACTGACCCACATCGATCTGAATGACAACACGCTCGAAGGTCTGCGTCACAAAACGCTGCCGCTCTTCAGCGTTCAGTACCACCCCGAAGCTGCACCAGGCCCGCACGACTCGCATTACCTCTTCCACGACTTCCGCAAGATGATGGAGGAGTGGAAGGGATGACCGAGAGGGTGCAAAAGAGATTAGGCAGTTCCAGACAGCGGGGCTTTTGGCTCCGCTGTTTTTTGGGCGTTATCGGACTGGGCTTGTCGAGCTCGGTTCTGTCGCTTCAGATGGCACATGCACAAGGAATCGTCGACTGCGTGTACCCCGGTCGAGTTTCGGTTTCACGCGTTCGAGGTCGAGTTTTCGATCCCTTTGGTGCTGCCTTACCCGGTGTAGCCATCAAGCTAGCCGACGAGCAAAGTCTAACCCTAGAAACAACCGCTGACGGTTGGGGGCGTTTTCACTTTAGCGCTTCACCAGGTAAGTACTCTTTTGAGGCAACTTTGCCAATGTTTCAGACTAGTCGAGCACAACTCATTGTGGGTGAGGACTTAATCGGACTCGTTCGTCATAGTGAGCTCTATGTGATCCTCGGGCTGAGCGGTTCTGAATGTGCATGGGCAACGACAAGCCAAAAAGAATTCAAGCAAATCGTTAGCAGTAACAAGAAGAGATCTGAGGAACCGGTTCAAAACAATGCCACGCAGAAATGACATACAAAAGATCCTCGTGATCGGCTCCGGCCCGATCGTTATCGGCCAATCCGCCGAATTCGACTACTCCGGCACACAAGCCTGCAAGGCCCTCCGTCAAGAGGGCTATGAGGTAGTGCTGGTGAACTCCAACCCAGCCACCATCATGACCGACCCGGAACTTGCCGACCGCACCTACATTGAGCCGCTCACCCGCGAGTACGTCGAAGAGATCATTCGCATTGAGTCGCAGATGCTAGGCGACAAACCCGGTTCAGGCATCTTTGCCCTGCTGCCAACCGTAGGCGGTCAAACGGCCCTCAATCTCGCCGTCGACCTGGCCGACTCAGGCATTCTCGACAAGTACAACGTCGAGCTGATCGGCGCCAAGCTTGAGGCCATCAAGAAGGCCGAAGATCGTCTCCTCTTTAAAGACGCTATGCTCCGTATCGGCCTTGAAGTTTCAAAATCCGCGCTGGTTAATAACCTCCGCGACGGCCTCGATTTCGCCGGCAAGCTCGGCTTTCCCGTGCTCATCCGCCCCAGCTTCACCCTCGGTGGCTCCGGCGGCGGCATCGCCTATAACCGCGAAGAGCTGATGGAAATCCTCGCCCGCGGCCTCGACCTCTCGCCGGTCCACGAGTGCCTCATCGAAGAGAGCGTCCTCGGCTGGAAGGAGTACGAGCTCGAGGTGATGCGCGACCTCGCCGACAACGTCATCATCATCTGTTCCATTGAGAACTTCGACCCCATGGGTGTGCATACCGGCGACTCCATCACCGTCGCTCCGGCGCAAACCCTCACTGACCGCGAATATCAGAAGATGCGCGACGCGGCTATCGCCGCTTGCGTCCAAGGCCACCGGCTTCCCCATCGCCAAAATCGCTGCGAAGCTGGCCGTCGGTTACACGCTTGACGAGATCCCCAATGACATCACGCGCAAGACCCCAGCCTGCTTTGAGCCGACCATCGACTACGTCGTCGTCAAAATTCCTAAGTGGCAGTTTGAAAAATTTCCCGGATCGGACGAGACCCTCGGCCCGCAAATGAAGTCCGTCGGCGAAGTCATGGCCATCGGCCGCACGTTCAAGGAATCGCTGATGAAGGCCTGGCGCGCCCTTGAAACCGGCAAGAAGACCGGCGCCGAAGTCCTGGAACCGCGCCGCCTGACGCAATGCCTGGTTACCCCACGCCCAGAGCGCCTCAGCTACATTCGCTTTGCGTTTGAACGCGGCATGAGTGTCCGTGAAGTGGCTCGTTTCACTGGCATGGATCCCTGGTTCCTGCATCAACTCCGCGAGATCACGGTCGAGCAGATGGCAATCGCCAAGACATCTCCGGAAGCAATCACCGAGGAACAACTTCGCCGGTTAAAGCGCCTCGGCCTCAGCGATGAACGCATCGCCACCGAGTGGAAGCTCGAAGGTCACGCAGGCACGCAGCAGGTGAGGGAACTGCGCGAGAGCAAAGGCATCCGCCCCGTCTTCAAGCTTGTTGATACCTGCGCCGCCGAGTTCGAATCGATGACGCCGTACCTCTATTCCACCTACGACGAAGAGGACGAAGCGCCGCCGACCAACACACCCAAGATCATCATCCTCGGTTCCGGCCCCAATCGCATCGGACAGGGAATCGAATTCGACTACTGCTGCTGCCATGCCGCTTTCGCACTGCGCGAAGACGGCTACGAAACCATCATGGTCAACTGCAACCCGGAGACCGTCTCCACCGACTACGACACCAGCGACCGCCTCTATTTTGAGCCGCTGGTGCTTGAAGATGTTCTCGCGGTCTACAACCATGAGGCACAATCCGGCGCCGAGATCGGCATGATCGTCCAGTTCGGCGGGCAGACGCCCCTCAACCTGGCACAGCGCCTGCGCGCAGCCGGGGTGCCTATCATCGGCACGTCGCCGGAGTCCATTGACCTGGCCGAAGATCGCAAGCGCTTCGGCAAACTGCTCGACGAGCTTGAAATCCCCCAGCCTGCAGGCGGCACCGCCACCAGCGTGGAAGAAGCACTGGCCGTCGGCGAGCGCATCGGCTACCCCGTCCTTGTCCGGCCAAGCTACGTCCTCGGCGGCCGAGCCATGGTCATCGCGTACGATGCTGAAGCAGTGGCCCAGTACATGGCGCAAGCGGTCGAGTACTCCCAGGAGCGGCCGGTTCTCGTCGATCACTTCCTCGAAAGCGCTGTCGAAGTGGATGTGGATGCACTCTGCGATTCTGAAGATGTTGTCATCGCCGGAATCATGCAGCATATTGAAGAAGCCGGCATTCATTCCGGCGACTCGTCCTGCGTGCTGCCTTCAGTGAGCATTCGCTCGGAGACGCTGGAAACCCTGCGCACGTATACCCGCAAACTGGCCCTTGCGCTCAGAGTCATCGGCCTGGTCAACCTGCAGTTCGCCATTCAGCGCGATGCCGAGGGCCAGGACCATGTTTACGTCATCGAAGTCAATCCGCGCGCCTCGCGCACCGTGCCGTACGTTTCGAAGGCAACCGGCATTCCGCTGGCTAAAATCGCCGCACGGCTCATGACAGGTCGCAAGCTCTGCGACCTGTTGCCCGCCCAGCTCGCCTCAGGAAAAGACCTCGAAACCGGCACACATTTCTACGTCAAATCACCCGTCTTTCCCTGGTCCAAATTCGCGGGTGTTGACACCGTTCTCGGACCTGAAATGCGTTCCACCGGCGAGGTCATGGGCGTCGCCGCCACCTTTGGCGAGGCATTCGCGAAGGCACAACTCTCGGCCGGGCAGGTCCTTCCCACGGCCGGCACCATCTTCTTCAGCGTCAACGATCACGACAAGCCCGCAGCCGTCGACCTCGCCCGTCGCTATGTCGAACTGGGATTCAAAATTGTGGCGACCGAAGGCACTGCAAGCGTGCTGGAGAAGTCAGGGCTAATCATCGAGCGGGTTTTCAAGGTGAAGGAAGGCCGGCCCAACGTCGTCGACCTGATCAAGGGTGACCGCATCCAGCTCATTATCAACACCCCTCGCGGCCAGGACACCTTCTTCGACGAAAAAGCCATCCGCCGTGCAGCCGTTTTGGCTCGAATCCCTACCATCACCACCATCGCCGCCGCGCAAGCCGCGGTTGAAGGCATCGCTTCCATCCAACTGCATCGCACCACGGTTTACGATCTGCAGCAACTCCACAAGTCGTTCGGCAGATAGGGCTAAGCCAGTTGACCTTTCGCGGAGCCCCGGTACTGCTTCCGGGGCTCATTTTCCGCTGTGTGAATTCTTTCGCAACAGGCGTACTTTTTGCGAACGAAATGTTAATGCTGTGTTACATTCTAGAAAGTCAATACAGAACAGAAGCGATTCCAACGGCTCGTTTCAAGAGCCAGAGGAGACTTCTACTACGACAACGAAAGTTAACCCCCGGTGCCCTTTGCGCTGGGATTGGAAGCCACGGATGACACCGGCAAACAACTGCAACGCAGTTGACCCCGATTTGTTTGGCACCCGGTGGCGTGGTAAGCAAATCCAGGAACTGAACCCCTAGGTTCAAGCCCTTCTTGCTTGGCGCGCCCCGGAGATTAGACCGAGCGGCTGTGAAAGCGAGATTGGATCTGGTACGGTGCCTCGTGCGCCTAACCCTTCCATTTCCATGAACCAATGCGCACTTTGGTGTGCCTGGCATTGTGAATTGTCCGTTGCATTGTTGACTGGCCGATTGAGGCCATAGCACTTTCAGAAGGTGTTCTGGAAAGGGGAGTGATGTTCACTAATTCGCAAATTGTCGGTCATCCCCTTAAGCGCGTCTTGGAATGTGTCTGGTCGCTTTCTGAAGAGAGGCTCACGTGCGTCTGGATAGAACGGACCCTCCAGGCGGAGGCAAGGGAGTGTACGCGGGAAGAAGAGCAGAATTTAAACCAGAGAGTGGCCTAAATCCTCACCTCGATTCGTCACCCCGCGAACCGCCGCTACGAAGCCTGCGTTCTACAATAGGATCATGCTGATTGAGGGCATTTTTGCCGCTGTTCCCACGCCGTTCTATCCGGACGAGCAAATCTACTTTCGCAAACTGGAAGCTAACATGGCGCGGTATTCCCGCAGCCTCCTGGCCGGAATGGTCGTCCTGGGATCCACCGGCGAGGCCGCCATGCTCGACGAGGGGGAGTCGGTCGAGGTGTTCCGTGTCGCCGCCGAGGCTGCCGCACCGCAAAAGGTTCTGATCGCCGGTGTTGGACGCCAGAGTGTGAAGGCGACAATCGAGCTCGCGGAAGCGGCCGCGCGCCTTCAATATGATGCCGTGTTGATTCATCCCCCCACCTATTACGCCCCTCAAATGGGCGAAAAGGCGGTCTTGCACCATTTCAATACTGTCGCCGATCGCTCGCCTCTCCCCATCCTGCTTTACAACATCCCCAAATTCGTTCCATTCGAAATTCCGATTCGCGTGGTAGAGGAGTTGGCGCAGCACCCGAACGTGATTGGGATCAAGGATTCCAGCGGAAATCTGGATCGGATCTGCGCAGAAGTGGACGTCGCACGTACCGCTCCTCGGAGGACAGTTACAGTGACCCCCGTCTTTGAAGCCGTGACTGGCCGAATGCTGAGCGCAAAAGGCGAGTCGGGTGGCTCATTTGTTTCCGCGGGAGACCTTGCCGGCGGAACAGCGGTCGCAACAGCGCCTCCAGCCGCGGCGCTAAAAACACGGACGAGGGAAGTTGGATTTCAAGTCCTTACCGGCTCGGCTGCCGGACTCCTGGCCTCCCTCGAAGCAGGAGCCAACGGAGCGATCCTCGGATTCGCCGCATGCGCGCCGCAAGCATGCCAGGAGGTTTATCTTGCCTGGAAGGATCATGACCTGAAGCTTGCGCAGGAAAAGCAGCAGCGCATCGCCGCGCCCAGTCAACGCATCCTCGGACAGCTGGGAATCAGCGGCGTCAAATACGCCTGCGATTTCAACGGCTATTTTGGAGGCAGAGCCCGCTCTCCGCTATTGCCCCTCACAGCGGATGAAAAGTCCGAAATCGAGCGTCTGCTGGCCGGAATTCGGAATTAATCTGCTCTTTCGCTTTCTCCTCTACTGTTTGAGGTGCCATTTGCCATCCTCGCCTTTCACATAGGTGGCACCCTTATAAACTCGCTCTTCTTGTTTTTTCACAGGTTCCGTTGTCTTGTTGCCTTGAATTGCGGATAAATTCGAGGAGCCACGTTCGGCACGGTTCGAGATTTCGGGCGCCCTGAATCGCTGTTCCTTTTCAGCCGCAATTGCCGTTTCCTTGGCAATGGAATTGTTTTCGTTCTTGAATTTGCGGCCCCCGACACCTGCACCGTCGGACTTGAATATCCCAGGAATGCTTTGAGGATCCGGATCGAACGCTTCTTCGCGCATGGGCGGCATTTCGAAGGCAGTGCGCGCTTGTGAAGCATAGGACGGTGCATTTGGGAGCGGCGGACCGACTTTCAGATTCGAGAACGAATCCATATAGGACAAGGACGTCACCTGAAGCGATACAGTGGCTTGCGCAGGGGCGTAGTTCGCTCTATCCTCCGGAGTGAAAATTGCCTCAAGCGTCTGTGTTCCTGGAGTTAATACAGTGCCCTTGGCTGGAGTGAAGACAAAGGTGCCGGGAATCGATGCCGAAGCATTGAATTCAGACTCGCTGAGGGGCGTGCCATACGATATAGGAGCCGGGTTGGACCATGTAATGATGGGGTTCGCTTTAGTTACCATGATCGATACTTCGACCCGCACGTCTGTGTAGTCACTGGTCTCTTCCGGAACGAAATCAACCGAGAGTGTCCGCTTTCCCGCTTGAGGGACCTCGCCTACGGCTGGCGAGTAGACCAGGATTCCCGGCACAGATGCCGCGGCATTGAGCTGAATTTCGCTGAGTGGGGTGCCGTAGGGCATCGAAGGCGGCACAAGCCATTTGATGGTCGGCGTTGCCTTGTTGACAACGAGGGAAACGGATGCCTCAGACGAGGACAAGTTTTCGTCCGTCGGAGTGAAAATCACCGAAAGGGTGTGAGTTCCAGGCGAAAGCACTTCACCGGCGGAAGGAGAGTAGGTGAAGATACCAGGCGCTGAAGTCGTTGCATTGAGTTGGGCATGCCCGAGCGGTTCGCCGAACGAGATCGCGGGCGGTGCAGGCCAGTTGATCACGGTAGGCGATGCCTTGGCAACAGTGAGGGTCACCGCGGCTGTTGCGGTTGTGTAGTCAACGGAATCGGACGGAATAAATGTCACAGATAACGTTTGGTCGCCCGCTCTTGGCACATCGCCCACAGCAGGTGAATAGACGAATGTTCCCGGGACGGATGCAGTTGCATTGAGTTCGGTTTCGCTAAGCGCGGTACCGTACTCAATCGAAGCGGGCTTCGGCCATGAGATGACCGGTGTAGCTTTGGTCACACTCAGTAGCACGGGAGTCTGTGCCGTTGTGTAGTTGGTGGTGTCAGACGGAGTGAACACGACCAAGGGCATATGAGTCCCGGCCGAAAGCACGGCGCCTTTACCGGGGGCGTAGACAAAACTTCCGGGAACGGATGCTGTTGCCTTCAGTTCGTTGTCGCCCAGTGCAGTGCCGTAGACGATGGGTTCTGGTGAGGCCCATGTGATCAGAGGCGTAGCCTTCGTCACATTGAGCGAGACCATAGCCTGTTTCGTGGTGTATTTTGACGGGTCCGCCGGAGTAAAGCTGACTGTCAGCGTCTGGGTTCCGGGCGCAAGCACATGCCCCGCGGAGGGAGAGTAGTTGAAGACTCCCGAGACCGCTGTGGTTGCATTGAGTTCCGCAGCGCTGAGTGGGGTTCCGTAGGAAATGGCGGCGGGAGTCGGCCACTTTATAACTGGCGTTGCCAAAGTCACCGTCAGCGACACAGCGTACTGCGCCGGGGCATAGCGGTTCGAGTCTGCTGGAATAAATGTGACCCAAATGGTATGCGTTCCCGTAGGGAGTCGGGAGCCCTTGGCGGGAACATACGCAAATTTCCCCTGAATTGGAGAGGTAGCATTCAGCTGCGCAGCGCCGAGCGGCGTGCCGTAGGGAATTGGCGCAGGGTTCTGCCACTCGATTTCGGGAGTCTCTAGTGTCGATTGATCATCTTCAAACTCCAGTTGTTCATCAACATCGATCTTCGGCATTTCTATCTCTTCTCCTTTAGTCGGATCGGCGACCCGACGGTTAGGCGCAACATCCGATTCGTTCTTTTTGTGCCATTGGAAAACATCTCTCGTTTTGCTCATTCTCTCCTCATCGTCCAATCCTCCCGTCTGCGTCCTCGCTTCGGAGAACGTTACGGGTTCAGCCGGAATTAATGTCCGCGCGGGCGCGTCAAAGCTGTACGACTCGCTCACGTCTGTTCTTGATTCGGGCTGCGTGGTGCTGGAGGAAGTTTCTGTGCCGTTTCTACGGGGTGTTAGCCGCGCAATGCCAGAAAGGTCTTCGGAAGCGCCGTTCGTTGACGAATCACTCTTGCCGCGGCTTCTCAAACTGAAGCCTTTCTTTTTGGCCAACGGCACAGGTAACCCGGAAATGGAACATGCCATCTCGCGGATCTTTTGTGCAATTGGCGAATCCTGGAGGACAAGAGGGGTAGCTGTATTTTGCATGTGCCGCACAGCAGCATAGTCGTTGGGAATCTTCCACTTGACCGGCCTGGTGAGGGCCTTGGCGATATGTGCGTCCCCGACTCCGAGAACGGGAGCCTCATACCGATTAATTACCATCTCCAGATTTGGAAGGTTCCCGCTGAAGTATTGGACAATCATTCGATTGGCGTTCCGCAATTCGGGAATGGAAGCCTGGGCAACCAGGTAAAACGTTTTCGCCTCTTTGAATAGAGATATATTGTCGAAATCAATCGCAGACCCTATATCGACTACTACGTTATCAAAGTTCTGACGCGCAACCGACAACAGTTTATCGACAGATTCGTTGGATGCCTTGTAAGGGGGGAGTTTTCCGGGTGCGGGCAGCAGTTTCAGCCCCGAACTGTGTTCGACAAGGAGCTGCGAAAGAAAACTCCAATCGAGCCGGCTCGACTCCCGAAGGGCATCGATCGTTGAGTACTTGGCTTCAAGTCCCAGGTTGAGGGCGGTGGCTCCCAGCGGGAGGTCCAGGTCGATCAAGAGGGTGGTTTGGGAGGTATCCTCGGCTAATGCCACCGCGAAATTGCATGCGATCGTGGTGACGCCGGCGCCACCCTTTGCGCCTGCGAATGCGAGCAGCCGGCCACCCACCTTTTTGGGTTGAGGAGGTGCGGGTAGACGGGCGGCGGCGCGAATGAGAGCTTCGGCCACTGTGTTCTGAGTGAAGGGAAGGGTCAGAATATCGCGAACGCCTGATCGCATGCACCGGATGATCAGTTCGGGATCTTCTCTCTCTAAATAGACCATCACCGTTGCGATGCCGTTGGCGCAGATGCTCTCAACGAGCTCGAGGGCGTACTCTCGGTCACTCTCCAAGTCAAGGATGATCACGTCGTAACGCTGCTCAAGCAACCGGGGAACATCGCTGAGCGTGGAAGGATACGAGGAGAACTGGCGGACTTCGCCGCCGGCATGGCAGTCAGCAAGAGCGGTCGCCACTGCTCCGCGGAGCAAAACATTCGGGCCGATCAGTGCGATAGAAAGATTCCGAACATTAAGAATGTTGGAATACTCGGAATCCTTCACATCGACATTGAGCAGAGAGTTTGCAGCCATGAAAATCCTCTCTACCAGCTGACTCCAGCTTGCTTCGCCGGATTGCCTTGACCCAGGATCTAGGAGTCAAGCTAGTAAAGTTTTCTACTTTTCAAAGAGAAGAGAAAGGTAACACGTTCAGGATCATGGAGGTCCATACGTCTTTCGTGTTAATTTCCACAGACATGAAGTGGCAATCGAGCCATTCGCGGCGCAAGCTTGCAGTTCAAGACCACTTACTCATCGTAAGTTGTGATGACTTGTTTTTGGTGCGGTGCCGAGCGGATCAACCTGGGCGTCACTTCGGATACCGCGCTCAACAGAGAAGTCGCCCCGGAGGTAGCTTTGACCCCAGAACGATGTCGCCGCCGTAGCCTGAATCGGAGAAGGATGGATTTACGCCGGCATCATTCCCAGCAGGTTTAAACTATAGACAATGTCTGATAACGGATATTCTGTATACTCAAACCATAGAATGACGGTTCGCGTTATAGAACCTGCGAGGCTAACCTTCCAACCGCCGCGAATGCCTGCTCATACACTTCCCTCGTAGCGCTTCCTTCCATCGTGTAAGCGGCAATTAGAATCGGTGCCTTGCCCGGTGGCCAGAAAATTCCGATGTCCCCAAGCGCACCGCGATCCCCCGTACCCGTCTTATCTCCTGCCAGCCAACTCGTTGGAATCCCGGCGCGAAGCCGGTTCTTTCCAGTTGAGCTTTCCTGCAACCAAGTTGTCAGTCGAGTCCGGCTGGGCGCCGACAAGCCATCTCGCAGGAGCAGCTTCTGCATTGAATTAACCATGGCTGAAGGGCTGGTGGTGTCCCGCGGATCGCCTGGCGTCGCCTCGTTCAGCTCCGGCTCCGCCCGATCAAGCCGTGTGACCGGATTCCCAAGCGACCGGATGTAAGCTGTCAGTCCGGCAGGCCCGCCAACCTGTGCCAGCAGCAGGTTCGCCGCAGTATTGTCACTGAGTTCAATGGCTGCGGCGCACAAGTCGCCAACCGGCATTGCTCCTTCTTTCACATGCGCTCGGGTGACCGGAGCATACTCCAGCAAGTCCTTTTCTCCGTATGGGATAGACCGCTTCAGGTCATCCTTTCCGAGGTCCACTCGATTCAAAATACAGGCGGTTAGCAGGAACTTGAAGGTGCTGCACATCGCAAAAAGCTCTGACGCCCGGTAATCGAATCTCCGACCGGTTCCTGTGTCCAATGCCGACACTCCCAGCCGCCCGCCAATCCCCCGTTCAATTGCCGCCAGCGGCTCCTGCGGCGCGATGCCGGGCGTCGCAAACGAGAACAAGGGCTTCCGCAAGAGACAAGTTGGAAGCATGCGTAGCACAGTGCGGCGTGACAAGCTGAATGAATTCATAGGCATAGGCACTTGGCGAAGCGGCTACATCTTGTAGCGGCCCAGGTCCTCGTCATTCAATCCCTCAAGCCAGCCCCGCAGTTGCTCGGCGGTAGGCCCATCCGGTGGACCCGAGGTGTTCAGCTTGGCAGCTTGCATCACCTGCTCTGACACGTAAATCGGGCAATCCGCTCGAAGAGCCAAGGCGATCGCGTCAGAAGGTCTGGCATCGATTACGACCGCTTCATCTCCTTGACGAAGCCACAGAACCGCCATAAACGTATCATCTCTAAGTTCTGTAATCACAACTCGTTCCAGCTCACCGTTCATGTGTCTGATTAAATTCCGAATCAGGTCGTGCGTCATCGGGCGAGGAGCTTCCACTTTCTCAATTTCAATAAAGATGGCATTTGCTTCAAAGTTACCCACCCAGATCGGCATCACCGTCTCTGAAGCAACGTCTTTGAGCACCACAATGGGCATGTTGGTTGCCGGATCCATCATCAGACCCCGTATCCGCACCTCGATATCCATAGTTCCTCTTTCCCCTGCCAGATTGTCTGGTTAGACAGATTCCCCAACCAAACTATTTGGATGCGTATCTGTGATCCTTACTTGGAGGTAGCTACCCGGCGCCGGGGCAATCGGTTGAGTGCAGGTAAAATTCACCGGTTTATTCTGGCTGCTGCGGCCGGTCACCTGTCCGCGGGCTGGATTTTGACCTTCTACCATTACTTCCATTATCTGGCCCAAGTGCTTGGCATAATTGACCCGTTGGATCTCTCGCTGCCGGTCAAGCAGTACTTGAAGTCGTCTGCCCTTCTCCGCTTCTGAAATGGAATCGATCATCGTGAGCGCCGGCGTATTCGGACGCGACGAGTACTTGAATCCAAAAACGCAATCGTACTCGACTTCCGCCAGAAGGTCCATCGTCTGAATAAAATCCTCGCCGGTCTCGCCCGGAAAACCCACAATAATGTCCGTCGAAAGCGAGATTTGTCGGCGGGCACTCTTGATCCAGCTAATCCGTTCCAGGTACCAGTCCGGCGTGTACTCACGTGCCATAAGTTTCAGCACCCGCGCAGAGCCTGACTGCACCGGCAGGTGCACATGGTCGCAAAGGGTCGGAAACGCATCAATGGCGTCCACAATGTCGCGCGTGAAATCACGCGGATGGCTGGTCGTGAACCGGACGCGGCGAATTCCGGTAACCAGCCCAACCGCTGCAAGCAACTCCGCAAAGCTGCGCTTCCCTTCTGGATCCCGGTAACTGTTCACGTTCTGGCCGAGCAACTGAATCTCCGTGTAACCCTTGTCGGCAATCCGGCGAGCCTCGTCCAAAACGGAATCGGATCCGCGGCTCCGCTCCTTGCCCCGCGTGTACGGTACCACGCAGTACGAGCAGAACTTATCGCAGCCTTCAATAATGGTGATATAACCGCGGAACTGATTCTGGCGGGCGGTGAACTCGGTTTCGAAGGTCTCATCCGTCTGACGATCGTTGAGCCCGGTGATCCGGTTTTCCCCGGCCTCCAGCCTGGTCAGCATCTCCGGCAGCTTGCGATAGGAAGCGGATCCCGAAACAAGCGAGACATACGGCGCCCGCTCAAAGATCTTCTCGCCTTCCTGCTGTGCCACGCACCCCAGCACACCAAAACGTTTTCCAGCCTTGTGCAGTTTCTTGTAGTCGTTCAGGCGATTGAAGACCTTCTGCTCAGCTTTGTCGCGGATGGAGCAGGTGTTGTAGAGAATCAGGCCGGCGTCTTCCTCGTTCTCAACCTGCCGGTAGCCCTCGTGCTCCAATGTGCCAATCACCTTTTCAGAGTCATGGGCATTCATCTGGCAGCCGAAGGTCTCAAGATAGAAGGTCTTTTCGGTTGCCATAGCAATCTTGAGTATACCGCTACCTGCGCGAATCGAGCGATTCACGGGTTGGTCTTTCATCTTCGATTAGCCGCAGCGGATTCAGCCGTGTTACTTCTTGATCCAAATCTCCACGCGCCGATTTCTGTCGCGGCCGTCTTCGGTGTCGTTACCAGCAACAGGCAGTTTGGAACCGAATCCCCGAACAGTCGTCGGCTTAAGACCTCTTTGAACCAGTTCGGCTTCGACCGCCTTGGCCCGGGTCAATGACTGAGCCTGGCTAACGTCGGCATCGTCAGCGTTATCAGAGAATCCGAAGAGCATCACTTTTTCTCCGGAAGCATTCTCGTCCGCGATCATGGAGACTACACGATCCAGGTCTGCTTTGCCCTTGCTATCCAGTGTGGTTTGCCCCGATTGAAACCGAAAATCGAGCGAAAGGCGGTTCGCGCCGCGGGTCAACTGCTTATATTCTTGAGGGGCGTCGTCGGGCGCCGTCTCCGATATTTGCGCCACATTCTGGGTCGCGAAACCGATATTGCCGACCACGTCCTGGCCGCGCTTGGAGATGACGAATTCGATAAACATCCGCGTGTACCTGTTGGCTGGGTTGGCCGGCGTGTAAAAATACAGCCTTCTCGACAGCAGATAGTCTTCGGTGGAAACAGTCAGGCGGGTGGGCAGCAGCGGGGGTATCCCCTTGTCCGATACGGCGATGGCCTTTGAGCTGAGAACGTACGGGAGTCCGATGAATCCTACCCCGTATGGATCGACGGCTACCGCCTCGGAAAGCGCCTTGCTGTCCTCGATTCTCTGCGCACCTTGAGCCAGTGGCTTGCCTGCGAGTACAAGAGTCTTGAAGGTATCGTAAGTTCCCGAATTGTCGTTGCGCGCATAGATCTTGATCGCCCCGTGGAAGGTGGTCACCTTCGACCAGTCGGTGATTTCTCCCGTGAAAATACCCCTGATCTGATCTTTGTCAAGTTTATCCACAAGGTTGGACGGGCTTACGATGACAGCGATTCCGTCAAGTCCCACGACATGTTCGCTTGCTGGTGAGAGCATATCGCCAATGAGAGCCAGCTTAGTCGCCTCATCGGGCTTAATCTGCCGTGAAGCCATGCCGATATCGCAGGTCTTTTCCGCCAGCGCCGTGAAAGCGGTCGCGGATCCGTGAGCCGCGATTGTAATAAAGGAGGGCGCGCTGTCGCCGGGCAGAACACCCTTGACGAACTTCTCCTCCGGTTTTGCCCCTGAAATAATTTCGATGCTCGTCGCTCCCTGTTCCTTCAGAAACGCAGCGGCCAACGCGGGACCAAGCTCCTCTCCAATGGTGTTAGAGCCTGCCAGGCGCAGGATCGTCATGTGCGGATCAGCTTCTCCGGACTTCGCGCCGAGCAGATTTTTCCAGACAAAGAACCCACCACCACCCAGAATAAGCACCAGAAGCAAACCACCCGCAATGAGTGGAAGAGGCATAGATCGCTTCTCTGCAGCGGCGCTGGGAGCGGGAGGAGCAGGGGTGCTGGGAGCCGGAGGCTCCCAAGGGGGAGGCGACAGAGCTCCAGGACCAGCCGCAGATGTTGAGGTACGAGCGATCGGTGTCGGGCTCTTGGTGGGTCTCCCCGCATTTTCCCTGACCAGCGGCCTGCCGCACTGGGGGCAAAGGAAAGCTTCCTCTTCCGAAATCGGGATCAGCTCCCCGTTTTGAGCGTCCTCGCAGTTTCTGTTAACGCATTTTCCCCACCGAACGGTCATTGTTACCTTTCTCCCCAACGTATAACGCGCGTATGAATTGAGCACATTTCCGAATCAACCGAGGCATGGCATTTCAGTGCGAGGCGGCCCCAAGCCACTGGAACCCGGAAATCAGTGAGGCAATTTAACTGCACAAGTATGATGTCTATATGTTACTATAGTTTAAACTTTAATGCTATATACGACGCGTTAACTCAGTGTGAAAATCCGCCTCTGAAGTAAAGGGATTTAGGAAAAAACCCCAGAGTTCGCATATCGACCCCGAAGTGCCGGAGATGATCAACGGTATGTATATGTGCTGGGCCTTTGCAGCCCACTGGACGGTGTCCATTGCTGGACACCCAAATCCCGAAAGCGAACAGACGCGCTCGCTCAGTTCTTGAACTAATCAATGATTTCAATCATTTAGAAGCCGCTCCCGCTGGCAATCGACGTGCTTGATGTACACGTAGGTCGCCAGCTCAAACGGTCTTATTCCCTCTGCAACCACTCGCTGAACCAACCAGGGAGTTCCCCATGCAGACTCTATTCCAGGACTTGCGCTACGGTATCCGGCAGCTGATCAAACTGCCGGGATTCACCCTCACCGCCGTACTTTCGCTGGCCCTCGGCATCGGCGCCACCACTGCCGTCTTCAGTGTGGTTTACGGATTCCTCATCGATCCGTATCCGTATAAGGGCGCCGATCGCATGGTGCATCTGCGTCTCGACACGGGAAAGGGGCAGCCTAACGGGATGGGCCTGACAGCGGGCCAGTGGCAGCAGATTCGAACCTCTCCCGTTGTCGACGACGCCTTTCTCGCCGATGAATGGAACCTCACGGTCACCGGAGCCGACCTGCCTGAGGACGTTCAGGCTGACTACTTCAGTTCGAATACCTTCGAATACTTTGGCGTTCCGCCGGCGCTTGGCCGTGGATTGCAGCCCTCGGACGCGGTTGATGGCCAGGACCCGCAGCCCGTGGTTGTGCTCGGATACAAATTCTGGCAGCGTCATTACGGCTCAGACCGCAGTGTGCTTGGCAAGACGATGCAGATGGTCCACCAGAACTACACCATCGTCGGCGTCGCGGCCCCCCGGTTTACCTGGGATGATGCCGATGTCTACCTCCCCAAAAAGATTACCCAGGACACCGTTCCCGCCTATTATGTCGGTATTCGCCTCAAGCCAGGCATCACCAAAGCCGCGGCTGAGTCGCAACTCGACCCACTCATTCACCAATTCGCCAAGGAGACCCCAAAGCACTTCCCAACCGTTCCATTTCATCTCAAGCTTCGTGGTTTCAACGACGACTTTCTTGAACGCCTTGGCGGAATTCCCTACCTGCTCTTCGGCGCAGTCTCCATGTTGCTTCTGATCGGCTGCGGCAACGTATCGATTCTTCTGCTCGCCCGCGCTACCAGCCGCAACCACGAATTCGCCGTTCGCTCGGCCATCGGCGCAAGCCGCGCTCGCATCGTCCGCCAACTGCTCACAGAGTCTCTGCTCATTTCGCTCACCGGCGCAGCGCTGGGCCTGTTCATCGCCTACCGGTCACTGGACCTGATCGTCGCCAACCTGCCCCAGTACTCCATTCCGCATGAGGCAGCCATCCGCATCAACCTTCCTGTACTGATCTTCTGCATTGCCGTCGCAGTTGCCACCGGGATACTTTTCGGCCTTTGGCCCGCAATCCAGGTTTCCAGGCCCAACGTCAGTCAGATCATGCAGGCCGCCGCACGCAAGGTTGCCGGCAGCGTCAGCGGGCGCAGGTTCCATGGCACGCTCATTGCCGGCCAGCTTGCTCTCACACTGCTCATGCTCACAACCGCGGGAGTCGCCATCGAAGCCTTTCTGCACATGCTGCATATGAACCTGGGCTACGATCCGCACAACATTATGTCCGTCGGAATTCCCGTCCACGAAGGCACCTACAAGACCTGGGCGGAGCGCAAAGCCTATTTCGAACGGCTTCGCTCCGCGGTTGCCGAGGTTCCCGGCGTCACCATGGCGGCAATCTCTACCAACGCCACCCCGCCATCAAATGGCCGTAACTCTCACGTCGAAACGCTGGGAAAGCCTTCGGGGACTGTACAAGACGCACGCCTTAACTTCGTTAGCCAGGAATATTTCCCGGCTCTTAAGATCGCCATGGCGCAAGGTCGCATTTGGGACGCAACCGAGAATCACAACGGCGCGCCGCTTGTAGTGATCAATCAGGCATTTGCCAAACGATATTTCCCCAACGATAACCCCATCGGTCACTCCATTAAATTTCCTGAAGTTGTGGACGCACCACCGTACAACTTCACTGCACCTGGAGCCAACGGAAATCTTCTCATTGTCGGCGTAATCGAAGACAAGCTCGACGACGGACTCGACAAACCGATTCTGCCCGAAGCTTTTGTTCCCTACACGCTGTTCTTGCGCATGGGCACCCAGATACTGGTCCGCTCTGAAGTATCTCCCCTGACACTGCTGCACGCAGTGAGCGCTAAAGTGAATTCAATCGATCACGACCAGCAGACCAACGCCGGTACAGAAGATTTGGAGCACTGGATTCAGGACCAGCCGGAATGGGCTCGCGGCCGCCTGCTCACCTGGCTGTTTGGCGCATTTGCGGCATTGGCGCTGGCCATGTCCGCAGTCGGCCTTTACAGCGTGGTCTCCTACTCGGTGGTGCAACGCACAAACGAATTCGGTATCCGCATGGCGCTCGGAGCGCAACGAACGCATGTCCTTGCTATCGTCTTTCGCTCAACGGTTGCCAGCGTCGGCAGCGGCGTCATCGCAGGGATCGTGCTCACGCTCGCTCTCAGTAAGGTGATGTCGCACTGGGCCACCGACAGCACTAATTCATTCAACCCCCTGGTAATCATCGGCGCTACACTCGTGCTGGCATCGGTAGCGGCGCTGGCCTGCGCGCTGCCCGCACGCCGCGCCGCCGGAGTCGATCCCATGAAGGCAATCCGCTACGAGTAGCCTTACCGCAACGCCCAACCGCTGCAAACCTGGTTGTGCCGATCACAACCCGGCGCGATAATATCGCGATGACGTCGCGGACTTCCCTCGCCCTGATAATTCTCCTGCTGGCCGGCCGCAGTTCCGCGCGAGCCGCCGCGCAGCCGTGGCATGCCATGACTTTTCGAAGCGATGCACCAGGGGTCGATGAGAATCCATTACGCGGTTTCATCCCTTACTCTTCTACAAAGCAGACCGACGATACCTTTCCCCATTCCATGGAGTGGTTTTACCTGCCGCTTTCCGCAGTTGTCATAGGACCCGATGCTTACGACTGGACTCCCGTAGAGCACCAGCTAACCGCAATCGCAGTTCGCGGGCACCAGGCAATCTTTCGCTTTTATCTCGACTATCCAAAGGAACCAAGTGGGGTTCCGAAGTATCTGCTCGGGACCGGCTTGAGAACATTCCCTTATGCAGACTCAGGCAATGCCGGCAGCGCCACGCCAAGCGTCTCGCCGGATTATCGCGATTCGCGCCTCATCGAGTGCCTGGTGCGCTTCATTCACGCTTTTGGAGCTAGATACGACGGCGATGTCCGGATCGCCTACCTTACCGCTGGACTGTATGGATTCTGGGGCGAGTGGCACGTGCACGATCACCCACTGTTCGGAGAGCCGTCCGGCTGGTCGATCAGGCAGAAGGACAAGGATGCACTGCTTCAGGCCTATGCGGAGAGCTTTCAGCACACCGCCGTATTGGTGCGAGTTCCGGATGTCACGGAAGATCGCCGCCTGCTTGCGCATTTCGGCTTCCACGACGATTCGTTTCTTCGAGACACCATAGGCGGGGAGCGCTGGCAGTTCTGGCCGAAGATGGAACTGGCAAGTGCCACGAACCTCTGGCAACGCCATCCTACGGGCGGCGAGATCTATCCAGCCCTCCAAGCCGGACTTTGGAGTTCCTGGCCGAACAGCAATGGTCAACCGGCCAGCCTCGCGATCGCTACAACCCATGCGACGTGGATGCTCGACTCCGCTCTCTTTGTGGCGGCTCTAACGCAGGCCGAGAGGACAAATGCTTTACGCGCAGCGCGGATGCTCGGCTACACGTTCTACTGCCGGGAATGGCAAATCGCAAGTAACAAAGACGGTTCCGCAAAGCTGACGCTGCGCGTGGAGAACCGCGGCGTAGCCCCAATGTATTACGCTTGGCCGGTCGAAGCCGAAGCGCTGGACGGTGGTGGAAACATCATTGGCAAAGGAAGCGCGGTCTGGCCGCTCTCGGAACTGCTGCCGGGCAAAGTGGCAGAGTGGAGCATTTCATTGAATGCTCTCCCCAATGCGGCGAAAACAGTGGTAATTCGAATTGCCAATCCCCTGCCCAGCGGCCACCCCGTGGCCTTCGCGAACGCAGAAATGGCCACCGTCTTACCAGGATGGCTCACGCTGACCCTCCCAGAGCCGCAATAGCCGTCAGACGCATTTGCGGGTAGAATCTCACCGAAGCCCGGTATGCAGGTAAGCTAGTAGCGCCGCCATCTGTTCGTCATCGAAGCGGCCTGCAAACCCCGGCATCAGTCCCCTGCCCGCCAGAACATTCTTCCGCACCGCCGTGTCCGTTGCCGGGATGCCGCTGGGCAGCGTCTTGTGATCAAACAAGCCATGCAGGTCCGGAGGAACCTTCTTCAGCGCCAGGTCATTGTCCTCGTGGCAATGCGCGCACCGCACCTGGTAAAGGTGCTTCCCTTCCGCCTCCTGCGCGGTCAACTGCGGCGCTGAGTGACAGCCGGCCAGCCCAAGCTCCAGGCCGGCCGCTATCCCGATCCAAATTGCTAACCATCCATTTGCCTGCCGCGGCAATCGCAAAGCCTCACGCCTTCTTCGCAAACTGCCCGCTCACGTAGTCCCAGTTCAGCACCTGGAAGAACGCCTTCACATAGTCGGCGCGCTTGTTCTGGTACTTCAGATAGTAGGCATGTTCCCACACATCCACGCCCAGCACCGGGTTTAGCCCTGAGCTGATGGTCGCATCCTGGTTCGGAGTCGTCTGGATCGTAACCGACCCATCCGGCAACTTCACCAGCCACGCCCAGCCACTGCCAAACACGCTCAACGCTGCCGCGGTCAGTTTGTCCTGAAAGCCTGAAAGCGAGCCGAACTTTGCATCGATCGCCTTCGCCAGTTCACCGGTCGGCGCCGCGCCGCCTTTGCCCAGTGTAGGCCACCAGAACGAGTGGTTAAAATGACCTCCGCCGTTATTGCGCACCGCATTCATCGCCGCCGGCGGTATGGTCCCCAGGCTCTTCAGCAAATCCTCAACCGACTTCCCTGCCAGTTCCGGATGCGCGGCCACCGCCACATTCAAGTTGTTCACATAAGCCTGGTGATGCTTGTCGTGATGCAGATGCATCGTCTCCGCGTCGAAGTAAGGCTCAAGCGCGTCGTAAGCATAGGGCAAAGCTGGCAGCGTAAAGGGTCCAGTTGGCGGTGCGGCAGCCGGCGCGGCAGGTGCCTGGCCATTCGGGGATCCCTCGGCACGCACGTTTTCGGCGAGGAAGGCAGCGCCGGCTAAGGCGCCCATCTGCAGCAATGCGGTTCTGCGGTCAATCGAATCCATGGGATCAGGTTCCTCCATTTGGTTTTGTGGGTTGGGAAGCCCGCGAGAGTGCGTTTCGCAGGGAGAAGGATCTTGAAAACCAGTCTGCGCGGATCAGTCGGCAAGGTCAAGAGCACGACTCCCGCAAAACGGGACGATCGCAACTTCGACTTTAATCTGCAGCCTTCAAGATCGTATGCTGGATTCATGCAGCTCCTATCGCTCGCACAGATTCAGGAAGCGCAGTCCGTGGTCTATCGCCACATGCCGGCCACGCCTCAATATTCGTGGCCGCTCATCAATCAGCGCATTTCCGGCCGCCAACAGCCTGGCGTTGAAGCCTGGATCAAGCATGAAAACCACGGCCCCGTGGGCGCTTTCAAGCTGCGTGGCGCGCTGGTCTATGGCTACTGGCTTAAGGAAACGCATCCCAACCTGACTGGCATCGTTGCTGCAACCCGCGGAAATCATGGCCAGGGTGTTGGCATGGCCGCGCGCCTGCTCGGCCTGAAGGCGGTCATTGTCGTTCCCCACGGCAACAGCAAAGAGAAAAACCGCGCCATGGTGGCCCAGGGCGTCGAGTTGGTGGAGCACGGCCACGACTTTCAGGAGTCTCTGGAGCATGCCCGCACCCTTGCGATCCAGCGTGGCTTTGTCATGGTCGACTCCTTCCACGAACGCCTGGTCATGGGCACTGCCACCTACGCACTCGAGTTCTTTCAGTTCGCGCCGCCGCTCGACATCGTCTACGTTCCCATCGGTCTCGGCTCTTCCATCTGCGGCGTTTCAGCAGCACGCAATGCTCTCGGGCTCTCCACAAAGATCGTCGGCGTCGTCGCCGAGAACTCGCCCTCCTATGCCCTGAGCTTCGCGCAACACAAAGTCGTCGAGGCTCCCTCGCTCACTGCCATCGCCGACGGGCTCGCCTGCCGCAAACCCAACCCGCTCGCCATGGAAGTCATCTGGAAAACTGTCGCCCGCATCGTCCAGGTGTCCGACGCCGCCATCGGTGCCGCCATGCGCGCCTTCTATGAGGACACTCACAACCTGGCCGAAGGCGCCGGTGCCGCAGGCCTCGCGGGCGCTCTTGAAGAAAAGAACTCGCTCAATGGCAAGCGTATCGGGATCGTTCTCACCGGTGGCAACGTCGACCGCGAAATGTACCAGCACATCCTCTCCGCGTCAGATCAGGACGAGTGCAAAGGATGACCGCCTCCAGCGAAAACCTAACCCCGATGGCCCATGCCGCCCAGAACCGCTGCTTCGGCTGCGGCCTGGCCAATCCCACCGGACTGCACCTTGAATTCATGCTCGCCGAGGATCATTCGGTTGTCTGTCATACCCATGTGCCAGACACCTTTGAAGGCCCGGTCGGCTATGTTCACGGCGGCATCATCGCCACACTGCTCGATGAAACCATGAGCAAGTCCGTCCGCGCCCGCGGCATCACTGCAATGACCCGCCATATGGAGATCGACTACCTTCGCCCCATTCCCTCCGGCGCAGCCATTCGTCTGGAAGGACGCGTCGTCCGCGACGAAGGCCGTAAACACTGGAGTGAAGCGAAGATCTTGGACGCCGAAGGAGCAACTCTCGCCACCGGCAAGGGACTCTTCATTCAATTGCGTCCCCGCTAATGGCAACTCCCGCTCAACTCCTCCGTCCGCCTACTTCAGCCCCCAGGCTATGTGATAATCGTGCTCTGAAGGAAGAACCGATGGTCCGACCAGGAATGGTCGGTTGTCACCAAGACCGCGTTGACATCCCCAACCTTCTGCGTAAACCGGTAGCCGAGTTTGATCATTACATTCGGTTGCAGCGAGAACAATCGGCGCAACGCCATAGCTCACCGGTGAGGTGGGCACCGTAAAGTTGATGGTCTGCACAGCCTGATTCACCATCAGTTGCACGGTTGCTCTTGCAGTCGCGTAATCCGTCGTATCGGTTGGCGTGAATGTCACCGAGAGCGGATGCGTGTCCGCTGTCAGAGTCGCACCAACTGCGGGAGTGTAAGCGAACCCACCCGCAACCGAAGAAGTCGCATCAAGCTGCGCAGCAGACAGCGCCGTGCCATACATAATCGCCGCAGGGATAGCCCACGTGATCGCCGGCGTGGCCTGGCTGATGACCAGCGTGCCAGACGCCGTGCCGGTGTAGTCTGGATCGTTGATGGTGGCGACAACGCTGCAGCTTCAGGCCGACGTGGGCGCGGTCATTGCACCGTTGTATGACAGGCTCGCCGCCACCCTGTTGGTTGTTGTTGTGACCGTGGCCGCCAGAGGCGCACCGGTGTAGGTCTGCGTCAGGCTGCTAGGCGTCACCTGCGCCCAACTGAAATGCGCCGTCTGCGCTGCTGCCGGCGCCATGATGGAAATGGCCGCCCAGAGGGCTGCCATCATGGCATAGCAAACCGTGCGGATGCCCCTTCTGGAGCGTCTCGTGTCTGCGCGGTGCTCGCTGGCGTTGTTCTCGGAAGAGCAGGCCGACTTTGTCGAGAAAGGAGACGAAACGGAAGACAGGCGTGAATCACCGCAGGCGGGTGGGGATACCATGGCAACGTCCTCGGAACTCCCGGTTGCAAATCAAACCGGGGCGATTTGCGGAAATCAGAATCACTCGTATTGCGCACCGGAGCGGGCAAGGCCTGGATGGAAATCCCCGCATTTGGGTTCCCGAGAGTGGAACTCGCCAACATGCTGATTTCGTGCTGCGGGGAACGGTGCCGAAATACGGGCAAATCCATCCGGGGACAAAACAAGCTGTGAGGAGGAAACCCTGACCTCAGAGCTGCTTCATCGCAACACAGAAAGAATGTGGAAGTTCAGAGAGTTTTCACCCGCGGGAATTAGAGCTAAAGCTGTAGCTCGTCAACAGGTTACGTACGGGCCCAATGCGAGTCAAGAATAATTTGAGGCCAGACCGCCCGGGTCCGTCCCCTTCAGCGCCTCACGCATGTCCGGTGACGTCAATGCCGATCAACGATCACCGGATGGGACTTAGCCGTGCTGTGGGCTCTGGAAACGATGTAGTGTATCGTTCTTCACTACAGACAAAAACTGCTCACCCGGCAATCGAGCCTGATGAGCAGTCTCCTTTGCTAAAGAACTGCTAAACCGATTCCCGATTTTTCCTAGGTTCCTTACTTTCTTTGAATCGTTTTCATTGGCAAAATCAACGAGTCATTTTCAAGAAATACGATCAATGGATCATGTTGATGGTTTCCTGAGTGATCGTGTCGAACGTGGTCACCGCCTTTGAACTTGCCTCAAAGGCGCGCTGGGCGATGATCAGGTTGGAGAACTCTGAGGAGATGTTCACATTCGACTCCTCAAGCGCTCCATCTGTCACCGTTCCCAAACCTGCTGTGCCGGAAGTCCCCACGGTAGCGGTGCCACTAGCCAGTGTGGTCGCGTACTCGCTGTTGCCCTCGTCCTGCAATCCCTGCAGATTCGACACATTCGCCAGCGCCAGTTGCCCCACGTTCTGCTGCTGACCGTTTGAATAGGTTGCCGTGACCGTCCCGTTCGTACCAACGGTGAAGCTCTGATAGGTTCCGCTGCTGTAGCCATTCTGTGTTGTCGAAGCAACTGCGGAGGTCGTGTCCACCTGGCTGATGGTCGGAGCACCACCTGTGCCAAGAATATTCCAGGTCATGTTCAACGTGTTCGCACCGTCGGAGAGTCCGGCAAAAGAGATGCCGCTCACGTCGGCCGCCGGGCTCACCAGGTTGCCGCTCGCATCGAAGGTCAAAGATCCGGTTGCATTAGCCGAGGCGATGGGATCCTGGATCACGCTACCCGTTGTTGTAATTCCCGTGCCGACAATGCTCAATTGGCCGGCAGCGGTTGTGGAAACAGTGACGCCCGTAATTCCAGCCGCTGTGATCGCAGCGTCAAGACTGCCCAGATAGCCGGTAGCGGGCGGACCCGCGACGCCAATCGCTTCGCCGGGAGTGACAACCGGTGCGGCAATGGTGGCTGTGCTGCCGCTGGCGGTTGGCCCGGTGATCGCCAGATTCGTTCCCGGATCGACCGTAGCAAACGTGCCGCCGCTCGATCCGAAACTGTAATTAATTGTGGTCACGCCTGCGGCAGTCGACGTGGCGGCCGTCAATGTGTCCGGCATCGTGACGTTATAGGACCACTGATTGGTCCCCGTCTTCGTATAATTCACCGTTGCCTCATAGCTTTTGCCCATCGAGTCGTAGACCTCGACCTGTGCGGGAACAGTTGTGCCCACCGCAGCCGCCGAGTCGAGCGTTGCCGTCATTCCAAATGTTGTTGTGGCCGAAGGAGCCTCGATCTGTCCCACTGGAATATTGATCGGCGTTAGTCCGCCATTCGTGTTTACCACCCCGTTGACAGCCGGGTAGCCCATCACGTTCAAACCGTCCGATGAGATCAGATTGCCGTTTGCAGCCAGCGAAAAGTCCCCGGCACGCGTTAGAACGTTGCTCCCCCCATCGTTCAAAACGAAAAAACCATTGCCGTTCAACTCCATATCAGTGGAGTTGCCGGTCGTGTCGCTCGATCCCTGTGTAAAGTTCGTCTCGTTCGCAGCCACCTGCACTCCCTCACCCAGTTGGATCGCATCACCAGAGCCGCTCGATCCAAGTTGCTGGGAAAAGAGGTTGGAGAAGTTGGTTGTTTGCGCCTTGAAACCCGTGGTGCTCATGTTCGACAGATTGTTTGCGATGGTGTTCAGCGCAGTGGAATCCGCGTTGAGGCCGGAAAGCGGAATATAGAAACTTGCCATGGTGATTCTCCTCTGAGTGTCATCGATGGTTGGCGCAGGCCTTCAAGGCCGGCGAGTGAACAGGATTCATTGGTTCCCGGGGAGCTTGGTCCCGATCGAGTGCTTCCGGGACTGGCCGTTAAGAGCATGTGCAACTTGATTCGCTGCGGGATTCGCCTGGGGCACCGCGAGGTTCCCCGGCGCGTGTCGAAGCCTCGCGGCAAAGGTCGCTGCTGGGTCGGATCCGGTCGCGCCCGCTCCCAATGGCTGCCCTCCGCCCATCGCGCTTGCTTTCGCGCGTGCCGCCCCTTGAATCTGCGAAAGTGTGTTTTGAGCCGTCAGGCCCTGCACTCCAGGTGCCGCCCCGCTCGATTGCCCAGCGGCTGAACTGGGCGTACCGGTCCCACCGCCCGTTGCACCCCCCGCGCCACCCAGCGCCGTGGTCAGGTTCTGATTGATGTCAATCAGTTGCTCCAGGCTGTTTACCTGGACCAGTTGGTTGATGTACTCGTTGGGATCCTGGTCCGATGTGGGGTCCTGGTTCTTCATCTCGGTCACCAGCAAAGTCAGAAAATCGTTGGCTGAAATTGTGGACGAGTCGTCGCTTGATCCAGTTGACCCAGTTGATCCAGCAGTTGTTCCGCTGGTTCCCGCCGCGGTTCCTGCTGCGGTGGATGCGCCTGCCGGGCTGGTCAAGGCCGCCTTGGTTCCGCTCAACGCCGCTCCCGCCGCCATGTGGTGATTCCAAAATCCTGCTGCCGCTGCCATCTTCCCTCCAGCTCTGTTCCCTGCCTTATGCCATCAACGAAATCCGGCCGCCCCATGCGGACGGCTGCATTGCTGTCTCCCGCTCTGTGTCTCGCGTTCTGATAAAGTCGGCCGAAGGCTCTGCCGTCCCCGAATCGCCATTGGATTGCCCGTTTGCAGCAAACCCGCTGCTGGCTCCCTGTCCGTTCTCCTGGCTCGACCCCTGACCCGGTTCTTGTCCCGCCCTCTGCTGCATCCCCTGTCCAAGCGACCCAGCGTCTCCGGATTCATTCGCCCTACCCGAAGGTGCAGCCAACGTGATCGTTTCTACCGCCGAATGATGTTCGCTCAAATACGCATTCAAGCCGTCCAAGTGGCCGCCCATTACCTGCGCTGCGTCCGCCGAAGCGGGTACCAGAGCCGCGTGGATCGCCCCTCCGCTCACATCCGCACGCACCGATACCCAGCCCAGGCGCGGATCCTCAAACCCTGCCTCTGCCTGCTGCGCTCCTGCGTGCACCCAGGTCACGCGATTCGCTCCCTCCGCGTCCAGTGCGGTGAATGCTTCGCCCGTTCCCGATCCGGCATGGCCACCGGCAATTGCGCCCAGTGCCTCGTTAGAGGGAACCGCGAGTGCCACAGAAGCAACTCCGATTGTTGCCACTGGAAGAACCGCTTCCGCCGTCGGGCTGCCTGTTTGGGCCTGAACCACTCGGCTGCTCACCCCAGTTGCGCCTGCCGTGCCCCGCGGATGCGCCGGCGGAACCGCGTCAACCACCACAGCGGAAGCACGAATCCCATCAGTGGAATCTCCCGGAACGGAAGTTGGGATCGTGGATTGGGTTCCGGTGCTTTGAACAGGGCTGCGGGGAGAGACAGTCAACTCCCTGCTTTTTGGAATTGCATTTGATTTAGGTTCCTGGCTCCGATTGCCGGTCTCCGTTGCTCTCCAGGTTGATTGCGCCGCTTGCACTGCATGGGGATGAACCAAGTCCGCAGTAGTCGCGCCCGCTTCAAGCGGAATTTCCGGGGGCGTCAAGGACGCCGGGGTCGATATCCCTGAGACCGGCTTAGTGCTGCTCTCCACAACCGCGCCGATTTGAGAAGGATCGGGATATTGGTGCGGCTCAGGAGTTACCACCTGGTGGCCGCCGGTTTCTCCGCATGCGGGAGCCTCCTCTTTCCACACTGCCCGCCCAATGGTGCTATCCATCGGGCCTTGCGGCTGCGAAGAATCTGCGCCGGCTGAAACCTCTCGCGCTCTCTTGTTTCCGTTCTGCGCTTCCCCATCTGAAGGCGTCCGAGCCGCAGGCAAATCGACCTGCCCCGGCAAAACGGCCAATTGCGACTCCGAAGCACTCTCCGGCTGGGCCGTTGCGAACGCACTCTTCTCCTGCCACATGGTCTCCATCCGCGGCGCCGCTGCGGCAGAGTTTTGCTGAACCGGCTGGCTTGCGACCAGAGCCGATTGGAGCGACCCGATCTGCGGCAAAGAAACAGCAACTTCGTCCGTCGCCGGTGAGCTCGCTCTCTTGCGCGTCGGGACTTCGGAATCGCTCACTCCTGGATTTTTTGAATTCGCAGTCCCGCGGCTGGCTTCCGCCGGGGCCGATTTCTGCGGGGACGTTATTTCAGCAACAATCCCCGGCCCGGTTCTGGTTTGCTGCCTTTCGACTTGTCCGGCCAATCCCTTTCCTGCCAATCCCAGACGCGATTTCACATGGCCTGGAGCAGGCATCATCTGGACCTCTCTCGGCGAACTCACCGATCCGGAAGTGAACGGCTTTGCCTCATCGCTTTCTGTCGCGTTTCCCTGCATGGACTCCGGAGCGGAATCCTGACTCTCACTGATAGCGGGTTCCTCGGCATCTCGTTCGGATACTCCAACACCCAAAGAAGTCAAAACCGATTGCCAGACCGCACTCGCGGAGGCCGGATTGCGAGCAAGAACTGTCCCGGCGCTCGTTCCGCCCGCAAGGCTCTCCCCCCATGCAGGCCTGTGTGCCCCGGAAGGAATCTGGAACTGGCCTTTCGGGCCACCCCCTCCCGGCATGATTTCGATTCCGGCTGCAACGCTCATGGAGTGAATTGAAGCAGCCACCGTGCCAAAGGGGGGAGAAACAGGTTAGAGCATTGTCAGGAATGGGACGGTCGATCTCGCTTCGGGAATACATTCCTTCTTCCCATCTGATTCTCCTAAAGTTTTCCCGCCCGCACTCGACTCTTTCTCAACATCGGCCCCTCTTGCGGAGTCTTCCGCGCGCTCCTGTTGGCCTCTTGATTGATGGAGTCGGGAACTGTACCAGTCATCGATCGACTGCTGTCCGCGCCGGCCCGCATCGATCGCATCCGCGGATTCCGCATCTTCGATCAGGGACTCTGCCTGTTTCCGCGCCACGCGCATCACCAGAAACTCCTGGCGGCGTATATGCACGTCTCGCTGTTTCGCTTCAATCCGCGGTGCCAGCACCGCGCTGATCCTTGCGGCCGTGCGCGACTCCTCCAGCCCTGACAGCCGATCCGGCAGTTCCCCAGTGTGGGCGCTCGCATCCAGCAACCGCCTGCCGAGGCGGTCCCGGTTTTCCGTCGCCTTCATGGCGTCTTCCAGCCGATTGAGCTCTCCCATCGAGGACTCGAGCGCGAGCCGGCCTTGTTCCTCCTGCAAGTCGCGGATGCGGAGAAGACGGCGCAGCGTACGGGAGACAGCCATCGGCTTAGACCTCTTGCGCCAGGCTCGAAAGCCGGCGCAGGCAATCTGCAAAGCGCACCTGCTCGTGCGCATCCTGATTCATGAAGGCACGCATCGCTCCCCGCGCACGCAAAGCGCGGTCAAGATCCGGGTCCGAACCCGGTTTGTAGGCCCCGATGCGTACCAGGTCTTCTGACCGGGCGTATACCGCCATCAGCCGTCGCAGCAACCCAGCCTCTTCGCGTTGTGCGGGCGATGTCACAGCCGGCATCAGTCGGCTGATCGAATCCAGCACTTCAACCGGCGGATACCAGCCTTCCGCCGCCAGGGCGCGAGAGAGCACAATATGTCCATCGAGCAGCGACCGCACAGCGTCCACCAGCGGATCCTGCTGGTCGTCTCCCTCCATCAACACCGTGTAAAAGGCGGTGATCGAACCCACCCGAAATTGCCCGGAACGCTCCACCAGCCGCGCCAGTCTCGTAAAAACTGAAGGCGTATACCCCTTTGCCGTAGGCGGCTCTCCTGCCGCCAGGCCAATCTCGCGCGCGGCCATTGCGAAGCGCGTCAATGAGTCGAGAACCAGCAGGACATGCTTTCCCTGGGCCGCAAAATACTCCGCCAGCGTGGTTGCCGAAAGCGCCGCCCGCATCCGCATCAGCGGAGATTGGTCAGAGGTCGAAACCACCACCACCGACCGGGCTCGGCCCTGAACGCCCAGCGCGTCCTCCAGAAACTCGCCCACCTCGCGGCCGCGTTCCCCCACCAGGCCCACCACCGTCACATCGGCTTCCGTGTTCCGCGTCATCATGCCGATCAACGTGCTCTTGCCCACGCCCGACCCGCCGAAGATCCCCACCCGCTGACCGCGGCCCACCGTCAGCAAGGCGTCCAGCACCCGGATTCCGGTTCCCAGAGGGATACGGATGGGGGTTCGATCGAGGGGAGAACGTACTGCGCCATCCAGCAGCATCGTTTGCGAGATCGCGGGCATTCCTCCCTCATCAATCGGTTCGCCAAGGGCGTTCAGCACCCTGCCCATCAGCGCTGTTCCTACCTCAATCTCCGGCCGCATCCCCAGTGCCGCAACCTGGTCTCCAAACCGAATCCCTTCCGTCGTCCCCACCGGCATCGAGAGAACATTCGCTCCCCGGAATCCGATCACCTCGGCCAGGTGCGGATGACCGAACTGGTCCGTGACCTCGCAGCATTCGCCCACCGAGGCCAGCGGACCCGCAGACTCAATCGTCTGCCCAACCGACTCCAGTACCTTGCCCCGCCAGCGCCAGGGCTGGCCCCGCTCAAGGCGGGCAAAATAACGCGTGAGAAGCGCAGTCATGCTCGAACCTCCGCCCGGACCGCCTGCTTGCCCGGCGCGCCATTCTCTTCGCCTACCTCTTTTCGGACCCCGCCGGCACGGTCGAAGAAACCACGTTCGATCTCTCCCAGTTGCGCACGGATTCCCAGGTCCACCGAACCAAGTTCGGTTTCAATCACGCAGTCGCCCAGCCTCATCCCTTCTCCTGCCATCACCTGCGGCTTCAAGCGCAGATTGGGCAACACGGCCAGGGTCTCCTTCCAAAGATCCAGGTCCCCGGCAGGCACGCGCACCCGCACCTCGGTCGATCCGGAAAGCTGTCCCAGGGCGACGCGCACCGCCCCGGTCAGAAGCAGAGGGTCCATCTGCGCTTCGCGCCGCAGAATACGCGCGGCTACCGCAAGCGCCAGCTCCACCACCTCGTGCTCCACATGATGCAGATACCGGTCACGTTCCTGGGCAAACGTCTCAATCAATTCAGTCGCCTGCCGCGTGCGCCGTTCATTTGCCGCTGTAACGGCCTCGGTTTGCGCTTCACGTTCTGTCTGCCGGCCCTCGGCGCGGCCCTTTTCCCGGCCCACCTCGAATGAACGCCGCGTCTCTTCGGCGAGCCGGTGATCGAACTCGGCCCGCAATCCAACCTCAACCGGTCCTTTTCCGCAATCCTGCGCCGCGTCCGCCACCTGCGCGGCAGGCTCCCCCCATCCCTCCCAGACCGTTTCGGCAGGCGCATTGGGGTCGTCGAGGTACTGAAATGCCTCGATGCGGCCCGTCCCCCCGTTGTTCCCAGCCGGCACGGTCTGTTGCACGGAATCTCCTATTCAGATGACAGATGACAGGTTACAGATGACAGTAAAAAAGGCAGCTGATTGTGTACTGCATATGGTTTCGACTGGCGATCGATGGCCGACGATTCTGGCACCCGGGCTTTGACTGTCATATGTCATCTGTAACCTGTCATCTGCCTTCGCCTCTCACGCCAACATCTCATCCCCGGTTTCGAGCTTCAGAATCACCTTGCCCTCGGCCTCGAGACGCCGGGCCAGGTTCAAAATCTCCTGCTGCGCCTGCGCCACCTCGCGCGAGCGCACCGGGCCCAGCACTTCCATGTCTTCCTTCAGCATCTCCACGGCCCGCGAACTCATTGACTTGAAAATCTGGGCGCGCAGTTCGTCGTTGGCGCCGCGTAGCGCCAGTGCCAACTGCCGCTTGTCCACACCAGAGACGATCTCGCGAATGGTGGCTGGTGGAACCGTGACCAGGTCTTCAAACGTGAACATCAGGTTCCGGATGCTCAACGCGAGTTCCGGTTGCCCATCCTCAATGGTCTCCAGGATCTTCTTCGATTCCTCAGCATTCAGCCGGTTGAGAAGGTCAGCCACGGCTTTGAATCCGGAGTAGCTCTTGCGCGCCGTTTCGCCTACGCTTTCCAACCGCCGGTGGAGAATGTGAGCCACCTTCTGCGCCATCTCCGGCGAAAACTGCCGCATCTCCGCCAGCCGCTGGATCGAGACCACCTTGTGCCCCTCGCTCAGGTTGTCCAGCACCAGCGCCGCCCGTCTTGGGTCCAGGTGCGCAAGCACCAGGGCGATCGTCTGAGGATGTTCCGAGTCCAGCAGCTTTCCCAGCTGCTGCGGATCGGTGCGCTGCAGTTTGGCGAGGTTGCCCTGGGCGGCTTCCTGCGACCGCCGCACCAGCATGAGCAAATCGTCCGCGCGCTCCTTGCCAAAAGTTTCCACCAGCAGCCGGCTAGCGTAGTCGAGGCCCCCATGCAGCACAAAACCCTGTGACTCGAGCAGCTCCCAGAACTCCTCCAGAACGTCGGAAGAGAGCTCCGGCGTAATCCCCTTCAGATCGGCAAGCTCCTCGGTAAGCCTCTGCACATCCGGCTCGGGCAACGCGCGCAGAATCTCCTTGGCCAGTTCCTCGCCCACTGCGACCAGCAGAATTGCCGCTTTGCGCAATCCGGGCAGGTGCTCCGACTGGCGGCGCCGCGCTACTCCGTTTTCGGTTCCCTGCTCGGCCAACTTTTCCTTCTTTCCGCCGCTTCCCCTGTCCCTCGGTCCATGGGCTAATCAGAGTGAATCCAGCTTTGCAACAGCCGTGAGCTTTGCGCCGGTTCCCGCTTCAGTTGCCCGCTGACCTGATCGAAGATCGCCTGCACCCGGATACGCTCCGGGTCGAGTTCGGCAGGCTCGACAGGATTCAACACATGCTGAACTGCAGCTTCCGTTCCCGCCGGCAATTCTCTCGTCGCCGTCTTGACCGGTTTCCCTGATTCAGCGCGTGCGGCTTTGAGCGCCGGACGCACCGCGAAGGCCACAATGATCAGCAGCCCAATTAGTAATGCGGCGTACTTCACCAGAACGGGCGAACTCTCGGCCGTGGCCAAAATCTGACCGGGCAATGATGCCGGTTGTGCGGCGCGGTTGCCTTCGAACGCCAGATCCTCGACCGTCAGCATGTCGCCCCTCTTCGCATCGAAGCCCACCGAAGCCTGGGCCAGCGCGGTCAGATTGCGCAGTTCATCGGCCGACCGCGGCTTCCACACAGCAGCCTTGCCATGCGCTGCGGCCTCGGCCAGCCTGTCATTCACCACAATGGCTGCGGTCATCCGATGCACCCGGCCCGGGTTTTCCAACACATGCCGCACCGTTTTCGAAGCTCCGTACGTTCCGGACTCCGATTTCGCTGTCTGCTGCGCCGCGCTCTGCTGCGGATAGACAGGCAATGCCTGCGCGTTCGGGGCGTTCGAAGCGGTGCCGGGAATCCCGGCAGCCACCGGCTGAGCGCCTGCGGTTTGTTCCGTCCGCTGCATCGAAAGTGTCACCGTCTGGTCCGGATCGTAGTTCTCCTCGGTTTCTTCCGTCGACGCATCGTCATACTCCAGGTTGACGGCGGCACGCACGTTGCCCATGCCCGTCACCGGCTCAAGCGTCGCGACCAGTTTCTGCTCCAGCGCCTGCTCTGCTCCCAGCTCCATCGCTTCGGCGGTCTTCGGCCCCAGCGGCAGGTTCCCGGCCGAATCCACCAGCACCACGTGATCCGGCGTCAACCCATCCACCGCCGACGCCACCAGGTTGCGAATCGCTTCGGGCTCGCCATCTGCAAGCGACCGGTGGCGGAGTTTAATCACCACCGATGCCTTGGCCGGGCGCTCCTGTTCGTGAAACAGCGAATCATGGGGCAAAACCAGGTGGACCTGCGCCGATTCAATATCGGCCAGGGAACCCACCGTATGCTCGAGCTCTCCTTCGAGAGCCCGCTGAAAGTTCACCTGCTCGTCGAACTCCGATCCCACCCAGTTCGGCTTGTCGAAAATCTCGAATCCCAGGCGCCCGCTCTTGATGGTTCCTTTCCCGGCGGTTACCAGGCGCGCCTTGTCCAATTGCGGAGCCGGAACCAGAATCCCGGTCCCGTCCGTGGTCGGTTCAAAGGCAATTTGTGCCTGGGTCAAAACCTGCCCCACTTGCCGCGCGTCCTCCGGCTCCAGACCGGCATAGAGAGTGCGCCAATCCGTGCGCAACCCATACCAGAGGAGACCTCCGGCCAGAGCCGCTATCAGAGTTCCCGATACAATCGCCCAGCCGCGCTGCGCCGGCCTCATTCCCGCCCAGCGGACTTGCGCCATCGTGCCCAGAGCGGCCAGCCGGTCGGTAATCTGGGGCGATCCGGGCGGTACCGGCATGCTCTTCTCCATCTGTGTTCCGGTCGCCATGGTTCAGTTATCCCCTGAGAACTTAGAACTGCATCCCGAGCACCGATTGATAGGCCTGAACTGCCTTGTTGCGAACTGCCAGGGCCATTTCAAAGCCCATGCTTGCCTTCTCCGTGGCAATCATCGCCTGGTGCACATCCACCCCGGTGCCGGTCATCAATCCGGAAACGGTTTCGTGCGCTTCGCTTTCCAGCTTCCCCACCTGCCCCACTGCATCGGAGAAAAGGTCCGAAAACGGAGCTGGGCCGGCGCTCTGGCCACCGGCGGGCACATGGGCCTTGAACGCCGGATTGGCTCCGGCTGCTGTCGATACTGCGGAAACAACTGAATCGATCGCGTTCATTCGTCCTCCCTGTTATCCTTTGGCAATTTCAAGAGCCGAGGTAATCATGCCCTTTTCCGCCTGCACGGCAGAACCATTCAATCCATACGCACGTGTTGCCCCCATCAGATCCACCATCTCTGTGAGCGGATTAATGTCCGGATACGAGACATATCCGTCCGGCCCCGCGTCCGGGTGACTCGGGTCGTAGCGCTTGAGCGCAGGCCCGGGATCAGCCACCACCGCCGCGATATGCACTCCCGGCAGGTCCCCGCCGGAAGAATCTCCATTCAGCAGGGACGAACCCGGAGAAGCGTTGAGAAAAGCTCCAGCGTTTCCCGAAAGAGAGTTTCCCACAGCCCCAGCCATTGAATCCAGAAACCCCGAATTCCCCTGGTTTGCTGCAAACACCACGTGCTGGCGATGGTAAGGTCCACCCTCCGCGGTGCGCGTCGTCTCCGCGTTGGCCATGTTGGCGGCCACCACTTCGGCCCGCATCCGCTCCGCCTGCATGGCGCCGCCCGAGGTCTCCATCATCCCAAACATGTTCATCGCATTTCTCCTACTTGCCGTCGGCGTGGATGGCGTCCAGCACGCGCTGATTCTCCACGCGAAGCAGCGCCACCCCGGTTTTGAACTTCAGTTGCGCTTCGGCCAGGTTCAGGCTCTCGCGATCCAGCGACACATCGTTGCCGTCCGGGCGTGCGATCAGCCCGTCGGTAGCCTTCACCCTCACTGGCTTCGCCCCTGTTCCCTGGTCCACACCCTCCATTGCTTCCCGCATCTCCGCCTCGAAATCCATCCCCAGCGCCTTGTAGCCGGGGGTGTCGATGTTGGCCATGTTCGCTTCGGCCAGCTTGGCTTGGCTGGTCGCCAAATCAAGGTACCGGCCCAACTGGTCGCTCAGCCGCGTTTCCACCTGCATTTCCATGGCTACTCCTTCGCGGTCCACCCTGGACCTATATCCGCCCGATCCTAGTTCACGGTGAACCCGAAATCGATCTCGCTGGCCGTCAGCACGGATTCGTCCCCGGCAAGAATGGCTGCCCGTTCCAGAACATGCTCCAGTTCTCGAACATTGCCCGGCCACGAATGGGCGGCAAGTTTGGCCTGTGCCTCCGCATCGACCCGCTTCACCGGCGCTTCGCGACCCATCTTTTCCATGAAGTGAGCCACCAGCAAGGGAAGATCCTCGGTGTGATCTGCCAGCGCAGGGGTGCGAATCAGGAATACCGCCAGCCGGTAGTAAAGATCGGCGCGGAAGGCTCCCGACTGGGTCTGTTCGGCAAGTGCCTGGTGCGTGGCCGCCACAATGCGAACGTCCACCTTGACCGTCTCGTTATCCCCCACCCGCTGCAGTTCGCCGCACTCCACAAAGCGCAGCAGCTTGGCCTGAAGCGCCAGCGGCATCTCGCCAATCTCATCCAGGAAAAGCGTTCCCCCGTCCGCTGCCTCAATTCTGCCCACCCGCCCTTGCACCGCGCCCGTGAACGCACCCCGGGTATGACCAAACAGCTCGGCTTCCAGTAACGCTTCAGGAATTGCCGCGCAATTGATGGCAACAAAAGGCTTGCGGCTTCGCGAAGACAACCGGTGCAGGCCTTCCGCCACCAGTTCCTTACCCGATCCGGTTGGGCCTTCAATCAGCACCGGCGTCGTGCGTGGGGCCACTAGGCGAACGCGTCGGCTCACCTCAAGCATGCAAGGAGCATTCCCAATCAGTTCCGGCAACCGGTCCACCGGCTGCGAGTCGGTCCTCCGGACAAGCACGGGAATCGGAGCTACAGGCAGGAGCGCGGGAAAGACCGGAGAGATATTCGCAGTGGATGAGCCCACTCGGTTGTCGGCCGCAATCGGCTCGAAAACGGGCGTCACTCTGCCTAGCGCAGGCGCCTGGTTGGTCAGCACCGGCGCCACGTTCCATGCCGCAGTGTCGGTGTCCTGGCACCGCCGCAAAGCATACAGCAACTCCTGGCGATAGGGGCCGCGCTGGCTTTCCTGCACCGGGGAGCTTCCCGTCGTCAGAAGGTCGACTTCCGGAAAGGCATTACGCAGGTCCTTGAGGAGCTCGGATATGTCGAGATCAGGCAGCCAGGAATCGACAATGATGGCGTCCAGGGTATTGGCTTCGGCGTGGGCCCATGTCTGCGCGCCACCCTCCGCCTCGGTCACCTGCCAGCGCAAGCCGGACAGGGTCGAAGAAAGCCGCTGGCGGAAACTGCGGTCCGCGCTGGCCACGAGGACGGCGCGTGGACGAATCCGGGATGCCGCGCTAGTGACTGGAGTATGAACGAGTTGCATGGGAGTTTCTCCTCAGGTTCGACAGGGTTGAAAAGAGTTAGTTCAATACCACCGCTGGCACGGCGGCGGACGCCATTGCTGGTAATTCAGAAGGAAGCGGCAGTGCGGCAGGATGCATGTCCGCATCCATCGGAATGACATACCCCTTCCCGCGTACGGTCCGTATCAGTTCCCCGGGCGGCGGGTCCTGCAGCTTGCGGCGAAGATAGTTGATGTACACATCCACAATGTTGGTGGTCTGCGCTGGCTCCAGATTCCAGACCGTATCCAGCAGTTGTACCCGTGAGACGCAATGTCCGCGGTTGAGCATCAGGTGCTCCAGAAGCGCGAACTCCTTGTTCGTGAGCAGAATCTGCCGGATCCCGCGCCGCGCGGTATGGTCCAGCCGGTCCAGTTCAAGATCCCCGGCGCGCAGTTGCAACCGGGTCTCCCGTTTGCGCCTTAGAAGCGCCCGACAACGGGCCCGCAACTCGTGCAGACTGAATGGCTTGATCATCATGTCATCGGCGCCCAGATCCAGACACCGGACCCGCGTGTCCAGCTCCTGGCGGGCCGTAAGCACCAGGATCGGCAACTCGGCATTCAGCCGGCGAACCTCCTCCAGCACCTGCTCGCCATCCTTCACCGGCATGTTCAAATCCAGAATCGTGAGGTCCGGCATCTCCTCGCGGAACGCCTCCACGGCCGCTCCTCCATCGCAGACCACACGGACCTGATGGCCGTCGGCCTCCAGACCACGGCTCAAAAACAATCCCAGAGCTTTGTCGTCTTCGGCGATCAATAACCTCATGGCTGCCTCTCCTGGCAGGGTCCTTAAACCTGGAACGCCTGCTTGTTCTCAAAACCCTTCATTCGGGCTGTGCCGTTGGTATTTGCTAACCATTGGCACTCCTCCACCTTCTCGCCGGCGGAAAATAAACTCAAGATTGGAAATGAGAAAGTACGAGAAGGGAGACCAAGACGGAATTGAGGCTGGGAGGGCTTCCTGAAATGGGAATGAACTCAGGCTTTGTGATGGACACCACGAATCTCGGGGACTGCTGTGGAAATCGACACCGAATTCCGGAAGCTGGAAACCAACCCCCGCGCGATCCAATCTTGGAAAGATAGCTCGGCCGCCGTTCGAATCTATCTCTGCGCAGCGACTCCGTTCGCACGGCGCGAGGCTGCCTTGTCCGCGTACATTGCGGCATCGGCGCGTTCGATCACACTCTTCATCGTTTCGCCTTGGAAGTATTCGGCGAGACCAATAGATGCATTGACCTTCACGGTCTTCAAACCATTGGTTCCATGAAGCTTGTAGTTCCCACAGACCCATTGCCGCAAGCGATCGGTCTGGGCGCTCGCTGACTCCCTGCCGCAATCCAGCAGAACCAGAAACTCGTCCCCGCCCCAGCGTGCGATTACATCCGTAGATCGGGACGCTGATTTCAGTTCCCCGGCAAATTGCTTCAGGAGCTCGTCCCCCACTGGATGGCCATGTTCGTCGTTCACTCGCTTGAAGCCATCAATGTCCAGAATGGCGATGGAGTGAGGCGTACCCTCCGCGATCCGGCGCGCAATCTGGCTTTCCGCGAAAACACGGCTCCGGACGCCAGTCAGCGCATCGTGAGACGACGTCTCCTCCGCTTCTTCCAGCTTGGTCTGATACACAGAAACTTCGGCGCGAAGATGCTCGATCGCTGCATTCCCCTCCGCGGCCATTCGGTCGATCGATGTCTTCAGCTCGCCGGCGCTTTTTTCAATCGAGGCGCGTATCTCAGTCAAGTCGTCCAGGCTCGCTATCTTTCTGAGCCGCGCCGTTACCTCGCTGATCTGGCCCCGGTAACGCACGTCGCGTTCTCCCACCGATTCGGCGGTTCGCGCCATCACAATCAACAATCCCTTGACCTCTTCGGTCCTATCCCGATAGTGTCGCGCAGCTTTTCTGCCCCAATCCTGCAGTTTGTGCCGGACGTCCCGTTCCGTGGCCAGAACTGTTTCGCGGCTCGGTGGCGCGGAAAGACCTTCGCTCGATTTATTGAGGCTCTGCTTTAATTCCTCTCCAAGGGCTGGACAGACGTCCACCCCACAACCGCCCATCTCCGACAAAGCAGAGCGGTAAGCGGCAATCGTCGCGGGAAGAATTCCAGATTCGTCAGGCTCATCCTGCACCCCTGTACCCACCGTCGCAGCATCCAGATACTTTTTGAGCGAAATCATCTTGCCTCGGAGAATTCACCTGCCCGCTGAACTTTGGCGTTGCAGCGAGATTCCAAACCACTTATCGGCACGTTGTTCAGTTTTCTTTAGCTGGACGGGATCGCTCTTTTCCATTTCAAATTCTCGCTATCTTCCCTCTACGAACAAATAACGAAGATTCCAAAAAAGTTCTGGTGCAATTCGCTTTTTATTCGCTATAATGCGCCCATGGCTGTTACACGCAGACAAAAAGAAGTCATCGACTTCCTTGGGGCATTTGTGACGCGCAATGGGTATTCCCCATCGTTCGAGGAAATCGCCCGCGGAATGGGGCTCAAGAGCCTGGCAACCGTCCACAAGCACATTACCAATCTGGAGAAGAAAGGGCTGCTCGACCGCGTCCACAATCGCAGCCGCTCCATCGACGTCCTACCCCCCGGTTCACGAACCCGCTCCAGCGATCGTCTTCCGCTGGCCGGTCAAATCGCCGCCGGGCTCCCCGTCGAGACATCGGAATTTCCTGACAGCATCTCACTGCACGATGTGGTGGGCAATCGCGATGTCTTTGCCCTCGAGGTACGGGGCGATTCCATGCGCGATGAGCACATCATCAGCGGCGACTACGTGCTGGTGGAGCGAACCCGTACCGCACGCCAGGGCGAGATTGTGGTGGCGTTGGTTCATGGCGCCGAAACCACGTTGAAGCGTTTTTACTCCGAAGGCAGCGTCGTTCGCCTGCAGCCCGCCAACATGGAGATGGAACCGATCTACGTTCCAGCTGCCCAGGTGGCGATTCAGGGTCGTGTCCTTGGCGTTTTGCGCAAGTATAGGTAGACGGCGAAAGTAATCACGCGTTTTTTCGGTCTTATCTTGATCGCCGGTTCACTTGTTACAACCGCGGCTGCGGTTATGTTGTATGTATGCCTGCAGTTCCTTCACCGAGGTCGTTTCCCGATCCGCTAACGCATCCACTGCGGTTGCTTTCTCGCTTGTAAGCTCTGGAGCGCTCTTTATAAAGGCGAACATTTCGTTCATAGCCGCCCCGTAGTCTTTCAGGGCAGGTCCCAGTTCCGTGAGCGCAAGGTTCTCGCATACATCTCCAGCCCCCAGATTCGCGTTGCGTTCCACTACGAGCCGCTCTTGAAATGTCTTGTTCTGGGCATTGAAATCCGTCAGGGAAGGTTCCCTGGCAAGGAGTTCTTTCCTGATGTCGCTCCACGCCTTGCTCTTGATGTCTGCCTCCAATACACCTATATCCTTCCAGATTTGCATTCCGACATATTCACCATCCGATTCATCGGTGATCGGCCCCTGGTGAAGGGTTGCATTCAGGCCAGGCGCAATCTTTTCTACAGCCTCTACGTGGTTAAACGCAACAATCCCAAGTCCTATACAGACTAAGATCGCTCCGACAGTTATGTTGATTTTGAAGGGAACGGCACCGGCGAGAGGCGGGGGCGTTGCTGCGATGGGTCTGTCCATGGCACTGATTCCCGGCTCTGAAAGACCGAGCGAACTGAAATATTGTGCGATGTTAGAAATCAGAATAAGCGGGGTAAGCACGAGTGAGATTGTTCCCCACCAACCAAGAACAAGAGTGGTAAAGGTGTACGAGCGAAAGACTCTGCCTATGCAGGGCCGGCACAATTCCCCTTCTATCGTCGCCGATCTCCGGGCCACTAGCATGCCGATGTTTTGCCGGAAATTAACTGCCTTTACTGGCCCCTCAGTCCCACAGAGTTGACATGGCATGGTCGTCCTCCAGTCGAGTTTTACCTGTTGCAACAGCGGAAGCTAATTCTGGGATTCCTCCAAATATGCTCCTAAAGCCTCCGGTTTGCAAGCTAAGGTCCTTCAAGCCAACGCATTGCCTGCTCGCGGATTCACGAAAACGCCCGCACGGCAGATCATTCAGAACTCGGCAATGCACCGCGCCACGCACAGACACCGGAGTACCCGAACGACCCACTCCTGCGATTACCCTTCCATCGCCAGGATGACTGACCACTCCCTGCTCTGCTCAACGTTGACAAGCGCGAAACTTGAAGAATGTGGTTCGCGAACCTGGTTCCCAGTTCGCTATGCGGGCGATTGGCCTAAGCCGCGTGGGTGCGACGCGGATGGAATCGATGCCGAAGGAATGCCCCAAGCGGCTCGGACCGGAACCCGGCCCTTCCGGGTCAAGATTAGAAGCCCCATCTGGTACGGACCCACATCAGATAAGATAAACAGAATCAATCGTATATGAGAAAAGGCCCGGAATCTTCACCGGGCCTTTCCTTCTTAAAGTGGGCGAAACATACTAAAGCGCCTTACGCCAGCAGGCGTTTCACTTTTTCTTCAATCACGTCTTGCGGTACATACCCCACCACCTGGTCGGCCACTTTACCACCCTTGAAGAAGAGCAGCGCCGGAATTCCGCGAATTCCATACCGTGATGGTGTCGCGCTATTCTCGTCCACATTTACCTTGGTCACCTTCAACTGTCCCGCATAAGTTGCGGCAACGCCGTCTACAATCGGCGCAATCGCCTTGCAGGGCCCGCACCACACAGCCCAGAAATCCACCAGAACCGGCTGCTCGCTTTGCAGCACTTCCTTGTCGAACGTCGCATCGCTAACTTCCAAAACTCCCAAACCCGCCATGATCCTCCTTACGGCTTCTGCACTCAATCCAGTGTACTGGTTTGCGCGCCCTTATAAGATGCCGTATGCATCACGAAAGTCGCAGACTGCTCCCGAACCGTCAATACCAGGACCGAAATCGTGAGACCAAAAATTGACCATAAGGACAAAAGCTCATCGCGCTTTTTCTGCACCGTGTAAAATCCAGCACCAAATTAGAAGCGCCCGGATCCTGTTAGGATCACGGGCGCTAGAGCAGCCCTCCCCCAGAACTGCCCACGCTGCGAATTTAGGTGTTCTTCCCCCAAATAGCAAGGAATCTTAGGTAATCCACAGGGTAATCACCAATGGGGGATTACTAATATGTTACGGCATTGCCTCCAAACATTTGCGAATTGACAACCTTTTCAATGCCTTCGGCACCACCTCAAGCTGGTACCGGCTCCCATCCATCGCCCGCTCCGCTCGGCAAAAAGCGGCTGCGCAGCAATTCGGGCTCAGCAGTTCCATCAAGCGCCAGACGAATCGCATTCGCCGCCCCGTCCATCATTCCTTCGTTTTCGACAATGACCAGAACAGCAGGGCCCGCGCCGCTAAGTGCCACACCCAAAATCCCATTCTCCCCAGCCAACGGCAACAACCGCGGCAGCAACGGGCAAATCGAAGCGCGGTATGGCTGATGGATTCGATCCTGCATCGCGGTCCGCAGCAAATCCCCGCGGCCCTGGGCAAACGCAAGCCCCAGCAGGGAGACCGACTGGATGTTGGCTACCGCATCCGCCCGCGAATAACTTTCCGGCAGCACAGCCCTCGCCTTCACGGTAGCAAGCGGCTCAGACGGAAGAACCACAAGCGCCCGCCATTCTGCCGGAGGCACCACCCGGACCCAATGCACTGACTCACCCTCGCATGCCGCCGTCACAAACCCGCCCAGCCAGCACGCCGCTGCATTGTCCGGATGCCCCTCCAGCACGCACGCCTCTTCCAGGATGCGTTGCGAACCCCAACAAAGTCGCCCAAAATGCACGGCCAGCGCGATCGCCGCCAGCCGTCCCGCAGCCGACGAGCCGCAGCCCATCCCCAGCGGAATTCCGTTCTCCATCCGAATCGCTAACGGGACAATCGGGCGGTCGCATGCTTGCAGAATTCCTTTATAGATCGCCAGAATCAGGTTGTCATCGATCTTCCCGCAGCGTTCCCGGTCGCGCCCGTGTGCGGTAATCGCAAACTCCGGCGCCTCCTCAGCCTCAATCTCCAGGTAGAAGTCCAATGCAACGGCGGCAGCATCAAATCCCGGCCCGAGATTTGCGGAAGTGGCAGGAAGGCGCAGTCGAAACAATCCGCCCCTTGCCTTCAATTCTTCGCTCATCCCGCTGTGTCCTTCAAAGTGGCCAGCACTGCGGAAGGTATAGCTTCCACAGCTTGCGCATTCCTGCGCAGTCCGTCAATTTCCTTTTCCCGGCCTGCTTTCTCCTCGTCCTTCAGCAGCGTTCCCCGATGGAATTCGATAGTGTAATCGGCATCCTTCAGCGTGTGTCCTGTCAGCAACAAAACCACCGTCTCGCCCGACTGGATCGCACCCTGCGTCTGCAACTTCTTCAGCCCCGCCAAGGTCACCGCGGAAGCCGGCTCGCAACCCAGGCCTTCTGCACCTATCTCCGCCTTCGCAATAGCGATTTCAGCCTCCGTCACATCCAGGCACCAGCCGCCCGTGTCCTGAATGATCCGCGCCGCCTTGCGCCACGATGCCGGGTTGCCAATGCGGATAGCCGTTGCCCGCGTATGCGCCTCAACCGGCTCCATCTCCGCACCTTTGCTATTTTTGAAGCTTCGCACCAGCGGGTTAGCTCCTTCCGCCTGCACCACCGAAATGCGTGGAACCCTTGCCACTAGGCCCAGTTCCTTCATCTCGCGGAAACCCTTTCCCAGCGCGGAGCTATTCGCCAGGTTGCCACCCGGCACAATCAGGTGATCCGGCACATTCCAGTCGAACGCCTCCGCGATCTCAAACGCCGGCGTCTTTTGCCCCTCCAGACGGAAGGGGTTCACCGAGTTCAGCAGGTAAATGTGCGCTTCCTTCACCACTTGGATCAGCAGCTTGAGGCAGCCATCGAAGTCCGTCTTCACCTGGCAGGTCACCGCACCATAATCCATGGCCTGCGACAGCTTGCCCCACGCAATCTTTCCATCCGGAATCAGCACCAGCGCGCGCAATCCCGCTCGCGCAGCATAGGCCGCCATCGCCGCTGATGTGTTTCCCGTCGACGCGCACGCCACCCACTCAAACCCGCGCTCCTTGGCAATGCTCATCGCCGTGGTCATTCCCGTGTCCTTAAACGACCCCGTAGGATTCATCCCCTGGTGCTTGGCGAAAATCTGGTCGATTCCCAGAGCCTTCGAGATCCGCGGCAGATGATAGAGCGGAGTGTTCCCCTCCTGCAGGGTCACCGCATTCCCAAAGCTGTTCAGAATCGGCAGCATCTCGCGGAATCGCCACACCCCTGAGCGGTCCAAAGCCTCCGATGAACAGCGGCGTTCCCGCCACAGCCACTTCAGGGCGCCCGCATTGGGCCGGTCGTTTCCTCCGCGCTGGCTCCAGCCCGGGTACTCAACTTCGAAAAGGTCACCGCAAAGGGCACATCGAAAATCCGGCTTGGCCTCGCCGCGCGGAACCCGGGTCCCGCAACCGAAACAGCGTAATTGATGCAAATTGTCGTCCATGACTGGCTTTAGCCTACCAGCGTACGCCGCTTTTTGCAGAGCCGCAGAGCTGAACCTGTTTCAAGGCCCTTTTCAAAACCCCAGCAGCACCGGCTCCCTTTCCAACTCAATTCCAAACCGTGCCTCAACCGCCTCGGAAATCCGCCACGCAAGAGACAGAATCTCGGCCGCCGTTGCCCCTCCGCGATTGATCAGCGCCAGCGTATGCCGCGACGAAATCCCCGCCGTCCCCAGCGCAAACCCCTTCGCGAATCCAGCCTGCTCAATCAGCCACGCCGCCGGCACCTTTACCTGTCCCGCGCCGTCCGCTCCAGCCGGGAACGTCGGCGGCTCTTTCCCGCTCACCTCGGCAATCCTCTGCACCGCTGCCGCGTCCACCACCGGATTCTTGAAGAAGCTCCCTGCGCTCCGGCAATCGGGATCACCCTCCACCAGCAGCATCCCTTTCGATCTCCGAACCTGCCGCACCACCCTCGCCACGTCGGTGAGTGCCGGCTCGCTTCCCTTCAATTCGCGCCCAATCGCCCGCTGCAGGTCCGGATAACCCGCCGTCGGCGCGCTCCCAGGGATCAGCCGATAGTCAACCCGGGTCACAATATACCTGCCTCTATCCACCAAATTGAACCGGCTCCGTCGATAGGAAAACCCACATTCCGCCGCCGTAAACGCCACAAACGCTATATCTGCCAGGTTAAGCACCCGTACTTCCGAAATTACGGTCGCTACCTCCTGCCCATAGGCGCCCACGTTCTGCACCGGTGTCCCTCCCACCGTTCCAGGAATTCCGGCAAGACATTCCACTCCCGCGCACCCATCGCGCACCGTCCGCTCCACAAAACCGTCCCAGTCCACGCCGGCTCCCGCTTTATAAATCACGTCACCGCCTCCATCCCCCGCGCTTGAAGTCGCTATTCCCTGCAACCCCACCTTGAGCACCAGCCCATCGAACCCCCGGTCCGCCACCAGCAGGTTGCTCCCCCCGCCCAGCACAAACAGCGGCAGCCCGCGCTCCCTCACCCACCCCGTTGCCTCCAAGATCTCGTCTTCGCTCGTCGCCTCCACAAACCAGCGCGCCGGACCGCCGATCCCGAAAGTCGTGAACGGCGCTAGCGGTTTGTTTTCTTCCATCTTTCCTTCAACGCCCATCGGCTTCAACCAACACCACAGCTTTCAAGATAGAATGGTGACAGGCTTATTCCCTGCCGGAGGCATACATGTACCCAGAACTGATGGTAATCCCGATGCGCGAGGAGCTCGTTCGCGCCGGAATTCAGGAAACCCGCACCGCCGAGGATGTTGACGCGGCCCTCGCGCAGCCGGGCACAACCCTTTTGGTCGTCAATTCCATCTGCGGCTGTGCAGCCGGTAAAATGCGCCCGGGAGTCCGTCTCGCGCTCACCAACTCCACCGCCCAGCCCGATCATAAGATCACCGTCTTCGCCGGTCAGGACCGTGAAGCCACCGAGCGCGCCCGCAGCTACTTCGACGGCAATCCGCCCACGTCCCCAGCCATCGCTATCCTCCGCGACGGAAAGCTCGTCTATCTCATGCAGCGTTACATCATCGAGCAGGCCACCGCCCCCCAAATCGCCGGCGAACTGGTCCGCGCCTTCGACGAGTTCTGCGCCAAAGCCACCGTCAACTGATAGTTAAACCTGCTTGATTGGTCCAGGGTATTGGGCAATCAGCGGGTCGGCGGTCAAAAGGATGATCCCTTCGACCATCGCCTGGGCAATCAGGAGGCGGTCGAAGGGATCTTTGTGTATAGGCGGAAGGGATTCAACCTTCAGGACATGTTCACTTTGGATCGCTAACTCTTCGCAGCCGTGGCGAATGAGAAACCTTTGGATCTCGCGGGGATCGTACGGAAAATCAGGCTTCTTCAGGCCTCGCTTGATTGCCATTTCCCAGAGTGTGCAGACACTGAAACGAAATTCGTTGTCTCGATCACTTAGAATCTCGCGGGCCTGACTGCTCAATCGGCGGTCGTCCAACAATGCCCAGATCGCTATCTGGGTATCCAGAAGACAAATCATTGCGCGTCTTCACCCAGAAACAACCTCTCAATCTCCTTGTCCAATTCTCTGTCGATTTGTTCGAAATTCTCCGGAAGAGTAAACATGCCTTTCATCGCGCCAATCAGGCTCTTCCGCTGGGAATGTGACTCAGGAATCGCCGTAACCTGTACCTTGGGTTTGCCCGCCTTCGCGATAATGAACGATTCGCCCTGCTCCGCCTCGTCAACCAGCCGTGAAAGATGAGTCTTGGCCTTATGGATGTTGATTGTCCGCATAGCGCCCCCATTAAACTAAGTCTTGTTAGTTTAGTTCATTCTGCAACCCAGCGCAATCCCACAAGCTTAAACCTGCCAACAAAACGGCCTCCTGCAAAGGAGGCCGTTTTGCGTACCTTCCAATTCCCTACTTGCCCGCCGCCAGCTTCTGCACCTTGCTATGTTTCCGCGAGTAAGTGAAGTAGATCACCAAACCCACAACAAGCCAGCTCAGCATAACAATCCATGTGATGCGTTCCAACTGGGTCATCAGATACCCGGCGGTCAAAATCCCGAGGATCGGTATTAGCGGCACCAGCGGAGTCTTGAAAGGCCTGTGCAGTTCAGGGCTGCGCACCCGCAGAATCCAGACGCCCGCGCACACAATCGTGAACGCCAGCAGCGTGCCAATATTTACCAGCTCAGCAAGCTTCCCGATTGGCAGAAATGCCGGCATGATGGCCGCAAATGAGCCGAAGATGATCGTCGTAATCCACGGAGTCCGAAACTTCGGGTGAATAGCCGAAAACGCCTTGGGCAACAGGCCGTCCCTCGACATCGAGTAAAAGACACGTGTCTGCCCCAGCAGCATCACCAGCATCACCGTTGCCAACCCGAAGACCGCACCCACCTTCACCAGCATCGAGCCCCAACCCACGCCCGTTGCGTCAATCGCCAGCGCAACCGGCGCGGACACATTCAGCGTCTTGTAGCTAACCAGCCCGGTCAGCACCAGCGACACCATGATGTAAAGAATCGTGCAAACCACTAGTGAGCCGAGGATGCCAATCGGCATATCCTTCTGTGGGTTCTTAGCCTCCTGTGCCGCAGTCGATACCGCGTCAAATCCGATATACGCGAAGAAGATCGACGCAGCCGCCACCGGGATTCCACCCCATCCGAAGTTCCCGTGCCCGTCCGGCGGAGGAATGAATGGATGCCAGTTTGCGCTGGCCACATCCGGATGATGAAACAGAAACAGGCCGCCCACGATCAGAAAAATACCCACAATTGCCAGCTTGATAATCACGATCGCCGAGTTGAAGTTCGCCGACTCCTTGATCCCGATTACCAGGATCGTCGTAATCACCAGCACAATCAGCACCGCGATCAGATTGAAGAATCCCGTCGCGTGCTCCAGTCCTGCATCGCTCACTCCTGGCGGAAGAGACATCTTATCGATCCAGATGTCGTGATACCTCACCAGCACGTTACCTGTGGTGGTGGTCAACTGCGGGGGAATCACGATGCCGAGCTGCTGCAGAAGGCTGTTGAAGTACCCCGCCCAACCGGAGGCCACAGTCGAAGCACCAAACGCATATTCCAGCGTCAAATCCCAGCCAATGATCCACGCGACAAGCTCGCCCAGCGTCGCATACCCATACGTGTAGGCCGACCCGGCGATTGGAATGATCGAGGCAAACTCGGCATAGCAAATCCCGGCAAAAGCGCAGGTAATGCCCGCCAGCACAAAGCTCAGAGCCACTGCCGGCCCCGCGTGCAGCGCCGCTGCCTGCCCTGTCAGCGTGAAGATGCCGGCGCCAATCACCGCACCAATTCCAAGCGTAATCAGGTTCAGCGCGCTGAGCGAACGTTTAAGAGTATGTTCGCCGGTTTCACGCGACTCCTCGGTCAGCATCGACATCGGTTTAATGCGGAAGAGACTGGGCATGAGTAAGGGACTTCCTCCTGAGCGGTTGGTTTCAGTTTGAAGTTGCCGTGGCTTCAGCTTGGGCGCTCGATCGCTTCGACCAGAGAAAATAAACCGGAATGCCCAGCAGTACCAGCACCAGGCCCGGCCATGTGTACTGTGGCTTGTATCGCAATAATACGATACAAATCCACGTCGCCATCACGATATACAGACCCGGCAGAACCGGATACCCCAGTGCCTTGTAAGGCCGCGCCGCGTCGGGCTGTTTGAATCGCAGCACAAACAACCCCAAAATCGTCAGGATGTAAAACACCAGCACCGCAAAAATAATGTAGTCCAGCAGTTGTCCATACGACCCCGAGACGCACAACACCGTCGCCCACACCGCCTGCACCATCAACCCCGCAACCGGCGTCTTATATTTCGGGCTCAACTTGCCCACCGACTTGAAAAACAGCCCATCCTTGCTCATCGCGTAGTAAACGCGGGCGCCGGCCAGCGTCAGCCCGTTCGCGCACCCGAACGTCGAAACCAGGATCGCCGCGCCCATCAACTGTGCCCCGCCCGAGTGGAAAATCTGTTGCAGCGCTGCCGTCGCCACCCGGTCCTCCGCAGCATATTGAACGCCCCGCGCCATCACCGTCGCGCCATTCGGATCGCCGTGCATCGGCAGCACCAGGATGTAAGCCAGCGACGCCAGAAAGTACGCCGTCAGCACGAATCCCGTCCCCAGCACCAGAGACAACGGAATATTCCGCTTCGGGTTCTTTACTTCCCCCGCCGTAAACGTGATGTTGTTCCATGCATCCGAGGAGAACAGCGACCCCACCTGCACCACCGCCAGGATCACCGCCATATTCACCAGCACCATCGGACCACCCACGCCCACCTGCACCGGATGCAGACTGCTCCAGCCCGCGTTTTTCCAGAACTCGCTCAGCCCCGCACCAAAGTTGGCGTTCCAAGCGGTCGAGTTGATCCCCACCGTGAACCCAAGCAGGATCAGCCCCGCCAGCGAGATCGCTTTCGCCGAAGAAAATACGTTCTGGATCAGCGACCCCAGCCGCACGCCAAAGATATTCACCACGGCCAGAAAAAAGATGATCACGATCCCGGTAAGATTTGCCGTGCTCACGCCAATGTCCATGTTCCCCAGCACCATCGGCCCAAGCGGAATCGGCGGAACTTTCGCAATGTGCCAGAGCCAGTGCGTCGTCGAAACCGCAGGAAAGAACACGCCAAGGAATTTGCCAAACGCCACGCAAACCGCCGCAATCGTTCCAGTCTGGATGACCGCGAACAGGGTCCATCCATAAAGAAAGCCCCAAAGCGGCCCCAGCGACTCCCGCAGGTAGACATATTGCCCACCCGCCTTCGGCATCATGGCCGCCAGCTCGCCGTAGCTCAGCGCGCCAATCATGGTCAGAATGGCCGTAACCACCCAGGCGCCCAGATAAAGCGCCGGAGAGTTAGTCCCCCGCGCAATATCTGCGTCCACAATGAAAATCCCCGACCCGATCATCGATCCAATGACCAGCGCCGTTGAGCTGAACAGGCCTAGAGTTGGCACCAACCGTGGAGCATTTGTTGGAACGGCCGACTCGCGAATAGGAGTGATATCTGGGGTCGTCACGTAATCAAAGTTTTACTGCATTTCACGCATCGGTGTCTCCTGAATTCTAAGCAGCACCGAATCCGCCCTTCGACGAGCCACTTTCCGACCCCGCCCCTCCAGCCTCTGAAACTGCGCCGCACAGACGGATTGCCACGGACAGAGTACATTGGGGTCGCCATCGAGCGCGACTTTTGGTCCGCTGATAGTGCAGTTGAAAAACTGTCCTAATCGATTCCTGCTTACCACGCGGGCGCCCTTACCCTCAGTTGAGTGATCGCTCGCCACAGGCTAGGAGCGACTGCCGGCAACCGCGTATGCACCACAGCATCCAGAACTAACCGCGACGAGGCGCCAAACATGCCTGACAACTACCATCCAAAGACCCGAATCTCACTTGCCAAGCCAGAGGACAGGCAACGAATCTACGCGATGCGTCACGACGTATACGCTCAGGAGTTGGGCCAGCACGCGATGAACCCCGCGCACAGCCTGACCGACTCGCTCGATGAATTCAACGAGTACATCGTGGCGCATGTCGACGATGATCTGGCCGGCTTCATCAGCATCACTCCTCCAGGCTTTGCCCGTTACTCGGTCGACAAATACATCGCACGGGATATTTTGCCCATTCGATTCGACGAGTCGCTCTATGAAGTGCGGCTACTTACCATAGCTCAGGAATTTCGTAACGGCCGGCTCGCTCCTCTCCTGATGTACGCTGCATTTCGATGGATCGAGGAGAAGAATGGAAAACACATTGTCGCGATAGGCCGCACAGAGGTTTTGAGCATTTATCTCAAGAGCGGCCTGGAATCGTTGAATCATCAGGTCCGATCCGGTGCGGTAACGTTCGATCTGCTGCATGTGAGTATCGACCGTTTGCGCGCACAGGCAGAGCGCAACCATCGTTACTGCCAAAGGCTTGCTCGCCAGGTCGCTTGGAATCTCGATATTCCGTTCTTCAAGCCCGCGTGCTGCTTCCATGGCGGCGCATTTTTTGAAGCCATTGGTGCGCGCTTTGACGCTTTGGAGCGCAGGAATCAAATCGTCAATGCCGATGTCCTTGACGCATGGTTTCCGCCGTCGCCCAAAGTGCTCGATGCGATGCGCGAACATCTTCCCTGGCTGATGAGCACCTCACCCCCGACTCACAGCGAGGGGTTACGGGCTGCCATCGCCGAGTCCCGCGGAGTCGACGAAGATAACATCCTGCCCGGCGCAGGCTCATCCGACCTTATCTATCTGGTCTTTCGCCACTGGTTATCCGCGAACTCGCAAGTTCTTATCCTCGACCCAATGTATGGTGAGTACGAGCACATTCTGCAGAACGTTATCGGCTGCAAAATCGACAGGCTCACCTTGCGGCGATCGAATAACTACATCGTCGATCTCGATGAACTCAAAGCCCGCATCGGCATGGGCTATGACCTGATCGTTCTGGTGAATCCAAACAATCCGACCGGGCAGCACGTTCCTAGAAAAGTGATGGAAGCAGTGCTGGCCAGAGTCCCAGCAACCACCAGGATTTGGCTCGATGAGGCCTATCTCGAGTATGTGGGGCCCGGTGAGTCGCTGGAGCAATTCGCGTCGCGAAGTGAAAGCGTCATTGTTTGCAAGTCAATGTCGAAAGTCTATGCACTCAGCGGCATGCGTGTCGCTTACCTCTGCGCGTCCATGCACCAGCTCTCTGCCCTGGTTTCGCTTACGCCTCCATGGGCTGTGAGTCTTCCGGCCCAGGTGGCTGCTGTGCGGGCCCTTGAGGATGAGCCTTACTACCTTGAACGCTATCGAGACACGCGTGCCCTGCGCGCCGAATTGGTCGGCCAACTCAAAGAGATCGGAATCAGGGAAATCGTACCCGGCCTAGCGAACTTCGTCCTGTGTCACCTCGAGCCTGACCATCCTACGGCGGCCGAAGTGGCGAGCGAAAGCAGGAAGCACGGCGTTTTTCTACGCGACGTTTCCTTAATGGGAAGAAGCATCGGCGAACGTGCTATCCGGATCGCAGTTAAGAACAGGGCGACCAATGCCCGGATTGTCGAAGCTCTTGAAAAAGTCCTTTGCGCCTCGAATACCTGCGTAGCTCTTTGAGCCCCTCGGATTGGCTTCGTTGAGGGAGAAAGTTCTTGCTAAACGCTGGCGTCACCCCAACTCCGCCATCCACCGCCCGAACTCTCCCGAAGGATCTACATTGCGAAACAGCGCCCCAGCCACAGCCACAACGCTTGCTCCCGCCTCCAGCACCGCCGCCGCATTGGCCAGAGTCACTCCGCCCACCGCCACCAGCACCGGCCCATTTCCAGTCTCGGTTCGCAGCCGTCGCACCCCCTCCACTCCAATCGGAGCCTTGGTAGTCTGCTTCGTCCGCGTCGTCCCGACCGGCCCTATGGAGAAATAATCCGCCGGAGCCAACAAGATCCCCGGAACCAACCCCTCACCGCCGCCGAACGTCCCCACAATGCGTTTCGGACCCAGAATATGCCGCGCCTGACCCGGCGAAGCATCACCGCTATCTACATGCACGCCGTCAAACCCAACCTGCTCCACTAGGTCAACCCGGTCATCGAGAATCAGCTTGACCTGCCCTGCCGGCATTGCCTCACGCAGAACAGCGCCGTCAGCCAGAATCTGCGCATCGGAACCGCTCTTGTTTCGGTACTCCAGCAGCGTCACGCCCACCTGCGCCAACTCTGCGCCAAGCCGGCCAAGAAACTCCACCCGTCCAACAGAAGGAAGAAACGACGAATCCAGAATTGGGTAAATCTTGGGAAATGAAAAACTCATATATCAAGCGTAGCTGAATCAGTCGGTAGTCGTCAGTGATCAAACGCTCAATACCGAGAGCGTGTTCCCAAGGATCTTGGCGTCGCCTGTCACGCTCTCTCGGGCGACGCCACTGATCACTGACAACTGAAAACTGCTTTTCTACATCTCGTCCGCTGAAGGCCCGTACATTCCCGGAAGATGCTTGTCCTGCAGCCTCAGGTAAACCCCCAGTTGCGCGCGGTGATGGGCCAGGTGGCTGATCACCCAGACCCGCCAGACACGGTATTTGGTGTCCTCGATCCAGATCTGCCCGTTAGCCCCCATCTTCCAGATCTCGTCCCACTTCGCAGTGTCGAAGCTGGCCAGCGCCGTCTTCACTTCCGCGACTTCCTTGTCAAAGCGCTCCAGAAGAGCCGCCTTCGACGTCGCCACGTAAGGCTCAAACTTGTGTCCCGGCTCAAAAATCAGCCCCGGCGTAGTCAACGTGTGCATCGCCCACTCCCCAGGGATCTCCGCGACATGCCCGGCCAGGCGCCCAAACTTCATTGACTTGGCGTGCGGTTTGTACTCGGGGTCAAAGTCTTCCGGAATCGCTTCCAGAATCTTCCGCGTGCTGGCTGCCTCGCGGTCGTACTCAGCAATTAGTTCCTTTTGAAAGTCCATCGGTGCAACCTCCATGTTGCCAAGCCAGCATACCGCAAATCCGTGTGAAAAGGCGAACAAAATACGAAAATATTTTGCACACCCTGTCAGGCCTCAGCAAGCCCCACAACTCCTCCGATTTTCTTCCCCGATTTGTCCTTACTGCGGCAGCGCAAACGCCACATAAGCACCGCCACTCGCCCCCTTCGGATCCCGCGCCCCGCTAGCCGCAATCACCACATACTGCCTTCCATCAATCATGTACGTCGAAGGCGTTGCCACTCCCGAATACGGCAATTCCGTCTCCCAAAGCAAATCTCCGTTCCGCATGTCGAACGCCCGAAATTTGTGGTCGTAGATCGTCGCCCCGATAAACAGCACCCCGCCCGCCGTCACAATCGGCCCGCCATAATTTTCAGTTCCCGTATTCTTCATCCCCTGCTTAGCCAGTTCCGGATACTCCCCAAACGGAATCTTCCACAAGTACTTCCCCGTCTTCAGGTCGATCGCGTTCAGCGTGCCCCAAGGCGGCGCAATCGCCGGGTACCCATCCGGATCGAGAAACTTCCGATACCCGGTAAAGTTGTAAGCATCCTGCCCCGGCTCCTCTTGCGCAGCATCCACCTTCGGTTTCTCTCCAACACCTAGGTACCGCAGCAGCGCCTCCAGGTCCGCCCCTTGCACATCCGGCGCGCCCGGCATCTGGTTCTTTCCGTTCTGTACCAGGTCCACAACCTGCGCCCGGCCCATCCTGCTGCCCACGCCAATCAGCATCGGAAACGCCGGAGCAATCCCCTCCAAATGGTCTCCATGGCAAATCGCGCAATGGTCCGCATAAACTTGAGCCCCCGCCTTGTCCCCTGGCGTCTGCGTCGTCATAGCCTGTACCGGCACCGACCCCAGTTCCTTCGGCGCGTCGCTCTTCGCCCCTGCCGCCCCCGTTCGCAAATAATCAATCAGCGCCTTCAAATGCGCATCGTCGATATTCGGGAACGACGGCATGCGCCCATTCCCCTTCTGCACATTGTCAGTCACCTTCTCCACCGTCAGGCGGCTCAGCACGCCCACCAGCGAAGGAAACGCCGGTGGCGCACCCGCCCTATCCGCCCCATGGCACATCGCGCACTGACTCTGATACACCCGCTCTCCGGTACTCCCTCCGTGCTGCGCCGGAATCAGCCCGCCCAGCCACGCCATCTCCGACGCATTCACATACAGCACATCCGTCGCCGGATCAATCGCCGGCCCGCCCCATTCCGCGCCCCCGTCAAACCCAGGAAAAATAACCGTCTGCTTCCCCACTGAAAACGGGACAAACTGCCCGTCGCTGGCAAATGTCTTAAACTCCTTCACCGCCCACGCATGTGCCTCCGGCGTGCGATTGGTCAGCATATCCTCCGTCAGCCGCTGCCGCGCAAACGGCTCTAGACCATCCGGCTTCGGCTGCGTCTTCGCGGTCACCTCGCCCGGAACCGTACTCGCCGGATACGGTACTTCATGGATCGGAAACAGCGGCTTCCCTGTCACCCGGTCAAACAGATACAGATACCCCTGCTTCGTCGTCTGTGCCAGCGCCTCCACCGTCTTCCCGTCGCGCTTCAGCGTAAACAGCGCCGGCTCCGACGGAAAGTCCCGGTCCCATATATCGTGATGCACTCCCTGAAAATGCCAAATCCGCTTCCCCGTATTCGCATCCAGTGCCAGCAGGGTATCGGCATACAGATCGTCCCCCACCCTGTCGCCGCCATAAAAATCAAACACCGCCGACCCCGTCGGGACATAAACAATCCCCAGCTTCGCGTCAAGCGCCATCCCCGCCCAGTTATTCGCCGCTCCCGCCGTCTTCCAAGCCTCCGGCGGCCACGTCTCATACCCCGCCTCACCCGGCCGCGGAATCGTATGAAACACCCACCGCACCGCCCCCGTATGCACATCAAACGCTCGCACATCTCCCGGCGGCGCAGGATGAGTCTCCGGATTCCGCCCACCCACAATAATCATGTCCTTGTAAATAATTCCCGGCGTCGTCAGCACCACCGACTGCTTCTCAAAATCCCCGCGCAACCCCTTGCGCAAATCAATCCGCCCCGCCTCGCCAAAACTCGCAATGGGCTTCCCCGTCTCCGCATCCAGGCAGTAGAGAAAGTTCATCACCCCCGCAAACAGCCGCTCTTCCTTGCCGTCGGTCCAATACGCCATGCCCCGCGCCGGCTGGTTTCCCCCAACACCGGAATCGAACTTCCACTTCAGCGCGCCTGTCGCCGCATCCAGCGCCACCACCTTCTGCGTCGGCGTATATGCATACAGCACCCGCCCAATCACCAGCGGATTGTCCTGCAGCCCACCCTTCTCCCCCGTATCAAAGCTCCACGCCATCTTCAGCGTCTTCACATTCGCGCGATCAATCTGCTTCAGTGCCGAGTAGTGATCCCCATCAATCCCGCCGTTATAGACCGGCCATCCCGCCGAGTCCTGCCCCGCGCCAACCCCGCAAAGCGCCAAACCCAGCATCCCAGCAATTGCAATCCGATTCACACTCGCCAAATGCCCCGTGCCCCGTTTTTGCGATTTCTTTCTGTCGCAAAGGCGGGAGAGCACAAAGCCCAACCCGCGCCCTTCGGGCCTTCCAACCTTCTGCTCCTTGTTAGTCACTATGTCGTCCTCACCTGTTCCCCTACGCCCCATACTTGATAATCGTCATAAACCCAAAGTCCATATGCAACTGCTGATGGCAATGCAGCAGCGTATCCCCCGGATTATCCGCCACAAAATCCACCGCCACTGTCTGCAGCGGCATCACGTTGATCACATCCTTGCGCAGCCCGCTCAAATCCTTCGCCCCAATCTTCGCCACCTCAAACGTGTGCCGGTGCAGATGGATCGGATGCTGATCGCCACTCCCATTCCTCAGCACTAGCCGATACCGCTTCCCTTGAGTCACCTTGATCGGGTCCACATCCGGCCACGACTTGTTGTTGATCGTCCACGTGTCGAATTTTGCCCCCTTCAGCGCCCCCACATCATGGAACGTCAGCGGAATCGTCTCATCCGGCACGGCCGCCGCCGCCGTCAAAGCAAACTGCGCATAATCCCACTTAGCTGGAGCCTGAACCGAGCTCGGCTCCTTCCAAACCGGCTCCCCCGTCTTCCCCGCATATTCCACTACCACACCTAGCCCCATCTTCCGTGCCTCGGCCAATGTGGACCCCAGCACCCAGACGCCCGGAGCGTTCATCTCCACAACCGCATCCACGCGCTCCGCGACCGCGAGTGACACCACCTCCACCGCCACCGGATTCGGCACCGCATTTCCATCCATCGCAATCACTTTGAATGTATGTCCCGGCAGCGCCAGCATCACATTCTCCGTAGCGCTCGCATTCAGCAGCCGCAACAGCACCCGCTGCCCGGCCTTCACGCGCAACGGCTCGCCCGCCCCCAGCATGTGCTGATTCACAGTGGCATACTGGTACCCCACATCGCTCCCCGTCGTCAGCGGCTGGTTGGCGCTCTCCATTCGCATCGTCTCCACCATGGGCACAAACCGAGGTCCCCAATGATGGATAGCCAGAAAAATCTCCTGATCGTAATGACCCGCGTCTGCCTTCCCCTCCACCATCAAAAATCCAAATTGCCCGCTATACGTTCCCAGCGACAAATCCGCCCCCGCCCCCGCATGCGTGTGATACCACCGAGTCCCCGCCGGCCGCGGCGTAAAGCTATACCGCAACTGCCCGCCCGGCGCAATCATCGGAGACCCTTCTTCCATCGCCCCATCGTTCACGGAGTCAATCGCCAGCCCATGCCAGTGCACAATATCCGGACTAGCGCTTGCATTCGTAACATCAATCGTCACCGGAATGCCCTCGCGCAACCGCAGCACCGGCCCCGGAACCTGCCCATTGTAAGCAGTTGTCTTCACCGCAACGCCCGGCGCAATCTCCAGATTGCAGGCCTCAATCCGCAGCGAGTAATCCGCCTTAGCCACAGTGGGCGCAGCCAAAGCAGAAGAGCGCACACCCAAGCCAGCAGCCGATGCCACGCGCGCCAACGCCGACGCAGAAGCAACCCCGCCCCCCACCACCAACGCCCCATCCCGCAACAACCGCCGACGATCCATCCGACTCATAGCAATCCCCTTCGCCCAATCTGCCGAACCAAATTCGAAGGCGACGAAGCGATTGTTACACGCCCCATGCAGGGTCAGGAAAATCGAAGCACTTGCGGTTGCTTTTGCCTCTGTTCTTGCTGTTGCTTTTTTGTGGCTCCTTAAAAATATCTGTCATCCTGAGCGAACGGGGCCCCAAACGTTTTTCAGTTTGGGGGTGGTGAGTCGAAGGACCTGCTTCTTATAGCTCTTTATTATTCGCCGTCGAGCCCTCAAAGCTCTTCACAACCTCAATCAGCCCGACAATGTGTCGGTTGAATTCGCAAAGTTCTTCAGCCGGAATCCAATACTCCTGATGAATGCGCGCCCCAACAGTCTTGACCGGAAAACGCGAGAGATAGTCGCCCTCAACCGCAAAGCGAAGCACGTACCCTGTTCCACCATCGCGCGTATTCCAGTCCCGTGCAATATGCACCGCGTTCTCCTCGTTCAAGACCGGATAAAAGATCGGCTGTTCCGGCAAACGAGGCGGAAATTCCCTCCACCCGCTCTCCCGGATAAGCGCTAGTTCCTTCTCTCCAGTCGGTCGAAATAGGATCACTGTATCCAAGGCTACAAATCTCCTAAACTCGAGTTCTGTTACTTCAAGACTATCGCTTGGAATCCAAATACCTAGCCTACAGGCTTACACTGGTTGGGACTACCAATCGAGCCTGAAGAGACCCAACACGCCGGAAGACGCGGCAGTATTCAGCGGTTTGATTCGCGTTCCAGATAACGGGAGAACAGAATTGAGTTTACGTCGACGGAACCGATTCGGAATCGGAGGGTTTTCGAAGCGATCGTTCGACCTCATGCCCCCAGAGGATTTGCGCAATGCCATTCGAAGTGGCGATCTGGCGGAACTGGAGTCGATCCTGAAGCAGCATCCTGACCTCGGTCAAAGCAAAGACAGGCGGAGCGGTGCGACTCTGTTGCACGGAGCCGTATTCTTCAATCAATCAGGCACCGCGATTTACCTTCTCGAACATGGTGCAGCCGTCGACGCAGGCGATAGACGGGGCTCCACGGCGTTGGTCTGGGCAGCCGCACGAGGCAATAAGGAAATCGTTGAACTGCTTCTTTCGCGCGGAGCCAATGCGAACGCGAAAGACCAGGGCGGATTCAATGCGCTGTATTATGCCGCATCGAGTGGCCATCTGGAACTTGTGAAACTGTTGTTCCGCCAGGGTATTGATGTGGATACGCGAAGCAACGACGGATGGACACCCTTGCATTCCGCAGCCTACAGAGGCCATTTGCCAGTAGCGGAATGGCTGGTCGAGAACGGTGCCAATGTAAATGCCACAAACTGCTGGGGCCAGACACCGCTCTTCTGGGCCGCAGCCGGAAATGACGGAACAGGCGCAGAAACACCCCCAAAAAAGAGCCTCAATAGTGCGGATGAAATGAATGCGGGAAAGGATGAGGACTCGACGCGAAAGAAAAAGCTGGAGGTTGCGAAATTCCTGCTTGCGAGAGGAGCAGACGTCAACGCAAGCGACGAACTGGGCGAGACTCCGTTGTATTGCGCGGCCTATGCAGGTGACCTCGCCGTAACAAAACTGCTTCTTGGCGAAAATGCGGAGTCGAATGCAAAGGGAAAGGACGGATGGACAGCCTTGTGCGTCGCCGCAAAGCGCGGGCACACCGAGGTGGTGAAATTGCTTCTCGATCGGGGAGCGGATGCAAATATCAAAGTCAAAGATATCTACTCTCCGTTTAACTACGCGGTTCTGAATGGAAGCAGAGAGATCGCAGAGTTATTGCTTCCAACAGGCACCGAAAACACAGCGCCGGTGAAGGCTCGGTGCCCCGAATGCGCCTCCCAAAAGCAGCTTCCTATGAGTGCTCCGCTGTTTGAGTCGGGTCGACAAACGCGCACGCTTCTCCGCTGTACAGTCTGTCGCGCGATCTGGTCGAAGAGGAAAATCGAATGGCGAGCCTCGGGATCTGGCTTGATCTACCTGGTACTGTCGACTTTCTACGGTATCGAAGCATTTCATGACCGGCACGGGATAGCGTTTTTCCGGATTGCAGTTGCTGTTTGTTGGATGACGATTGGGATTAGCCACTTCACGAAGTCGTCCAAGCGGCCACGCACTTGGATTCAAGGCATACCTCAGAGCGCGGCAACGGATTGAATTCGGCGTTGCGAAACGCAACGAGCGCGATCGTAGCAATAGACAGAACCCAATCACCATTTACCGAAACCGACTAGAAGCAAACGCCGCCGAGAACGCCGCGGTCCACCCCGGCACCGGCTCCCAATTCGGCTGGTATTCCGCACACAGCGGCGCCGCCCCATTCGGTGGCACCTCCATCGGAATGTGAAGACTCGGTCGGCCCGATCATGGCCAGGCAAATCCGTTTCGCTTTGCAGATAATTCCCCCCTCCCGGCGCACAATAAATACAGGTGACCCCATGAGAAACATCACAGTATCCGTCGACGACGGCGTCTACCACCGGGCCAGGGTCTACGCGGCCAAATGGGACACATCCGTCTCCGCCTTCGTAGCCGATATCCTTGAATTCATGCCTCAGATGAAGCACATGCTGGAAGAACGACGCGCTGCCGACGCGGCAAAAGCAAACACACTCGCAAGCGATTCAGTGAAAAAGTCCTCTTCGTAGGTGAATTTCCCTCGATTTCCAAACCCTGAACGGTTAGCTTCCCACTAGTTTCCGAACTTTCTAAGGTCTGCTGCCGTCAGTTTCCTAACCCTAAAAGGTCTGGTTTTTAGGTTTTATGGCTCGCAAGCATATGAAACTAAAATATTTAGACAACATTTACAAATAAAAAGCCGACCGCCCTTTTAGGGCTGTGAAACTGTGAAGCAACTTAAATCATTCCAAACAAACAATTTACAAAGCCAAAACGCACAGAAGCACAGCCCCTGTGATCCCGTGAAACCGTGTCCACCCACCGGAACCGGTTCTATACTGGGTATCACCAAAGTGGAAAGCGCGAGCCAACCGACGAATCCGACACCGAGCAAACATTCGCTCTGGTTCAATCTCCGCTTGGCAGCAGCGGTCATTTTGCTCTTGCCGGCAATCTGGTTCAGTTGGAAAACGATTGATTGCCTGGCCGCACGCCGCCTCGTCCGCACCGACCTGGCCGAGATCACACACGCGCGCTACGGAATCCTGAGCGCCGACCAATGGCGCGGGATCATCGGTCCAATTCTGAATGCGCAAGTCGATAAGCTCGATCTCAAGGGACAAACCAAGAGTCTGCGGCCTATGGTCGAACGGTCGCTTTACGACCTGCTCGACCACATCAAGACGCAGATGACATCGCCCAACGCCAAAGGAACGGGCTTGCCCGGCGGGGGCAACCCGATCATCGTAAACATGATCATCGGATCCCTGCGCCCACATGTCCCTGAGTACGCCGACGTAGTAATGGCCGAGCTGTCCAAACAGGAAACGCAAAAGGGCTTTAAGGAATCCGTCCGCGGCGTCCTTGCCGATGCGGTCAACAACACGTTCGGCACAACGGACATGAACACCTACAACAGCATCCTGAATCGATACGGGTGTGCCCAGACAAGCACCGGAAGCACAGCTTGCGAGGAGACTCTTGGCAAAAAGATCGCGGAAGCGGACCGGCAGGCGACTGGATACTATCTCACAGTCCTTGCATCGGCAGCCCTGGGGTTCATCCTGCTGATGTTCGGCAAGCTCACGCGTGCCGCCGTCGCTGTGCTCATGTTGTTCTGCATTGCGATGCTGGCCGGCGGCATTCTCAGCCCCATGCTCGAGGTGGAAGTCCGCGTCACCAAGCTGGACGCAACCCTGCTCGGCACGCCTATCGAGTTTCGCGACCAATCCCTTTACTACCGCAGCAAGACCGTGCTTGAAGTGTGCCAGACACTGATTGAGATGGGCAGGCCGGAGATGACGCTGGTCGGCGTACTCGTCATCCTGTTCAGCGTGGTCTTCCCGGCACTGAAAATGCTAGCGCTCGGCGCATCTCTTTTTCGTCCGGCGCTGTTGCGCACCAATCGCCTGATCAGGCTCCTCGCATTCGACCTGTCCAAGTGGTCCATGGCCGACGTCATGGCCCTCGCCATCTTCATGTCCTTTGTCGCGTTCAACGGGGTCATCGGAAGCGCGTGGGACGGCGTGCGCAGCATGCCGGGCATCCAGGCAGTGTCGTTTCCGACAAATGCTTCCAGGATCCTGCCCGGTTATTACTTATTCGTTGGTTTCTGCCTGTCGAGCATCTTCCTGTCAAAGAAGCTGGAGCATGGAATAGCTTCCCGCTCCGCCCCCAAATCAACCTAGCCTCGCTTTTGGCGCCGCAGGCTCGCTGCGGCACCAAAGAAGCGGGGATCTCTGCGTGTTCGGATTACGCTCCCGCTTTCGGCATGGCAAAGATTGCCGGATCAATCGTCTTGTTCAGCTCAATCTTCTTCACCGTGATGCTTAGCTGGAACTGACCGAAATCCAGACTGATGCCATACGGAACCATGAAGCCCGTTTCCGTCTTCCGGTAGTCTGAGTAGTTGGCCGTGATCGTCACCGGCTGGCCCTGCATCTGGCCCTCCGTAGTCATGGTGTTCACCAGGTACGTCTTCGCATCAATCAGGAAGGTGTATTTGACTTTCTCCTTCGTGGTCACCTTGATCGTATAGCTCTTGTCGTCCTTGCTCGCCAACTCGATCGTGCTTCCTTTGGCTGCGTAGTTGTAGAGGAGACCGCCCACGTAGATTCCGGCCTTGCCCGTGTTGTACTGGTCATCCGGCATCGGCGTCGGGTCGGTGGCGCCCGCCATTGGGTTTACCATCCAGCCGCTCTTATCCGTGTAGCACGAAATGATCTTGGTTCCGTTGAATTCGGACTCCTGTTTTGTTCCCACGCCATCCACCGTCGTGGTTTTGGTTGGGGCCTCGCTCCCCATCACCTGCATCGTGCCTTCCATCGACATCGTCTTGATCTTGCTGATTGAATCGTTTCCGCCAACGGCGTCCACGTACTTGTTGACGACCTCGTCGGCAGACAGAGCCGGGGCCGAAACTTGCGCTGGGGCCGGGGCCGGGGCCGGAGCCTGCGCCGGGGCTGGAGCCTGCGCCGGGGACGAAACCTGGGCCGAGATTGCAACTGCACCGGCCATAGCGGTAAACGCGATAATCCCGAGAATAATCCTTTTCATTTCTGCCTTTCGCTTGTTCCAGAGGAGCGTGATTGAGTGTGGAAACAGTTTACGCCTCACTCTCAGCGAGGCAGTCCATTCCCTGTCCATCGGTACGAAATCGTCCAGCGAAAAGTTCCCGGGTGAGCGTCAGACGAAAGGCCGTATCGCATGACAAGGATGCCTGGCGCAATCCTTCAATCCCCAAATTCTCCAAACTAGGCCGGTCTCCCGGCAGCCCCCGTAATCCTGTGAAACTGTGGCCCTACCGAAACCGCGAAGAAGCAAACGCCGCCGAGAAAACCTCGGTCCATCCCGCAACCGGCTCTCCATTCGGCCCGCGTTCCGCACACAGCGGCGCCGCCCCATTCGGCGGAACTTCCGTCGGAATCGGAAGACTCGGAGCCGGCGGCTGATGGATCGCCAAGTAGTCGCAATGCTGGTAGCCCCAGTTATCCGGAATCCCATACGGAGCCGTCATATTTGCAGGCCACGGCTGCGCCGGCCCTGCTTGTCCCAGCGCCGCATGCCACCAGGGATGCCCCACAGCAATAATCCCCGATGCTAGATTGCCGATCGGAAACATCCACGTCAGCACCTCGTCCTTTGCAGAGGACAGAACGGAAATCTGTCCAATCTTTCCCGCCGCCGTGGCAAACTCGTTCGTCAGTGCGTCGTCATCCAATGCGCCCGCCATGATCGTTACCTGGCGCACCGGCAAACTCATATTCGAAATCGTCGATAGAATCACCCGTGCCCCAAGGCTATGTGATGCAAACGACACGCTCGCCGCAGTCGCAAAGTTCGTGTCCACAAACTCCGCAATCATTACCCCGGCATCGTCCGCAACCTTGGCTTCCACCGCATAATCCAGCCCGTGTGCCCAGATCGAATCTCCCGGCCACAGCAGCCCCACAAACGCCGACGCCTGCGGTAACTGCAGAATGCTCCCCCAGTTCGACAGGCACGCAATTGCGTCCGCGCGATCCATGTTGAACCCATGTGTCGCAATCAGCACATGCCGCCCGCGCACCGACGCAACCAACTCGCTCACCCCAAGGCTCGAGTAGTCATTCAGGCTCGTGCCCTGATTCACCGCGACCGTAGCCGCCAGTTCTCCGCCCACCGCCGAAAGCCGGCAATCCAGAAACTGAGTCATGTCGCGCTACTTCCTCTTCACCACTTGCATAGCATTCACAGCCGCGGCAAGCGCGCTTGAAAGGTCCTTCGCTACCGGCGCAAGCGGAGTCGCCAGCAGCCCCACCAGCACCGAGAGGCCAAAGTTCTGCGAAGCCCAAAACGTATTGCCCGTCAAGCTCCATCCCGCCGCCACCGCCAGTAGCACGGCGACCAGTGCCGCCAGTCCCCGCGCTCTATTGCGATACTTCTGGTCCGATCGCTGGTACGCCTCATCCAGCAGCGCCGTCACAATCAGGTCGAACCGCGCATATACATCCACCTCCGCCTGCGTCAACGATGCGCCCGTCGAAATCTTCGTTGCTATCGACCGCAGTATCACCGGATCCACATTGGTCCTCGCCGCCAGCGCCGCCGCATTCCCGGGGCTCATATGCAGCTTGATTAGCGATTTGGCGATCGCCTTCTGGCTCGCCAAATCGTTCCCGTTTATCCAGTTCGCTCCCACCGTCGCCAGCACATTCCTACGCGGCAGCGTGTTTACCGGCTTGGCCGGAAGACCCTCCCCTGTCTGGTCTGGCACCAGGCTGGCTACCACTTCTTCAATGTGCTTCAAACCAATCCGGTCGATCCCCGGAATCACCGCCCTCGACGCGTCCACCACCCCAAAGGCCGCCGTCCCCAGTCCCCCAATGGCGCCGACAATCTGGCTGAGCGGTATTTTTTGCAAATCGACAGGCATGCTGCTTGGATCAACGAACATGGCTCTCTCCAGTGAATTACCTGCATATATATAGGCAATTCCGCACAAAGTAAAGGAGACTTCATCAGAGGGTCAGTTGGAACCAAAGCGCTTGAAGTCCCGGAACTCCATCGTGTTCGTCAGCGCCTCGCGTGGTCCTTTTTTTACATCAAGCTCCGCGCTCACCGGCATCAGGTACTTCAGCCCGTTGATCGCAACATAGTCGTAGTCCACATCCATAGCCGTGCTCTGCGTCGGAATATTCGCCGGAAGATCGTCGGCCTTCAACGTAACCCGCCGCACGCGCCGCGTATTGCTATCGATAAACACCTGTCCGCTGAATCCCACAATCATCTGCTTGCCATCCAGGCCCGTCACTGAGAACGAAGAATTCCCGCGATCCACGCGATAGTCAAAAACCTGAACCATCGCCCCGTTCAACGAAGCGGCTTCTTTCCACTTGAACTCCGCCTTCGACGACTCACGAAACACCGCCTGCAGAATCCCGCCAAACTCTCCTGAAGAAAAAATCCCCTTCATGCTCCCGCGATCCGTATGGCTCGCATTGCCGTTCAGCTCGAGCGTGGTCCGTGTTTCCACCCGGTCCTGATAGCTCAGCATCTCCACCAGCGAGTCAATCGATCTCCACTTCCCATCTCCATTCGAATCCACAGCGCGCTTCGTTACTTCCGTACATTCAAAATTCGGCAGCGATTCGTTATAGCTCAGCGCCCGCTCCCGCGCGCCCTCAATCAGCTGATGCACTTCGTCCTGCGCCAGCGCTGCAACCGGCGTCGTCAGCGCGGCAATCGCCAACTGATTCGGCGCATGCGGCGGCCCCTCCAGCGTCCCGCCCGCTGCGCCCTCGCTCAGGCCAGCCATCTCCAGAGAACCCGCGTCAACGTCCGCGGCTCCCGCCGTCCCCCTCACCCGAAACTTCCCCGACTGCTCCGCCGTCTTCGCGCCCTGTTTAAGGAACGCCTTCACCTCATAGTCCCCAGGCGGCAATGTGCCGGCTTTCACATTCGCCATATACGACATCGCGGTATGCTCGCCATCCGCCTCGAGCAGCGCCGTGCGCGGGCCCGCCTTTCCATTTCGAATCAACTCCATCTCCAGCTTCACCGGCTCGTCCGACGCCGGGTCAGGATGCAGTATCAAAAAGAACGAAGCGTCCTTCGCATTCGCCGGCAACTCCCCAGTCAGATTCGGCGTCACCTTCGCATGTTGATACCGCAGCGGCTCCAGAGGATCGCCATCGTCCGCAGCCTTCGTTCGCACCAGTACCATGTCACTCACGGACACAACTCCGGTCAGGTCCGGAATCTCAAAATCCCTGCGGATTGCCCCGGCCTTCCCGCTGTTCTGGTCCAGCACGGCAACCTCCATCGTGTACTTCCCCGGCCCCGAAATAAAATGCCTCTCCAGCGCAATTGTTGCCGACCCGTCCCGTTCCAGCGTCTCCTTTGCTCCGCGTTTCTTCACGTCTTCGCTATAGTGTTCAACCACCGTTCCACTCGTATCCCTGATCTGCGCAACAATCGATACGTGCGCAGTCGAGACATGCGAATTCCCATCCACCGTCGTCGCCAACTCCGCCAGAGGAACCTCCACCGCCATCGTGTTGCTGTTCCCATTCGGCAAGTCGCCGAACCGCAGAACCGCCGCGTGAAACTTCAAGTCCTTTGGCAATTCCGCCGCGTTAAACGCGTTTTGCAGCGGCCCCTCAAACGGCTGAATGTCTGCGTTGCTGCCCGCCGCCAGCGCAAAGTACCCCGTCTTCGTCTGGATATTCAGCCCCGCACGCAGCGGCTTCACTGAGATCGTGCGAAACTTCCCGTCGTATTCCTTGAAAGGAGGAACATAAGAAGCTACATAGTAGGTCGCCAAATCCTCAGCCATCTCCGCCAGCGGCTTCGTCGTCGGGTTCTGCCCGTCAATATATGCACCCCCCGTCGCCTTTGAAAAAGCCGCCATTGGGCTCTGCGAATCGGCAAACGGATCGGTCAGGTCCTCAAATCCGTTGCGCGAGAAATCCGTCATCACCCGGATGTCATCCTGCTGAGTCCAGACGTATCCTCCTGAACCGAACCCTCCGTTTTGGACGCCTCCAGCGGAGCCTGCTCCTGCTGGAGGAGCTTGGGGAAGGAGTTCCTTCGGGGTCGCAGACGCCTGCGCGGGAATATCGGCGGGAGCCGCCGCGTTCATCATCGCATTCGCGGTGTCGCCCAACTTCGACTGGTTAATCGCCTCCATGTCCACCGTGTAGATCGTCACTCCCGCATCCGCCGCAGCCCCCGCAATCGTCGTCAGCAGCTTCTTTGACTTCAGATCCAACCGCCGGTTCACCGTGAAGTAGATCAGAGCCTTTCGATCCCCCATGCCCTGCTGCGACTTCACCAGCGCCAGCAACGCCGCCAAGGTAGGTGGCCCCTTTTGTTCTTGCCAAATCGCCTGAGACTGGTTCAGTGCCGTTAACAGCGCCTGCGCCTGCGCCCTCTCTTTCGCATCCACATGGCGACCGGTCACATCCACGCCCGTCTGCGCAGTCGCAACCACGTTCTTTTCCGCTGCCGCTACAGCTTTCGCCTTGTCCGCATCCGAGTTCGCATCCATCACAATGTCCATCGCCAGGCTCAGCGTCGTCGTCATGCTGATGGGCTCGCTCTCGGTCACCACGTGAATCGCCTGCTCCACTTGGCTCCGATCCTGTGTGAACCCCTGAATCAGCCGCAGCCGGCCCGTAAAGTCCAAAACGGAAAATGAATACCCAGTTGTCGGCAGAACCGCCATAACCTTCTCGGCGATATTGCGCGCGCTCCTCGCCGTTGGCCCATGGAATGGGTCAAAGAGCAGCGTAATCATGTGACCCTTGCTTGCAGCTTCCGGTCCGCTCACCAGGCGAAACCCGGTCAGCTTCACCGGCACATTGTTGTCCATCACCACAAAGTCGTCCGGCTTCAGATCCAGAACAGCCTTGTGCTTTTTATCGTGCACCGCCAGATCCAGCCCCACCTCATTGATATCCGTGCTCAGGGACGGGGCCTGCTCCGCCGCCGCAGGCGCATTCTGGTTCTCCGGTGCCGTCTGCCCATAAGCGCTACAGACAAAGAACCCGACGCAGGCCACCGCAAGCCACAGGCGCCTTGTATCAGGGCACGACTTCAGTCGTGCCGAACTCACCTCTAAAGAAGATCCGGGCTTTAGCCCCTGCGAGACGTTTTTCAACCCCATAAACCCCTGCGCCGAATTCTAATCCGATGGCTCGCCCTTGTATGCACGAGTTTTGACGGCCGCTACTCAACGCTGGTTACGGCGAATCGAGAAGCAATCAACAAGCCCGGGAAATCCCGCATTGGGCTCCGTCATCGACAATCGGCGGAGTCAGGCGTAAATTCTCCTTCAACACATCAATGCACCCGCCGGCAATCTCAAACAACGGTGTGGAATGGAGTAATCAATGCGATATATTCATTTTCTTCGGAATCTATCCGTTCTTCTGTGCTTTCTCATCTCCTGTACATCTGCAGCCTTGGCGCAGTCAGGCGTTACATCACAGTCGCAAGCGGAGGATACCGGCATCTCGGGCCTGTGGGTCCTGGCCAACATCAGTTACGCCGGCATGCGTGCGCAAAACAGTCCGAGCGCGATCTGGCGAATATTAGCCTTCATCTTCGGCCTACCCGGAACGCTCCTGACATTCTTCGTAGTCGCGGAAGGAAGCGAGCGCGCCTACGGCATCGACATACCGCGAAGGGGCACAAGGTAGATAACTCTGTGCTCCTTTCATCGCGAATTTTGAGCACCCTCTGTGGCAGACTGGACGAACGATGCTGATCGAGATTTGGGAGAACTTGCGCGGGTATAACAAGTGGACGCCGACTATGGCAACGGTTCAGTCGTCAATACTCACTCCTGTCAAATTCGGGGACGTCAAGCCGGGGGGAGAAGGGAACCGACAGGCGATTGCGTGGCAATCAGTGTGCAAGATCGTGTGGGAGGATCAGCATCGCGTCCAACATACGGCGGGGTTTGAAGCATATGAAGAATCGCCACTCTATCAACTAACCGAGAGAGATTCGATCAGCATACGATTCAACCCTGATAAGCCGGCCGAATTCTACCTGCCCGGCCTGCTTCAATCAAGACTGGCGCGAACGTGGAAAATGGCAATCTGGGCAGTTTTGGCCATCTTACTTTTCACCGCGTTTGTTGTTGCGTGGTTCGGGCCGAGCATCCTCAACGCGTTTTCTCACTGACTCAATGCGGGGTCACTCTCGCATTACCGGCTATCCGTATTTCCCATTGAGCAACATTCGAGCTACGTCAGCCCTATTCCGCCGCCCGCGCCAGAAACCGTTCCATGAACTTAGTATCGAACTCCCCATCCCTAAACCCGGCATCCGCAAAAATCGACTGGTGCAACGGAACCGAAGTCTCAATCCCCTGCACCACAAACTGCCCCAGCGCCCGCTCCATCTTGGCAATCGCCTCCGCCCGGTCCACGCCATGCACAATCAGCTTCGCAATCAGTGAATCGTAGTAAGGCGGTACCACACCCTCCGCGTACTGCGCCGTATCCACCCGCACGCCGTTCCCGCCGGGAACATTGAAGGCCGTAATCTTCCCTGCTGAAGGAGTGAACTTCTTCGGATGCTCCGCATTGATACGGCATTCAATCGCATGTCCGCGTATCTCTAGCTTCGCAGGCAAAATCTGCTCTAACCGCTCACCCGCCGCAATGTGCAACTGCGCCTTCACCAGGTCAATCCCGGTAATCGCCTCCGTCACCGGGTGCTCCACCTGGATACGCGTATTCATTTCGATGAAGTGCAGTTGCCGGTCCTCATCCATCAGGAACTCGACCGTTCCCGCATTCTGATATCCAATCTCAGCCAGGCATCTGCAAAGCGTCTGACCAATCTCCTCGCGCATCTTCGGCGTCACCTGCAAACTCGGCGCCTCTTCAATCAGCTTCTGGTGCCGCCGCTGAATGGAGCACTCGCGTTCAAACAGCGAAACCACGCTCCCGTGTTCGTCCGCAAGCACCTGGAACTCAATATGGCGCGGTTGTTCAATGAACTTCTCCATGTACAGTTCGCCATTGCCAAACGCGTTAGCCGCCTCGGTATTCGCCGCGTGGAAAAGGTTCGGCAACTCGTCGGCCGTGCGCACAATCCGCATGCCGCGCCCGCCCCCGCCGGCCTTCGCCTTCAGGATCACCGGGAAGCCAACCTTCGCGGCCCACTCCTGCGCCTCCTCAACCGACGCAATCACCCCGTCAGACCCCGGCAAAATCGGCACATTGGCCCGCTTCATCGCCTGGCGCGCCTTTTCCTTCTCGCCCATTAGCCGCGTCACTTCAGGCGGAGGCCCAATGAACTTGATATTGCTGGCTCGGCAAACCTCGGCAAAGTTGGCGTTTTCGCTCAGCAGCCCGTATCCCGGATGGATCGCCTCCACATCGGCAATCTCAGCCGCGGAAATTACCGCGGGCACATTCAAGTAGCTGTCCGCCAGCCTCGGCGGTCCAATGCAAATGGCTTCATCCGCAAATCGGACATGCAATGAGTTGCGGTCCGCCTCGCTATAGATGGCGACCGTGCGAATACCCAGTTCCTTGCAGGCGTTTATAACCCGGAGCGCGATTTCACCGCGATTGGCAATCAGAACCTTACGAAACATTCAAGACCTATCCCAGCCGGACGGAAAAGAGGGCCTGCCCAAACTCAATGGGCTGGCCGTTGGTTACCAGGCACTTCACAATCACACCGGCAGCGTCGGATTCGATCTCGTTCATCAGCTTCATCGCTTCCACAATGCAGACCACCTGGCCCTTGTCCACGTGATCGCCGGCAACCACAAACGGAGACGCGCCCGGCGACGGTGAACCGTAAAACGTACCCACAATCGGAGACTTCACCAGGTGCAATCCCGCTTCCGGGTCCGCCGGCGTTTCCACAGTTGCCTTCGGAGGTGCCGCTGCAGCCGCCGCAGCCACCCCGGGTTGGATCGCCGCTGCTTCCCGCGCTCCCACCAAAAGCCGCGCCAGGTCCGATGCCCCTCCGCCCTCCGGCTGCGTAAACTTCAGCCGGATTCGCACATCGCTGCGCTCCAGCTCGAATTCGCCAACCTGGTTCTCTTTCAGAAACTCAATCAGTTGTTTTAGATCTTCGGTATTGTCGGGACTCAGTGGATTCATTCGTTCCTTAACTCTCCCGCAGCAATGTGGGATGCGCTATTCAGATTCTTTTACCTTGCTCAAAGCTCAATCAGGGCCTTCGCTGCCGGTGTCAGCACCTGGCCTCCGGTTTGGGTTACAACCACCATATCCTCAATGCGAATGCCGAACTGACCCGCCATATAAATTCCCGGCTCAATCGTCACCACCATGCCCGGGAGCAGCGTGGCTGTCTGTCCGGCGCCGATTCGCGGCAACTCGTGAATCTCAAGGCCCACACCGTGCCCCGTAGAGTGGGAAAATGCTTCTCCAAAACCCGCACTGCGCAACACGCTTCGGGCCGCTTCGTCCACCGCTCCCGAACGCACGCCAGCAGCCACCGCAGCCACTGCTGCTTCCTGCGCCTCAAGCACCGCCTGATATGCAACTCGTTCCCTGATTCTGGGCTTTCCCAAGTACACGGTACGGGTCATATCCGAGCAGTAGCCTCCGAGGATTATACCGAAGTCGAGCGTCAGAAAGCCGCGCCGCGGCAACCGGGCGTCGGTCGCCCGTCCATGCGGAAGCGCGGAGCGCACACCGGAGGCCACAATGGTTTCGAACGACATGCCCTCCGCGCCGCTGAGCCGCGCCTGGTGCTCAAGCTCCGCAGCCACTTCTGTCTCCCGGAGACCCGGCCTGATAAAGCCCAGCATATGCTCAAAGAGCGCGCAACCCGTCAGCGCCGCCTGACTCATCAGGGCCACTTCGTCCTCGTCCTTCACCCACCGCAGCGGTTCCACCAGCGGCGACTCCAGCGGCGACAGAAAGTTCCGGCGCAATTTCGCCGGAAGCGCATTCTTCCACCTGACAAGATCTGCAACCGAAGTCCAGGCCGGATCGAATCCCACCGAGTCAACACCGGGTTGCGTGGCCAGCCAGTCGAGCGCCGCCACCGCAGCGGAGCCCGACACAACCCGCACCCGCGCAGACTCAACCTCTTCCGCCGCCTGCGTCCTGTAGCGCCCATCCGTGAAAAGGCACGCCGCACGCCGCGTGATCCCGAGCGCAGCATTCGAGCCTGTAAAACCTGAAAGGTAGCGAAGGTCTGGGAGGTGTGTGACCAAAAGCCCTGGCAATCCAGCTTTCGTCAACCTGCGGCGTAATTGCCCAATGCGGCGTGTATGATCCACTGCGTAAGAATAACAGGGGGATCACAGCCCTCCTCCGCACCACCGGAAGGCGACCGCGTCTCAGCTCCTGCAAGGAGCGCACGATAATAGCCCGGCGGTGAAGCACAGCGAAACCCTGGGTCAACATCCGAACAAAGTCAAAGCGTCCCGGAGGCCCGCCGCGATTCGTTGCCGAGTACCGCTGGGTTCGAACCTTGAAAGGAATGTGTGCCATTCCGAGCGCAATTACACTGTAAACAAAAGCGAAATAAACCACTCACGATCAATAAGTTAAGGTTTTATCTCGTGCAAAATCAGCACATGTTCCAGAAAAGTGTCAAATTCTCCACAACCTAATGCTTCGATTAGTTCAATTCTCAGCAACCCAAAACACACACGCGGGCTGCCCCGTAGGTTCATGTCTCAAAGAATCACAACCCTCCGAGCAGCCATTTGCCCTTGTTTGTAACCCTGCAAGCAACCTAACCGGCTATGTAGAACAACCCTCTGAGCAGCCATTTGATCGATCAAGACTGACACCTGAACCCTGATCCCTGACCCCTGTTTTTCACAGCGCTGGCCGCACCGGTTTCTTCTGCTCCGGATCAATCTCCGTCTCCGCTGCATGCAAATCCGACTGGCGATCCATCCACTCATCCAGCCGCGACCGTTTGAAGCGCCACCGGTTCCCCAGCTTGAAGGCGGGCACAAATCCTTCCGATGCATACTTATACAGGGTGTCCGGGGAGATACCCAGGTAATCCGAGGCAGTGCGAATATCCATCACCTCGCGTACTTCAGGTACAAGCAGGTTGGAGCGAACCGCGGCGTTGCGCATCAGTGCCTCCCGGCATCGAACGTGCCTCAGGGATTCCGGCATACGTACCGGTAGTCTTGTATATAACGCGGTTTCGCCTGTGAGTTCAAGGGTTTTCCGGGAGTTGCAGGAAATTTACGTACTTTGCGTTCCCCACCCCGGATGCCCATTCGCACGCCACAGCCCCTCATACCCCGCCCGTTGGGCCACTACTCAAGTCAAACCCAATCACTTGGGCTATTACGACAGATGGTGCACTTCTGAAGAAGCGGGCTTCTTAGTTCTGGTCGTCGCGCCGGTGCAACGTCGGCTGGTCGCTGGTGTCGGATCCGCTGTTCCCACTCGACGTGCTTGACGAACTGTTGGGATCGTTCGAGCCCGTGCTCGCCCGCCGCAGAGACGGCCTCTTCGTATCCTTGGAATCCGTCAAGCGCCTCTTGTTCTCAATGCGCGCAAGCCGAGCCTTGATGTCGTCAAACTCCGATGTCGTCACCGTGTACTCTTCACGCGGAGGCAGAATGCGCGCAATCTCTTCCTGCGAATGCAGAATGCGATCCGGCGTCTGCGGATGATCCTCAAACGCCCTGGCCACCATGCCAGGCTTGCGTTTCTCCAGCGCCTGAACCTTCTCAAAGAACGCGATAAATGCCTGCGGATCGTATCCCGCTCGGTACATATACTGCACACCCAGGTAGTCAGCCTGCGCTTCAAACTCACGCGAGAATTTCAAGAATGTCATCGGCACAGCCAGGCTCGCAGCCTCGTAGATGCCATACCCCGTCCACCCACCGATAAAGATCAGCGGGATAGTGCCCAACTGCGCGTAATTCATGCGCGTCTGCTCGCGCACCGCATGGTGAGCGCACACATGCGCCGTCTCATGCGCCATAACTCCGGCCAGCTCAGCCTCTTCGTCGGCATTCAGAATCAGGCCCGAATTCACATAGAAAAATCCGCCTGGCAGCGCCATGGCGTTGATTTCATCGGAATCGATAATCTTGATCGTGAACGGAACTTTGCAATCCGAGTTCTTCACGATGTTCTGTCCTACCCGGTTCACGTATTCAAGCACCACCGGATCTGTAATAAACTTGGTGCTCTTTTCAATCTCCGTGGCGTACATCTTCCCCATTTTGATCTCGGTGTCGACCGAGTACCAGTTCCCAACGCCGCGCCCGCCGATATCACGGTTTCCCACTGCGCTCACGTCGTCAATACTGCCCGGCTTCACATTGATCTTCTGGCTTCCCGGCTCAACCACCTTGTCCGGATTCACCGCGACTGCTTCCGTATCGCCGCCTACGGGCGTGGTGCCGGGCGCAGGAGCCTTCCCAGGAGTCGTTGAAGACTTGTCGTCTCCTCCCTTGGCTGGAGTTGTCTGCGCCGCCGCAGGTGCCGCGGGAGTATCGCCTCCCACAGGCGTGGTTCCGGGTGCGGGCTGGTTCGCCGCGGGCGTTTGCGCTGTCCCTGAAGTTTGCTGTTGACTTGAAGCTGGCTGTTGAGTCGGCTGGGTTGTTGCAGGGGTGCTGGCCGGCGTCGAACTCGACGGCGCGGACTGCGCACATAATACGGTGGTCATCGCCAACGCCAGACCTGCCAGCATCATTGCTCTCGAGCTCATTGATTCTGATCTCATGACCTAACCTCCAGCCGGGGACATACGGGCTACGCCGCTTCGCTCCATAGCTTAGACGCTAGTATCCCCCTCTTTGGCAACATTAGAAAGCAATATTTCCTCCGGATGCCTGAATCAGCTTCGCCGCATCAAGCATCCATCCCGATTCGAACCTGATCTGAAAAGGCAATCCTCTTGGAACTTCCACCCGTGTGAATTACAGTGGTGACCAAGCGGCTTTCTGGAGGAGACTTGCGCCGAACGATCATTGCAGTCGCATTGATGGCGTGTGGAATGGCTGTCTCGATCCTTAGCGCGACGACGTATCTCATTGCCCAGGAGTCACATCCGGGCCCCCAATCCCCGATTGAGAAACTTCTCGGTCCGCGCAGACATGGTCCACCCGTCTCGCCGAACGCTCCCTCCACGCCTCAAGTGATATTCGATGCCACCGGCATCGGATCCCCGGTTCTGCTCGATAAGAACTGGAGGGTCGGAATCACGGCTAACCCGGCAGCCGCAAATCCGGAATTTGACGATTCCACGTGGGTGCTCCGGAATGCGCAAGAGTCCTTTGCCGATGTCCCGGATGAGGATCATGCGGACGACGGTAATGGCCCGCCTGAGGACCACGGATCACACGGCCATTCGGCCCCCCCCAGCGAACACCAGCGGCCATTCGCCTGGTTTCGTCTCCATGTAAAACTGCCTTCCCATCATGGCCCAATCGCTCTGTTTGTTGAACTCCCAGTCTCGCACAATGCTTCTCTTGCAAGCAGCGATTCCGGGTTAGGCGCCGGCATGGAAGTGTTTGCCAATGGCGTGCGAATCCACCCGGAAGGTCCGCACAGAGACGAGCCCGAACACTATCAACCGATCTCACGCATCTACAACCTGAATTTGGATCCGTCCCAGACTTCCCTTTGCCTTGTGCTGCGAACCATCTATGTCCCTGCAGGCACGGGGAGCTACACCAATTTCTTCTCCAATCGCACGCTACGTCTCGGGAGCCCCGAAGACCTTAATCGCGCCCTCGACCTGTGGTCCATCCACAATCTGCTGGAGCGCCTGCCCCGGCTCGTCTACTCCATCCTGCTCACCGTGCTCTCGCTTTTCCTCCTTGCGCTCTACTTCACGCAGAAGGGCCACATCGAATACCTCTGGCTCGCATTGCACGAACTGCTCCAGGCGCCCATCGGCTTTGTCGATTTAGCTGGCGGCTTCGCCCAGATGGACCAGTTGCTGTATTGGGCCGTGCTCATGCAGTTGGTCCTGATTTCGGCCTTCCTCTACTTCGAGTTCCTGATCGCCTTCCTCTCGCTGCGAAAGCGCTGGTATATTCTGCTGCTGCGCTTCACATCCCCCGTCCTGCTCTGCATGAGCCCCCTGCTGCTCATGGTCGGCCACAGCACGCGCCATATCAATCAGGCGGTGATTGGAATCACTTTGCTGATTGCAGGGGTCGGCACCTTCTTTTGGATTACCGGATGGCTGATCTTCATTTTCCTCACCCTGGTCATTGCCACGGCCAAGCGAAACTTCGAAGCTGGCCTCCTCCTCATTCCCCTCGTTCTCAGCCTGGTAGGAGTCATCGAGCCCGTTCTAACTGCCGGCATGACCCAGTGGGTTGGCAGCGCCTATCATTCGCCGCTCACCATCCAGACCGGCCCCATCCCCATCCACTTCGCATCAATTGCTGACTTCACAGGCATTTTTGTCATCGTGCTCATCATCTTCGTCCGTTTCCTGCGCATCCAAGCAGGTCTTCAGCGTCGCGAACAGGAATTGGCTGCGGCCCGCAGCGTGCAAGAGCTGATGATTCCGCACGAAAAACTTGCCACACCGGGATTCGAGGTCGACTCAGTCTACAACCCCGCCAATGAGGTAGGTGGAGACTTCTTTCATGTTCAACCCACGAGCGACGGCGGGCTGCTTGTGATTATTGGGGACGTGGCCGGCAAGGGCCTGCAGGCAGCCATGAACGTTTCCATGCTCATGGGAGCTGTGCGCCGCACCCCGGAGCGCAGCCCCGCCAAGATTCTCGAATCATTAAACCGTGTCCTTTTTGGCAGTGAGAGTTTCACCACCTGCCAGGCAGCATGGTTCGGCCCGGACGGTGACGTAGTGCTTGCCAACGCCGGTCACCTTCCGCCCTATCTCAACAGCCAGGAAATAGCGATACCTGGAGGACTTCCCTTAGGCTTCCTTGCCGACGCAAGCTACGATGAGATTCGCCTCTTCCTGCACCCCGGAGACCGAATGCTGCTGCTCTCGGACGGAGTCGTGGAAGCCCGCCACAAATCCGGCGAGCTCTTTGGCTTTGAGCGCGTTCATAACCTGAGCAACCAGAGCGCCTTTTACATCGCCGACGCCGCGAAAGCATTCGGCCAGGAAGACGACATCACCGTGGTCACCGTGCGCCGACTCGCCCAAGCCATGGCTGCATGAAGAAACAGAATGTGGGTTATCTAGGGCAGCGGAGTTCCTGCCTGGTGGTAGTGCGATTTGTCCGCAAACACCCGTTCAGCGCCGCGCGGATCGTTCTCGATGTGCGGCGTCCGGTCCCAGATCATTGTGCTGCGACTCTTCAGATCGTACGCGGGCCAATGCGGCAGCCCATTGAAGTTCGGATCCCCTGTTTTTCCATAGGTAATCAGCATTTCAGACATCGTCGCAGCTAAGGCGTTCGCCGCCGCAAGCTGCTCCGGTGTCGACCCAATTTGCATCTCAGCCTTGGCAATATTATCGAACATAAAAGGGATGTCGATGGTGTGCATCGCTCTTCCGTTCGCGCCCGCAAAGTTCATCTGATAGACCCATGTATGCTTCTGGCTTGTGGCATTGGCGGCTCTCCGCTCCGCCTCCCACCGCTGCCCAGGCCACGCACGCAACGCCGTAGCCGCCGCCGTGTCCACCTGCTCCGCCGTATAGTCCGGATGAATCTCACGGAACTTTGCCACCACTTCTTCCGCGCTATACGGTCCCAGGTACTCGGCAACCGAACTCTTCAGCACCGCCGCCGCTGTCTCCCACGTAATGGGACCATGACCGGCTACGCTGGTTTCGTCGTGCACATTCCCGAGAATCATCGGCACCCTCTCGGAAAGCGCGGGCGCATCTGGATCGAATGGATTCCGCGGCAGGACGACGTCATCGACCACCGGAAGCCAGTCTGCACTCACTGCCCCAGCCCCCGCTTGAATCTGTTCCATGGTCAGCGCATTCAGTTGAGCCTCGAGGTTCTTGCCCGGCGTCACGCCCATTTTCTCCAGCACCGTCTTCGCACGCCCTGAAGCGATTTCAATAGAGGCGCCCTTGATTTGCTGTCCGCTCATCGTCATGACGCGATGAAACAAACCCTTTGCCGCAGGCGTGGCCATCAACGCCGCACACTTCGCACCCCCTCCCGACTGCCCGAAGATAAGAACCCGCGACGGATCGCCGCCAAACTCCTCGATATTGTCCCGCACCCACTTGAGCGCCAGAATCAGGTCAAGTTGTCCCGCATTCCCCGATTCCGCGTACTCGGGCGCCAGATCACCCAGGAACATGTAGCCGAATGCATTCAGCCGATGATTCACCGTAACCACTACGACATCGCCACGATGAACCAGACGCGTCCCGTCGTAGAGATCGCTGTTGACGCTTCCGTTGTTATACGCACCCCCATGGAAGTAGACCAGAACCGGTCGTCTTCTATGATCGCGTAGCCCCGCGGTCCAGACGTTCAGGTGCAGGCAATCCTCGCTCTGCACGCCCTGACCCCGAGGGCCGCGAGGCGCGCCCGTGCCCGAAGCCCGCGCAATCGCCAACTGCGGTGCTTGCGTTGTGAATTGAGTGCACTCCTTCACATCCGTCCACTGAATGGGAGCAACGGGAGCCCTGAATCGCGTCTTGGCGGTATCGCCGCCATACGGAATGGCTTTGAACACGTTGACACCGTCGAGCAATGCACCACTGATCTTGCCTGCGGTTGTTGTTGCCAGCGGGGCACTCTGCGCCCAAAGTCTCTTCCTGCCCAACAATGCCAATGAGCCCGTAACAAGTCCAGAGCAGCGCAGAAAACTCCGTCGATCAATCCGTTTCAAGGCGGCCCTCCCACCTAATATCTTCCCAGTGCCCGATGATGATGCGACGCCGGCTGTCTTGTACCTTGGATGCTCAATTCCCTACCCAATGCGCACAATGACCCCACCATGGCGCGTGGGGTCATTGCTCTTGTCGACCAGTGGGAGGCGTGCGCCGCACAGCAGGTGCTCAGTCGTAATATTCCAGGCCGAGGTGCGTAATCAAATCCGCACCCATAATATGCCGCAGCGTGTTCTTCAGCTTCATTGACTGGATAAACAGATCGTGCTCCGGATACAAGCCGGCGGCGGTCTGCGGCGACTTGAGATAGAAGCTCAGCCACTCCTGAATTCCGCGTGACCGCAGATCCGGTGTGCGTTTTGCCAGGTCGAGGAACAGCACCAGGTCCAGCGCAATCGGGGCAGCCAGAATCGAATCCCGGCAAAGGAAATTCACCTTGATCTGCATCGGGTAACCCAGCCATCCGAAGATATCGATGTTGTCCCAGGCTTCCTTATCATCCCCGCGTGGCGGATAGTAGTTGATCCGAATCTTGTGGTAAATGTCCTTGTAGAGATCGGGGTAAAGCTCCGGCTGGAAGATGTATTCCAACGACCCCAGCTTGGACTCTTCCTTGGTCTTGAAGCTCTGCGGATCATCCAGCACTTCTCCGTCGCGGTTGCCCAGAATATTGGTGGAGAACCATCCGGACACGCCAATCATGCGCGCCTTGAAGGCCGGCGCAAGCACGGTCTTCATAAATGTCTGACCGGTCTTGAAGTCCTTACCGCAAATCGGAGCTGCATTCTTCTTTGAAAGCTCAATCATCGCCGGAACATCGACCGTAAGATTCGGCGCGCCATTGGCAAATGGCACTCCTTCGCTCAGCGCCGCATACGCGTAAATCTGTGACGGAGCGATGCCGATGTCATTGTTGTCCAGCCCCTTCTCAAAGGCCTTGATCGATTGGTGCACCTCGGTCGGCTCAAGAAAGATCTCCGTGGACCCGCACCAGATCACCACTACGCGGTCCACCTTCTTCTTGAATGCCTGGATGTCCGCAATCACCTGGTTTGCCAGGTCGCGCTTCGTCTTGCCCTTCTTCACATGGGTGCCGTTCAACCGCTTCACGTAGTACTGATCAAAGACCGCCGGCATCGGCTTGATCTTTTCCAATGCCGGTTTCAACTTGGCCAGCGTTTCCTTGTCCAGAACCGCAGCGTGCACCGCAGCCTCATACACGTTGTCCTTGAAGATGTCCCAGCCGGCAAACACCACGTCCTTCAGGTCCGCCAGTGGAACAAAGTCCTTGATCAGCGGACTCTGATTGTCCGTACGTTTGCCCAGCCGGATAGTGCCCATTTGCGTCAGGGAACCCACCGGCTTCGCCAAACCTTGTCGCACGGCCTCAACACCCGCAATCATCGTTGTAGCAACGGCGCCCAGGCCCACCACCATCACGCCCAACTTGCCCTTTGCAGGCTCTACCTTGCCGGCCGACCGCTTGCTCTTGCTTACCGTCTTCTTTTTCGTTGCCATCTACTGCTCCTATTCTCTGTTGATCTTGGGGCACGCTGCCCCGCTATCCGTTGCTCTTTTTGAAATACACACCGAAAACTGTACCTACGCCGCGTCGCGCTGGCGGATCCTGTTCAGGTGGCTCCAGACAAACCACATAACCCCAGCAAGCAACGCCAGCTCTACTGCCAGATGAAACCGATGGAACCATTCATGGAAGCGCGGGTCAGTGTTCCAGGCCTCGCCCATCCTCATGCCCGCATAAGCCAGCGCAAAGCACCATGGCCACGAGCCGATAAATGTATAGAGATGAAACTTGCCCTGCGGCATCTTTGCGATGCCCGCCGGAAACGCGATGAAGGTGCGAACCACCGGCAGCAAGCGCCCCACCAGCACCGTGATCGACCCGTACTTGTTGAAGTATTCCGTCATGCGGTCCAGGTCGTGGTGGCTCATCAGCACCCAGCGGCCATATCGCTCCACCAGCGGACGCCCGCCTTTGGCCCCAATCCAGTACGCCACTAGTGACCCCAGATTGCAGCCGACAGCTCCTGCCGTCGCCGCCAACAACAGATTCATGTGCCCCAGGTAAACCACATAGCCGGCAAACGGCATAATGATCTCCGAAGGCAACGGAATGCACGCCGACTCAATCCCCATCAACGCCGCAACACCTGCGTAGCCGCCTGCTTGAATCACATGGGTAACGAACAGAACAAGGAAGCCAATAGTCTTTTCACTCATCTGAATCGAGTATAGCGAGAGCCGGCGACATTCTTGCCGCTTCAGCCTATGTCCGGCCCGGAGGGAGCCGCGCTCCCCGCCATTCTCCAGTGTTTTCGGATAGTTTCTTAACAGCAGTGACTTTGTTTATAATAGCGACTACAGCTTTCAATCTCCCGGAGGACTATCCCGTGGCGAGAAAATACTCCATGCGCTGTTCCATTGCGCGCACGCTCGATATCATCGGCGACCGCTGGACCATCCTCATCCTTAGAGATCTATTCCTTCATCCCACGCGCCGCTTCCAGGACTTTGAAGCCAGTCTTCCCGGCCTCACCCCCAGCGTGCTCTCCTCCCGGATCAAGGAACTTACCGCCCACGGCATTCTTACGAGCCGCCTCTATGCGGACCATCCTCCTCGCCCCGAATACCTGCTCACGCCCAAGGGCCGCGCGCTCAACCCAATCCTGATTGCCATGAAGACCTGGGGCGAGCAACACGCAGCATCTCCGATCGCCGCCGCAAGTCTGGAGAGCGACCTGAGATCGTGAGCACGTCTCAACACTCCTGTGCCCGTTTTGCTACCATGAAGTTTGTAACCTGAGGTGCGACCGTTGTCCGATTTTCCTCCCGTTCCGCTTACTCTTGAAGGCTCGGCTCTCCTCCACCAGTTCTTTCGTTTCGATTGGAAAGCCTGGCGTGCCGCCCAGCCCGCCGACCGCGACCGCATTGCTGCCGAAGCCGTTTCCGCTCTGCAAAAACTGGAGCGAAAGGCAGCCGATGCCCCCGCGCAGTCCGCGCTCTTCTCCGAGCTTGGGCATAAGGGTGATCTCATCCTGGTCCACTTCCGTGAGTCATTTGAAGCCCTCAACCAGGTTGAACTCGACCTCGCTCAAACCGAACTGTACGACTACCTGACCCTCACACACTCCTACGTCTCGGTCGTCGAACTCGGCCTCTACGAGTCGACTCGCAAGACTTATGAAGCCGCATCGGCCAAAGGCTTTGCCGCGCACAGTCCCGAGTGGAACGCCGAGATCGCTGCGTCCATCGAGCGGGGATCTGCCGCCATGACCTCGCGCCTGTTTCCCGCCATCCCCGACGCGAAATATATCTGCTTCTACCCCATGGACCGCCTGCGCGCTGAAGACAAAAACTGGTATACCGTTCCCTTCCCTGAGCGCCAGCGCATGATGCATGAGCACGGCCTCATCGGCCGCCGCTACGGCGACGTGGTAAAGCAGATCATCTCCGGGTCTATTGGCATGGATGACTGGGAGTGGGGCGTCGACCTTTTCGCCGAAGACCCGGTCATCTTCAAAAAGCTGATCTATGAAATGCGCTTCGACGAAGTCAGCGCCGTCTACGCCCTGTTCGGCAACTTCTATCTGGGCGTCCGCCTTCCCATCGAGAACCTAGCGGGCTGGCTCAGCGGCAAGCTGTAACTTATTGTGGGCTTGTCGCAGCCGCGTTCGCCTCCACGTCGATCTCAATATCGACATCCGGCCCTTTGGGGTTTGGCCCAAGCTCCATCAGGTTGTCGCGGGTCATGCCAAAGTCCCCGCGCTTCACCGCGGCAGTCGCATGGAACGAAGCTCGCGCGGGCTGGCCTTTGGGCGTATCCGGAAACAATCCCTTGAACCTGAAGGTCAGCGGCACAATCTTCGTCACACCGCGAATTGTCAGCGAGCCGTCCATCACCCACTCACCATCATCAGCCCGGTTGATACCGTGCCCGTGATACGTCATCGCTGGGAAATCCTTCACGTCGAAGAAGTCCGGGCCGCGCAGGTCTTCGTCACGCCGGTCAATCTGGGTACTGACGCTCGCCGTATCAATCGAAATATCCACAGCGCAATCCGCAGGACCTTTCGCCGCCGTGATCGTCCCTGTAACTTTGTCGAACCTTCCCCGTACCAGCCCGACAATATGATGCCAAGCTCCAAAATACGCAAAACTATGCATTGGGTCGACGTTGTAGGTTCCTGCCGCTGGTAGCAGCGCCAAACTCGATGCTGCAGTTGCACCTTTTGCTACGCCAATCGTAATCGCGATAACTCCGCACAGTACCAGAACTCCGACCCCAGCCCCACTCTTGCCCATCCAGTTTCCCATTCGCATGCTTCCGCCTTTCGCTCGTCGTTTGCCTTCGGAGCGCAATGCAGTTCTACCCGCCCCGGCGCGGAAAGTCCTGAATCCGCTCTGAATCACTCTGAATAGTTCTGAAACGATCCCGCGATCCATAAAAGCGCCGCTGCTACAATCGGAGACACTTCGTTTCTGCCGCCACCATGACAGACAGCCTTCACCCTTCCGGCACAGAACGTCCAGCGTCCGCGGCGCTCCGCATCGGAGCGTGGCGTTTCAATCCCGCTTCCGGCGAAATCTCACGCGAAGGCGAGACTCTTCGTCTGGAAGCGCGCACGCTGCGCCTGCTTCTCTGTCTCGCCGAGCACCCCCGCGAGATTGTCAGCGTCGATGCCCTGCTCGATCAGGTCTGGACCGGCGTCAATGTCAGCCAGGACTCCGTCTACCAGGCTGTGGCCTCGCTCCGCCGTCTGCTTGGTGACGATCCCCGCCAGCCAATTTATATTGCCACGGTGCCTCGCCTGGGTTACCGCATGGTGGCGGAGGTCGGCCCATGGGTGGAGCCTTCGACGACCAATAACGACGCAGCGTCGCATCCCGCAATCTCGCAAATTGACCCAGCTCCTTCTGACGCACTTGGCTCCGTGACGGCTTCGAACAGTGCCTACCCTCCCGTTCGCCGTAAACTTGGCCCCCTCGCAGCGGCTGCCGCAGTTCTTTGTCTCGCTTTGATGGCGATCTACTTCCTGCATGCGCGCTTCGCGGCGCCGCGCTCGGCCTCGCCCACCGTCCCTGCCTCGCAGCAAAACTCTATAGCCGTGCTCCCGTTTCTCGATCTGACGGAAGGAATGAAGAACGAAGAGTTCGCCGACGGCATCACTGAGGAACTGATCGACAAGCTCAGCAAGGTTCCAGGGCTGCGGGTGCCCTCGCCCACCTCATCGTTCTATTACAAGAATAAGCAGGTCCCTGTTGCTGACATCGCCAGAGCACTGCATGTGGCTTACGCGCTCGATGGCAGCCTCCGCAAGTCTGGCACATGGGTACGCGTCGATGTCCGCCTGTTACGAGCCGACAACGGCTATATCGTCTGGTCAGCCACTTACGACCAGCCCATGAGCGACATCCTCACCATCCAGGATGACATCGCAGTTAAAGTAACCACTGCACTGAAGCAATCCATCGCAACTTCCGACAGCCCTCAATGAAAGTTGAATCTGATGCCAGCCACCAAAACGTCGAATAAGCCGTCGGTCAAGAAGCCTTCAAAGGCTGCATCGACAAAGCTGCCTGCGACCACAGGCCGATCCCAAGCGGTCACTCGTGGCGACCTCGCCCCAGAACGCATCGCTGCCATCCTCAGGGGCCTCGACGAAGCCTATCCGAACGTGAAGTGCGCACTCGACCATCGTTCACCCTGGGAACTGCTCGTCGCAACAATCCTCTCCGCGCAGTGCACTGACGTTCGCGTAAACATCGTCACACCGGAGCTCTTCAAACGCTTCCCCACCCCGGACGCCATGGCCAAAGCGACACTGCCCCAGCTCGAAGGAATCATTCGAACGACGGGTTTCTATCACAACAAGGCCAAATCCATTCAGGGCGCAGCCCGCAAAATCATCGCTGATTTCGATGGGCAGGTCCCCCAGACCCTCGCCGAACTCATCACCATCCCCGGCGCAGCCCGCAAAACGGCCAACGTCGTTCTCGGCGTCAGCTACAAAAAAGCCGAAGGCGTGGTTGTCGATACGCACGTCTTCCGCATCTCCCATCGCCTTGCCCTTGCCAAAGGCGACACGCCCCAAAAAGTAGAACAGGAATTGATGAAGGTAATTCCCCAGGACCGCTGGATCGACTTCTCCCACCAGATCATTCACCACGGACGCCAGGTCTGCATCGCACGCAAACCCAAATGCGACCAGTGCAACATCGAACAGCTCTGTCACTCCAAAGACAAAACCTGGCATTCATAAACAGCCGCACCAAGATACAGAATCCCTCAAATTTGAGGTGCGAAAAGCCCATTTTTCGCGAGAAATCCGCTCTTTTACCCATCTTTCCGCACCTGTTTGTTGACATATGGACACCGCGCAGTTCTTGCATACT
>JBEKUP010000020.1:0-83888 GCA_049514915.1 Occallatibacter sp. | reverse complement strand
GCCCCGATCTGGCTTGGAACACCGCCGCCAGTTTCACCACCAACACCAATTGGCAGTTCTATACCCCCGAAACCACCATGAGCTATCTAACACAGATGGCTGGGCTCGCCACGCATAACTTCTGGTCGGCAGCCGCCGGCATCGCTGTGGCGGTCGCGATTATTCGCGGCATTAAGCGCACTGGCTCGGCCACCATCGGCAACTTCTGGGTAGATATGACGCGCTCACTGCTCTACATCCTTGTGCCAGCCTCTTTACTCTACGCGCTGCTGCTGGTCGGTCAAGGCGTTCCGCAGAATCTGCACGCATACACGACAGCTCATACGGTTGAGGGGCAGACACAGACCATCGGACAAGGTCCGGTTGCCTCACAGGAGGCCATCAAAATGCTGGGTACCAACGGAGGCGGATTCTTCAACGCCAACAGCGCTCACCCATTTGAGAATCCCACGCCCATTTCCAACTTTCTTCAGATCCTCTCTATCTTCATCATCCCCGCTGGCCTGACTTTCACGCTCGGTCGCATGACCGGTTCGCCCGGCCACGGCTGGGCCGTGCTGGCGGCTATGTTTGTGCTGTTTGCTGCCGGTTTTGCCAGCGTCTACTGGGCAGAGTCGCAATCCCACCCACTCATCCATGGCGCCCAGCAGACCCATACGGCGACCGCGCCCGGTGGCAATATGGAAGGCAAGGAAGTCCGCAATGGCATCGCCGAATCTGCCCTCTTCGCCACCATCACTACAGATGCTAGTTGCGGTGCAGTAAACGGCGTCCACGACAGCTTTACCCCGCTTGGCGGCATGGTGGTACTCATCAATATCATGATGGGCGAAGTCGTCTTCGGCGGAGTCGGTGCTGGACTCTATGGCATCCTCATCATGGTTGTGCTCGCGGTCTTCATTGCTGGCCTCATGGTGGGTCGCACACCGGAGTACCTGGGCAAGAAGATCGAGTCCTACGACGTCAAAATGTCCATGCTTTACGTCCTCATCTTCCCACTCATTATTCTCACCCTCACCGCCATTTTCGTGCTCTCTCCAACCATCGGATTACCGGCGCTTACGAACCAAGGGCCGCACGGGTTGACGGAGATCCTTTACGCCTTCACTTCCGCGGTAGGCAACAACGGCTCGGCCTTCGCTGGCCTCAACGCCAGCGTCAACCCCACAACTTACTGGTGGTACGACGTGGCGATGGGCTGGGCAATGCTCGGCGGACGATTCCTCATGATGATTCCGGTTCTCGCGCTCGCCGGCAACCTCGCTAGCAAGAAAAGCGTGCCGCCTTCGCCTGGAACCTTCCCGGTCAATACCAGCCTCTTCACCGTGCTGCTAGTCGGCGTCATCGTGATTCTCAGCGCACTCACATTCTTCCCGGCTCTCAGTCTCGGACCGATCCTGGAACACCTGCAATTGCAGGCAGGCAAACTTTTCTAACCGGGACTGAACCCGAACAGGCAAGACGAAACGGACTCATATGGCAACGAAAAAGAGCCTTTGGAACACGGAAATCTTCTCCCAGGCGCTGCTGGATTCGATGCGCAAGCTCGACCCTCGCTGGATGGTCAAGAACCCGGTCATGTTTGTGGTCGAGGTCGGCTGCGTGCTCACCACCGGGCTGCTGATCGACAACACCATTCACCATCGCCCCGGCTTCGGCTTCAATCTCCAGATCACCCTCTGGCTCTGGTTCACTGTTTTATTTGCGAATTTTGCCGAAGCAATGGCCGAAGGCCGCGGCAAAGCCCAGGCTGACACTCTCCGCAAGGCAAAAGGAGAAACCGTCGCCAAGCGTTACAAGGCCGACGGTGGCTTTGAAGAAATCGCCAGCGGCCTGCTGCGGTCCGGCGATGTTATCTACGTCGTCGCAGGCAGCTACATCGCGGGCGACGGCGAAGTCATCGAAGGCGTTGCCTCGGTCGACGAATCGGCCATCACCGGCGAATCCGCTCCCGTCATCCGCGAAGCTGGAGGCGACCGCTCCGCCGTCACCGGGGGTACCAAGGTTCTATCAGACTGGATTAAGGTAAAGATCACTTCCAACCCCGGCGAAACCTTCCTTGATCGCATGATCGCCCTGGTCGAAGGCGCGACCCGCCAGAAAACCCCCAACGAAATCGCGCTCAGCATTCTCCTCTCCGGCCTCACCATTGTTTTTCTGTTGGCCGTCGTCACCCTGCAGCCCTTTGCCATTTACTCCAAGGCCCCGCAAACCGTCTTCGTGCTGGTGTCGCTGCTGGTCTGCCTCATTCCCACCACCATTGGCGGGCTTCTTTCCGCCATCGGCATCGCCGGCATGGACCGCCTCGTTCAATACAACGTACTGGCCATGAGCGGACGCGCCGTGGAAGCTGCCGGAGACGTCAACACCCTGCTCCTCGACAAGACCGGAACCATCACCCTCGGCAACCGTCAGGCAACCGAGTTCCTTCCCGCGCCCGACATCAGCGAGGAGCGGCTAGCGAACGCCGCACAGCTCTCGTCGCTCTCCGATGAAACCCCCGAAGGCCGTTCCATTGTCGTGCTCGCAAAGGAGAAGTACAACCTCCGTGGACGCGACCTCGGCGGCATCCATGCTGAGTTTGTTCCCTTTACCGCGCAGACCCGCATGTCCGGCGTGAACCTTCCCGGAACCCGCATTCGCAAGGGGTCGGTCGACGCTATCGCCCGCTTCCTTGAAGAACAGGGTGCGCAGCTTCCGCAAAAGGTGCGCGAACACGTCGAGGAAGTCGCGCGCCAGGGCGGTACCCCGCTGGTCGTCGCGGAGAACTCCTCTGCGCTGGGCGTCATCCATCTCAAGGACATCGTCAAAGGCGGCCTCAAAGAGCGTCTCGCCCGCCTCCGCGCCATGGGCATCCGCACCATCATGATTACAGGCGACAACCCGCTCACAGCCGCCGTCATTGCCCGCGAAGCAGGTGTCGACGATTTTCTCGCCGAAGCCAAGCCCAAAGACAAGATGGATCTGATCAAGCGCGAGCAGGGCAAGGGCAAGCTGGTCGCGATGACCGGCGACGGCACCAACGACGCCCCTGCACTCGCTCAGGCCGACGTGGGTGTAGCCATGAACTCCGGAACGCAGGCCGCGAAGGAAGCCGGCAACATGGTGGATCTCGACTCCAATCCCACCAAGCTCATCGAGATTGTCGAAATCGGCAAGCAGTTACTCATGACCCGCGGCGCACTTACCACCTTCTCCATCGCCAACGACGTGGCCAAGTACTTCGCCATCATCCCTGCCATGTTCCAGGTGGCATTCCCGGCGCTCGGCGTGCTCAATATCATGTACCTCCATTCACCGCATTCGGCCATTCTTTCCGCCGTCATCTTCAACGCGATTATCATCGTCGCTCTTATTCCCTTGGCTCTTAAGGGCGTCAAGTACGAACCCAAAGCCGCTGACATTCTGCTCCGCAACAATCTCCTCGTGTACGGAGTAGGCGGCATACTCGTACCCTTCGTCGGCATCAAGGCCATTGACGTGGCCCTCGTATTCCTGCATCTGGCTTGACCCATTTGAACGTGGGTCTCCTATCCTTCGCGCATTTGCGAAGGGTGGGAAAGGAGCCCATAAGGAGATTCACCATGCATTCCACAACGACTCTGGCTACTGAAATCAAATCCCAAACGGCAATCAAAACGCATTCCGTATGGGGAACAGCGATCCGCTTCACCATCGTCACCACCGTGCTTCTGGGCCTCGCCTATCCGCTCGCCGTCACCGGTGTCGCCGGCCTTCTCTTCCCGCACAAGGCCGCCGGCAGCCTCATCCTCAAGGATGGCCAGATCATCGGCTCGGAGCTTCTGGCCCAGAGTTTTACTGCCGACAAGTACTTCCATCCCCGGCCCTCGGCGGCCGGTAATGGCTATGATGCCACCGCTTCCGGTGGCTCCAACCTGGCCCAGTCCAATCAGACGCTGGTCACCCGTATCCAGGGCTCCATCGACAAGCTCGCGCAGGAGAACCCCGGCCATCCGGTACCCATCGACCTTGTCACCACATCCGGATCGGGCCTCGATCCCGACATCACTCCTGATGCTGCATATTTCCAGGTCCCGCGCGTCGCGAAAGCCCGCAAGCTGTCTGAGGATCAGCTCAACAAGCTGATCGCCCAGCAAACAACGCCCCGCCAACTGGGCCTGCTAGGGGAGCCCAGGGTCAACGTACTCGACCTCAACCTTGCCCTCGACAACCTGTCCAGATAACGCTCACCGCCGCTAAACATAGGCGGCAAATGGCTGCTTGCAGGGTTGTTCTACATAGCTGAAAAGGCTGCTTAAGTGGTTACAAAACATGCGAAATGGCTGCTCAAGTGGTTGCATTTCGCGTCGACATGAACCTTGCGGGCAGCCTTTTTGAGATGTTTCGGTTGCAGAGAATTGAACTAAATGAAGTAAAGGGTTGTTTAGAATTTGACACTTTTTTGGAAATTGTGCTTATTTTGCATGAGATAGCCGTTTAAGTTGCTGATAATGCATTATTTATTGCAATTTTGTTTGCTGTCCAGTTGCACTCGCCTGAAGCGCTATCCCTGAAGGGTACTCATACAAACGCTTTTGCACCGCCAGGCACAGACACATTGGCCCTCCCCGAAGGAAGGGCCAATCCGTTGCATCGGATGAAGGCTCTAATTCACCGTCACGTTGAATGAAGTCGACGGCACTGGAGTGACCGCCGGGCTTCCAGTTCCCGTTAACGTGAAGGTATACACGTCCGGCGTCGTTCCAGTGGGAATTGAATTGCTTGTCCCGCCGCAACCCGCCAAGCCGCCCAGCATCACCATCAGCACCAGCATTCCTACCATCGTCCGCCAGCTGCGACGCCGAGCCGGGATCCCCAGGAAGAGCAAGAGCGCCAGCACTGCGCCGCCACCTGCTCCGGCCCAGCCTCTACCTCCACCCAGTTTCGGATAAACCAGCGCGCCGGTGGCTGCAGTCGAGCTGATTGTCAGCTGTGCTGTTCCGCTGGTTGTGCCCGAGCTCAGGGTCACCGTCCCGCCGCCGCCCACACTGCAGCTCGGTGGATCAATATCTCCTTGACTCGCTTCGCTCGTCAGCGTGCAGGATAACGTCACCGTCCCCGCATAGCCGTTTGCTGCAGTCACCGTGACAGTCGATGTTGTCGACCCTCCCGGCGAAGAGATCGCCGCCGGCGCCGACGCCGCTACCGTGAACACGGATGCAGTCACCGTCACCGCAGCCGAGGTTCCGGTAGCCGATGAGTAAATCGACCCGGACGCCGGCGTGTACGTTGCCGTTAACACATCCGATCCCGCGCTCAAGCTGCCACCGGGAATGACGATCGAATACTGTCCGCCCGAAAGCGTCGCCGCCGGTGAGGTGTATCCACCGCCAGTGACCACTACTGTACCGGCCGCCGTCCCTCCAGCACCCGTCACCGCTCCCGACACCGTCAGGCTCTGTGACGATTCGATTGAAGTTGGGGAAGCACTCACGCTCACAGTCGGAGTTAGTTCGGCAATCTGCGTTACGGTCACTGTCGCCATCCCGGTCGACGGACCGTAATTCGAGTCACCGCTATAATCCGCCGTAAGCGTATCGCTTCCCGCAGCCAGCGTGTTCGCGGGAATTGTAAAGGCGTAGCTTCCACTGGAGAGCGTCTCTGCGGATGAGCTGTATCCGCCTCCTGAGAGTGTCACCGTGCCCGTTGGTGTTGCCCCGCCGGCTGCGGAGCTAGCCACCGTGACAGTGACCATCAAACTCGTATTCGAATTCACCGTGGTCGTCGCGGGCGTTACCGTCACCTTCGCAGTGCCGGCGCCTATCTGGGAAACGAAGGCATTCACTACGTTGGCCACGTTCATCGATCCCAGGCCCGTAGCAAGATCGAAACCTGCCGTTGCGTTGTAAGCGTCGGTCCCGTTCGCCGTCAGCAAGCCAACAGTGTCACCGGAGTGAATGATTGTGCAGTTGGGAGAGATAATGCCGGCGTATACCGGGCCTTGCTCCAAGCCCGTGGAAGTGCTGATCACACCGCCTTCCGTCGCGCCGTAGTCGCATGGCATGTCATTTGTGCCCTGATCAACATCGTTGAAATAGCACGAACTGCCGGCCTTCACGCTTTCAGAGCTGCAACTCGAGTAGGTCTGTTGCGACGCGAGCTTATAGAGTTCCGCGTTGGGATTGCCCTGCGCCGCACCGGTCTTCTGGTTGATCAGCGCCATCACGCCGGCCATCTCTGGAGTTCCAACCGACGTGCCGCCAAGTTCCTGCGCAGTCGGCTCAATAGTGACACCAGTGAGCGGCGGCGCCACGCACGCCCCGAGCGCCGAAACGCACACCAGGGTCGCACTGTCCAGGAATCCGTTCCCGGCGAAGAAGGAGACGTCGGGAATGTCTCGAACACCGTCTGCAGGAATGCCGCTGACGCCCGCCTGCCAGCTTGGCTTTTGCCAGCCATTGTTGGTTAGAGGAATAGACCCGTTGGCGGTTCCTGTCGAGGTAGAGCCGGTGGTGCATGCCCCGAAGGCGGTTCCGCCAGGGGCGGTACTGTTTACCACGCACCCGCTTGCCCCGCCGCTGCCGCCTATCGTATCAATCAGCGAAGCAAGATCCTCCCCTTCGTCGGCATAACTCGGCCAGTCAGTCTGAACAAAATTGCACGCCGTCTCGGCATCGGACACGGTATATACACCCTTGGCAGCCGATTCCAGCGCAGTTAGAATTTGCGGACTGGCGCAGGTATCATTCCACGGAACTTCGGGCACATAGCCCGCGGCGCTGGCGCCCGTGGTTGCATTGTTAGTAGTGTTCCAGTAGGGTGCGGCGGGGCAGGCCGTCGTCAAATCCTGGTTGCACCAGTTCAAATCCGTGCCGCCGATAGCCGTGTTGTAAGGCGTCGATGCAAGGCCGCTGACTGACAAGCCATACTGAGCCGAATACGGGTTCCCGATACCATCGCCACCATCGTCGCAACTCGGCGCACCGGAATCCCCGGTAGCCACAAACACCGCGATTCCCTCGGTTGCCGCAGTCTGCCACAGGTCATAGTACGCAACGTTGCCAGAGGTGCCTTCGCCCAGTTCGCACTCCCCGTAGCTCACGCTCAGAATCTTCGCGGTGTTGTGTTGAATCACGTAATCGGACGACGTGTACACCGTATCCGTCGAAGGAGACGTAACGCCGGAAGCCACCAGCACAATCTGCGCTCCCGGCGCCACCGCTCCCGACCATTCCACATCCAGCGAGTTTTCGATAAGATCGCCAATCCCGCAGGCTGCTGACGGATCCGTGCTTGTGCACTCTATCGCGGTGCCGTTGGCGTTGATCTGTTGCGGCGTCAGCCCGGCAGGCAGCCCGAACACACTGCGGAAGTTCGCCACATCCGACAGTTGAATCTCACTTGTTCCCGCAATTGCAATGGTCTGCCCAGTTCCGTTGATTGGCGTCGCCGCGTTCCACAGCGGAAGCACGTTGTAGATCGTCGCGAAATCGTAGGGAGCCACATCTTCTTCGAGAAAGGCTGAATTGTTGAGGCCGGCAGGCACATTTATGCCGTACAGCGGATTAGGGCCGAGCTTCTTGCCGGCTGTCTCGGAATCACCAGACGTCGTGCCGGCGGTCCGCAGCCATTTGCCTGTCTTGCTATCTCTCTGAACGAGGCTTCCCAGCTTGTGTTGCGGGCGCGGATAGAAGTTGTGCAGCGCCTTCACACCCACCACAGCCGGAGCCAGCGCCGCGGGAATCTGCGGGTCACTCATATTGGCGATGTGCGGCACACCTCTCACTTCCAAATTGTGAATCTCGGTGTGGAATGTGCTCTCCACCTGACCAGCTGTGCCGCTGAAATGGATCGCCATGCGATCCTTGGAGACTTCGTCGATGGTGAAACCGTGGCCGGTGAGCCAGTTCGAAATGGTCGCAATGTCCACCTGCGACGGGCCGAAGTTCGCGCCAACTTCCTCCGGCTCAAGCCAGTGGTGGAAGTCCGGCGAGGACGGGTTGTACTGGTCGGCCACAAACTTGTCGAAGGCGGCCTGCTGCTCTGGGCTTCTGCTCAGCACCATGATCAGGTCGGTCATCGCAAGGGTCGGACTCACCGGCCCGCGATCGTTCTTCGCATTGGCAGACGGATGGGTGTTGCCCTTGAGCGTCACAAGTTGGGTTTCGTCTATCGGGTTGACGATCCGCACGGTCGGTGCAAACTGCTGGGCCATCGATGTTCCGACAAGCAAAGCACTGGCCAATACACTGAGGGGAAATGCACGCAGGGGACGCATGGTATGGTTTGGACCCTTTCTTCGGAGAAGAACCCCCGAACGAACGAAAAGTTGCTATTCCAATCAAAAGTTATTCGGGCAACAATCCCGCCCGCCGGCTATCCACAATCAATCTGATAACCGAATCCGTTGCATGCTGCGGTTTGGTATTGAAAGATGAGATGCACAATTTTTCCACATCGGCTGGAGGGAGGATTCCGCATGGAGCGCAACCGGACCCCTTTCCTGTCTGCGCATCGCGTCGGCACTGGAGAAGGACCATAGATGAAGTATCAAGAAGCGATCGGGATAAATTGAATGCCGGCCCTTGCGGCCGGACAGCACAATCACCCTGTTTAGACGGCAACCAGAAAAGAAGGTTGACGGAATACTTTGAACATGAATGAGCTGTCATCTTGAGTTGTCACGGAATTGTCACGCGGACAACAAATCCCGCACTCCGCCCACCATGCGGCCACCTTGCCACGAGCAAGTAATCTGCGCGGGGACAGCTCTCCGCAGGCCGCTGTCCTCGCCCACCTCACTATCTCATTGCTTCACCCCAACCACAATCGGTTCCACGAGCCTGATCGCCCCCTCCAGTTGAGGATCGGCAGAAGATCGACTCACGTGCACCGCGTAATTCCCCGCATCCGCGTGCCATGCCGCGGCCTTTTCGTCGTACCAGCTAAAACTCCGCGCACTCAGCGGCACGGTTACACGCAGCGTCTGTCCCGGATCCAGCACCACCCGAGCAAACCCCTTCAGCTCCTGCGGCGGCCGCGGAACCTGGGGGTGTTCCTCGCTCACGTACACCTGGGCCACGTCCGCCCCAGCCTTTGTCCCCGTATTGGTCACATCAAATGCAACTTCGTACGAGCCCGCTCCGGAACCGGGATGAATCGTCAACCCGGAGTATTTGAAGGTGGTATACGAAAGTCCAAAGCCGAACGGGAACAGCGGCTTCACGCCGTTGTGCTCGTACCCGCGGTAGCCCACGAAGACATCGTCCTTGTAAGACACCGTCAACGTTCCCGGAATCGGATAATACCAAGCGTATGACGGATTGTCTTTCAGGCTCTTTTCCCAACTGATCGGCAGCCGGCCTGACGGGTCTACATCGCCAAACAGAACTTCTGCCAACGCCGTCCCGCCTTCCTGCCCCGGATACCAGTTCTGGAGCAGTGCCGCCACCTTGTCCACCCACTCCGACGCATCCACGCTTCCGCCAGCCGTCACCGTCACAATCGTGTTCGGATTGGCAGCCGCAATCTTCTCAATCAGCTCCACCTGCCCCGGCGGCAACGCGAATTCGCGATCCGCGCCTTCGGTCTCGATGTCAGCGTTATACCCGACACACACAATTACCGCGTCTGCTTTCTTCGCCAAGTCAATAGCCGACTGGTTTACCAGCGTCCCTTCCTGCGCAATGCCGATCTTCAGTGCTCCCTCGCCGAACTGCGGCGCGCCCAGCACCTCCAGCACCACCTTGTGTGGCCCCGGATTCAACGGCAGCACCCGTTGCGCCAGTGCGAACTTTGGAATCTCCGCATGGTCAATAACGGTCTGCCCATCCACCGTCAGCCGGTACTTCCCCTGGTTCTCCACAAACACGATGTAATTCCCCGGCGCACGCGCAAAGTAGTAGCCCGTCCATCGCGGGAACCTGGGCGGTGCGCCCATATTCATGAACGCCGCCATCTGCTCCGCCGTAATCGACTGGATCAACTCGGCTGTGTCCGGATTATCCAGCACGTTCTGTCCGGAAGTAGCCAACATCTCTGTCCGCGTGGCCACCGGTTTGCCTTCAAACTTGTCGTTGTCAAAAGTATCCACCGTAAGCCCCGGCACAAACTTGTCGCCGAATTGGCTGAACCCCGACCGCATCGCCAGAACGGAGAGCTTCGGCACTCCTCGGTCATAGAGCACGTTCCCTTTCAGCCCCAGCCGGTCGCTGATTCCTTTCAGCGCGCTCACTTCAGAGAAGGTCGGCACCATTCCGCTGCCGCCCGCCGTAGGAACCGCTGGAAATGCGTCCGGCCCAATCACCGCGATGGTCTTCACCTTGTTGGGATCGAGAGGAAGCAGGTTGCCGCGGTTCTTCAGCAGAACAATTCCCTCCCGTGCGCCTTCAAGAGCGGCCACGCGTCCCTGCTGGTTATAGCGCGGAATGTTTTCGTCCAGAGGATCGTGGCCCATCCATCCGAACCGGTAACCGTCCCGCAGCAGCCGGCGAATCTTGTCGTCGATGATCGACTCCTTCACGACGCCGCTCTTCACCGCCGGAAGGAGTGTCTGCTCGTTCATATATGTTCCGAACGGCATCTCCAAATCCATGCCGCCATTGGCTGCGGCCACGCCATCGTGGGTCGCCGTCCAGTCGGACATCATCACGCCGTCAAAGCCCCACTGCTGCTTCGCGATCTCAACATTCAGGTGGTAGTTCGCCGTCGCGTGCACGCCGTTGATCAGGTTGTAGGAATCCATGATCGATCCAACGTGTGCCTGCTTTACTGCGGCCTCAAATGCGGGAAGATAGATTTCGCGGAGGGCACGCTCGCTCACCACGGAGTCCTCAGTAAAGCGGAAGTACTCTGAGTTGTTCGCCGCAAAATGCTTGATGGTCGCGCTCACGCCCTGGGACTGAACGCCGTTGATGTAGCCCACGGCGATTTGGCCGGCGAGGAATGGATCTTCGCCGAAGTATTCGAAATTGCGGCCGTTGAGTGGAGCGCGATAGATATTCACCCCTGGCCCAAGAAGGAAGCTGGCGCCACGGGATCGGGCATCGCGGCCAATCTGCGTACCAATGCGCGTTGCAAGCTCGGGATCCCAGCTTGCGGCGAGGCCTATCCCAGCGGCATAGGCCGTTGAAGGCGGAGGAATATGCGCGCCTACGGGGCCATCGCTCATACGGAACACCGGAATGCCCAGCCTCTCCAATCCCGTCGAGCCCATCATGGTGGATCCGGAGAGCATATGAATCTTCTCTTCCAGCATCATCTTGGCGATGGTGTCGTTAATCTTCTTCTCGTCGTCTGCACTCTGCGCGCTAGCCGACACTCCGCCGGCCAGAGTCATGTACAGCAGGATCGAGAAAAACGAGCCCAGGAACAACGAGATAGCCGAACCGATTGCCGGCATTTTTCTTGCATCCGAAACGTACCGCATGCTGCCTCCTGAAATTGGAACCCGCCAATTCTAGTCCAACAGCCCAATGCCTGGCCGCGCGAAATTCCTCACCGCACGCCCGCTTCCCCATGCATGCAATTCAATTGCACAGGTAGGCGGCGGGGCGGTTCTAAAACTCCCACTCACAAAACTTCCAGGCTGGCCCGGAACTCTGCGCGAAAATAGAACCATGACCGACGTGGAACGCATTCTGACCCTGTGGCGCGAACTCGAAGCAGCCTCCGCGGACTACGTTCTCGCCACGGTCGTTGAAGTCCAGGGTTCCAGCTATCGAAAGCCTGGCGCTCTCATGCTCCTCGCGCCCGACGGACGCCGCGCCGGCACTGTCAGCGGCGGTTGCCTCGAATCCCAGGTCGCCCAACGCGCCTGGTGGCTCACCGCTGACGGGCCCACCATTCAGCGCTACTCAACCGCTGAAGAAGACGGCGAGCTTCCCTACGGCTCCGGCTGCGGCGGAGTCATCTTCCTGCTGCTCGAGCGCCGCGCGACCGCCAACCCGCTCCTCATCGAACTGGAACAGGCCTTCAAACAGCGCCTTCCGCTGGCCATCGCAACAATCCTGGAGGGTCCGCATCTGGGCCGCCGCGCCTTCGCCAAGCCTTCCAGCCCGACATCATTGCCTGGAGAGCTTCACGACCTTGCTACCGACGCCCTCGAGCAGTCCACCTCAATTGATCGTGTCATCTCAATGGACGGCGTCGACCTTCGTGCCTGGGGCAACTTCCGCCCCGCGCGTCCCGGCCTATGCATCTTCGGCGCCGGCGACGACGCACAGCCGCTCCTTCATCTTGCTCGCGAATTAGGTTGGTTCGTATCCGTGGCCGACGGCCGCTCCCACCTCGTCACCCGCGAACGTTTCCCCTCGGCCGATGCCGTGCATCTTCTGTCTCCCGCCGATCCGTCCGCCGACACAGAGTCCCAGCCCTTCACCATCCTGCGCCCCCACGACGCAGCCGTCATCATGACCCACAGCTTTCAGCAGGATGCCCAGATCCTCACCACGCTCCTCGCCCTCGACATCCCCATCGCCTACATCGGCGTCCTCGGTCCACAGCGCCGCACCCGAGAACTCCTCGCCGAGTCTGCCCGTCAGCAGCATCCGACCTCCGCCTCGGCAGCCGACGCCCAAATCGATCGCTGGCTCGGCAGGCTTCACGCTCCCATGGGCCTCGACCTGGGCGCAGATTCACCAGCAACTATCGCCCTTTCCGTAGTTTCGGAGATCCAGAAATCCCTCACCGCATCCAGCGCACTTCCCCTTCGCGAAGTCCGCGCCCGTTCCAACGCCGTCACCATTCCAAGGTGATCTGTAACACCACGTCAAAAGGAAGTTCGCCAGAGGAACCGAATTTTCGATATAGTAAAGAGTTCAGCGCGATTCCACTCGCAAGGGCCTTTTAGCCAGGCCATATCATGAAGGACAAGGGCGGTTTTTCCCACCAGGAACCGTTACGCGGTTGTGTCCTTTTCGGCCAGTCAATGCATACTGCACCAAAAAGTTCATTCAGAAGAAGGGCGCCATGCATACATCTGATTGTGGTATCCAATCTCCTCAGCCGCAGGGTCTTTATCATCCACGGAATGAGCATGATGCCTGCGGAATGGGTCTCGTCGCCAGCATTCGCGGCGAGCGCAGCCACGACATCATCCGCAAAGGGCTTGAGGTCCTCATCAACCTCACCCACCGCGGCGCAGCCGGTTGCGATCCCGAAACCGGCGATGGCGCAGGCATCCTGATTCAGATTCCCCATGCGTTCTTCGCCCGGGAATGCGGCGAGCTGGGAATCAAGCTACCGGAACCCGGCGCCTATGGCGTTGCCATGTGTTTCCTTCCCGTGGACAAGCACAGCCGTCTGCAGTGCGAAGGCGTCTTTGAGCGCATCGCCAAGGAAGAGGGACTTATTGTCCTCGGTTGGCGCGACACTCCCGTAAACGGCAATGCAGTGGGCCGCGAAGCCCGCGCATCCCAACCCTACATCGAACAGCTCTTTGTCGGCCTGCCGCCCGCCTCCGACGGTCTCGACGAGGATGCCTTCGAGCGCCTGCTCTATCGCGTCCGCCGCCGTACCGAAAACGAGATTGCCGCCTCCGAGATTGAGGACAAGGAGACCTTTTACGTTCCCTCGCTCTCCTGCCGTACCATCATCTACAAGGGTCTCATGCTGGCCCCGCAGATCGAAAAGTTCTACATCGAGCTAGCCAACCCGCTCACCGCCAGCGCGCTGTGCCTGGTTCACCAGCGCTTTTCCACCAATACTTTTCCGAGCTGGAAGCTGGCCCATCCATACCGCTATATCGCCCACAACGGCGAAATTAACACGGTGCGCGGCAACATAAGCTGGATGAACGCTCGCCAGTCCGTCTTCGCCACCCAGGCTTTCGGCAAAAGGATCGAGGACATTTATCCAATCATCGGGCCTGGCGGCTCGGATTCGGCAGCCCTCGACAATGCGGCAGAGTTCCTCTTCCTCTCCGGCCGTTCCCTGCCCCATGTCATGGCCATGCTCATCCCTGAAGCCTGGTCCGGCAATCCGGACATGGACGAAGAAAAGCGCGCCTTCTACGAGTACCACGCCTCGCTCATGGAGCCATGGGACGGACCCGCCGCCATCGCATTCACTGACGGCCGCTTCATCGGCGCTACTCTCGACCGCAACGGCCTGAGGCCCGGCCGGTACATCGTGACGAAAGATGACTTGGTGGTCCTCGCCTCCGAAGCCGGCGTCCTTGAAGTCCCCGACGAAGATATTCGCAAGAAAGGTCGCTTGCAGCCCGGCCGCATGTTCCTGGTCGACACCGTCGGGAAGCGCATCATCTCCGACGCCGAAATCAAGAAGCAGCTTGCCGGGCGCCAACCCTACGGAGCGTGGCTCAAGGAGCAGCAGATTACGCTCGATCAACTGCCCGAGCCCTCGCGCATCATCGCTTCCAACCCCGAGACGCTTCTCCGCCGCCAGCGTGCCTACGGCTACAGCGAAGAAGATCTGCGCATCCTCCTGGGGCCCATGGGCGCAAAGGGCGAAGAGCCAATCGGCTCCATGGGAACCGATGTTCCGCTCGCGTGTCTATCCGACCGGCCCCAACCGCTCTTCAATTACTTCAAGCAGCTTTTCGCGCAGGTCACCAACCCGCCCATCGATCCCATCCGCGAAGAACTGGTCATGTCGCTCATCAGCTACATCGGCACCGAACGCAACATTCTGGATGAGGCGCCGGAAAACTGCCACACCATGAAGCTGCCTCACCCAATCCTCACCAATCGGGATCTCGAGAAGCTACGCCGCGTCTCTTCCGGCGACCTGCTGGCCACCACGCTCCCGGCTCTCTTCCGTGCCGCCGACGGCGAAGCCGGCCTCAGGCACTCACTTGAAGACTTGAGCGCCCGCGCCGCACATGCGGTGCACTCCGGCTACACCCTGCTCATCATCTCTGACCGCGGCGTCGACGCTACCTACGCGCCCATCCCCAGCCTTCTCGCCATGGCCGCCGTGCACAACCGCCTGGTGCGCGAGAGAACCCGCACCCAGGTCGCCCTCATCATCGAAAGCGGCGAGCCTCGCGAGGTCATGCACTTCGCGCTCCTGATCGGATACGGCGCCAGCGCCATCAACCCCTACCTCGCCATCGAGAGCCTTCACGACCTGAAACGTCGCGGCCTCCTGCCCGACAAAGTAACCGCAGAATACGCCGAGAAGAACTTCATCAAAGCCATCAACAAGGGCTTGCTCAAAACCTTTTCCAAGATGGGCATCAGCACCCTGCAAAGCTATCGCGGGGCGCAGGTGTTTGAAGCTGTCGGCCTCAACTCCGCGCTCGTCGACGCCTACTTCTCCGGCACCGCCTCACGCATCGAAGGCGTCGGTCTCGACGTGCTCGCCCGCGAAGCCCAGCTCAAGCACGCCTATGCCTTCCAGTCCCTCACTGACTCTGAAACGGACCTCGTCGTCGGCGGTCATTATCAATATCGCGAGGGCGGCGAGTATCACCTGCTTAACCCGCTCACGATTGGCAAGCTGCAGCATGCGGTGCGGGCCAACAACCCAACCACGTTCCAGGAATACACCGACCTTATCGACAACCAGAACAAGAACCTGTGCACGCTGCGCGGGCTGCTGAATCTGAAGTACGAGGCAGAGACCGTTCCACTTGAAGAAGTGGAGCCGGCGAAGGAGATCGTCAAGCGCTTCACGACCGGCGCCATGAGCTTCGGGTCGATCAGTAAAGAAGCGCATGAGACCCTGGCCATCGCAATGAACCGCATCGGCGGCATGTCCAACACCGGCGAAGGCGGAGAGAGCGAAGACCGTTTTGAGCGCGATGCCAACGGCGATCTTCGCCGTTCTGCCGTCAAGCAGGTAGCCAGCGGGCGCTTCGGTGTCACCACCAACTACCTCGTCAATGCTGACGAGTTGCAGATCAAGATGGCGCAAGGCGCAAAGCCCGGCGAAGGCGGCCAGTTGCCCGGCCACAAGGTCGATGACGTCATCGCCAAAATGCGCTATTCCATCGCCGGCGTCGGCCTCATCTCGCCGCCGCCGCATCACGACATCTATTCGATTGAAGACTTAGCCCAGCTCATCTACGATCTCAAGAACGTGAACCCGCAGGCGCGGATCGCCGTCAAGCTCGTCTCTGAGGTTGGCGTCGGCACCGTCGCTGCCGGCGTATCCAAGGCACATGCCGACGTCGTGCTCATCTCCGGCGACAACGGCGGCACCGGCGCGTCCCCGCTCAGCTCCATCAAGCACGCAGGCCTTCCCTGGGAGCTCGGCCTCGCCGAAACTCAGCAAGTCCTACTGCTCAACGACCTGCGCTCGCGCATCAAGGTGCAGACCGACGGCAAACTCCAAACCGGACGCGATGTGATCATCGCTGCGCTGCTCGGTGCGGAGGAATTCGGATTCGCCACCACCCCGCTCATCACCATGGGCTGCATCATGATGCGCAAATGCCATCTGAACACCTGTTCTGTTGGCATCGCCACGCAGGACCCGGTTCTGCGTGCCCGCTTCACCGGCCAGCCCGAGCACGTCATCAACTTCTTCTTCTTCATCGCCGAGCAGATGCGCCAGTACATGGCCAAGCTCGGCTTCCGCACCGTCGATGAAATGGTGGGCCGCGTTGACAAGATCGATGCCGCCGTTGCCGATGTTCATTGGAAAGCCAAGGGCATCGACCTCTCCTCCATCCTCTACGCGCCCACGCTGCCCTCCCGCGTTGCCCGCCGCAAAATGCAGGCGCAGGATCACGGCCTCGAAGCCGCTCTCGATCATCAACTCATCGCCAAGGCCGCGCCTGCGCTTGAGTCGAAGACCCCAGTCACCGGCAGCTTTGCCATCCGCAACGTGCACCGCACCGTCGGCGCCATGCTCGGAGGCCAAATCGCCCGCCGGTATGGCTCTGCCGGATTGCCGGAAGGCACCATCCACTACAAGTTCTCCGGCTCCGCAGGCCAAAGCTTTGGCGCATTTGTTCCTTCGGGCGTCACGCTCGAGCTTGAAGGGGATTCGAACGACTACCTGGGCAAAGGGCTTTCCGGCGGCCGCATTATCGCCTATCCGCCCAAGACCTCGAGCTTCCTGCCGGAAGAAAGCATCCTCGTGGGCAACGTCGTTCTCTACGGCGCAACCGCCGGCGAAGTTTTCCTCAACGGCATTGCCGGCGAGCGCTTCGCCGTCCGCAACTCCGGCGCAACCGCTGTTGTTGAAGGTGTGGGCGACCATGGCTGCGAATACATGACCAACGGCACGGTCGTGGTGCTCGGCACCGCTGGCCGCAACTTCGCCGCCGGCATGAGCGGCGGCATCGCCTACGTGTTCGACGAGGAGGGCGACTTTGCCGCCCGCCGCTGCAATCCCGCCAGCGTCGACCTGGAGCCGCTGGTTTCCGATGAAGATGTCAGCAAAGTCCGCGGCCTCCTGGAGCGCCATCGCGACCTCACCGGCAGTCCCCGCGCCGCATGGATTCTTGAGCACTGGGCTGAAGCGCAGGCGCAATTCATCAAGGTCTTCCCGCACGAGTACAAGCGCGTTCTCGGCGTTCCTCGTATTCATCCGGAAAAAGAGGCGGTCTATGCATCGCCCACAACAACGTCGCCTCTGCTGGCGGCCGCCGAGGTGCAACATGGGTAAGGACACTGGCTTTCTTGAGATTCAGCGCGAACAGCCCGGCCGCCGCAAGGTGGAAGAGCGTCTCCAGGACTGGTTTGAAATCTACCATCCGTTCCCTGAAGAAAAGCAACGCGAGCAGGGCGCTCGCTGCATGGATTGCGGCGTGCCCTTTTGCCACACCGGCTGCCCCGTCAACAACCTAATTCCCGATTGGAACGACCTGGTTTACAACGGCCGTTGGGAAGCCGCTATCAAGCGTCTCCACGCCACCAATAACTTTCCTGAATTCACTGGCCGCATATGTCCCGCACCCTGTGAGGCGGCCTGCGTTCTCGGCATCAACGAAAAGCCCGTCTCCATCAAGCTGATTGAGAAGAACGTAGTCGAACGCGCCTGGGAAGAAGGATGGATTCATCCTGAGCCACCTGAGCAGGCCACCGGCAAGCGCGTGGCCGTCGTCGGCAGCGGGCCTGCCGGTCTGGCCGCCGCGCAGCAGTTGCGCCGGGCCGGCCACTCCGTCACTGTTTATGAGAAGGCCGACCGCATCGGCGGGTTATTGCGCTACGGCATTCCCAACTTCAAGCTGGAAAAACACATCCTCGATCGCCGTATCGCCCAGATGCGCGCTGAGGGCGTCACCTTTGTCACCAACGCGCACGTCGGGGTTAACACGCCCGTCGAGTCCCTCACCGAGCACTACGACGCCATCCTGCTCTGTGGCGGAGCGGAGCATCCGCGCGACCTCAAGATCCCCGGCCGCGAGCTTAAGGGCATCCACTACGCTATGGAGTATCTTCCGCAGCAAAATCACCGCTGCGAAGGCGACAAGGTCGATCTGGAAGGCTCTATCCACGCCGAAGGCAAGCGCGTCATCATCATCGGCGGCGGCGACACCGGCGCGGACTGTCTCGGAACCGCGCATCGTCAAAAGCCCCTCAGTGTCCACCAATTCGAGATCATGCCCAAGCCGCCGGCCGACCGCTCCCCCTCCACGCCCTGGCCTCTCTGGCCACTGCAGCTTCGCACCGAAGGCGCGCATGAAGAGGGCGGCATCCGCGACTGGAGCATCAACAGCATCAAGTTCACCGGCGATGAAAACGGCAACGTCAAGCAGCTCCACGCCGTCCGTGTGGGTCCGCCGCCAAAGTTCGAGCCTATTCCTGGCTCCGAGTTCATCCTCGAAGTCGATCTCGTCCTGTTGGCCATGGGCTTTCTCGGTCCCGTCCGTAACGGCATGATCGAACAGTTAGGCCTCGCCGTCGACAACCGCGGCAACGTCGCCACCAAAGATGGCTACATGACCTCCGTCGAAGGCATCTTCGCTGCCGGCGACATGCGCCGCGGCCAATCGCTCGTGGTGTGGGCCATCTCCGAAGGCCGGAAGGCCGCAGCACAGGTCGATAGCTGGCTCGCAGAAAAGGCCGAACCGCTTTCCCTGCGCCACCACGCGCTGGCATAAACATTAGCCTGAATCAGATGCGGAAGCGCGACCATTGTCGCCTACACTCACACGCCGGAGCCCGGTAGGGACCGGCGTCGCACTTTGACTCCAGGGCTACCGCGGAGTCGGCGATGACCGAACCGACGCATCCCACAGTTTTCTAAATACGTCACCTTCCGCAATTGCAGACGGGCGATTTGCCGCGGCGGTCGCTTCCTCGCGATGGAGCGCGCGTAAGGCTGCCCGCACCACATCGTCGGCACTCAGGTAGCGACCGCCATCAAGGTTGGCCCGGACTAATTCAAATGAATCGGAAGTAAGCCTGATGATCTTATACGGCATGAATACACTCCTTCTGATAGATTGATGGCATTCCTTGAATGGCCATGGTTGCCCAACGACTATTGCTTTTCGGTGTTTGCGGAATCTCAATGTGACCGAGTTCAGTTCACGCGGCACGAGTTGGCCTGTATGAACGGCGCAGAACATTTACAACTGCTTCGGACACAATTCCCGTTCTGTTTCAAGATCGGGCTCGCGGCCCGGTTGCCCCTACTCAGACTTTGATTGCTTATTCGTATTCGAGCGCGGCTCGGGTTCCTTACCTGACTTGAAGGACCTGCCGACAAGGACCCAGACAAAGAAAATCAGGAACGCAACAACTCCGGCCATCCAGAACTCTCCAAACCTACAGCACATTCTGCATTGAGTGGTTGGTTAACCGGTGACATAGGGAGACGCTTTCGGCCCAACGCTGCCCGATAGGCCTTGAGCTATCTCGCTTTCCCTTTCACCCACTATTGCGGACGGCAGAGAAAAAATGCCTCGCATTAGCCGCGGTTTTTCTCATTTTCTTGTATGAATTCCATGTAAAGATAGCGTTATCACATCAAAGTCAATCGATTTAGTGATAATCTTCGTGCAAGTCCATTGGATTTCTAGAGGAGGGAGACTGCGTTGCAAGGCACACCAGGCGAAATCACAATGCTGCTTGAAAAATGGGGCGGTGGGGAGGCGTCGGCCTTCGAAGAGTTGATGCCGCTGGTCTACCCACAACTGCGTCGAATAGCTGCAGGTTATGTGCATCGGGAATTGAACCCGGATGTGGTGCAGGCGACAGTCCTGGTCCACGAACTGTATCTGCGCCTTATGAATCAGAAGACGGCCGCGTGGGATGACCGGCGCCACTTCTACATCTTCTGCGCGCGGATGATGCGCATGATCCTGATCGACAACGCGAGACAGAACCAGGTGAAGATGCGCGGCAGCAACTGCAACTGCGTCCCTCTTAGCGACGATCTTCTGTGGATCAAAGTCGACAGCCCCGAGTTGTTGGACCTCAATCGCGCGATAGACGAGCTTGGCTCGCTCAATGCCGATAGGGTCAAGTTGATTGAGCTGCGCTACTTTCTGGGCTGCACAGCCGAGGAAACCGCGATGCTGATGCAGATCTCCAAAGCCACCGTTGACCGTGAATTGAAATTCATCAAGGGCTGGCTCTATCGCCGGATGCAGCCGGCTGGAGCAGCGGCATAGGTCAGGCCGTGATTCATTTTGGCCGCCAATTCCGCAACATGGATTCAGGGGTAAAACGCCGTCGGCGGAGCTATAACCCACAATGGACCAAACAGCCGAATGCTTTCTCCGCGTTGAGACGATCGTTATCGAGGCTCTTGCCGCCCCTGATCAGTTGCGGGCGGAGTTGATTGAAGCCCGGTGCGAAGGGGACGCCTTGCTGTCCCGCGAGGTGCGCTCTCTGCTGGCGGCCTGCGAGGCCGAAGAGCATCTGATGGAATCCTGCAGGCGCGAACAGGTTTTCGCGCGGAACCAACGGCCAGAGCGCAAGAGGGTAGGGCCATACGAGATCGATCGCCTGCTTGGCAGGGGCGGCATGGGTGCTGTCTATCTTGCGCACCGCGTCGACGGACACTTCGAACAAAAGGTTGCCGTAAAACTTATCGAACAGCCCCTCGCGACCGAATTGTTCCGCGAGCGGTTCCGGCAGGAACGACAGATTCTGGCCGGCTTGCAACATCCATATATCGCCCGTTTACTAGACGGAGGCGTGAGCGCCGAGGGCGAACTATACCTGGTCATGGAGTATATCGAAGGCGCGCCGATCCATCGCTTCTGTGAGGAGCGGCATCTCACCCAGGAGCAACGGATCGCACTGTATCTACGCGTTTGCGAAGCGGTTCAGTTTGCCCACCAGAACTTTATCGTTCACCGCGATCTGAAATCCGATAACATCCTTGTGGTCGAAGACGGCACGCCACGGCTGCTTGATTTTGGGACCGCAAAGCTGCTTTCCCCTTCCCTCGGCAACCCGGCCAGCCAACTTACACGGGAAGGCTACCTGTCCTTTACACCGCAATACGCCAGCCCCGAACAAGTGTTAGGCAATCCTATTACTACGGCATCGGATACATACTCGCTGGGCGTTCTCTTGTATCTTCTTCTTACCGGATTGCCGCCTTACGAAATGAAAGAACTTACAACGGCGGAGATGTTGCGCGCCGTCTGCGAGGAGGCTCCCCGCAAACCGCTCCCAGCAGCCGACTCCGGCAAGCGTTTCGATGCCGACCTGGAAGCGATACTCATGAAGGCTCTGCGCAAGGAGCCTCAGGAGCGTTATCTCACTGCCGAGCGTCTGGCTGACGACCTACGCGCATTCCTCGAACGACGGCCTGTAGCAGCTCGGCAGGGCACCCTGCGCTATCGTGCAGGAAAGCTTGTTCGCCGCCACCGATGGGGTTTATCTGTCGCGACGGCGCTCGTTGTCACGCTGATCGCTGGGATCACGGGCGTGGTCTGGCAAGCCAGAGTAGCTGACGAGGAACGGCACAAGGCTGTTGCCCGCTCAGCCGACCTGCGTCAGTTGAGCAACAGCCTGCTTTCGGAACTGGACGATGCGATTCAGCAACTGCCAGGTTCCACAAGCGCCCAAAAGCTGCTGGTCACGCGAGTGCTGGAACATCTGGACCGTATGGCGGGCGACGCGTACGGCGATCGCCAGACTCAACTCGATCTGGCGGATGCCTATACGAAGTTGGGGAATCTCCAGGGAAACGCCTATGTTCAAAATCTGGGCGACACTACCGGAGCAATTGCAAGCATCGATAAGGCCATTGCCTTGAGCACACCTTGGGCCGGCCACAACTCCGACGATCCGGAGGCGCTTGGTGTATTGGCAAACGCGCAGATGTCCCGTGGGCAGATTCTCTTCGGAGCGGCCCCGATCGAGCAGACCATCGCCTCCACGCAGGCAGCGATTGCCACCTACAGCCGCCTCATTGATCTGCCGGGCGTTACTCCCGGCGTTCTGTGTGATGCGGCGCGCCCATATAGCGTCCTTGGCGATGCGTTCGGCACAGCCCGCGACCAAAGCCTCAACCATCTCCCGGAAGCGGTCTTCGCCTATCGAAGATATCTCGACCTGAACTCCAGGGCATTGACCATGGATCCCAGTTTAATGCGCGCCAGGCAGGGCCTGGCGGTGGGGCAGGTGAAGATAGCCGAGACCGAGATGGAACTCGATCCGGCTCAGGCTCTCAAGGATACTCAGACCGGCTTTGAGCGTATCGCCGCTCTGCCCAAAGCAGCGCAGGAAAGCCTGCAGATGCTTCGCGTCCGGAATGTGCTGCTCCTGAACCGCGCAGTCGCCCTTGTTCAGTTGGGACAATATTCAGTGGCCTTTCCGTTGGAAGCTCAACTAGTGGAATCAAGCCAACACCTTGCGATGGCCGATCCGGACGATTTGCGCGCCCTCTACGACCTTCAAACTGACCTTCAACGTCAAGCGGAGGGTTTTGAAACGGCAGCCGACTCCGCCCTGGGGGCTTCAGAGCTCGACCGACAGCGAAATCTCACCTCCGAAGAGAAACCGTTGGCACTGGAGATCGCCAATTGGGAGAAGCTACAGAAGCAGGATCGGTTCCAGGAGGAATGGAAGCCGTTTTTGGCAGACGCGCAGGTCCGTCTCGGCTCCATTCAATCCATATTGCACCACGGCGGGAACTCCATCGGGATGGTGAGAATGGGCCTTGATGTCTTCAGGGATCTGGCGCAGAAAGATGAGAACTCTCCCGAGATTCTCGACTTAGCAGCGCAAGGCCTCCTTTTCGCTGAACCAGCCTCACTTAAGAATCCTCAACTGGCCGTGGAGTTTTCCGAGCGTGCGGTTTCCTTGAGTCACCGCAAGAGTCCGTCGAAGTTGCTTACACTGGCCCAGGCCTATCGAGCGGCTGGCCAATCGGAGAAGAGCCTCTCCGCTGCAAAGGAGGGACTGGCGCTGCTGCCGGCCCCGCAGCTCGGAAACGTGACACCAAGAACACGTAAACTGCTCGAGATTCTTGAGCAACGTCAATTCTGACGAATATCCGGGCGTGATGCACAGATTCTGTCTGGCGCCGGTATGTCCCTTTCGCGCAACCAGGTAAAGATTACCGGAGTTACGATGAGCACATGAGCGAGTGAACTGACCATTCCGCCCAGTACAGGTGCAGCGAGCGGCCGCATAAATTCCGCACCGGTTTGCCGCGACCACAGCAGAGGCAACAGGCCGGCGACCACAGTAGCAACCGTCATCACTTTGGGGCGTAACCGCAGCAATGCGCCTTCAATGACCGCCGCATGGAGCCCCTCCCTCGTCAGGCGGCCTTCCGTCGCTTTGCGGCGGGCCACCGCTTCTTCAAGATAGATGACCATAACCACGCCAGTTTGCACTGCTGTTCCGAAGAGCGCAATAAATCCAACCCAGACTGCGACGGAGAAATTGAGGCCCATTGCCTTGACGAGAAATATACCGCCTGTCAGCGCGAAGGGCACCGCAAGTAAAACGTGGGCTGCCTCTTTGAGCGAGCCATAGGTGCGATAGAGCAGGACGAAAATCACCAGCAGAACGAGTGGAATTACCAACTCAAGACGCTTGCGCGCACTGATCTGGTTTTCATACTGGCCGCTCCACTCAATGTAATAGCCCGGCGGCATCCTTACCTCAGCGGATACTGCCTGTTGAGCCTGCTCAACAAATCCGCCAACGTCGCGTCCGCGAACATTTAGTAAGACCGCACCACGCAGGAGGCCATTCTCACTGGAGATCATGGAGGGCCCCATGACGGTCTTGATTGTTACCACCTTGTCCAGCGGGACCTGCGCGCCATTGCTTCCTGCAACAAGCACCTGGCCAAGTTGCTGAGGGTTTTCGCGGAAGTCGCGCGCATATCGGACACGCACCGGGAAGCGCTGCCGGCCCTCTATGGTCGTTGTCAGATTCTTTCCACCAATTGCCGTTTCGATTACATCTTCGACGTCGGCCACGTTGAGCCCGTAGCGGTCGGCAGCAGCCCGATCCACGGTCATCTCCAGGTAAGGCGAACCTGTAGTGCGCTCTGCATACAAGTCGACCGCACCCGGAATTGTGCGGACGATCTCTTTGATCTCTTCCGACTTCTGCTCAATGACACTGAGATCCGGTCCGAAAACTTTGATGCCAACCTGGGTGCGAATGCCTGTAGAAAGCATGTCGATGCGGTTCCGAATGGGTTGGGTCCAGATGTTCGTCACGCCCGGAATCTGCAACTTTTCATCGAGGCGAGAGAGAATCGCATCCTTGGTCAGGCCCTTGGGCCATTGCGAGACGGGCTTGAATGTAATGGTGGTCTCGCTCATGTTGACTGGCGCTGGATCGGTAGAAGTTTCAGCTCTTCCCACCTTTCCTACCACCATTTCTACGGCCGGGTCCGCGGCGATAATTGCATCCTGCCGACGAAGAATCTCCGTTGCCCTTGTCAACGATATCCGGGGGTCGGTAATGGGCATGAAGACCGCCGTCTCTTCATTGAGCGGTGGCATGAACTCCGAACCGATTGTAGTTGCCGTGTAGATAGCGGTACAGAAGAAAGCAAACGCCACGCCGAGAGTGATGGCGCGATGACGCAGAGCCCAACTGAGCACAGGCATGTAGATGGCTCGCAGCACGCGCATGATGGGGTTCTCTTCTTCACGGTGCAGCTTGCCGCGAATGAGAAAGCTGCACAACACCGGCACGAGTGTGATGGCCAGAATTGTGGAACCCACCATGGCAAAGGTCTTGGTGAAGGCAAGCGGATGAAACATCTTGCCCTCCATGCCTGTGAGGGCGAAGACCGGAACGAAGGCCAGGACGATGATGATCATGGCGAAGGTAATGGGGCGGCCGACGAGGCGTGCGGCGCTGAGCGTGATTTCAACGATGTGTTCGCGATAGTTGCCATGCTGTTCTTCATATTGCTCCGCCTGACGAATAACGTTTTCCGTCATTACGATGCCGGCATCCACCAGCACTCCGATAGCAATAGCGATACCGCCAAGCGACATGATGTTCGAAGTAATTCCCGCGCCTTTCATGAAGAGGAACGCGCCCAGTACAGCAAGGGGTAACGGGATGGTGACGACGAGAATGCTGCGGAAATGCCAGAGAAACAACACGTGCGCCAGCGTCACCAGGATCAGCTCTTCTATCAATGCGTGCCGCAACGTATCGACGGCGTGGTCAATGAGAATACTACGATCGTAGAAGGGCACGATCCGAACGCCGGCAGGGAGGCCGGGTTGAATCTCGGCGATCTTCTGCTTCACGGCGCCGATGACTTCGCGTGCGTTGGCACCATAGCGGATGATGACCACGCCGCCTACTGCTTCCTTTCCTCCCTTATCAAGGACTCCGCGGCGAAACTCGGGGCCTAACTGCACGTTGGCCACATTTCCCACCGTGACGGGAGTGCCGTTAAAGGCACCAAGTGAAATCTGCTCGATATCCATTAATCCGCGAATGAGCCCGATACCGCGCACAACTTCTTCACTGCTTCCTGTTTCCACCACCTTAGCGCCGACGTTGTTATTGCTTCGCTCCACGGCAGAGACAACGTCGCGAAGCGGAATGTTGTAAGCGCGTAGTTTCATCGGATCGAGGTCGATCTGGTATTGGCGGACAAACCCGCCGACGCTGGCTACTTCTGCCACGCCGGGTACTGAATTCAACTGGTACTTCACGAACCAATCCTGTATTGAATGAAGTGTGCCGCTGTCGTAAGGACCTTCGACGGTGTACCAGAAAACCTGTCCAACTCCGGTTGCATCCGGGCCCATCATCGGTGTCACACCTGCAGGTAAAAAGCTTCCCGCCAGGCTGAGACGCTCAAGCACGCGGGTCCGCGCGAAGTAAATGTCCACCGAGTCTTCGAAGATCACATTGACCATCGAGAATCCAAATGCGGAAGCTGAACGCACTGTGCGCACATGCGGAAGCCCTTGCAGATTGACTGTTAACGGATAGGTGATCTGGTCTTCCACCTCTTGCGGACTGCGGCCCTGCCAGTCAGTGAAAACAATCACCTGATTTTCGCTCAAGTCGGGGATGGCATCGATTGGCGTGTGCAAGAGCGCCCAGTAGCCCCATGCGCCAAGTGCGGCATAGATTGCCAGCACCAGCCAGCGATTCTTCATCGAAAACTCAATGATGCGGTTGACCATCTCTGCCCCTACCTCGCGCTCATGTGCGAGCGGAGATTTGCTATGACGGCGCCGTTCTTGCGCGCCTCAACGATGACTGTCCATGTACCCGCCATGCCCGGCTGGCCCTTGCCCATATACATTGCGTGGTCAGGCGACCATGGGAGTGGTACCACGCTTTTCATCTCGGGCATACCCATCGATGGCATGGCAGGCATAATGAGCGTGAGGGTCACGCTGGCCTCGGGGACGGGTTTTCCATCGGCGCCGGTCAGCTTCACCTGAAAGTTGTTATCTTCGCCGGCCTTCATCGGATCGGGATCGGAATGGAAATCGATTTTGGATGGGACTGCCTGCTGATTGCTGGCTGCGGGAGAAGTTCCAGAACTTTGAGCCTGCGGTGCAGCCGTGAATTCCTTTGATCCTCCGTAGAGACCTGACATTCCTGAACTGAGGTGAGCCTGCGAATCGATGAGAAAGTTTCCGTTGAGCACGACTTTTTCGCCGGGTTGCAACCCACTGGAGACCGGGAAGAGATCGTCGGAAGGAGCACCTACGGCCACTTCGCGGGCCTCAAAGACTCCATTGAGGCGCGCGACGTAAACTATTCTGCGCGTGCCCGTATCGAGCACCGCTGAGCGCGGAACGACTACCGAGGGCTGCGGCGCGCGCGTCACAAACGTCGCACTCACAAACATGCCCGGCAGCAAGCGCATTCCCGGATTCGCTACGTGCACATGCACCGGCACCGTTCGCGTCTGCGCGTTTGCCGATGGCTCGATGAAGTCCACGTGGCCGTGCAGCGTTTGGTTGGGTAGCGATTCGCATGTAACTTCCACCTGCCGGCCGGCATGAATCTGTGGAAGTTGTTCCTCGTACACATCCGCCTTAATCCACACATGGCTCAGATCTGCCACCGTAAATAGCGTGTCGCCCGCATTCACGTATTGGCCCTGTGTCACTTTGCGATCAACCACCGTTCCGGAGGCATATGCGAAGATGGTCACGTGTGGAACGCCCTCCGTGGCTGTTGCCTCCATTTGCTTGCTCGAGATGCCCCAGAGTTCAAGCCGGTGCTGGCTGGCCTTCACCAACGCATCGGCCTGTGCGCGCGCATAGACATCGTCGGATTGATGCAGGCCATTACGGTTTTCCTCGGCCAGCCGATACTCCTCGATAGCCGTGGCAACCTCCGGGCTGTATAGGTCGGCAACTGGCTGCCCGCTTCTCACCTTCTCTCCTGTGAACTGTACATAGAGTTTGTCCACGCGGCCGCCGATGCGTGAACTGACGGCGGCGAGTTGAGCTTCAGGTTGTTCCACGCGACCAAACGCATTGATGTCCGTCTTCAGCATCGCAGTGCGCACATCGGCTACCTGCACGCCTGCCGCGGTGATCTCCGCAGGCGATAACTCGACAGTGGTTCCGGGCTGCGTGCCGGTATCGATGGACTGGAGCGTCGCGGCGGATGCGGGCTGCGCGGGTGTATTACTCGTTGCCGCAGTTTTGCTCTCGCCTGCGAAAATGTGTGCACCTCGCAAAACGAGCAATGCTGCAACAAGCACAACGGCCAGCATCCCGGCTCCCGCGCCAATCGCCATCAGTTTCTTTTCCCTTGCAGTCATTTGCTCTTCCTCTCAGGGCTGGTTGTGCCGGGCAATTCTGTTCCAATTGCGCGCTCCAGATCTGCCACGCCTGCGTCTCTGGCCGATAAATCCTTGTAGAGTGCGGTCTGGATTTCGAGCAGGAGATTCTGGCTGTCGATAAGCGTTGAGAATTCGGCGCGATTGTTTTGATACGCGACTGTGGCGGCTTTGAATGCTGCTTCGGCCTGCGGCAAGAGCGTGTCGCGATAGACCTTTGTCCGCTTCCCCGCTGCCGCAATAGCTACTTGGGATTGGCGTACTTCGAGAAACACCGCTGAAGTCCGCGCTTCGAGATTGGCCTGGGCAACATCAGTTGCCGCATCGGCCTGCTTAGCCTCGCCGTCATGACGCTGGCGATTGAGACTCGGCAAGTTCATGCTCAACTCGGCCATATAAGCGTTGCGGGAGGACGAACCTGCCGGCATCAGCATGTATCCAAGCGAAGCGGTAAAGTCCGGCTTCATGGCGAGCCGCGTTGCCAACGCCTCGTCTCGAGACTTCACAACTCCCTTGCGTAAGCCGGCGAGTTCTGGCCGGTGTTCCATCGCCATCCGTTCCAGTTCTTCGAGGGGTGGCATTTCCACCGTCGCGGCATAGTCGCCTGCAATCTCTGCGGACGTGTCCGCGGGGCGGCCCATCAGAGTATTCAGTTCAGCTTGCGCTGCGTCACGTTCCTGCTCCAGCTCGATCAGGTGCTCATCCAGGCGCGTCACTGCCATTTGCGCGCGGAGCACATCTACCTGGGGAACCCGGCCCGTTGTGTACTGAGCCAGAGCAGCGGCCAGGGCCTCTTTCAGCAGCGAGGCCTGGCGATCATGCAGCTTCATCTCTTCCGCATTGCGTCTCAGGTCGGCGCATGCCTTGCGTACTTCCGCGGCAACTTCCTGACGCAGCGACTCGAGATCGCTGGCAGCCATTTCCACGTCGTCCACCGCAACCTTTGAGCGTAGATCTCGCTTCTGCCGGCTCAGAAATGTTTGCTGGATTGAGAACATTACCTGCGCCTGGTTCAGGTCCCATGGTTCGCGCAAAGGTGTATCCCAGTCACGCACCATAAGCATGGGGTCGTCCAGACTCCGTGCAGTAGTGGTTCTCGACTGCGCCAGCGCAACGCGCCGCGCAGCTGCATGAATCTGCGGGTTGGCTTCAAGGGCTGTCGCAACAGCATCCTCAACAGTGACAGAACCCTGGGGCGGGCTGGCTGCACTGGCCCGCACCGGTCCGGTTTGTGCATGGGAAACAAGACAGAACGCCAGCACAAATGGCGCAACACGATAGATTTTCACTCGACAGCTCCGCTAAAGATGAGGGCACGAAGGAAGTCCCGACGTGGCAGTGCAAACGCCGGAAGGCCGCAGCGGTTGAGGAGGGACTAGATTCTTAGGATGAACGCGCCGGGTGGCGGTGAAAATGGTGGAATCGCGACGGCGGGTGCTCGGTGACTCGTCGAGGGCATCGCGAAAAGTGCCTCAAGACGATCTACAGGTACAAGCCGTTCCGCGCCCGCGAACGTCAGCCCAGCCACCGTGGCCGGCAACGGCGCTCTAACTACACAGCAATTTGCGTGCAGTGAAGGCAAAGACTCCGACTGCTGCATGCAGCAACTATGTGCAGATTTTTGATGCTGTTGCAGGCAAAGGCAAATAGGCGCAATCATCAGCCCGATGAGCAGAACGGCCATGGACGCGCGTTGGAATGAATCCCGCAACATGTGTTCAGGCTACCACGGAAGCCAGTTTTCTCCGTGATGCGTGTCACCTTCAGTGGTCACCTCTCCGCATTGGACTTGGAAGCACGCCTTGCCCTGCGACCGTGATGCGAGAGTCATAACCAGAGAGGCGTCCGTCATCAGAACCTCGATCTATCCGTGCTTACAATCATCTTTGATTCTCTTCATGCCTCCTTTACGGCGCCCGGCCAATACTCAGTCATGGAGGGGAAACAAATGAACGGACGGCTCATTGCAGCAGGCATTTTGACCTTCGCTTTTGTGGGTGTTGGAAGTGCGCAAAGCGCGGTTAGCTCTGGCGGGGACGACTCACATGTCAGCCAGGCTCAACTTAAGAAGATGGCCCGCGAAGCGCACACGCCAGAGCAATACAAGGCACTTGCTGCTTCTTATGAGATCCAACAGAAGGGTTATCTGAAACAGGCAGCGGACGAGAAGCAGGAGTGGATTCGCCGCAGTCAGATTACGGTGAGCCTGTATGCGAAATATCCAAAGCCCGCGGACGAAGCAAAGTACCTTTACGAATACTATGTCGAGAAGGCATCAGAAGCGGGAGCACTCTCTCAAAAGTACGCGCAGTTGGCAGAACCGGCGGGCGCCACAACCCAGCAGCGGATGTAGAAGGCCCACCAGTCTTAGATTGAAGCATCGATGGCGCAGTGGGGAGGATGGCTTAAGTTCCCTTCTGCGTCATCCTTTTTCTACATGTAATTTTTATGGCTTATTTATGTTCGCCCGGCTAGGCTCTATCCAGCAGCCTGGAATACCGACGTAGTAAAACCCAGTTCCGATTCTTGATATGGCTGGAAGGGCGATTCGTTGCCAAGGCTGTGCGCCTCTGAGAGCTTCGCCGCGTGTGGCGTTGCGCTTGCGCTGCAAGCCTTGTGTGGGTGATCTGCGACCGCAAGGAGAAGAATCTTCTTTCTCTCTTTCGGCGGACCAAAGGAGGAAAGATTGACCACGCAACCACCGCCACCAGACGGAGGCAGGATACTCGTCGTGGACGACGATGCATCAACGCGGCGAGCATTGCGCGTGACACTTTCCGGCATGGGTTTCGTTGTGGTGGAAGCTGGCCGAGGAGAAGAGGCACTTTCCCTGGTTCGCGCAACTCGTTTTGACGCCGTGCTACTGGACGTTGATATGCCCGGCATGGGTGGAGTGGAAGCCTGCCGCAGTATCCGACGCGCCGTTCCACGACTGCCGATCCTGATGCTCACGGTCATGGACGGGGAAGAAGACAAGGTGCTCGCGCTGGACGCGGGCGCGGACGATTACATTACAAAGCCCTTTCAATTGCGAGAGCTGACGGCGCGCCTACGTTCCGCGGTACGAAGAAGGAATACTCTGGATGTTGATCGCGATGCGCCGATACGAAGCGGCCAGCTTGAACTGGACCCGGTAAAATACCGAGTGCAAAAGGATGGACGTTCGATTCACCTGACTCCGAAGGAGTTCGAAGTCCTGCATTACCTGATGATGCACGCAGGCGAACCAATTCCTCATGCGCGGCTCTTGAAGTCGGTTTGGGGTCCCGAGTATGGACGGGAGCTCGAGTACCTTCGAACCTTTGTCCGCTTGCTGCGCAAGAAGATTGAAGACGATCCGTCCAATCCGCAGTATTTGTTGACCGATCCATATATCGGCTATCGGTTCAGCGAGCAGCAGGCGGCAAAATAGGAAGAGTTCCTGTTGACCATTGCCCTGGCTAAATTGATTCGCAAATTGAAACGGAGGTGCCTTTATACCGACAGAGCACTTCCAGCTTCCGATGCCACAGGGTCCAACCTGGCGCCCATTTTTGCATCATCCCCCATCTCCGTCCGGGGGTCTGCAAACCGATATCCAACGTAAACATCGGTGAGGATATACACAGGATTTGCTGGATCGTCTTCAATCTTCTTGCGCAATTGATTTACGTATACGCGAATGTACTGAATCTCCTCGCTGCAGTCCGCGCCCCACACCGCGGTGAGCAGTTTGGAGTTGGTCACGACCCGACCGGCGCGGCTCATGAGGCAGTGCATGATGTCGAATTCCTTGCGGGTGAGGTGCAATGGCACGCCGCGCTTGGTCACCGATCTCTTCAGCGGCTCAAGACGGAATTCGCCGATTTCAATGGGAGCGGTTTCCGCGCGAACGGGCGCGTGGATGCGGCGAACAGCGGTGCGGATGCGCGCAACCAGTTCCCGTGTACTGAATGGCTTGGTGACATAATCGTCGGCGCCGAGTTCAAGCGCCTGCACCTTCTCGTTTTCTCCATCGAGGACGGTGAGCATGAGAATCGGTAGCCTGGAATGAATGGAACGGATGCGGCGCAGCGTCTCGATTCCCCCAATGCCCGGCATGTTGATGTCCAGCAGGATTACGTCGAACGAGGTGGTGCGGAGCATTTGCAATGCTTCTTCACCGCGAATCGCTTCCGTCACCTGAAACCCGAGTTCGGTGAGCGGCGGCCGCAACGCTCTGCGGATGGCCGGTTCGTCATCGACGATCAGGACGCGAATAGGACGCTGGGTCATCAATTGGATCTCCTTTGCGGCTCAGTCGGAATATCGGCAAAAAAGGTGGTGCCGTCCGCCTCGCTGCTGGTTGCCCACACAGTACCGCCATGAAAAGATGCAATCCGCTTGGCCACTGAAAGGCCGAATCCCTTGTTCTCAGTCCGTCCAACAAGGGACGAGGGCAACTGGTAGTGCTCAAAAATCCCGTCAAGATCGGTCTTTGGGATGACAGGACCGATATTGTGCACCGAAAACTTCACTTTTGAATTCTCCTCGAAGGCACCGATCGTGATCGAGGTTCCAGCATCCGCATACTTGCATGCATTGTCGAGGTACTGGCTCAGAAGCATGAGAATCAAGTGGCGATCGCAATGGAGCACAAGGCCGTCATCCTCAAGCTCGATTACGACATTTCTGTTTTCCAAGCGCGGACGGATTGCAGCCACAACGTCATCGATGATCGGCTCCACGCCCACGGGTTTGGGATGAAGCTCGATCTCCTTTGCGTCAAGCCGCGCCGTGGCCAACAGCCGCGATGTCAGGTTACTCAGCAGACGAGCCTGATCGTCGATGATCGCTACCAGATCGGCCTGTGTCTCTGACAGCATGCCCATTTCATTGAGGCCCGCGCTGGCGGCCAAAATGGCAGTTAGAGGTGTCTTGTAGACCTGGGCGAGTCCGTCCAGCACCGATGAGCGAAGCTGCTCGGCACTGCTTCTTTTGGCGTGGCCCCTCATCGGTGCGGGGCGCAATAAATCAAGGCTTTCAGACATCCAGCCACCCTCTCTCAGGTTGACTTGCTTTGGACTCAGAATGCGCGGACCGTACCCATCCCCGACGGATCCTCCAAAGTTGCCAAGTAGGCGAAATCGGCAGGAAAAGACTCCGGTTCGACCTCGAGGATCGTCGATATGACGGATTGTATATGAACGGCGTGAAAATATCTTTGGATATTTTTAATAGCTTCTTTATGGATTCTTTGTGTAACTAGAGTTAATCCGAAACGACCTGACCGGCTCGCGGGCCCCGTAAATCCCTCGCGGGATTCAGCAGGATCAGTGCGCTCTGAAGGCTACAAAACCCGGCAACCAGGTCTCTGACCCCACTCACTTTGCCTTATCCCAACAAGACTTTTTTCGGGAGGAACAGTGCCAATGAATTCAAATCTTGATCACATCCTAAAAATAACAGCCTGCGCAACAATGTCCGTGTCCTTGATGGCCGGTGCTCAAACGGTGGCAACACCAGCTCCAGCCCCAACAGCAACAACAACGCCAGCCCCGGCCCCCGCAGATCAGGCTCCAGCCGCTGCTGCCGCAGCACCAGCGGCGCCCACGTGGAGCGTGGGGCCAATGGACATTAGCGGCTTCATCGATGGGTACTACAGTTTTAACGTGAACCGCCCAAACACTACGGACGGCTATGACCAGCTCAATCAACTTTATAACTTCAACGACAAAACAGACCAGTTTGAACTGAGCGCGGCCAAGCTCACGCTGAACCACGATCCAGATCCGGTCGGCGCGCATGTTGATTTTATCTACGGGCGGACCAATGAATTGATCAATGCCGCTCCGAGCAACAGCAATTCCAACTCCGGTCAGCTCCCTTACCTTGAGCAGGCATTTCTGAGCTTGAAGCCGCCTAAGGCAAAGGGATTCGAACTGGACTTCGGCAAATTCGTGACTTCGGCCGGTGCGGAAGTGATCGAGGCGAAGGATAACTGGAACTACTCCCGCTCCCTTCTCTTCGTCAATGCGATACCTTATTGGCACTTCGGCGCGCGCACTTCCCTGCCCGTTTCCAAGACCGAGACCATCGGTTTCCAACTCGTAAATGGCTGGAACAACGTTTCCAAGACCAACGGTGGGGTTACCGGGGCTTTCACTAGCGCGTATGTGAAACCTAAATACACCTGGAACGTGAATTACTACGTCGGCCCGGAAAACGCCAACACTACGGACGGAATCCGCAACCTGATCGATACCACGATCCTGTTTACGCCGCCTGGAAAGCTCAACGCCTACATCAACTATGACTACGGCTCGAACCGCGACGCAGTTGAAGCGCAGGGCGACACCAAGCTAAACACTTGGCAGGGCGTGGCATTCGCAGCGCATGAGCAGGCAACGGCAAAGTCAGCGCTGTCGGGCCGATTTGAGTACTTCGATGACCCGGACGGATTCCAAACTGGCACCGCTCAACATCTCTATGAGTTCACCGCGACTTATGAGTACAAGTGGGTCGAGGGCCTGCTGGCCCGCGTTGAGTACCGCGGAGACTTTTCGAATGAACAGTACTTCCACAAATTGGCCAACGAAACGACGGACCAGCAATCCACATTGACGGTAGCCTTTATCGCGTTCTTTGGTCCGAAGCGCTAGATCGACAGGAAAAGCAAGGGCCAACGCAAGCTGCTCGATTAGCACTCGAGGATCGGGCGAATCCTACAAGGCTCCCAGTGGCCAACCATTGGGAGCCGATCCAAGAAACCAAATTCCAGGAGAATGCTCATGGCAGATCAGAAAGCACCTCAGATGCAGGCCACTCTGGGCCTTACCGGATTGACCAGCAACGCAATGGCTCTTATCGCCCCTGGAGCCTTTCTGTGGCTCACCTTTGCAATCCAGGCAAATACCGGAGTCGCGGGCCAACCATCCACAGCACCAGCCATGTGGATCGGAATCTTCGTCTCCCTACTGCTCTGTCTGGCTACCGCCGTATCCTACGCCGAAATCTCCAAGCTCTACCCTGGCACCGGCTCCAGCTACTACTACGCGGAACAGGCTCTCTTGTCCCAGGACAAGATGTTTAAGTACGCTCGCATCGCGAAGTTCATCGTCGGCTGGGGCTCGCACCTTTATTACTGGGTCTATCCCGGAGTGATGGTGGCAGTTACAGGCGTCTTCGTGGGGTACATTGTCGGATTCCTGTATCCGAACGTCATGAGCGGATCGAATCCCGGCCCGATCTTCATGGCGTTGATCGCGGTGCTGTTCTCCTTTTTCGTCGCCTGGATCGCCTCCAAGGGTGCCGGCGCTTCTACAGCGGTCAACATCGCTATTAACCTTGTTCAGATTTCTGCTCTCGTCGTCTTCAGCGTGCTCGCGCTTCAATATCGCGCCAGCCACCCTAATGGAACCACGGGCTTCCAGTACGATGGGCAATCGCTCGCAACTTACACTTACCAGTTCGCTACTGCCAAAGACGGTACAACGCTTCGCGACGCCAGCGGAACGCCTTTGCCGCTGCTCGACGCGGCGGGCAAGCCGGTTCCCTACGTCATCACTTACCCTGAGACCGACTCGACTGGCAACTTCCTCTCACACACGTCGGCGGCCTCGGTTGTTATGCCGCACAAATTGAGCTATATGTTTATCCAGGCCACGGTCGCCATTCTGATCCTTGTCGGCTTTGAGTCGGTGACTTCGATGGGTGGCGAAGCAAAGAATCCCACCAAACATATCCCCATCGCCGTCATTGCTTCGCTGCTCATCCAGGGTCTGATCTGCTACCTATTTGAGTATTTCGCGGCTAACTACTTTCTTAACTCGGGCTATACCATGACGAGCGCCGGTGGTTCGGCAGCACCCATCGGTGACATGATGATCATCGTCGGCGACGGGTTGCTTGGCCAGGGCCATGGAAAGTACTTCATGCTCGCTGAAGCCATAACCGTCTTCTTCGCGCTGATCGGCACTACCCTCAGCTGCATGAATACCGGCGCTCGCGTCACCTACGCCATGGGCAAAGATGACGAGGCTCCGGAGCACTTCGGCATTCTCCATGCCGGATCTCTGTCCCCGCGAAAGGCCATCTGGACGCTGGCTTGGATCTCCGCGGTCATCGGGGTCATCGGCGTCTCACTTGTCTTCGGCGACGCCGCTGCGCCAACAGATGCCACCATTGCCGCGCTGCCCCACGGCATCTTCTCCAGCGTCGGCTACCTTTCTCACGACACGCTGGCGGGGCTACCCAACTCGCTGTTGGCCGTCACACTCACCTCTAACTTCGGCACCTTCATCCTCTACGCACTCAGTTGCTTCTTGTGCATAGTTGCCTTCACTGGGCGTCCGGACTTCAGTCTGGTCCGGCACTGGCTGATTCCAGGATTCGGCCTGATTGCCAACCTGGTCTGCATGGGCTTCTATATCGCCGGTCCCGTCTTCGGGTTGGGCACCTTCAAGGAGCCGCTGCTGGCGCTTGGAATCTCCGCTATCTGGGGCATCTACGGCGCCATTTACTTTATTCGCTCATCTCAAAAGAAGGGCAAGGCTGTCCTAGTCACTTCCAAAACGTCTGTCTAAACCGATCGTCAACCTGACTGCAACCGCTGGGTGGCAACTGTTCTCGATCTCTTTCTGAGAGACGATGCGCAGATAACCACCCAGCGGTCCTTTGAAATCGACGAAATATGTTGTCTAAATGGCTAACCTTCCTTCGGCGATCCGGAAGGTGTCTAAGGCGGCCGCGCCCATGTTGGAATTGCAGTTTGGACAGGCAAGCGATTTTGGAAAGGTACGCACCAACAACGAAGATGCGATGGGTTCGTTCATTCCAGCCTCGCGTCAACAGGCCAGGACCCACGGTTATCTGTTTGCTGTTGCCGACGGTGTGGGTGGGATGGATTTGGGTGAGGTTGCTTCGGCAAAAGCCATATCCGTTGTGACCGAGGAATTTGCAACTGCCCAGTCCGGCACGATGCTCATCAGCTTGTTGCCGCGTCTGATTCAGCACGCCAATGCGGCAGTGCACGATTGCTCACTGACAATGGAATACCGGGGAGCGAATATGGCCACTACTCTGGTGGCCTGTGCGGTGAGGCACGATCAGGCGATTGTGTCACACGTTGGCGACTCCCGCTGCTATCTTGTTCGCGATGGCCAGCCCAAGCAAATTACGCAGGATCATACCTTTGTGAACGAGCAAAGGAAGATGGGCCTGATCTCCTCCAGCGAAATGGCCGTTTCCGAATCGAGACATGTGCTAACCCGCTCACTGGGGCCGCAGATGTTTGTTGCCGCGGACACAACGGCGATCACGCTGCAGCCTGGGGACGTGCTGGTACTTTGCACCGACGGATTGCATGACGAGATGAGCCCGCGGGAGATGGCCAGTATTGCAGCACAGAGCAAAAATGTAGATGAGATTGCCCGCGAACTTGTAAGTCGGGCGGTTGAGATCGATGGCGGGGACAATACGACGGCCCAGGTGATTCGAGTGCGGTCGGTGGAACAGGTGGGCATGTATCGAGGCCGGCCCTACCGGCTGCCGCAGTGAGTCCGCCCAGCAGGCTGCCTCTTATCCTTTCGTCCTGACCTGATTCATTTGTCAGAGTTGCCTTTATGGATTTTTTATCTTTTCTTTATTCATTCTTCACTAGACTTAAATCTGATCTACGAACATCTTTCCCATGAAATAGGAGACTGGAGACTCATGACCAAGTACAAGCTCGAATACATCTGGCTCGACGGCAAGAAACCGATTCCTGAGCTTCGCGGCAAAACCCAACTGAAGTCCTATGAGACTCCGCCCAAGCTTCAAGATCTGCCCTTGTGGGGTTTTGATGGCAGTTCCACAATGCAGGCTGAGGGTAGCAAGTCGGACTGCATTCTGAAGCCGGTCGCCCTCTATCCCGATGCAAGCCGCAAGGACGCCTACATCGTCCTTAGCGAGGTGATGCACCCGGACGGCACGCCGCACTCGACCAATATGCGCGCCACTATTGAGAACGATCCGGATTTGTGGGTGGGCTTCGAGCAGGAGTACTTTCTCTACAAGGATGGGCGCCCGCTCGGCTTCCCGAAAGATGGACACCCGACAACGCCCCAGGGCCCCTACTATTGCGGAGTCGGCTATAAATACATGGGCAGCCTGGCCCGCACTATCGTAGAAGAGCATCTTGAACTCTGCCTCGCCGCAGGCATCAACCATGAAGGCATCAACGCGGAAGTTGCCAAAGGCCAGTGGGAATTCCAGATTTTCGCCAAAGGCTCGGCCAAGGCCGCTGACGATGTATGGATCGCAAGGTACCTGATGGCGCGTCTTTGTGAAAAGTACGAGGTCGATCTGGTTCTGCATTGCAAGCCTATCAAGGGCGACTGGAACGGATCGGGCATGCACACCAACTTTTCCACCAAGTACATCCGCGAAGTGGGCGGTAAGGAATATCTGGAAGCCTTGATGGCGGCGTTTGAGAAAAACATCCCCGAGCACATCGCCGTGTACGGCCCGGATAACCACCTCCGCCTCACCGGCCTCCACGAGACCCAGTCCATCGACAAGTTCAGCTATGGGCTTTCGGATCGTGGCGCGTCGATTCGCCTGCCCGTGAACTTCATCAAGAACGGATACAAGGGCTACCTGGAAGATCGCCGTCCGAACTCCGAAGCCGATCCCTACCAGATCGTCTCGCAAATCCTGAAGACGATTAATAGCGTGCCCAAGCCAGCGGTTGTTGCTTGAGGGCCTGGCCGACTGCCTGAAAGGAAGACCCGGGATGTGGGGAGTTGGAAAGCGGATCCGCTTTCCAATTCTTCACATCCCTTTCCATTGCGACCGAGCCTAGACAAGAAAGGTGGACAAAGTAATGAACATCGTTCTGTGGGTGGCGCAGATCATTTTGGCAGCGGCGTGTCTCCATAGCGGATACAGTAAAATTCTTGTGTTTGGAAGGCATAAGACCGCAGAGCGAGTCCCGTCGGGGGCCGGTTGCGTTGGAATGGCCGACGAACTAGCTGCAGCAATCGCGCTATTGGAGATTGCCGGAGCAATGGTACTGCTTGTGCCGGTCGATCTTTGGGCGCCCAATATTCTTCTGCTGCTGGCGGCTGCGGATGTTGCGCTCCTCGCGATCATTTGCAGCATTTATCGCGCGCGTCTCCAGGAACATACCACTCCGAACCTGGTGATGTTTCTGCTAGCGTTGTTGGTGATCGTTGGGCGCTGGCCGCGGTAGTCATGAGGGAGATTTGCTGCAGTCTCTGGCGAGAGTGTTGAAGTTACGGCAAGCCAAGAGCAGCAGATTACGAAACTGACCGGAGCAATGGTCATCCTGCACTGAATGCAGGAATTCCGGCAATCCGCCTCTGTGCCGATTTGGAGGAGTCCTCTCCGGTCTGCTCGACCTGCTTTGCAATTTTCTTCCGGAGCCCCGCAAACTCCGGATCGACAACCGGATCAGGAAGGCGGTTCCTTCTTCGGGAACCACACCGCCCGCGTTGCCCGTGCTAACTCACGATTGGCATCGCCTGAACCTGCTCATACGGCGCTTTGACTCTCCTTCTGGTCTTGGGATCAGCATGGCTCGAATTCTTCCCTTTCTCTGAGAGCCGGCGATTCCACCTTGCAAAGAGGTCAGACCACGTATATAAACATTTGTACAACTGCCGTCATTTCGGGAAGCACGGAATTCTCGGACGGCGACAGCCGATCGGTGCTAACCTCATTCTGGCGCAGGTTTCATGGGCAAAAAAGGGTGTCTAGTGGTTATGACCAAGAAGCAGAAGGAAGAGCCTGATACTCACCGAACTATGGACGTGGTTAACCACATCCGCTCCCTGATTCAGAATGGAACATTGAAACCAGGAGATAGAATCCCCCCGGAACGCGAATTTGCGCGCACGCTCAAGATCAGCCGAGCCAGTCTTCGCACTGGAATCGGGTACATGGCGACGATGGGTATCATGAAAGTGCGGCATGGTGTCGGTACGTTTGTCGCGGATGGGCCGCCGGAGTTCGCCAAGGCATACCTTAGTTTCATGGGCGCGCTCCACGGTTTTCAGTCGTGGCAGATGTTTGAGGCACGCTTGATTCTAGAAGGCCATCTCGCCGCATTCGCAGCGGAGCGCGGCAGGGAAGAGCACCACACGGCGCTCGCCGAAGAGGTTGGCGAAATGTTCGCCGCCGTGGATAGCCCCGCCGATTATCTGATCCACGACATTCTATTTCATCGCATTATTTCGCAGGCCTCAGGAAACCCAATTCTCTCTGTTCTGATGGAAACGATCACGTCAGCGCTCTATGACAAGCGACGCAGAACCGTGGAGCACTCGACTGACCTGCGCGAATCCGCTGAGATGCATCGTGAGATTTACCGTGCTATCCGCGTGCGGAATCCCGAGGATGCGCGGAAGCTCATGGAGAAGCACTTGCGCATGGCGCAGACTGCGCAAAGTTCGGAGCGTATCGCGGATCGGAAGGCGGCAAAGGTTGTGTCCAGGCCTCGAAGCATCCGGGAGAAGCCTGGTCCTCCGCTTCACGACAAAGGGTTGCAGCGACCCCTTGATGGCCCCATCCACTGAGTGGCTCGCGGTTTCCGCTGCAGCTCATTTGCTCTGCTCCCGATTGTGCATCGTGCAAGTTCTGTGCGTCGAGGAAGGAGCACTCTTACATGCGTGATCGATTCAAACGTTCGCTTTCCCTGGGCATTACCCACGGGTCTCAGGTTTTGATTCGACGCTCCACGTGGTTGAGCTTAAAGGCGAGGTTGCGCCACCGAATTCAAAGTATCTTCCGTTGTTCTTCCCATGAGGTCTGACCTATTGGTATCATTGCCAATTCTCCGGCTCCGTCTAAACATCTCATTCTAAATCGATTACCCGGAAGAAACTGATAACCCTTTTTCGTCATTGACAAGACCTGCGTTCCTCAAGCAAACTGGTCACGTTTCAAAAAGTGGTCTGACCTCTGCCGGTAGATTCATTTGAAGCTGGCGCTGACGAATGCAAGGGGCGAAGTATGACTGCAGTTTTATGGAGGCAACAATGATGCAATTGCATGAAAGTAAAGAACAACTGAATCGTTTGAAGGTGTCAGGGAGCACGGCTGGACGATTCCTTCGCTCCTCAGCATGGATGTGGCTTGTGGTCCTGGCCATTGCCATGTTGACGCCAATGAGCTCAATCGCGCAGTTGGGAGGGGCGGGGACCATTGAAGGTACGGTCACCGATTCATCCGGAGCCTTGGTCGTGGGCGCGAAAGTAGCTGCCCGGAACACGGCAACCGGAGCCGAGACGGTTCGCAGCACCACCCACAGCGGCCTTTACACACTTTCCCCGCTTGACGCGGGTGACTATACAATCACAGTTTCCGCCACAGGCTTTGAAAACCTCGTGCGTGAAAACATTCACCTCGATGGTATGCAGGTTCTGTCACTCAGTCTGACGCTGCAAGTCGGAGCAATGAGCCAGACCGTCACTGTAAAGGATGAGCCCCCACCGTTAGAGACCGAGAATGCGACGCTCGGTGCGGCGATGGAAAGCGAAGTTTATCAGTCCCTCCCGCTGGAAATGGGAGCTGCTGCGAGCCCCGATCAGCGCCGCGCGACAGACTTCGCCGCGCTCATGCCTGGCGTGACCGCCAACGAAACCAAGAACAACGAGACCGACGAGCCGATGGTCATCAACGGCAACCAGAATTCCTCAGAGATGTACCTCGAAGGCATTCCCATGACCTCAGTTTCGACGTCGGGCGACCCGCGCTACATCTGGTCTGCCTTCTCCGTCGAGACCGTCGACCAGTTTCAGCTCAAGACTTCTGCCTATTCCGCCGAATATCGCGGCCTGGGTATTGAAAACTACACCATCAAGTCTGGCGGTAACCAGTTCCACGGTACCGTTTATGACGTGATTCGTAACACCGCTTTCGACGCTATCGGTTTCTTGCCGGGCCAGAATGTCCCGGCTACCGTAGCTAGCGAGGCGGCTGGAGGTGGTCCCGTCTGGCTGAACTCGCCTCCGACCGAGCACATGAATGAGTATGGTGCTTCGCTGGGCGGCCCGATCCTGAAGAACAAGCTCTTCTTCTTCGCCAACTACCTGGGATTCCGTTATTCGACTGTGAGTAACCCAGCTTATTACACCATCCCCACGGCGCTGATGCGGACGGGCAACTTCTCCGAGTTGCTCAACCAAGCCACTCCGGTCACCATCTACGATCCCATCACGCAGACCTGCACGACGACCAGCAAATGCACGCGTACAGCTTACCCGAACAACACCATTCCAGCGTCTGAGATTTCGCCTATCGCGCAAGCCATGGCACAGTATCTTCCGGCGCCCACCAACTCGAACATTACCGGCAACTATCTAGGCACGAACGCCTGGGGTCTGAACAACTGGACCCAATCCGAACGCCTTGACTACGATCTCTCTGACAAGCAGAAAATGAGCGTGATCGTTGGTGCGGGCCGCCAGGGTCTCATCGGCACCTATGGATCTTCGTCGCCTACCAACGCGGCTCCGCTTCCTTATCAGACCGGCAAGATCTATCGACCCATCACCAAAGACATAATGTTCGAGCACACCTACGTGATCAGCAATTCGCTGGTCAACCAGTTCAAGTACGGGGCAATGCAGTATTATTCGCCGGCCATCAACCCCAGCTTGATCAACCCTGCCTGGTCCGCTTCGGGCTTCGGCATAAACGGCCTGCCTACCGGACAAACTCAGCAGAGCTTCCCGGACGTCAAATTCAGCGAAGTCACCCAGTGGGGACCGTCCGCATCCGCGGGCAACGTCACCAACAACTTTGTTGCTCTGGACAACGTGCAATGGGTTCGCGGCAAGCACTCGTTCTCCTTCGGCGCTCAGCTGCAGTGGCTTCAATACAACGTCCTGCAGGATAGAACTGGAACCACCCCATTGTCCCTTACTCTCTCCAACAAGGAAACCGAAGGCTTCAAACCCGCCTCCGTAACGGCCCTTGGCAACACGGGCTGGGATTATGCCAGCTTTATGTTGGGCGCCATGGACGGCGGTACCTACACCGAATATGCGCTAAACAGCCAGGAAACTGGTACGCGCTTCCACCCCTTCGCGGTGTTCGCGAACGACGACTACAGACTAACGAACAAGCTGACCATCAACGCCGGCCTTCGCTGGGATTATCTTCCACCCTTCCATGAGGCGGAGAACCGCTTCTCGTTCATGAATCCCAACCTCACCAACCCCTATACCGGCACAGCTGGTGCGCTGCAGTTTGCCGGCAGCGCAGGCGTTGGCTCAACACCCCTGTCGGCCTACAACAACAACTGGGGACCGCGCCTGGGACTTGCCTATTCGCTTAATAGCAAGACGGTCATCCGCGCCTCCGCCGGCATGTATTATGCACTGGGTGGTGGCACGGGTGGAAACACCAACGGTGCCGGACCAGCTAGCGCGTTGCTGCTTGGCTTGTCGGCGGCCCCGAATCCTCCTAGTCCTGGTGCGGTTCTCCCTGCGTTCTATCTGAACGGCAACCCGGCTCAGAGCGGCCAGGCGGGACACACGGTTGCAGGCTTTTCCAACGACCCATCCAACACCAGTTTCGGTGGAAGGGGATACTCGGTCAACGCGCCACCGAACGAAGATCCCGGCTACGGAACCATTTACTCAACTGCAAGCACGGGCACCGTCGACAGTATCTCTTCTACGCTCGGCTACCTCGATCCCAAGTTTGGAGCCCGTGCGCCTGAGTTTACCGGATGGACCTTTGGCCTCCAGCGCAGCATCACCAAGGACATGACAGCCACGGTGAGCTACGTCGGCAATGAAGGGCACCATCTCGTGGCTACCGGCACCGCTGAACAGGGCAAAAATGCGAACCTGCTCGATCCCAAGTGGCTGTCTCTTGGAGCTAACCTCTCGGAAACAGCCTCCGCGGCTAACTTGACGGCCAACGGACTGAGCTTGCCTTATCCAACCTTTCCGACAACCCAGGCATTCAGCCAGATGCTCAAACCCTTTCCGCAGTACTCCGGAATGTCCGACACGGTCGATGCGGTCAGCAACTCCAACTACCACGCATTGCAGCTTTCCATCAACCAGCGCCTGGCTCATGGGTTAACCATGATGCTGAACTACTCCTTCAGCAAAAGTCTGGACAATGCGGGCACCTTCCGCGCCGGCTACGCCATCCCGGCTAACGTCAGCGCCGATGGCAAGGCCTACGCGCAAGGTAAGGCCGACTACTCGCTCAGCTCCTTCGATCAGCGCCAGGATGTCACTGGCACCGCAACCTATGACCTGCCCTTCGGCAGGGGCCACCTAGGCAATGACAATGCCATTGTTCGCAACGTGGCAGGTGGATGGCGAGTTTCTGGCATCTTCACCTACATCGGTGGCAACCCGCTGGCGATCGTCCAGGGCACTTGCTCTGGCAACAGCGTGGGTGAACAATGCATGCCCGTATTGACACCTGGCTTCACAGGTCCCGCTCGCCAGAACGGTGGATGGGGACACGGTGCCACCAGGGACAACCTGAGCTACATGCAATACATCAACCCTGCAGCTTTCACGTTAAGCGGCACAGGCTGCCAAGCACCCTGCCCACTATCGAATCCATACGTGATTGGCAATGCGGCTCGCACCGCGCCCTATGGCCTGCGCGGGCCCGGCAACTACGATACGGACGCCAGTCTTCGGCGGACTTTTGATCTCTGGAACAAGGAGAATGTAAAGTTTGTCCTCGAGGCCAACGTCTTTAATCTTGACAACCACGTTTGGTTCGGCAGCACTTCCACCAACGCCAGCGGTGGCTTGGGGCAGACGTTCAGTACGAATGCTCCCAATACCACAACCGCAATTAGCAGTCTAGGTGTGGTTAGCGGCCAGGCAAACAACCCACGCCAGTGGCAGTTCGCAGGGCACATTAACTTCTAAGAGACCAACAAGTCAACATCAACAAGGGGGAGGGGCTGAGTTTCTCAGCCCCTCCCCTACTTATGGGCTTTTTCTATTGGGACCAGTTCTCGCCGCCTTGGCGTCCTGTTGACGATCGCACTCTCCCGCATTACCTTTCTGGAGCCTACTTATGCGCCTGCCCTCATTCCTTTCGCTTTCAGCTCTTCTTCTCTCTTCTGCTTCCATTTTGATCACCTACGCCCAAGACACGCGCCAAGTGACTGAACCTCACATCCCCGCAGCCTGCGTAACGCTTGACGCCGGCATCGCGGCGCCCCAGGGAAACATTGCACCGCAGGATGAGCGGAAGCTCGACACGGACCGTATCCAGCACGCAATCGATAACTGCGCCGCTGGAAAGGCTGTTGTTCTGCGCGCGCACGGGCAAGAGAATATATTCATCGCCGGTCCAATTTCGTTGCGTTCCAGTGTAACCCTCGTAGTGGACGCAAACACCGCGCTGGTCTCATCCCGCGATCCGCGCCTCTTCGATACCTCCCCGGGCAGTTGCGGCCTCGTGAGTGAAAGAGGCCATGGATGCAAATCGCTCATCACCGTGAATAACGCACCGAATAGCGGCGTCATGGGCGGCGGCTCCATCGACGGCCGCGGTGGCGCCAAAATATTAGGCCAGGATGTAACCTGGTGGGATCTCGCGCACGAAGCAAAAATCACCGACAAGCAACAGAGCGTTCCGCGCATCATTGCCGTGGACCACTCCGACGGATTCACGCTCTACAGGATCACCCTTCGCAACTCCCCTAACTTCCACGTAGCGGTCAATAACACTGACGGCTTCACTGCATGGGGCGTCAAAATCATGACTCCAAAAACCGCCCGCAATACTGACGGAATCGATCCCGGCTCGTCGCGCAACGTCACCATTGCCTATTGCTCCATTCACACCGGCGACGACGATGTCGCTGTAAAATCCGGCAAGTCAGGCCCGGCATCGAACATCTCCATGCTCCACAACCACTTCTATACCGGCCACGGCATGTCCATCGGCAGCGGCACCAATGGAGGTGTCGATCACATGCTCGTCGACGACCTCACCATCGACGGAGCTGACAACGGCATTCGCATCAAGTCCGACCGCAGCCGAGGCGGCCTCGTCCACGACCTCCTCTATCACGACGTCTGCATTCGCGACACGAAGAACCCGCTCGTCTTTACACCGCTCTACACCACCTTCAGCGGCGACCAACTACCCATCTATCGCGACATCACACTCAAAGACATTCATATCCTCTCACCGGGCACTTATACATTCCTTGGATTGGACTCCACCCACAAGTTAGGCCTGACGCTCGACAATGTCTTCGCAGACGATCAGGAACACTCCACGTGGCTCGCTAAGGATGCGGACATCGTGATCGGAAACCGGCGTGGCAACCTGGAGCCGAAGGGGGAGGACGTGACCGTGCAGCAGACGACCGCCTCTGTGCCAGGCAACCCACTGTCCTGCGAATCACGCTTCGTTCCCTTCCCTGCTCTGCCGACGGCCCCGGAGATGGCCGGAACTATCCCGCCCGAAGACGAGACCCTTTATGTGGCGGCCGATGGCACCGGCGACTACTACTCCATCCAGCGTGCACTCGATGCGGCCCCAAACACAGGAGCGCTGGTGCTTGTGGCTCCCGGAACCTACCGTGAAGTGTTGACCGTCGACAAGCCAAATATCCGCATGCGCAGCGCAGACCGGGACGCAAGCAAGACTGTCGTCGTCAACGACCGCAGTGCGGGCACCGCGGGTGGCACACTTCATTCAGCCACGGTAAATGTAACGGCCGACAACTTCTTCGCGGAGAACATCACTTTCCAAAACGATTTCAATGCGACGCACCCACAGCTTCCGGCCGGCTCGCAGGCACTGGCGCTGCTGGTCAAAGGCGACCGTGCCATTTTTCACAATGTCCGCCTGCTCGGCAATCAGGACACTGTCTATGCCGGAAGCCGCAACTGCACCCCGGATGGAGAAAGCTGCATTCCCGCACGCCAGTACTTCTCCGACTGCTATATTGCCGGGAACGTGGACTTCATCTTCGGCGACGGCAAAGCTGTATTCGATCACTGTGAAATCCATAGCACGGCCCATGGTGGCGGCTTCATTACTGCACAGGCGAAGCACTATCCCGAGGAAGACTCCGGCTTCGTTTTCAGCCGGTGCAAGCTCACCGCCGATCCCGAAGTAACAAACTCCGTCTTTCTCGGCCGGCCCTGGCGGCCCTATGCCACTGTCGTGTATCTGAATACGGAGATGGACGATAAGGTTGATCCCGCAGGGTGGCGTGAATGGCACCCGGGCGAAACGCATTCGATAGAAACAGCTTTCTATGCAGAGTACGGCTCAACCGGTCCCGGCGCGCACCCAGGAGAGCGCGATCCCCACGCCCACTTATTGACTCCCGAACAAGCCAGGCAGTATGCGCCGTCCATTTTTCTGCGCGGGACTGACAACTGGGATCCGCTGCAAGCTTGCTGTTCTCCAAAGTAGCGATCTGCCGTTTGCTTTGCGGTCACTGAACGGTTTATTCCAAGTCGAAAACTACTTCCAAAGCAACCGCAGACTCAGCCGACGGAATCCGTGTCTCGCCTTCATGGTCAGTGCGACACTCCCGAGTGGTAAGGGATAGTCCCGATTCCTGCCTCCCGATCAGTGCAGCTCGTACGGTGCCGCCAGCGGCGGGATCGCATCCGGCAACGTAGGCATATCCGCATTTTGAATCGGCGTTGCTCCAGCTAGCCCAGTCCCGCTCACATTGTTAGTCGAAAGCAATGGGCCCTCAAAGCCCGTCACTTTGATTCCCGAAAGGTGAGCATTCCTGATGTTCGCCAGCGAGATACCCTTTTTGCATGTCCCTGAAACATTCTCAAGCACAAATCCATCCAGCGGCTTGCGCGGATGTATGTCGATTCCATGCACCAACTCCGCCATATCGGTCACTTTAATGTTCCTGAATTCAAAATTGCGAATCGTCGGGATGCCTTCATCGCCCGGAACCAGATTCGGCGTATCGGCAATGCCGCTGTTCAGAATGTTGAAGCGCAGAAACCCATTCTTCGCACCGGATACTTCGAGATCGTTCATATAAATATTCTCGATGAACGCACCGCGCCCCGGACGGCTCTTAATGTAGATGGCAAACGTCCCGGCGCCCAGGCACTTGCAGTGGTCCACATACACGTCGCGGATTCCACCCGAGGTCTCGCTGCCAATGCCGATGCATGCCCAAACCTTGTCAGCAAAGGTGCAATTCGAGATGTGGACGTCCTCCGTTGCTCGGGCGATGGTGAACCCTTCGATTCCGCGCCCCGACTTCAGAGAGATGCAGTCGTCTGTCGTATCAAAGTCACAACCGTCGATCGTCACATGCCTGCAGGAGTCGACATCGATCCCATCCGCCCCACTCTTCACAACCACGTTTTTGAAGGTGACATGATCGCAGTACGTCGGATGGATCGACCACATGCCGTAGTTCTGCGTGTAGCAATTCTCTACGCGAACATTGCTGCAGTTCACAAATTCCAGCAGGGCAGGAAGCCGAAGTCCGCTAGGCCGTTCAAGCCGGCCCACCACTGCGGGACTGCCAATGATTTTGCCTGGACCTGTGATGCCGATATTCTCCGCATCCATCGCTGAAATGAAGGCGCTATAACCCTTCATCCAGTGGCCTTCCCAACGCACCTGGGCTAAAGGATAGTCCGACATATCGGGCGAACCATTCAGCGTCGCACCCTCCTCCACGCGTAGCACAACACCGCTGCGCAGAACCAATGCGCCCGTCAGATAATCCCCTGCGGGCAACACAACTTCGCCGCCGCCAAATACCGAACAGCGCTCAATCGTCTGCTGAATCGCGAGAGTATCCTTTGTCTTCCCATCGCCCGTAGCGCCATAATCCTTTACATTCAGACTTACTGTGGGCTTCGCCGGCGGCTTCGTCTGCTTACCCGATGTACCCATGGCGCTCACATTCTTCTTCGGTTTCTGGGTCTCCGCGAACTGCGGTAGCAATGCGAGAATCGGCGCCGCCAGCGCACCTTGCCCCGCTTTCTTCAATAAATCCCGACGGTCCAACAAGACCTTGTCTGTCAACTTATTCCCCTATCTTGCCGGTTGAGCAATCTTCCAATTGGAGGTCATTGCTAGCTGCTACCTGGCACTCGGGCCGATTCCCTGTGGGTACTTATCAAATGTCAGCGCCGTCGGCTTACCCATTAGAAACTTGTCTCCGAACGCCAGCAGCGCATCCCAATCTCCCTGCACCATGCCGTGCGGCCGATCCGCAAAGCTGATGCCGAGCTTGTCCGAGCTTTTGAAAAAGTCATATGCCGGCCGCGCCGCAGTCAGCGACTGGCAGACGCCATTCTGGTTCACGTTCTGGTCCTGATCACCTTCCAGCGAGATGAATGGACGCGGTGCACATAGCGCTATGAACCAATGTTCATCGAACGGCAGCTTGTCCGGCTGGCCCCAGAACTGATGCAGGTGATCCGAAAACCAGTTCGGATACTTCTTCATCATCTCGGTCAAGCCCTCCTTGCCACCACGGTCTGGAACCGATCCGCTATACCGGTACGCTGGCGTTCCCCCGCCCGAGCTCGCTACCGGAGCGACCAACGCAATCCGTTCGTCAAACGCTCCCGCAATCAAGGCCGACTTACCCGTGCGAGATACTCCCGTCACAATGAACTTGGACTTGTCTACCGAAGCATCCGTTTCAAGATAATCCACGATGCGCGAAACTCCCCACGCCCACGCTCGCAACAATCCCCAATCGTAATTCGGATAGGCCGGAAAAAACCGCGTCGTACGATACGCCCAACTCCCATCCGCATTGCGAAGGGTTGTGTCTTCGCCGCAGTCGCCGTAATTGAACATGACAAAGGCCCAGCCATATTGAATCGCCTGGTTTGTTTCCGCAATTCGCGCGGCTGTGCTCGCTCCGCCATACGGTTTGCCGTTGTTATCGATCATGCCAGTCACCGGCGCGCCTCCCGCTCCATTCTTCCCAGGGCTCCGCGGACCGCCTGACCTTTCACCCGCTATCGCTGGCCCAGTCACCAAAAGCACATCTTCATTCCGCCCTTGATTCGCTCCGAGTGCAAGCCGCGGTAGCGGGGTCGCACCTGGAGGCGTGCCTGATGGCGAAATCAATGTCGGGACCGAATGATTCCCAACCGGCGTGAAGATCCCAATATCCAGCCCAAGACTCTCATTCGGCCCAAATGTCAGATGAACGAGCCGGTACTTTACCTTGCCGTCCATCAGCAACTCCGAGCTGATCTCTTCGCCGGTCACGTTCCCCGGCGGAGGCGGCGCCTGGCCCACGGCGTACCACTCCAGGATTCGCTTCATCTCCTCTCGTCTCTGCGCCCACTGCTTCGCCGTCTTCACCTTCCGCCCATTATTCAGCGTCATTACGTCCGGCATTTCAGTGCGGGTCGGCAACGCGTCGACCCCCGGCATCGGCGTCATCGACGTCTTGATCACGGGCAGCGGAATCTCTTTAGGATCTGGCCTGGGCGGAGTCGGCGCGTGCACACCTGCCTGCGCGGCTTGCGCCCCCAACACGCTAGGCGCAAGATCCATGGCGAGCGGACAATCTTTCAATCCGAGGATGCCCGTCACCACTGATTCCGCATTCAGGTGCGCGCCCGCTTTCTTGCTGTGCTGGTTGTCGTTAAACAGAGGGCGCGTAGCCTCCTGGCCCAATTCGTCGTACTTGTCAGCAGAGATGGTATTCAGATCGATGTACAGCGCTCCACTCTGCTTTGCCGCTTCCGCCGCCCAGCCGGCATAACCGTCAAGACCGCGTACGATCTTGCCATCCACCCAGGTATTACGCGGCGGCGGCGAGCAGATGATCACTCCTGCGCCTTTGTCTTTCGCATCCTTGACATACTGACGCAAATACCAGCCATAACTGTGAATCGTCTCCTTTGCGTGTGTCACCGGCGAGTCGATTTCCTCCGTCTCGTCACCGTTCCCTTTTACGGTTGTGCGATCCGGATAGTTCAAGGAATTGGCAGCATCGTTATGACCAAACTGAACAATCACCCAATCTCCAGGTTGCAGGCGATTCACGATCTTCGCCCAGGCACCCTCCTGGATATAGCCCCGGCTGCTCCGGCCGCCAAGCGCCTCGTTGTAGACATGAATCTTTGCGGGATCGAACATGGGAATAGTCTCGGATCCCCAACCCCATGGGCCCGTTTCGCCATCGCCGGTACCGGTGTGCACGATTGAGTCGCCCACCAAAAACAATGCGGGATGTTGCGTTTCGACGTCTGCCTGCCCGGAGTGAGCGAGCACGGTGGCCAGCGAAAGCAGGAAGAGTGCGAAGACTTGAGAGAGACGTTCTCTACTCGGAAGATGCACGGTCTTTGCAACAAACGTCATCATTGTGCAGATCCATTTCTCATCATGTCGCCGATCGAAGACTGCGCCCGAGCGAGTTCATGTCTGCACGGACCTCGATGGGATTGTCGCCACCCGATTTAGCAGAATACGCTCACGAGCATGAATGGACTAGCGGTAATTCTACCATTCCCTTTGCGTGCTTGGTCAGACCACTTGGCCTCAAAATGTCCCTCAATAAAATCAGCAGAAACCCCATATGTATACGGAATAGGCGAGAGGAGCGTTTTTCTCTTGACATCGGCAAGCACGCCTCCAGATAATTCGAGCATTTAGAGGTCAGACCACTAGCCATTCGCCAATTCCGTCCGCTCATGTTGCCAACTTGATCGCGCCGATTATGCGGAGTGACTCTTTCGGAGATTCTTCCATGCGACGCGTCCCGTTCACTCTCATTCGCGTAGTGTGCTTACTCGCCGTACAGTGCGGCGCCACCCAATCCCCTGTTGCGTTGCCATCTACCATGACCACAACAGACGGCTCATCGCCGATTGCGGCCACGACCGGAACCCAGTGCGCGAACCTCTCCACAGGCGTGGTTCCGACCGACGCATACGGCGACGGCTGCCTGGCGGTCAATGGCATCTTTGGCGTGGGTGCTTTCAACGGGCTGGCAACAGATCCATTTGGCAATGTACTGGTGAACGACGACATCAAGAGAGGGCTGCCCGTCGTCAATCCTGATTCAGGAATCATGACTCTTGTTGCGGGCGGGGGCACCGGCTGCTCAATTAGCAGGATTCTTCGGGTGACGGATGCATCGCCGCAACGGGTACGCCCACTTCGCCAATCGCCGATGCACGCGGAGTCCGCATTGATCCAAACGGGAATATCCTCCTGGCCTGCTACAACGATCACTTTGTTCACATCATCTGTCCCAACACTTGACCGTTGTGCGGAAGCGGCGCGCCGACTGCCGCGCGTCCAATTCAAATTCCCGTCGTCAATATGGATCTGATCGCCGACGATGCCTATTCCTCGGGATCAATCGGCGTGACAGGCGCGGGAGTGGACAATACTCCAGCATTCACTTTTCCATAGCTCATTTGCCCCCCGACAAATCACCACTGACGAGGTGCAGGTTCATCCACGCGGAGAATGCGGTCTCCGGCCACATTCTTCAGTGTCTGCACAATACCGCTTGGCCAGCGAATCTCTATGGATTGCGCAACAGCACTGCTTCCCAGTCCAAAGTGCGCTCGTGGATCACTCGAAGATAAATACCCACCCGATGTGGAGACCGTCTCCCATTGACTACCGGCCGCGGTAGTCGCCTGAATGACAGCACCGATGCCATCGCGGTTGCTCTTATGACCCACTAGCTTGAGCGTAAGCCAGTGATTCGCAGTCAGCGTCTCGTTGTGCAGAATGTGCGCCGCGCCGCCATTCGTCGTCACAACTGCGTCCACTCGGCCATCGTTGTCGAGATCGCCAATCGCCATGCCGCGCCCCACCCAGGGCACCCGCAACCCTGGGCCAGAGGATGCGGTCACATCGGTAAGTTTGCCCGCCGCGTTGCGCACCAGCATCATCGGCTCGCGGTAGCGCAACTGCGGATAGCTTTTCTCCACGGTATCCAGGTCGTGCCCCTGTGCAATCAAAATGTCCTTCCAGCCGTCATTGTCGTAGTCGAACAAGAAGACACTCCATCCGGAGTGGAGCAAGGTCATGCGCGCAAAGCCCGTCTTGTAGCTCGCGTAGTCGAAGGTTCCATCATGCTCGTTGTGGTAAAGCGCATACTTCTGATTCGCCAGCGTTGTTACTACCAGATCGGGCCAGCCGTCATTGTCGTAATCGGCAAAACCCACGCCCATGCCGGCAAAGGTGCGGCCATCGCTATCCACCGCGACTCCTGTCTCGAGGCCAACTTCCTCAAAGGTGCCGTCCTTCTTCTGATGAAACAGAAACTCCGGCATGGAATCATTGGCCACGAAAAGATCGATGCGTCCATCACGGTCGTAATCGCCAATCGCAATGCCCAGCGCTTTACCCGGCTTATCAAGACCGAGCTTGTGGGACACTTCTGTAAAGTGCCCGTTGCCATCGTTGTGATACACCAGCATGGAGATGGGATCGAAGACATCCGGGTGGCAGTAGCCGCGGTTTTCCTGCGGCCCGCACCACTTGTCGTCCCAATTCCACTTCACGTAGCGCAGAACCACCAGGTCCAGTAGCCCATCGCCATCCAGATCCACCCATGCAGCGCTCGACGACCATCCACTCCCCGCTACGCCCGCTTGCGCAGTCACATCTGTAAAGGTGCAGTTGCCGTTGTTGTGGTAGAGATGATTCCCGCCATAGCCGGTGACGAACAAATCTTCGTTGCCATCATTGTCGTAGTCCCCGGCGGCCACTCCCATGCCGTATCCCACGCCGGAGAGGCCGGACTTCTCCGTAATGTCCTCAAAGGTGCCGTCGCTCTTCTGGTGGTAAAGCCGATTCCAGTACTCAGGCCCTGTCTTCTCAGGAATTATTCCCTTCGGTGTCGGGTCTGGGTAGGGCGCGCCGTTCACCAGAAACAAGTCCAGTCGTCCGTCGCCATCGCAGTCAAACAACGCCACGCCGGAGCCCATTGTCTCGATCAGGTATTTGCGCGAAGTGTGCGGCGCCTGATGCAAAAAGTGCACGCCCGCCTGCGCGGTGATATCTACAAATCGTCCTTGAACAGACGCAACTGGCGCCGCAGTTGGACCCGTAGCCTGCGCGCATAGCCATCCGGATCCGGCTGCAGCAAGCGCAACGCCTACGGCAGCTGCCCGACAATGTCTGCTTGCTCTCATCGCGATTATTGTGCCTCACCCACTGTGACCTGCGCCGCTTCAGACCAGCCCCTCTTCCATGCGAGCGCGGAAATCTGCAGTGCGGGTTTGCCTGTCGCAGCGTCGTAAGCGGGAAAGACGATCAAGTCATCCTCTGGGCGCTGCTACACGGACTAATAGATTGCATTCACTTAGATGCCTGCGTAGGCCCCTGTCTGCAATAATTATCGCGCGGAAAGTGTCCCGCGATGGATTGATATGAGGTCATGACCATGCAGTCCCTGCAGTTAGTCAAAGCCGTCCTGACGGTTCTGCTGGCTACCTGGACAACTGCCATCCAGACGCCTCCTGTCCCCTCTCAACAAGCGCCGGACAAGGCCGCACAGCCGGGAGGCATATCCCTCGGGCATGAAGTCTCCGCACCACCCAATCCATCGCTGGTTGAAACCGAAGCACGACTGCGCGCAAGTCTCGAACACAATCCGGATTCCGCCGATACGCTCTACGAACTTGCGCTGGTGTTGCAGCAGCAAAACAAATCTCGCGAATCGCTGGAAACCTTCACCCGCGCCGCGCAGTTCAAGAAGCCCAACGTTGCCGAGCTCCGATCGGTCGCGCTGGATTATGTGCTGCTGGACGACTACGACGATGCCGTGCACTGGCTGCGTGTTGCCCTCGGCATGGAACCGAACAATGCAGCTGTTCTCTATAGCCTGGGCCGCTGCCTCTACACGAAGAATCTCTTTCCCGATGCGGAAAAAGTCTATCGCCGGTTGCTTGCGATCGATCCTGCAAATCTCAAAGCGGAAGAAAATCTGGGACTCACCTATGACGCGCAAAACGATCCGCAGAACGCCGAACAGGCTCTGCGAACCTCCGCGCAATGGGCGAAAGAACGCGGCCTCAAGGACCCTTGGCCCTATCTCGACCTGGGAATCTTTCTTCTAGATCAAGCCCGCGCAGCCGATGCACAACCTTTTCTCGAAAAGGCTGTGGAACTGGATCCGCAATCTCCATGGGCACACGAAAAACTGGGCATGGCATTGGCTGCTAACGGAGACTCCGCTCGCGGCATTCGCGAACTGCAACTTGCCGTTGGTCTCGCACCCAAAGATCCCAAGGCCCACTTCGAATTAGGCCGCGCGTATCGCTCTGCCGGCCAAGTGGATAAAGCCCACGGGGAGTTTGAGCTCAGCAAGTCGCTCTATGGAGAGCACAGCCAGAACTAGAATGACTTAATCAACGTCCAGACATCTGAGCCAGTACGATTATCGTGACGGTTTTGCGATAGGCTGGCCTGCTGGAAGCGCGGGGCCAAAGTTGGGCGTGCCATCAGGGTTCCATGTGAATGGCTGGATACGCGGAGAGCGTTGCGGACCGCACCCTTGACCCTTCTGCGAGTTAGCGTGGTAGATGATCCAGTCCTGACCATCTGGCGATTGGAAGAAACCGTTGTGGCCGGTTGCATAGACGCCGGCTTCGGGGTTCTGGTGGAAAAACGGATGATCATACTTGTGCCAGGACTTTGCGTCGAGCAAGTTGTCACCGACGCGGGCGCGGAGCACGCCGAGCGCGTAATAGTCAGTCCAGCAGGCGGAGGCTGAGTAGACAAGGAAGATGTCCTGGTTGTGGATGAGAATCTCAGGGCCTTCATTCACGTTGAGATGCGGCATTGACGGGCGGTTGAGCAAGTCGCCCACTTCTTCCCAAGGATACTGCGGGCGCGAGAGCAATGTGCGCTTGGAGTCGATGGTCCAGGGGTTCTTCAAGTGCGCGATGAAGATGTCCTGCTCGCCGTCGTGGTCGTCCTGCCAGCCGGACCAGATCATATACTTTTGGCTGTGCAGTTCAAATGCTGAGGGGTCGATAGCCCACTTGTCGCTGTGGTCGGCGACCTGGCCTTTGAAAGTCCACTCTCCCCGCATGGGGTTGTCGGAGGAGTTTTCTATTACGTAAATGCGGTGTGTCTCGTTGGTACCGGCGTCGGCGGCGAAGTAGATGTACCACTTGTTGTCAAAGCGATGGATCTCGGGCGCCCATATCTCATGACTGTATGGGCCTGTGACGGGCGGGGTCCAGATGACACGCACCTGAGCGTGGGCCAGATCGGTGATGTCCAGCGTGGCCCGGAGCGTGAGATTGATGCCAGTCGTGGCCATGAAGTAGTAGGTGCCTTTGTAGGACATGACCCAGGGATCGGGGCCCGAGGGAAGAAGCGGGTTGGTGAAAGTTTGGGAGGCGGAGGATGCAAGTGGAGCGGGCTGCTGTGCGCTAAGGAATACATCAGGGCCAAGGAGTACAGCAACCATGAGAGGGGCTTGAGAACAGCAATTCATCAGAGTGCGAATGGACATAGCCGAGCACCTACCTTTAAACCTTAAGAGTGATGTCAAGAAGGCGGAGAGTGAAAAGTGGCGGGAGAAATACCTGTTAGGGCGGGGACTGCGGCGTGTTTGATGTTGTTGGCGGAGTAGCATGCGTGCGGCCATCGCTTTGCAGAAGCTCCTGCTGGGCTTCTTCATTGCGGCCCAGACGAGCGAGAGAGAGACCGCGATAGTAATGCGGGCGCGTGTAGGTGGGGTCGGATTTTTCAGCGCGGGCAAGAAGTTGCTCGGCTGTGGAGTAATCCTTGTCGCGGAAAGCGAGTTCGCCGAGGCCAGTGAGCGCACCGGCGTGGTTGGGATCGCGTGCAATAACGTGGGCGAAGAGAAGTTTGGCTTCGGTATCGTTATGGGCATCGAGAGCGAGTTGGCCGAGCTGATACCAAGCCTCTGTCTGCTGGGGCTGCAGGCGGATGGAAGCTTTGAACTCGCGGCCGGCATCTTCGGTACGCAGCAGCGCGGCGTAGACATATCCAAGGCCGTAGTGCGCGGTCGCATCGTTGGGGCGCGCAGCCAGGTAAGCTTTGTAATCACGCTCAGCCTCGGGCATCTTCTGCTGTTCGGTCTCCAGGCGCGCCAGCGCGTAAAGGATGGTGGGGTTGGCGGGGGCGAGCTTCTGTGCAGTATGCAGAGCTTCGTCGGCTTCGGGGAGTTGTCCAAGTTCGAATGCCTGCAAGCCACGGTCAAGCTGAAGGTCGGGAGAGTCAGGGAGTTTTTCGCAGGCATGCCGCAAGGCCGCAAGTGCGAGGTCCGGGTGGTTGTCTCGACGGCTGGAAACGGCAAGTTCGGTGGCGGCTGCGACTTCCCCTTTGCGGGCTGCAATTTGATGCGTGTCTTGCGCGAGGATGGTTTCAAAGCGATCCATGGCTTCGGGATCGCGGTGTTCTGAGAGCAAGAGATTGCCGACGGCAAGGTTGGCAGGAATGGAATTGGGCTCTGCGGCGAGAGCGCGGGCGAAGGCCTGGCCTGCTTCCTCAGGTTGGTGAAGGTCGAGCAGAATGTTGCCCAGCAGCATGAGAGCGGAGGCGTCGCCGGGATGCTGCTCAGTGTAGGGGCGGAGCAACGCAGCGGCTTCGGCGGGTTTGTGTTGCGAGCGGAGATGCTCGGCGCGAGCAGTCGTGGGATTGGTTTGAGTATGAGCCGCAGCCTGCAGTCCGGCGAGGATCAGCGGCAGGAGAAAACGGAAACTACGCAAACCATGCATGGGATTCCGTTATAGCAAATGTTGACGGCAGATTTCCCTTCGCCTTGGCTCAAGGAAAGATAAATAGCAAGAAAAACAAACGGCAAAAGCAAGAAGAAGCGGAAGCAGCTTATGCTGCTCCCGCAGTGGGTGGTTGGTTAGAAGGTGATGCGGCCGGTAACCTGCAAATTGCGAGGGCCATAGTCTGTAGCTGTGGGAATACCGAACCCTGTGCTCTGTGACGAATCGGTTGGCGAAAGGTCTGGAAGACCCATCCGGTGCCGGTTCAACAGGTCAAAAGCTTCCCCCTTCAGCTGGAATATGACTTTTTCCGTGATGCGAAAATCCTTCAAGGCGCTTACGTCCTCCGCCAAGTAGGCCGGACCGGTAATGGCTTCGGTGACCCGAGCGATATTGCCGAACGCAAATGGAGCGAAGGAACAGGGCGCCGACGCGGTTCCGCAACCCGGGGTGAACGGACGCGGCCAGCCAACGCCTTCCCGATTCTGGTCAACAAAGGCAGCTTCCGACAAAGGAACGCCTGGATCCGATCCGCCGTTTGTGCCCGCAACACGGTATGCAGGCTTGAACCAGGACTCTCCGTTAAAGACGCTGGGACCATTCTTGTTGTGACTGTACGCCGTACTCGCGAAACTTGTTGCATTGGCAGAGGCAGGCCCTGCCGTAAAGGTTATGCAGTTCTGGTAGTACGGGATACCAGTGGCGCAACCGAAATCGATCGGCTGCCCGCTTGAGTACCGTTGAATGGCGCCGATCTCCCATCCACCGACAAGGGCATCCAGAGCCCGGCTTTGATTGAGCCACTTGCGTTTGTTACCAAACGGAAGCTGGTAGAGATAACTCAGTGAGACCTGATTCCTCAGATCCTGAACGCTGACGGCTTTATCGCCTTTCAGATTTGATGAGTACTGCGCCTGCTCGCGCTGGTTGTTACTCGTATAGCTGAAGGGGATCAGCGAATCGGCATCCGTGAGTATCTTGCCCCACGTGTACGAGGCTTGTAGGTTGACACCATTGCGGAAACGACGCTCCAGCGAGACTACCATGGCGTTGTACGAGGAGTGACCGAGGTTCTCAAGGCAGCAATCGTCCGCGATGTAGTCGTACTGCGGGAAGGGACGAATCGACTGACCGATAGGACCAGTGAAGTTTGCGTAGGGCGCGGAATATCCCTGACTGGAGCCGCCCAACGGGATGTTGTACTGAGGGTTGCTCAACAGATCTCCAAGTGCGAAGTCGGATGGGGAGATATTGTTGAAGTTAGTGAGGAAACCGGAGCGAAGGTTCTGTGCCACTTGCCCGATATAACCCAGTGAGAAGATCAGGTCCTGGGCAAACTGGTCCTGAAGTTGAAGGCTCCAGTTGCTGGTCATGGAAGGACGACCGTCCCTCGTCAGAATCAGGTCGCCCGCGACCGCGCTGAAGGAGCCGAGACCGTTCACGGCTGTCAACTGTGTCGGATCGGTATTGGGAGCGTAACTGTAATTTGGGAAGCCGATGTTGGAGTTCTGCGGGTCGGCCGGTGAAGTGGAGTCGAGCCGGAATGCCGGTGTGAAGGCGCCGCCCTGGGTAGCAGTTCCGCCCAGCGCAACTCCCTTGCTGATGTTGTATCCCTGCAGCATGCTACCGCCAAAGTCGTTGTATTGCAGTGGGCCATAAATAATGGACCCGCCACCGCGCAGCGCCATCTTCCCATCTGTGTTTGGAAGCACGTAGGCAAAACCGAGACGCGGAGCAATGTCCTTGTACCAGGCATTCGCCCACGCGGTATTGCAATTGCAGTTGGTGCCGAAGACCAGCGCGCCAGGCAGATTGCCGGCAGCGCTGTCAGGAGCTGTAAAGCTGAAATCGGAGGTGCGATCAAACGCTTCATGCCGAGGAAGATCGACGTCATATCTCAAGCCGACATTGATGGTCAGGTTGTTCGTTAGCCTGATGTCGTCCTGAGCAAACCCCGCCATATACCAGGACTTCCAACGTGGATTCACGTTGTACACCGTCTGGCCACCGAAACCCACTTCGCCAATCAGGAAGCTGGCAAACGGATTGCCTGAGGAGCAGCAGCTGTTGCTGACAGCCGCCGTCTGGTCACGGTAGAAGTTGAAGTTATCCACGTTATACAGGTTGGTGGAGTACACCTGGTGCCGCCAGTCCACCCCGAACCGGATACTGTGTCTGCCCTTCTGCCAGCTCACAATATCGTTCAATCGAATGCCATTGTCGATATTGACGCCGTTCTGCTGCTGGCCCCAATTCGAAGGCGCATCCGGGCTTGGAAATGAAATGAATGGATAGAACTTGGAGTGGTCGTTCGCGAGCCCGGCGGCCGCTGCCGTGTCCGGCGTGTTGAATTCCTCGGACAGGTTCACGCTGTTGGTGCGGTTGTACCCGACATTCAGATGGTTGAGCAAAATGGGTGAGAGGGTAAAATCCCAGCCGCCGCGAATGTAATGGGTGGTAAAGGCTTGGGCGTACCCACTGTTGTTGAACGGTTCAGGAAAATCTGGAGCTGCCGTCAGCTTCGTGTTCTGACGCGTGCTGTAGGTGCCGAATACCTTGTTTCGATCACCGAGGTTCTGATCGATACGAACCGTATATGTCGTATTGTTGTTTGGCGCCACGCCCGTGTACGCATAGTTGCCGATGTAACCAAAGACGTCCGTGCTCTGGGGCGCCTGGTTCGGTAGTGGCAGCCCCTTCGATAGCGCCGCTGCCGTGGGGCTGAAGAGGGAGGATGGGACCTTGTTGTTCGCGAACGGAGTACGGCAAAAGACGCCGGGGCTGAATTCTCTCGTCGTCCTGGGATCATAGATCTGATTGAACTGTACAGGCAGGCCGGTACAGGGGTCCAAGAACACATCTTGCCCGTTATAGGGCGTTCCACCGGGAACATACCCGCCAAGAATATCGCTGAAGTCGCCAGTGCGCTCCGCCGCGGTGGGCACCGTAGAGACAATCACGGCGCCGGGAGTGAATTGGTATTTCTCCCAGGCAAAAAGGAAGAAGGTTCGGTTGTGGCCGTTCCAGACATGTGGAATCCAGACTGGGCCGTCGAAGACCCCACCGTAGTCAAACTTGCTGTCCTGCGGCTTTGAGTACGGACAGTCGATCTCGGAGAGCTTTTGGCAGTCGAGCACCGTGTAGCCGTTGTTGAACCAGTTGTTCGCGTCGAAGAGCCGGTTCTTGACGATGGTGTAGGCGGTGCCGTGGAAATCGTTGGTGCCGTTCTTGGTGGCAAAGCTTTCAATGCCGGACGTGGTGCGTCCGAACTCAGCGGAGGGACTGGAGGTGGTGACTTTGAACTCCTGCAAAGCTTCGATGGAGGGTGAGGTTTCGTCGAAGGAGGAGCCATTCTCACTGCGCTGAATGCTTGCACCATCGAGCAGCACCTCGGCACCGTAGGCCTGACCGCCGGAGAGGCGCGAGAAGAACACGCCATTGCCCGTATTGCCCATCGTTCCGCTGCCGGGGCCAGTTGTGCCGGGAAGAAGGAAAACAAAGGTTTCCGGCGAACGCAAGCCGCCGATACCGGCGGCGAGCGACAGCGGGAGGTCTTCAATCTGCTTGTTGGAGACGGTGCCGTCGATCTCGGAGGTCTCGGTTTCGATGCGCAGCCCGCTTGCATCGACACTGACGGTCTGGCTCACTTGGCCGGGGGAGAGTTTGATGTCCAATGCAGTGGTGCTGTTGATCTGCACGATGACACCAGTTTCCGTCTCCGTGGAAAAGCCGGATGCAACAGCAGTGACTGTGTAGGCGCCCAATGGGAGATCGGGAAAACGGTAGGCGCCTGTCGAGGTGGACTTGGTCACGCTGACGGTATGGGTGGCGTCGTTAGTCGCGGTAACGGTAGTGTTCGGAACAACTGCTCCACTAATGTCTTGAATGCTGCCGGCAATAGCACCACTCGAGGTCTGAGCGGCCAAGTCGGCATTGGTGATTTCTACTAAAAGGAGCAGTAACAACCAGTAGAAGAGGCTTCCTGTATTTCTGAACATTTTGGTCTCCAAAGTACTACAAATTGAATTCGCTCTGGATCGCTTACGTTCGGGAAAACGCTTCCTCGTAAATTGCAGCCAATATTTCCAAGTACTTACAAATTGCTTAGTCTAAAAGCATCTAAATTCAGAGAAAACGCTATCTCAGCTTGAATTGCGTTGTCAAGTGGTTCGGCAAGGCCGGGCGAAGCGCCATGAAATAGCGTGAAAGGCTGAGGATGTGCATGACGGAGGCAAATGAACTGTTGCCAAACGCGAGCGTGCGCAAATCATGCCAAGGATGATCAGATTGGGCCGCACTGGGATTGCCTCTATCCTTTCTCGAAGCTCAATGCATTGCGATCCAAATTTTTTCGGATGCCTCTCGGGTACTTCTCGGTTGCCTCTGAAATAAAACAAATCCTGTTCAGCGGTGATAGCAGATCCGCACAGCGATCCTGCCCGGGATGTCCACGCAGGCCGCCTTCAGCGCCGCCGCAATCTAAATAACGACTTTGGCTTCGATTTGCTCTTCAGGAGATGCTTATGACGGCGAGTTTCGGGTGCGCAAACAAACAGCGGGCCGCTTTGAAGGTCGGCGTTTCCGGCTCTTCCAGCACTTCATTTACCCGCTGAGGGACTTCATTATAAGATTACGTTGGTCGGATCGAAACTATTAATACCCGGGCACTTAATGGTATTGCGCTAATCGAGCGGTTTGGCCCTGAAGGGAGGGCCGGAATCGTTTGGAGAGAAGATCAATGCGCGTTGGCTTGTTTACACGTGAATATCCGCCGGAAGTTTACGGTGGAGCTGGAGTCCACGTCGATTATCTGAGCCGTGAGCTCGCGAAAGAGATTGAGGTCGAAGTCCATTGCTGGGGCCGACAGCATTCCGATGAAGCAAACCTCCATGTCCGCGGCGCAGAGCCATGGAGCGATATCAGCCAGGGAACTGAAGCCAAATTCAAGGGAGCGCTTGAGGCGCTCAGCCTGAACCTCACCCAAATCAAGGCACTTCAGGGTATCGACATCGTCCATACGCATACCTGGTATGTATCGATGGCGGGCTATCTAGCCAAGAAGCTTTACGGAGTGCCGTTCGTACTTACCACGCATTCACTTGAGCCGCTGCGCGCATGGAAGGCTGAGCAGTTGGGAAGCGGTTACGCCATGAGCTCCTGGATGGAGCTTACCGCGATTATGGATGCCGATGCCATCATCGCAGTTTCTCAAGGCACAAAGCAGGACATTCTCCGCGCCTATCCGCAGGTGAAACCAGATTGCATCCACGTCATCTACAACGGCATCGATCTGGCAGAGTATCAGCAGACTCGAGATACAAAGGCTTTGATCGATTATGGTGTGGACCCAGCGGTTGCGTACGTACTTTTTGTGGGCCGGATCACGCGCCAGAAGGGTGTTACCCATCTTGTCGATGCAATCCGCTACCTGCCTCCGGAGACACAGGTGGTCCTGTGCGCAGGGGCGCCGGATACCCCAGAGATTGCGGCCGAGCTGCGCCGGAAGGTTGAAGATGCGAGACAGCATCATCCGCGCATTGTCTGGATCGAGAAGATGGTCACCAAACCGGAAGCGATTCAGCTGTACAGCAACGCCCGTGTGTTTTGTTGCCCCTCGGTCTACGAGCCATTCGGCATTATCAATCTTGAAGCGATGGCGTGCCGCGCCCCGGTTGTCGCCAGCGCGACGGGAGGCATCAAAGAGGTGGTAGTTGACGGAGAAACGGGATACCTGGTGCCCTTCGATCAGGACCCACAGACGAGTTTTCCCACCAATCCGGAAAAATTCGCCCGCGATCTGGCGGCCCGTATCCAGCAGCTTCTGGACGATCCGGCGAAGTGTCGTAGATTTGGCAATGCAGGAAGGAAGCGCGTGGAATCTATCTTCAGTTGGTCGGCGATAGCCCGCCAGACCATTCAGCTCTACGAGAGCTTAATTGAGCTGCAGCGATCGCACTCCAACCCTTGATCTCGATAACTCGGTCGAGGCATCAGTAAGGGCGGAAACCAACAGCCGGCAAACTCGGAAGGATAGCGGAACGACATGGAAGTAACTCGTACCGATGGACGCAAGCGTGTGGTGATTGAGAGCATTTCGCCGCTGATAGACGGGGGCAGATTCCCCGCGAAACGCACATTGGGAGACCAGGTCCGCGTGGAAGCAGATATTTTCACGGACGGGCACGACTCGATCGCTGCCTCGCTGCTGGTTCACCGCGAGGGCTTGGATGAGTGGACCGAGATACCCATGCAGCCCCTGGTGAATGACCGTTGGACTGCGGCATTCCGCGTGAAAGAACTGGGCCACTATGGCTTCAAAGTGCAAGGTTGGGTCGACCATTTTGAAACCTGGCGGCGCGATCTGTTGAAACGCATCAAGGCTGAAACCGACACGCCTGTCGACTACCTCATTGGCGCAGACCTGATAGATGCCGCTGCGGATCGCGCATCTGCTTCCGATGCCGAATGGCTCCACAAGCGAGCCGAAGTATTGCGCTCCGGCGTCGATTCAGAGCAACTGCGCACGCACGCGACAGACGCGTCGCTGCATGAGCTGGCGCTCCGTTACCCTGACAAGCGATTTGCCACCGAATCGGAAGGCGAGGTCCGCCTGGTTGTTGATCCCGTGCATGCGCGATTCAGTGCGTGGTACGAATTCTTTCCCCGCTCCACTGCCGCGGAGCCCGGTCATCACGGCACTTTTGCCGATTGCGACAAACGCCTGCAATATGCAGCGGAGATGGGCTTCAACGTCGTATACCTTCCACCAATTCATCCCATCGGCCGCCTCTTCCGCAAGGGTCGCAATAACAATCCGGAGGCACAGCCGGGAGAACCGGGTAGCCCGTGGGCCATTGGTTCCGATGAGGGCGGCCATAAGGAGATTCATTCCGGCCTGGGCACCATTGAGGACTTTCGTCGATTCGTCCAGAAAGCCAACGAACTCGACCTCTTGGTTGCTCTTGACATCGCCTTTCAGGCAGCGCCTGATCATCCATACGTGCGCGAACATGAGAACTGGTTCAGGAAGCGTCCCGACGGCACAATTCAATACGCCGAAAACCCCCCAAAGAAATATCAGGACATCTATCCTTTTGACTTTGAGAGCGAAGATTGGGCCGGAATGTGGGAAGAACTAAAGCACGTCTTCCTCTACTGGATTGGTCAGGGAGTTACTATCTTCCGCGTCGATAACCCGCACACCAAGGCCTTCCCTTTTTGGGAGTGGGTTATCCCAGAGATTAAGCGAAGCCATCCACAAGTTCTGTTCCTCGCGGAGGCATTCACGCGCCCAAAGATCATGTACCGTCTGGCAAAACTAGGGTTCAGTCAGTCCTATACATATTTCCCTTGGCGCAATGCGAAGTACGAAATCACAACTTACTTTACTGAGCTGACCCAGACACCGGTCCGCGAGTTCTTTCGCCCAAACCATTGGCCGAACACCCCTGACATCCTCACTGAATTTCTTCAGATTGGCGGGCAGCCCGCGTTTGTCATTCGCTTACTGCTTGCCGCAACCCTTGGCGCCAACTACGGAATTTACGGACCGGCTTTCGAACTGCTCGAAAACCGCACCGTTCGCCGCGGCAGCGAAGAGTATCTTGATTCGGAAAAATACGAGATCCGTACCTGGGACCTGGACCGGAGTGACAGCCTTCGTGAATTGATTACAGTGGTCAATGCCATCCGCAAAAACAACGAGGCACTGCAAGGCGACTGGTCGCTGAGATTTCATCCCACCGACAACGATCAGCTCATTTGCTATAGCAAGGAGTCGGAAGATCGCACCAATCTCGTCGTGATCGTCGTCAACCTCGATCCGCATCACACACAGTCAGGGTTTGTTACTTTGCCGTTGGATGAATTGCAAATCCCGCAGGATAGGGCCTATGAAGCTGAAGACCTGCTTACGGGGAGCCGATACTTATGGCTTGGGCCGCGCAATTATGTCGAATTGAATCCGGCGAAATTGTCCGGTCATATCCTTAAGATTCATCGCCAATTGAAAGTTGAGACCGACTTCGAATACTTCTTATAAAGGCTCAATGCCCACGGACATCACGTTAGGTTATCGGCCACATCTCCATGGTTCCACGCTGCTTATCCTTCAAGGCCCGGGAGATTCATGTGGTCGCGGCACTTGACGGGCGGGTTCCGCAATGCAGTAATGTCGATGGCAAGGACAAAGGCGTGGATTGCGCCGCCCACTCCGGTCATTTCCCCCGCAAGTAACCCGAAGTCCGCGCTTCTGCATCTCAAGGACATAGGGCGCCCATCAACTTGGCCGAACAGAATTCCGCATTGCGCTCGCCCCTTGTGACCGCTGCGACCGGGGTCACCAACGGAATTACACGAAGACACGTTCAAAGCTTTCGGAGAACGAAAGAGTGAAGAAGCTGGCAAGTACAACGGATCCGCTCTGGTATAAAGATGCAATCATCTACGAGCTGCATGTCCGCGCCTTCTCCGACGCGAACGGCGACGGCATCGGCGACTTGCCGGGGCTGCTCACGAAGCTCGATTACCTTCAGGATCTCGGTGTCACGTGCATCTGGCTCTTGCCCTTCTTTCCCTCTCCACTGCGCGATGACGGTTATGACATCTCCAATTACATCGACGTTAATCCATCCTACGGAACCCTGAATGATTTCAAGGCGTTTCTGGATGCCGCTCACGCCCGCAATATGCAGGTGATGATAGAACTGGTCATCAATCACACCAGCGACCAGCACCCCTGGTTCAAAGGCGCCCGCATAGCTCCGCCCGGCTCCGACGCGCGTGACATGTACGTGTGGTCCTCAAACGACCAGGTCTTCAAAGATGCGCGCATCATCTTCACCGACACGGAAAAATCCAACTGGGCATGGGACGAAACTGCCAAGGCATATTACTGGCACCGCTTTTTCTCGCATCAACCCGACCTGAACTTTGACAACCCACGGGTCATAGATGAAGTTCTCAAGGCCATGCGCTTCTGGCTTGATATGGGAGTCGATGCGTTGCGCATGGATGCCATCCCCTATCTCGTCGAACGCGACGGCACGTCATGCGAAAACCTGCCCGAAACGCACAAGGTCATCAAGACCATTCGAGCGGCCATTGACGCCGAATATGCCAACCGCCTCATCCTCGCCGAAGCAAACCAGTGGCCTTCCGATGTCCGTCCCTATTTCGGCGATGGCGATGAATGTCACATGGCCTTTCACTTCCCCTTGATGCCGCGGATCTACATGGCTCTTCGCCAAGAGGATCGTCTGCCCATTACAGACATCATGGCTCAGACCCCGGCCATTCCGGATAACTGTCAATGGGGGCTTTTTCTCCGCAATCACGACGAACTCACGCTGGAGATGGTTACCAACGACGAGCGCGACTACATGTACTTTGCGTATTCCGTCGACCCGCGCATGCGCGTCAATGTCGGTATCCGTCGCCGGCTTGCGCCGCTGGTGGATAATAACCGCCGTCGCATTGAATTGCTGAATTCGCTTCTGCTGAGCTTTCCAGGTACGCCCATCCTTTATTACGGTGACGAAATCGGCATGGGCGACAACATCTATCTCGGCGACCGCAACGGCGTGCGCACACCCATGCAGTGGAACTCGGACCGCAATGCCGGCTTCTCCCGCTGCGATCCAGCGCGGCTCTACTTTCCCGTTGTTATGGATCCAATTTATGGCTACCAGGTGATCAATGTCGAGGCTCAACTCAGCGACCAGTCGAGCCTGCTTCATTGGACCCGCAACATGATCGCTTTGCGTAAGCTTTTTCAGGTCTTCGGCCGCGGCACACTGCGTTTTCTGAATCCGGAGAACCGGAAAATACTTGCCTATCTTCGCGATCTGGATCGTGTCGACGGCTCACACGAGACTGTCCTCTGCGTGGCCAATCTCAGCCGTTTTGCCCAACCCGTCTCGCTCGATTTAGCGGAATACGCGGGGTTTGAGCCCGTCGAGATGCTCGGCTACGTTCCGTTCCCCCCCATTGACGAAACTCTGTATGCCCTCAGCCTGGCTCCATATTCTTTCTTATGGCTCGAACTCCAGCCCGCGAGCGCGAGACCCGAGCCACTGTCCGAGACAAATCTGCAACCAACGGAAGAAAACAATGCGAACCAGGCTGCAGCCCTTGATCTTTTAACCAAAGGCTGGCCGGGATTGCTTGCCGGCCCCGGGTTGTCTCTGCTGCAAGGCGCATTGAATGACTGGTTGCCGCGACAGCGCTGGTTTGGAGCCAAGGCCCGCAATATCCAATCCGTCCGCGTACTCGACTGGGTCGAGCTCGCCACGGGAACGTCTCCGGGCACGACAGTTACTGCTGCGAGCAGCCATCCCACCCACAGCATCTCTCCCGCTGTTGTCTATGTTGAGATCAGCTATTCCGACGGCCCGCCCGACACCTATCAACTCCCGCTCGCCTTCAGCACAGCTCTGGATGCCGAGGAACTAACCGTCAACGAACCTCGGAGCATTCTCGCCGCCCTCCCAACTCCCACTGGATCGGGCGTTCTGCACGACGCCACCACGCGGGAAGAGGTCCGCCAAAGCCTCCTCGCGCTGATAGAACAGAATGCAACCCTGCCGTTCTCCACACCAGCCCTTCCTGTTCTCGAAGTTGCCCCCATTCCCGCCGCTTCTCCAGTTGTCTCATCATCCGCAGAGCTCATTCCGGACGCATCGAATGCAACGCCCGCGCAGATCGACGCCACTGCTTCCGTCGCGCCAGCCCCTATCACCGCACAACCGGGAGAAGCGGCCGCACCTCCACGTTCCGAGGCAACTGCCGGGCACTCTGCTGAATCTGACTCGCTCGAATCTTCTTCCTCATACGACCCATCCTCACAAGCCGGTCGTCTTCAAGCCCGCGCCTCAAGCGCATTCTCCGGCGAACATATTCCTGAACATCTCCCATCGCGCATCGGCTCCGCGGAGCAATCAAACACTTCAATCGTCTACGGCTCGCACTGGATCTTGAAGCTCTTCAGGCGCCTTCAGCCCGGTGAGAACCCCGACGTCGAGATCGGACGCTTTCTGACCGACGTGGCTCACTTTGCCCATGTCCCGCCCTTCCTGGGCGAAATCACCAAGATTGCGGCGAACGGTGGCGAGCAAACCACCGTTGCCATGCTGCAAGGGCTGGTCGCGAATCGCGGGGATGGCTGGCAGTGGATCCTTGAACAGCTCGCCGTGTTTTTTGCGTCCGTTGCCGATCATCCAGCTCCGCCTGCAGCACCTGCCCCCAGCTTCCTCCATCATCACGAACCGCTGCGAGAGGCTCTTGCAAACGCCGGACCTTCGATCAGGGCTGTTGCGCTCCTCGGCCGCCGCACCGCGCAGATGCATCTCGCCCTCGCAACTCCAACGGAAGATCCAGCGTTCGCCGCAGAGCCTTTCACCACGGAGGATCTGATCGGCGACGCCCATCGAATCGAAGCACAGATTGCCGCTACATTGGAGACAGTTAAAGCAAAGATTCCAACCATCAGCGATCAGGCCGCGGGTGATGCTGGTTCGCTGCTCTCGCGCAGGCTCGCCCTCTTTGCCCGCGCAGATTCCATCACCACCATGACGGCCGCGGGTCAGCGTATCCGCATTCACGGCGACTACCACCTTGGGCAGACTCTAAGAACCAGCAGAGCGCCGAACGAGTTCGCGATAGAATCGACCACGGATGACGGTGACTTTGTTCTGCTCGATTTTGAAGGTGAGCCCGCCCGTCTTCTCTCCGAGCGGCGTCAGAAACAATCGCCTCTAAAAGATGTAGCCGGAATGATTCGCTCACTCTCCTATGCCGCCCATTCCGGCCTGGATCAATTCCTCACCGCCAACGACGGCATCGAATCCACCAAAGCCTCGGAAAGCCTGACCGTCTGGGCTGACTTGTGGCAGAATTCCGCGTCTTGCGAGTTTCTCCGCGCGTATCGCGAGACCATTGCCGCCAACCCAGCCCTGTTGCCTCCGACGCGGGAGGCGCAGGCATTGCTCGACGTTTATTTGCTTGAAAAGGCGCTATACGAGTTGCTCTATGAGCTCAACAATCGCCCCTCGTGGCTGCGCATTCCGCTCGCAGGCATCTTAGCCTTATAGGAACATGGACCCTGTAGAAGCCGGCTGGTAAATCGCCAGTCGTTGAATCACCGCTAATCCGGGAAAGTGACGATGGCAACAGCTGATTCGATCTCCAACATCTCGGCTTCTTCCACTCCCCGCGGTCCGGGACTTCTGGTGTTGCTCGCGAGCATGCCGCCCGAGCATCTTGATAATGTGCTGGCAAATCTGACCTCCTACTATCCTGCTGAAGGTCTGATTATTGCTACCCCTGACGCGGTCCCGTCCGATTCCTGGCCTAATCTCCGGGTCACCCCTCTTCCCGCACCAGGGGGATCCTGGACGCTGATCGCGAATGACTTCATGAACGCTTACCGACTCGCCTGCGAACACAACGCGCGCGCTATCCTCGTGCTTGGGTCCGGTGGCGCATCCCTTCGGCCGTCCGCATTGCGCGAGCTTTCAGGCTCCGTGATTGACTCGATCACCGACCTTGCAATTCCATGCTACGACTTGCCCCCCCGCGCCGGCCTCGTGAACTCAGCTATCCTTTATCCGCTCACTCGCGCTCTCTTCCCGTCTCGAGCTCGCTTTCCGTTGGCCGTCGATCTCGGGCTTTCGCTGCGCATGGCCGAGCGACTCGCCGCCGTTGCACAGCGTTTTACTTCGCTTAACCAGGGAGACGCGCTCATTTGGCCCCTCAATGAAGCCGCAGTCGCTGGATTCACAGTCAACGAATTTTCCGTCGGTCAGCGAGAGATCCCGCAACCCTCTGAGACTGACATCAACGCCATCCTGGCATCCGTCACTGGATCTCTGTTCGCCGACATCGAGGCCAAAGCGGCGTTCTGGCAACGCCCTCGCCAGGTTCTGCCGGCACGCCGTTCGGTAGCTCAGACACAAGCCATCGATGGGACTCCGGATATTGGCCCTATGCTCGATGCATTCCAACTCGCATTCGCCAACCTCCAGGAAATCTGGGCGCTCGTCTTGCCGCCCAATTCCCTTCTCGGGCTCAAGCGGCTCTCAGCCGCAGGTGCTCAATCTTTTCGCATGCCCGATGCGCTGTGGGCGCGTATCGTCTATGACTTTCTTCTGGCCTACCGGCTCAGAACCATCAACCGCGGACATCTGCTCGGCGCGCTCATTCCGCTCTATCTGGCGTGGGTCGCCAGCCATTTCAACAGCACCGCATCCGGAACCGACCCTGAGCGCCATATCGAAGCGGTCGCTGCCACCTTCGAGGCCGAAAAGCCCTATCTCGTCTCGCGTTGGCGATGGCCCGACAGGTTCAACCCATGAGAGTGACCCATGATCGGTCCAAGATGAATGCAGCAAGTGAAGCAAACCAAGGAGTGAGTCCCATGCAAAACGCCCTTGCTATCATGCTCCAGACTATTCCTGACAAGACCATGCAGTCGGTGTACGTCGATAACGCCACCATCTGGCACCATATGTCGGACGCGCTGCATCAGTCCATCTATCGCGTCCTCACGCTGCTGATTGCTATGCTCCCAGGAGTCCTTGCGTTCTTTGTCGCTCTCACCGTATTTACGCTGATCGGCATGGCCATCTCTGCGTTGCTGCGGCGCGTACTTACCATCGCAAAGTTCGACGATTACCTCGCCCGCACCCGCGGCAGCGCCGACTGGACACCTGCAACTTCGCCCACTGCAATCGTTGCCCGGGGCTCGTTCTGGGCCTTCATCCTCCTCGGACTCATCATCGGCGTCTCTGCCTTCGACGCCTCTTATGCAACAGCCGCGACCCTCCCCATATCGCTTCTGCCCTATCTCACCCACATTGTCGGCGCCATTTTTCTACTCATCGCGGGCACACTGATCGCGCGTTTCCTGGCGCGGTCAGTCCTGATTGGAGCGGTCAATGCACAACTCCAGTACGCACGCTTCCTTTCCCTCGGCGTCAAGTGGCTGGTACTCGTCCTCACTGCCGCCATGGTTCTCGACCACCTCGAGATCGGCGGCGTCGTTGTCGAGTTGGCATTCGGCATCCTCTTCGGTGGCATTGTCCTCACCCTCTCTTTAGCTGTTGGCCTGGGTTCCCGGGACCTTGTCAGCCGCTCGCTCGAAAGCCATGTCGATCGTACTGCTGAACACAGCGCAATCGCGCCCAACTCCCCTGTCGTGGTCCCCGACGATTCGGTACGCCATTTCTAACGACGGCCGTCTGAAACGCTTGCGCCGGGCGTCGTATCGGGGCATCAATACCCTGATTCTGCGCACGCCCGGAGCAGTGTTGCCGGGTCGTACCAAGCGTCGCCATGAAGGTCGCGCCTGAGCCAGTCAGCAAACACTCGCTGTTCTGGCAAGCCCTTTATCGGGATGATAAAGGGCTCGTCAGTTTGCGTTCCGGAGCAACTACCAACCGACAGCTACAAGCAGCGTTTTCGGGTTCGCGCAGCCGATGTCGCTTGAGTATCCACCCGCATCGTTGTACGGGAACGCATACTGTTGCATGTTGATGGCTTGGGCTTCAATCCACTGCGCGTAATGGTCGTAGGGCTCCAGTTGATAGAAGCTTGCAGGGTTTCCCCACATCCCTTCGTTGGTTAAGTCGCCCGCCGCATTAAACTCAGGCGTACCCGAGATAGGGGCGGTATGCCTGAAGATCGCAGCGGAAAGGTCCGGATTGGCGCCCAAGCCGGAACCATTTGGTCCAGCCTGCGCAATGGTAATTCCGTTAAACGACCAGATGTCGGCAATGTACGTCTGGTAGTAATTCTGGTCTGGTCCGCCGGCATTGAAGCCAGCCCCGCCCGGTTCAATGATGCGATACGGGGCGTAGACCAGGTCCGCCTGGAAGTCGCCACCCGGTGTGGATGGAACAGCGTCTGCATACCGCTGGAAGGTAACAGACCGGTCTTCCGTAAAGACCTCCTGATTTTCTCCAAGCGCTACATTGGTTCCATCGCCGCAAGTCAGATTAAAGGCGATCTTGACACCTAATGCGTCGACGCGTGTTGTATCCATGTTGATGGAAGTGGGACCAGCTGTGAACTCGATATAGTCCCAATAGTCGGTGTTATCTTCGTCCAGGCTCGGGTCATTGAGGAAGAAGTACATGCGCCCAGACGAGTTGGGCGGCATGGCGAAGGTTGGCTGTTCCGCAAACGAGTATTGGCTTGCGACCCCGTTGATGGTTGCCGTCCAGATGATCTGACTGTCCGTGAACATTCCGTTCGTTCTGTTCAGGAACTTCATCATCACGGTGTCGCCGGCGGGCAACGCGGGCATGTTACTTGAGTCCCAGAAAGGTGCGCCACCCCATAGGTTAGGGTTGAGAGCCTGTGTGGTTGCAGTTACAGTTGCGCTCGATGGAGACGTTCCGAGCGTGTTATTGGCCAGCACCTGGTAGTAATACGTTGTCGATGCGGTGCCCAGCGCGTCCTGGAACCAGTTGCTCTTAGTCGTTCCAATCTCATTGGTAGTTGATGGCGTGAAGGGGGAGGTTGTACTCCGGTAGATGTAGTACGTTGTTGCAACCGATCCCACGCCTGAATTGGACGAATTCCAGATCAAATCGATCTCGTTGGCGTTTTCTGCCATCGCGGTCAATCCGGTCAGAGCACCGGGAGCGGCATTTGATGTCGTTGCCGGAAGCGACGTAGCTGAGGCCGTGGCTGCCGCCGATTGTCCTGAGAGCGTGGAAGCCACAACCTGGTAGTAATACGTCGTCGAGGGCTGAACACCAGTTCCTGCCGGAGGACTCAGCGTGGCGGGATAATTGTTGTCTACGTAATTGGTGATCCCGATCGTGGTACCCAGCAGATTGGCAGACGACGGTGTAAAGGGAGTAGTGGTGCTCCGATACACCGAGTAGTTTACCGGGGATGTGTTTGGAGCGGGGGCTGTGCTCGCAACCCAGCGCAGATCGATCTGTTGGGACGAAGAACCCACGGCCGTCAGACTGGTTGCAGGAGCGATTGTGGTGAAGGCTGGCGTGGTAGCAGTAGCCTGCCCCGAGGCCGCCGATGTGCCGTACGCGCCGGTTATACCCCCGTCCGACGCTTTTACAACGTAGTAGTACGTCGTGGAAGCTGCGAGGCCAGTGTTGGAGTAGGTCGTGCCGGTTAGTCCGCCTGCGATCAACGTGGTCGGATTCGCAGTCGTTCCACCGTAGAGGCTGTAGGAGGTGATGGTGCAGTTGGCCGGAGGCGTCACCGCGCCCCAGTTCAAGCTGACGACGCTGGGGTAGGTCGCCGTTGCCGTCAATCCAGTCGGCGCCGCCGGAAGCGTGGTGCAAGGAGTGGAGTCAAGTACCTCGAGGCCATTGATCATGGGTTGATCGTCGGCGCCGCCGGTGAAGGCGATCACGATGTCTCCGCTGCTGTTGGCGATAGCCGTGAACTGTTCAACCACAGCCGTGTATTGAGCACCTGCCGTTGCGTAAATGTCGAAGTTGGTTAGCACCGGTGTGCCGTTGATAGCTACATCGAATTCGCGACTGCCGGCTGCCGAGAAATAAAGCTCGGCAAAGTGCAGGCGGACAATGTTACTGCTTCCAGGGGTCAGGCCAGGAATTGTATAAGTTACAGCTCCTTGTCGTGCATCCTGGTAAACTGCCGCAGGAGCAGCGCTGGAAGCGATACTGGCGGGTATCGTGATTGTATTGGCGACCGAATAGGTGGTCCCGCCGGAACTATAGTCTTCGTCAGCGACGAATGGGTTGTCGCCGCCGCCCGAGTTACTTACCGCTCCACCGCCGGCGTTGATGGAGACGTAACCGCCGCTTGATGATGGGGCTTGCGTGGTCGCGGTTGCCTGCGTCGAAGCTGCCGAAGTGCCGTCCGCATCGACTGCTTTAAGCACGTAGTAATAGGTTGTCGAAGCCGCGAGGCCGGTGTTGGAGTAAGTTGTGCTCGTGAGCCCGCTGGCGATCAACGTGGTCGGATTCGCAGTCGTTCCTCCGTAGACGCTGTACGAACTGATGGTGCAGTTAGCCGGTGGAGTGTCCGCGGTCCAGCTCAAGTTGATCGCGCTTGCAGAGGCAGCCGTCGCCGTCAGCCCGGTTGGCGCTGAAGGAACGGTAGTGCATGACGTGACTTCGGTCTCTGCACTTGCCTGCGTCGACGCTGGCGAAGCGCCATTCGAGTCTACCGCCTCAACCACGTAGTAGTAAGTCGTCGAAGCCGCCAGGCCGGTATTGGAAAAGGAGGTGCTGGTCACACCGCTTCCAAGCAGGTTGCTCGTGCCCGGAGTAAACCCGCTGGTGGTGCTTCCGTAGACATTGTAGGAACTGATGGTGCAGTTCGCCGGAGGAGTTACCGCTTTCCAGGTCAAGCTGATGGCGCTGGAAGAAGTCGCCGTCGCCGTCAAGCCAGTGGGTGCCGAGGGATCCGCGTTGCAACTACTCGTGGCCGAGCCAAGCACCTCAACACCGTTAACCATGGGTTGATCTTTGGCGCCGTTGGTGAAAGCGATCACGATATCGCCGCTGCTGTTAGCCGTTGCGGTGTACTGCTCCACTACGGCCGTATAGTTGGCGCCAGCCGTTGCGTAAATGTCGAAGTTGGTCAGCACCGTTGTTCCGTTGATGGCCACGTCGAATTCACGATTACCCGCCGCCGAAAAATAAAGCTCGGCAAAGTGCAGACGGACTGTGTAACTGGTTCCAGCAGTCAGGCCGGGAATCGTATAAGCCGTGGTTCCTTGCCGTGCCGACTGGTAGACCGCCGCGGGAGCCGCGGTGGCAGCAACACTTGCCGGTATGGTGATTGTGTTCGTGACTGAATAAGTGCCGCCGCGCGTGAAGTCCTCGTCGGCAACAAAGGAGTTATCGCCGCCACCCGAATTACTCACCGTCGCGCCGCCGGCGTTGATGGATACGATATCCGTGGTGGTTGTCGGGGCTTGCGTAGTGGCAGTTGCTTGAGCCGAAGCAGGCGACGCGCCTTCGCCGTCAAGCGCTTCCACGATGAAGTAGTAGGTCGTCGAAGCCGCGAGTCCGGTGTTGGAGTAGCTCGGACTCGTCAGGCCGCTCGCAACCAATGTGCCCGTCCCCGGAGTGAATCCGCTGGTGGTGCTGCGGTACACATTGTAGGAACTGATGGTGCAGTTGGCCGGTGGTGTAACCGCCGTCCAGATCAAGCCAATTCCGCTCGAGGAAGTAGCTGTTGCTGTGAGGCCTGTGGGCGCCGAGGGATCCGTCGTGCAAGGCGTGGCTTCGGTCTCCGCGCTGGCTTGCGCAGATGCCGCCGAGGTGCCGAAAGAGTCAAGCGCCTCCACGATAAAGTAATAAGTCGTCGAAGCCGCGAGTCCGGTGTTGGAGTAACTCGGGTTCGTTACACCGCTCGCAGCCAACGTGCTGGTGGATGGTGTAAATCCGCTGGTGGTGCTGCGATAGACATTGTAAGAGCTGATTGTGCAGTTAGCCGGTGGTGTAACAGGTGCCCATGTCAATCCGATTGCGCTCGAGGAGGTCGCTGTCGCCGTAAGGCCCGTGGGCGCCGAGGGATCTGCTGCGCAACTGGTGGATGTACTCCGGATTTCAAGACCCATAAGCAGGGGTTGATTAACGGCGCCTGCCGTAAAAGCAATCACGATGTCGCCGCTGCTGTTAGCCGTGGCCGTGAATATCTCCACCAGGGCCGCGTCTTTGGCCCCCGCCGTGCCAAAGATGTCAAAGTTAGTAAGTACAGTAGTGCCGTTGATTGCGACATTGAATTCGCGATCACCCTTAGCTGTAAAATAAGTCTCGGCAAAGTGGAGCAGAACACTGTATGAACTGCCCGCCGTAAGCCCGGGAATGGTGTAAGTGAAGACTCCTGCCCGGCCGTTCTGATACACACCCATCGGCGCCGCATTGGCCCCCGCTTGCGTCAGATTGATAGTCGCAGTCACCGCGCCGTTATCCCCGCCGCCACTGAAATCCTCATCCGCAACAAATGGATGGTCGCCACCGTTCGTGTTGCTCTGCGCTGGCCCACCGGCAGCGATGGCCACCACTTCCTGAGCAACTGCGCTTGCTGCGGCTGCAAAGCCGAGAACAAAGATTACGATCAACGCAAAGAAATTTCCAGGAACAGTTAAGCCCGGACGAACCGAATGTTGAGTCGACATACAATTCTCTCCAGTTTCTGCCGCAGTCACCGTCCGTGCCACGGGTTGTGTCGTAATGGTGGGTGAACATTGCCACTGCAAGGCTCACGGTTTCAATGTCATTCGTCTTCGGTTCGTCCTACCGCACCTCAAGTCCCATGAGGAGTGGTTGGTCCGCGGTGCCGTTTGTAAATGCGATTACGATTTGTCCGCTGCTGTTTGCAGTGGCAGTGAATTGCTCCACCAGTGCCGCATCCTTGCCCACCGTGCCATAGATGTCGAAGTTACTCAGCACGGTGGTTCCGTTGATGGCCACGTTGAACACACGATCTCCCTTCGCGCTGAAATAGGTCTCCGCGAAGTGAAGCAACACAGTGTATTGAGTGCCGGCCGTCAGGTTCGGAATCGTGTAAGTGAAGATTCCCGACCGCCCGTGTTGATACACCGCCATGGGCGCTGCATTGGCTCCGGGTTGGGTCAGATTGATGGTGTTTGTCACGACTGCGTTATCGCCTCCGCCGCTGAAGTATTCATCCGCAACAAAGGAGTAATCGCCGCCGTCCGAGTTACTCTCTGCCGGACCACCCGCCGCAATCGCGACTATCTCTCCCTGTGTTCCCGTCAGAGTCTCCGCGCTGGCCTGCGCCGACGCCGCCGATGTGCCGTCACCGTCCACCGCCCTGACAACGTAGTAGTAAGTCGTCGAAGCCGTGAGGCCGGTGTTGGAGTAAGTCGTACCCGTCACTCCGCTTGCGATTACGGTGGTCGGATTCGCCGTCGTTCCGCCGTAAACCGTGTAGGAGCTGATGGAGCAGTTAGCCGGTGGAGTTACTGGTGTCCAGCTCAAGCCGATCGCGGTTGAGGAAGATGCAGTTGCCGTCAGGCCGGTGGGCGCTGAAGGAACCGTGGTGCAGGATGGCGCCGAAGTCTCCGCGCTGGCCTGATTGGAGGCTGCCGATGTTCCGTCCGCATCCACTGCCTTGACGAGATAGTAGTAAGTCGTCGAGGCCGCCAAACCGGTGTTTGAGTAAGTCATCCCCGTCACTCCGCTTGCGATTACGGTGGTCGGATTCGCCGTCGTTCCACCGTAAACGGTATAGGAGCTGATGGAGCAGTCAGCCGGTGGAGTTACAGCGCCCCAGCTTAGGCCGATGGAACTGGAAGATGACGTTGTTGCCGTCAACCCTGCTGGCGCCGAGGGAACAGTGCTGCAACTGGTGGATGAGCCAAGCACCTCAACGCCGTTGATCATGGGCTGATCTTTGGCTCCGTTGGTGAAGGCGATGACAACCTGGCCGCTGCTGTTGGCTGTCGCCGTGAACTGCTCAACCACCGCCGTGTAGTTGGCGTTTGCCGTGCCGTAGATATCGAAGTTGGTCAGCACCGTTGTTCCGTTGATGGCCACATCGAATTCGCGGCTGCCGGCTGTTGAGAAATAAAGCTCGGCAAAGTGCAGGCGCACGGTGTAAGTGCTTCCGGCAGTCAGGCCGGGAACCGTATACGTCGTGGTCCCTTGCCGCGCCGACTGGTAGACCGCCGCGGGAGCTGCCGTGGCAGCAATTGCGGAAGGTATGGTGATGGTGTTAGTCACCGAGTAAGTGCCGCCGCCGGTGTAGTCTTCGTCGGCAACAAAGGAATTATCGCCGCCGCCCGAGTTACTCACCGCCGCACCGCCGGCGTCGATGGATACGCCTCCGGATATCGGCAACGTGGTCGCAGTCGCTTGAGTAGATGCCGCCGATGTGCCGTCTGCATCCGTAGCTTCGACCTTGTAGTAGTAGGTTGTGGAGGCAGAGAGGCCGGTGTTGGTATAAGTCGTGCCCGTCACGAAACTCGACAGCAGGTTGCCGGATCCCGGAGTAAACCCGCTGGTGGTGCTGCCATAGACACTGTACGAGCTGACGGAGCAGTTAGTCGGTGGAGTTACTGCGCCCCAACTCACGCCTATGGCAGTTGAGGAGGATGCAGTTGCCGTCAGGCCCGTGGGCGCTGAGGGAACTGCGGTGCAACTTCCGTTGTTTGGGAGTGTCTCTGTGCTTGCTTGTGGCGAGGCCGCCGACGCACCATACGAGTCAAGAGTTTCAACCAGGTAATAGTAAGTGGTGGAAGCCGCGAGGCCAGTGTCAGTGTAGGTGGTGCCGGTCACCCCGCTGGCAATCAGATTTCCGGATCCTGGCGTAAAGCCGTTGGTGGTGCCGCGGAAGACATCGTAGCCAGTCACGGTGCAGGGTGGGTTCGCAAAGCCAGTTGGCCAACTTAGAGTTATTGCGCTTGATGAGGCTGCCGCTGCTGTCAAGGTGGTTGGCCCGGTCGGGGGAACCGCATTGCATGTGGAGGTAGCTGAAGTCTCTGCGCTAGCCTGTCCCGACGCCGCCGAGGCGCCGTCCACGTCAAGCGCTTTCACAACATAGTAGTAAGTAGTCGAAGCCGCTAGTCCGGTGTTGTAGTAGGACGCACCCGTTACTCCGCTTGCAATCAACGTGCTCGGATTCTGGGTCGTTCCGCCGTATACGTTATACGAACTGACCGAGCAGTTGGCCGGAGGAGTCACCGCCGTCCAGGTTAAACCGATCTCGCTGGAGGAGGTCGCCGTCGCCGTCAGATTGGTTGGCGCCGAAGGAACCGTGGTGCAAGCAGTGGATGCGCCAAACACCTCGATGCCATTGATCATGGGTTGATCGGTGATGGCCGTGAAGGCGATTACGATATCGCCGCCGCTGTTGGGGGTTGTGGTGAACTGCTCAACCATAGCCGTGTATTGCGCACCGGACGCAGCGACGATGTCGAAGTTGGTCAGCACCGCTGCTCCATTTATGGACACATCGAATACGCGACTGCCGGCCGCCGTGAAATATAGCTCGGCAAAGTGCAGGCGCACAATGTAAATGGTTCCGGCGGTCAGGCCCGGAATGGTATAAGTGACGGCTCCCTGCCGCGCATCCTGGTAGACTGCCTCGGGAGCTGCGTCAGTAACACTGGCAGGTATAACAATCGGAGTCGTGACCGAGTAAGTCGTTCCCGCAGTGCCGTAGTCTTCGTCGGCGACAAAGGAATAGTCGCCGCCGCCCGAGTTACTCACCGCCGGGCCGCCCGCGTTGATAGATACGGATCCCGCTGCCTGAGTGGTGTCGCTGGCTTGAGCAGAAGCGGCCGAGGTGCCATCTGCATCCACTGCCTTGACGACATAGTAGTAAGTCGTGGCGGCCGAAAGGCCGGTGTTGGTATAAGTCGTCCCTGTCAGTCCACTGGCAATCAACGCGGTTGGATTCGCAGTGGTTCCGCCGTAGACGCTGTAGGAGCTGATGGAGCAGTATGCCGGCGGGGTCGTCGCCGTCCAAGTCAAGCTGATAGAGGTGGAAGTAGACAACGTCGGTGTCAGTCCCGTGGGCGCCGATGGAACCGCGGTGCACGCCGGAGTGGCCGGCGTGGTTGCCGCGATTTGCGACGAAGCCCCCGACGTACCGTCCTGGTCCACCGCTTCCACGATGAAGTAATAGGTTGTTGAAGCCGCAAGCCCGCTAGCGGAGTAGCTGGCACTTGTGATCCCGCTCGCTATTTCGTTGCTTGAGGACGGTGTGAACCCGCTGGTTGTACTGCTGTAGATGTTATAGAAACCGATGGCGCAGTTGGCCGGGGGTGTCACCGCCGTCCAGGTCAAACTGACAATGCCGGCATAGGGCGCCACGGTCGAGGTAGAGGCCGTCTCCCCCAGCCCGGTTGGCGCTGAAGGAACCGCGGTGCAATTGTTGACAGCCGTGCGAGGATCCGGCACCGCAACAATCGTGTATGACGCTGAACCGCTTGTGAGCCCCGGAGCTGTGGCAGTCACCGTTACAGTTCCAGGAGTGAACTGGCTGCGAAGGGCGATCTTGGTTATGCCGCCCTCAACCGCCAACTCAGGATCACCGGGCGCCATATAGAAAGCATCAGGCACGCCGTTTACATACGTCGAGTTAGCGTTCGAATATGTGTCGGTATTCGTGGAAACATATTGCTGGGTCCCTCCCTGATATGTAGCTGGACCACTTACTGAAAACGTAAGGGTGTCGGACGCAAGGGGTTCCCAATTCCCATTCGCGTCTTCTACGGTAGCCGTAACAAAGGCAGCGTCAGAACCGTTTGCCGTCACCTGGAAGGTTGTGCCGTCGGCTCCCGGCTTGGTCAGCTCAGGAGTAACTGTCAGCACGATCTTGTTTTCGGCTCCAGCTGTTGTCCTGCTGTCCGTCGCCACCACAGTTCCAGACTCGTTCAGGCATTCCGCCTCGATCGTACCGGAAGCCCAGGGCACGATCCAGGACGTCTGCAAGGGGATCAGGGTGTCGGTTTCCGTTTCATTCGCGGTGTCGTTCGAGCTCCATGGGTTTGGCGTTTCAATCGAACCTTGTTGTACGCCATTGAGCAGCAGTTTCACCGATGGACAGTTACTGAAGGCGTTCACCTGGACATTCCCCGAAGCATAATTCCAGTGACCGGCCAGGCGAACGACAGGCTTGATGGCGAAAGGCGTCCAGGCAGCCTCATAGACGTAGTACAGCAACTTCGGGAAGCGGTTCTGGTCCATCGAGGAAGCCCCCAGCGAGCGAACCGCATTCGAATTACCAGGAGCCGTGGTGCTGGCTCCGGCTTCAATGTATTGGCCTGTTTCTCCAGGAGTGTCAGCAAGGTACCACTGCGCCATCCCCATGGCATCCGCCGCCCTACCCTGGCGCCAGTTGCTCAAGAAAGGCGCAACAAATTCAAGCTCATAATTCCAAGCCAGACCGCGCGCCGTGCCGGTGCCCCAATACTCCGATCCCCACGCGGGGTTGTTGGTGAGATTCTGACCGAGCGCAGAATCAGTCGTCTCCTTGACCCCCACCTCGCAGCCTTCCAGGGTGCAGCCGAGCAAGTAACCGTTAACATTGTCTGGCGTGCGGTCGGCCGCAACGCGCGTATTAATCGGATCCCACTGAGAATTGATGGCCAGGAGGGCTGTGCCGACAGATTCTTCCATGGTGCCGTTGTTCGACTCCCAGTCGAGAATCGACGGATGGCTCCGATCGCGAATAATCATGTCGCGATGCAACTCTTCCTTCAGCGTTATCATGTCGGCGCTTGGGTTACCGGCGGCGGCGAAAGCTTCTTCGTTGTCTCCGCTCGGCTGGTCGATCATGATGCCGTAGGCATCGGCCGCATTCACGAACTCTTCGCTGGAGGTCGAGTGGCCAGGACGGTAAATATTTCCACCCTCCGCGGCCAATAGCGAGAGATCGCGCCATTGCTGTTCTTCCGGAACAGACGAACCCAACCCCGGATAATCGTAACGCCCGGATGCGCCCCACAGATTCATCGGATAACCGTTGAAGATTGGGTAATCCGTATTCCATGTGATGGTGCGGACACCCAGCGGAGTCTGCGCAACATCCACCACTACGCCACCGACGCTCACGATGTGGTTCACCGTGTACATATACGGCGTACCGTAGATGGAATTATTTGGATACCATAGCGTGGGATTTGTCATCGTGATCTGTTGACTGAACATTGGAGTCGCGGTGGACGGGAAATTCCCCGGGGTCATCGCGGCCACTGTCTGAGTAATGGGCGCCCCGGTAGCTACTACGTCTCCGTTCTCATCCACTATCTGCGTCGTCAAGGTCACTACCTGGGAAGACGAAGTCTCGTTGAGAACATTTGTCTCAACCTGAATAACAGCCGAGGCAGCTTGCGCTGTATTGGTTGAAGAAGGAACCTCGGATACCGTTGCTGCGTATGTGCCCCAGGTTGCCTGATTGGAGTACACATTGACTGGAATATGCACCTTATTTGTAATGAACATCTTTACTGGTCGAAATAGTCCGGCCATGGCCTGACCGAAGCGGAAGACCTCGGAGAATTCAGGATCTTCAAACCAGGTATTGTCCCTGGAAACGCTCACTGCAAGCACATTTTCCGTAGCACCGTCGGTCTTCAGGTACGGCGTCAGGTCGACTATGAAGGGAATAAAGCCGACAACATGCGAAGCTTGCGCATCGGCTGAGATAGTGCTGATGCCCGGTAGGAGCGTGCCATTGATGTAAACCTGCGCTCCGGTGTGCGCGCCTTCGAACTCGACCATGATTTTGCTGTTCGCATAGGTCGGGGAAACCAGGAAGTGCAAACGATACCAGTTATTCTGTCCGCACACAGAACCTTGGCCACCACCCGATGGCTGATTGATAAACGTGCGCCATAAATTTGCTTCGGTCGGAATGCCCACTTGGGTCCAGTTGGGCGTGGAAATGGTACTGCCACAGGAGGGTCCGGCATCAGCGGCGGGGACAGCGACCTCGGTATAGCTGGTAGCCGCGAATGACGTCGAAGTGGGGTTGGAATCCTGATTGTTCTCGTACCACCAATTGCTTTGTGGCAAAGCGGCAGTCGGGTCTGTGTCGGCCGTATTCCCGACAAAATTGGGCACTCCCTGCGAGAGATTGATCGTGATCCGGTCAGATGCTGGCGGCTCCGGCTGCGCGTTCGCTCTGATTGAGTTCATCGTCGAAATCAGGAGCAGGATCGTCACCACGATTAGCCACGGTCTGCAAACCCACCGCAAATGGTCGCTCGTATATATGTTTGCAAGGTAATGAGACTCGGGTTGTGCACCGGAAGGCTTCATTAAGCCGAGCAAGGTTTGGCTTCCACTGAAGATGTTTTGGCTATTCATGACACTCCCCTTTTGACCGGTAACTTAACTCTCAGCTTGCGCAAAGACTGACAAATGCATCGGATCAGCTCTTGGATCGGGTGCCCATCTGACAGACGATCCTCGTTTCATTCGCAATGAACGGAAGGAGCGCGTGAACGCAAACACGGAACCACTGAGCCTGCAATGAACTGTATGCGCTGGCCGTTCGCGAAACTCAATTTCAATAGATTGGTTGTTCAGGCCGGCGGCACGAAGTGGCGCCGGCCTGAATGGGTTGACTTCGTCTTACCGGACTTCAATTCCCATGACGAGGGGTTGGTCCGCGGTACCGTTGGTGAAGGCGATCACGATG
>JBEKUP010000019.1:0-157517 GCA_049514915.1 Occallatibacter sp. | reverse complement strand
AGACACCCGCCATCGCTGGAGACCCGCCCGGCAGTAAACTCGGCTTCTACGCGGCGTGAAAAATGGGCTGTAAATGCGAACGCTTCTTGATTACACTCTGTCATCAGAAAGGCCGCCTCCGCACGGCTAAAACTACGCTTCGACAACGCAGTTATGCCATGAAAAGACGGCCTTTCCAACACTTTTCCTATCTATCGTCACCGCTATCGGCAATGCCCGCGTGAGAAATGCGGGTTAGTTCAATTCTCAGCAACCCAAACCATCTGAAAAGGCTGCCCCGTAGGTTCATGTCTCAAAGAAACGAACCCTCCGAGCAGCCATTTCACATCATTTGCAACCTTCTAAGCCACCTTTTCAGCTATGTAGAACAACCCTCCGAGCGCACGTTTCGCGCCCCTCCGCGTCGCCCGAGTACAATTCTTCGTGAACTTCAAGTCCCTGCATTTGTCGACTGCTAAAGGAGAAATCGTGCGCGCCTTCACAAACCTTCCCCTTCTACTTCCGGCCCTGATCGGCCTCGCCATCCTTGCCCAAAGCAGCGGCGCCGAAGCGCAAGCCGCCACAAGTGACGTCACGCCGCCCCCGCCGCACGCCAAGCAGATTCACCTGAAGCACGTACTGGTCATCAGCCAGACCAAGGGTTGGGAGCACGACTCCATACCGACCGCAATGGCTGCCGTCTACAACATGGGCAAGGAGAGCGGTCTATGGGACACCGCCCTGCGCAGCGACACGGAACTGATTACCAAGAAAGACCTGAAGAACAACGCCAAGAACCTGAACTACTTTGACGTGCTCGTATTCGCCAGCACCACCGGCGAACTCGGTCTCGATGACAGTCAGAAGCAGGACATGCTGTCGTTCATCAAGGAAGACGGCAAGGGATTCGTCGGTATTCATGCGGCTCTCGACACAAACTACAACTGGCCGGAGTACGGCGAGATGATTGGCGGCTGGTTCGATCAACATCCCTGGATGACCTTCAACGCGCCCATCGTGAATGAAGACCCGAGCTTTCCCGCGGTGCGCCATTTGCCCAGCGCCTTTGTTAAGTACGACGAGATCTATCAGCCCAAGGCGTGGTCACGCGACAAGGTCAATGTGCTGCTGAGCCTCGACCCATCGAAGCTGAACTACGACAACAATCCGCGCATCCACCGCGCCGATCACGACTTCCCCGTAGCCTGGAGCAAGATGTATGGCAAGGGTCGTGTCTTCTACTCCACGCTCGGCCATACAGAGGAATCGTGGGACGATCCCGACATACGCACCATGTACTTCGAGGCCATCAAATGGGCCTTGGGCTTGACTGAAGGAAGCACCGCATCCCATCCACGTCCGGCAGCATCTGCAGCGACCCATTGAAGATCGCGCCTGCCGCACCGCGGACGCCTCGTGCTAACCTCTCTTAATCGCATGAGCCAGCCACTCTCCGCGCCAACACAGCGATCCACACCCGACCTGCCTCGCGTCGTGGGCGCAAGCCAGGCAACGGCCATCGTGGTTGGCACTATTATCGGCAGCGGCATCTTCCTGGTGCCGACTGAGATGATGCGCGACGTGGGTTCTTCCGCCCTCGTGTACCTTGCCTGGATAGTGGGTGGATTGCTTTCGCTATTTGGCGCTATGACCTATGCCGAACTCGGCGCCATGCTGCCTTACGCAGGCGGTGAATATGTTTATCTCCGGGGCGCGTATGGCGACACCACGGCCTTCCTTTACATGTGGACGTGGTTCGCTGTGGCCAAGCCCGCTTCGATTGCGGCTGTAACCATTGGACTTACACGTACGCTCGCGTTTTTTCCCGCCCTGCACTGGCTGCAGGTGCAGGCCGTCGGGGGCCCGGTGCCACTGATGTGGTCGCAGTTGTTTGCCATTGCCGTTACCTGGTTCATCACTGGGCTCAACATTCTCGGCATCAAGAAGGCAGCCGAATTTCAGCTCGTCTTCACCAGCCTGAAAGTCGTTTTGATTCTGATTGTTGCGGGACTCTGCTTCGCGTCGGCTTCCGGCGCTTTCTCCAATTTCACCACCACGCTGCCCCATGCGGTTGGAGGGATTGGCGGCTTCATGGCCGCTCTCATTGCCACTCTCTGGGCCTACGACGGCTGGAACGACTTGACGATGGTCGCAGGCGAAGTGCGCCGGCCGGAACGTAGTCTGCCCATTGCACTTATCGGCGGACTGTTTATTGTGGGCATCTTATTCATGGCTACAAACGCGGCTATCCAATACATCTTGCCAGCCGTGCAGATTGCTGCCAACGAACGACCGGCTGTCACCGCGCTGACCGTGGTGGCAGGGCCGGCTGGCGCTGGCTTTGTTGCTGCAGCCATGGCACTTAGCATCTTTGTCACGCTCAATGGAACGGTCATGTCGGGGGCGCGGATACCGTTTGCGGCGGCGCGGGACAGGCTCTTTTTCCGGCAGTTTGCGCATATCAATCCGCACTTCCAATCTCCCTCTACATCGTTGATTGTGCAGGGGTTGCTTTCTACTGTGCTACTGCTGTTCCTTAGCCGCTTTCAGCAGTTCTTTGAGCTGGCCGTGTTCGCTGAGTGGCTCTTTTATATGCTCACTGCTACCACCGTGTTCGTGTATCGGCGCACGCGGCCTGATGCTGCAAGGCCTTATAAAGTATGGGGTTATCCATTGCTGCCAGGCATCTTCGTGGTCTGCGCGACGGCCGTGCTGATCTCGAGCTATGCCAGCAACCTGAGGGGTTCGCTGATGGGCACGAGCCTCATCCTGCTCGGCCTTCCGGTGCTCGGGTTTGTGCGGAAACTGCATCCGGTGGACAGCACGCAATGAACCGGGGACAAGTGCAGTGAGTGGCGTCAAATGGCTGCTTGAAGGGTTGTTCTACATAGCTGAAAAGGTTGCTCAAGTGGTTACAAAACATGCGAAAGGTATGCTCAAGTGGTTGCCTTTCGCGTCGACATGAACCTTGCGGGCAGCCTTTTCGATGTGTTTCGATTGCAGAGAATTGAACTAAACGAACGAAAGGGTTGTTTAGAATAGAACGCTTTTTTGCAAAGTGCGCTGATTTTGCACGGGTTATTTCTGTAATCGATTGATAATAAACATGTTATTTGGATTTTGTTTGCTGTGCAATTGCGCTTCGAAATACCCCCGACTACAACGAATAGCGGTCGTCGACCTGGCGGGTCTGGCCGAGAGCCGTTAATGTCTCCAGGATTTCGGAGACGCGCGTCCGACTCGCGGGTTTGAAGCCTGCTGCGATCTGCTGGACGTTCTGCATGGGCTCGGCTCGGAGGGCGTCCTTGATTGCGCGGACCTGGTCGGGCAGGCTTGCGGGCCATGGCTGCTTGCGGCGCGTGGCGGCCGGTCCCTCGACAGGCGCCATGCCCGCCAAGGCAGTCTGTACGAGCAGTTCGTTGGGCGCCTGGTACTCGGGGCGAAGCCAGCGGACGATTCCAGAACGCTCCTCGGCGATGCGCTGGGCGTTCAGTGCGACCACGTTGCCCAGAATCTCCTCGTCTGTGAGGTCGGCGGGCCAGCCGTAAGCGGCAGAGACGGCCGCGTCCAGCTCGTCATGGATTTCGCGCAGGATGCCCACCAGGCCAGCGTCATAGATTGCGCGGTCTTCGGCGGTCAGCGCCGATATGGGATTGGGGCCTGCGCGGAGCTTTTCGAGTACGTTGTACATTTCAGTCAAGGTGAGGTGCGGGCTTAGCCGTTGTTGACGCTTGCGGTGGGCGTCCAGTCGCTCCGCGATTGCGCGGATTGTTTCCTTCTGTGCTTCAGTACAGTTCGGGAAGGGAAAAGTGTCGAAGCAGCGGGTCTTGTTGTATCGGGGGCGATCCTCAAGGGTCCCACCAGCGGCTAACGCCCAGCAGACGTGAACTCGGCTGGATAGAACGCCAAGATGGAAGGCGTCGGCGCTGGCGATATTGACCAACATATTGTCCGGCAGGACGTTCGCGTCATGAAACACGAAGGTTCGATGCTTGGCTGTTTCAACTGTGGAGATGTAACGCGGCAGCCCTTTCAAGGCGGGCCGGAATGCCGCACGTGGTTCTCCAAATATCCACCAGTTGCTGCTGTAGGTCGCTCGCCTGTTCTGGTCTCGTTCCGGTTTCACGCGGTCGCTGATCCATTGGTAGACTTCGGGGAATCGTTTGAGTACCTCTTCACTGCTGAGTCCGAAGAGATCGATTACCATAACGTTTCGCGAGCTTCCTGTGAGGTCGCGCCCATTCAGATAGGGCCGGATGTGTTTATCGAGACCTTCAATGCGGCCCAAGCCGAGGGACGCAGCAATCTCAGGGGTCACGATGAAGCCCGCTCCGTGCAACTTCACGCCGGGGCAACTCATGTCCTCGTTCGCCCGCAGCGGCTGTGCGCCTGCCACATCCACCCCGATACGCAGATCGGCGAAGATGCGTCCAGTTCGTTCCGCAAGTTCTACGTCCGTACCTTCCGAACTGGCGTCGCCTTCTTTGGTGACCGTGTAGAGGTGGCCCAGATGCTCGCCGCGCTCCCCCACGGTCATGGCGATGCGAACCGCCGCATGACGGGTCGCGGCTTCTTCCTCGTCTGAAAGCGCCTTGAGCCATGGATGGTCGGGGATGGCGAAGATGATTGAGAGAGGGTCCTTGGTTGCATTGAGGTTTTGTGCAACGACTCTGCGATCAAAAACCTGGGTGATGCTGTTGGTGGTGACGAACCCGAAGCGGCGCAGCTTGCCGGCGCGCGCGAGTTCGGCGGCGCGTTGCCACCAGTACATGACGAAGTCGGCGCTCTCGGGAACTTCGTTGTATGCGTCACGAATGGCGAGTGCATAACCGTCGCCGTGCGCAGCGCGGATATCCTTGGCGCCGATGAACGGCGGGTTGCCCACAACAAAATCGGCGTCTGGCCATTTTGCTTTTTTCACACCGGAATATTCGTAGACGGGGACTTGCGCCGCTTCATCGGGCACTTTTGCGCCTGTGGTTGCGTGGTCCTTTATTGTGGAGCGATCCCATACGGTGATGAGAGCGCCGTTTTCATCGACGGCCTGTTCGCGTTTGGTCCAGGTAATGAGCGCGTCGGCTTCTTTGACGTTATGGAAGTTGCGGATGACAGGAATGGGAGGCTGCGCGTCTCCGCGTGTTTTGAAGTGCCACTGGAGGTAGCCGATCCAGAGGACGAGGTCTGCGATGACTGCCGCGCGGGGATTTACCTCGATGCCGAGAAGTTGATGAGGATCGACGGTGAGGCCGGTGTGCTCCAGCGCCTGCTGTGTTTCGCCAAGCGCGTGGAGCGTGACAAGCACTTCGCCTTCAAGGCGTTTCATGTGCTCCAGCGCGACGTAGAGAAAGTTGCCGCTTCCGCATGCGGGGTCGAGAACGCGGACGGAACAGAGTTCTTGGTGGAACTGGCGGGCAGCGTCAATTGCGCCTTCCTGATTGCCGGATGCCAAGAGGCTGGTGATGACCGCCTGCGTGTTGCGCCAATCGTCGCGCAGCGGCTCGACAAGGGTGGGCAGCACAAGGCGCTCGACGTAGGAGCGCGGGGTGTAATGCGCGCCGAGCGCGTGGCGCTCGTTGGTGTCGAGGGCACGTTCAAGGAGGGTGCCGAAGATAGCGGGTTCAACCTCGCGCCAGCGTGAGTTTGCGGCCTGAATGAGGAGATAGATTTGATCGCTATTCAGGGGCAGTGCGCGCGTGGATTCAAAAAGGCCGCCGTTGAAATGCAGAACCTCGCGCCGCAGGATGGGGGAATAACCACCGTCGTTCATGGTCTTCCACAGCGATTCGACCACCGGCGGGAAATTCTTCTCGTCGTGGTGCAGGCTTTCGAGAAGATTGAGCCAGGCACGCTCCGGCAGCAGGCCAACATCCTCAGCAAACGAGGTGAAGATGCACCGGGTGAGGAACTCCGCGACCTCTTTGGGCTTGTATTTCTGCTCCAGATTGCGCGCAAGAGTTGCTAGCTTGCCTGCGACCTCACGTGTGACGCGGGCGCGTTCGCGGGATGGGTCGAGCGAATGCGGGTCGAGCCAGACCGCGCGCAGCCGTTCCTGAACTGCGGGCTTTTCAAGATCTTCGAGCGCAATGCGGAAGTCGAGGGGGCCGGGGAATGGCAGATAAGCCTTCCCCGTAAGCGAGAAGTCGGCGAACAGCTCTATGGAATGGCCGACGTCGACAACGATTAGAAAGGGCGGCCAGCCTTCCGACGCAGGGAGGGCCTTGGCGTAGCGCTCTGCCTGTCCGCGCGCCTTGAGCATGGCTGTATCCCAACCGCGCGTGCCGCGCACGGCGGTGCCGCGCTTCATTTTTCGATCGGGCTCCGGCGCGGCAAGTTCGAAAAGCGATTCCTGGACTGGATTGCTGCCTTGCTTGGCTTCCAGAACGAAGCAGTTGCGCTTGTAGAGATCGACGTAATTGGGTGTTGTTGAGCCGTCGAACTCCTTGTATTCGACGACTTTGTCGATTACGTAGGTGTTCAAGCTCTCGTCTGCCTGGCTTGGCTCTGGGCGGGGAAGGTTGAGATAGTCGCATAGCTCGGAGAGAAAAATGGCGTAGTTAGCGCGCTCGGATGCGGAGGACTTCTGCCACCGAGGGATGAAACTCTCTTTACTGGGAGACAGTTGAACGGGCATTTTACTGTTGGGCCAATTGTAGTTGCGGCGGGGCGTCGGTGGCGCTTGTTTCTCGCCGGAATTGGCGGTCAGTTCAGATCTTGCCAACAGGCCAATGCTTCAAGTGGAATGATCAACGACTCCCACGGATCGAACCAAAGCAATAGCCCCCGGCATGCGGGAAGCCTGCCGGGGGTTGCGTGTCAGTACCGAGGCTGAATGGGCTCCGGCCGTTCAGTCTTGGGTGGAGTGTCCCGGTCCGGAGGCGATTCCTCCCGGCGTTCCATTTCCGGGCTGTGTTCGAGTGGGCTGTGCACCAGCACTTTGTGCGCCCAAGTGGGTCTCTTTACTGAGAGATGTTTCTTCAAATCGGATTTGTTTCCCAAGATCATGATTGTCTCCAATCGTTCCCTTTGGGGCTTGCGTTAGAGGTTTCCGTCTGTAGCCGGTCGTCGTCATCTGCAGACGAGGGGGATAACCAACTGCGAAAGAGTATACGCCGATTATCGGTCTGCGATGGAGCCGACGAGGCGTGTGCGGGCGGAAGGTGGGGGTGATTCCGGCTAAGTCCTACAGGGGATGATAACTTCCGTCCCCCCAGGGAACTTCCACCGACACGGAGCACGCCTTGATGGTCATGGAAATTTTGGCGACTCCCGCGTTATTGGCTGCGACCATGGGAGCTACCACCGCGTCCGCATGCCCTTTCTCGTCGGCAATGACATGCGATGAACGTGTCTCCGACCCAGAGATTGTTTCAAGTGGAACCGTGGAACCCGGCGCCAGACCATCGATATATACGAGTACACCCTCGGCTTCGGGGAAGCCAAGCCTGGCCTCCATATGGCATTTGTTATTTGTGCTTTCAACCGGGTAGGGAACGACTGTGCCTGGGAAGAGGAGCTTTCCGTCCGGACTGACCAGGATGTAGCGAATCGGCTCTCCGCGCGCGGCTTTCAGGTCCACTTCAATCTCTTCTTTCGAATCCAGAGCGTCCTTGTTTTCCTGATCGGGACGCGGCGCATGCCACATGACCAGGCCCTTGGCGTTGGTGTAGACCTGCTCGGGGGTAAGCTGCACTTCGGTTCCAATGCGCCACACTTCCAGAACATAACTCTGCTGTTCCGGAGCGCCCGGGATCAGCAACCGGTAACGAAGAGTATGCCCTTCCGGCGACGGGAAGTCTCCGATCTTTTGAAACTGGATCCTCAGCCCTTTCGGATTCCGTTCATTCGGCGGGTCATCGTCCAGGCCGATCTGCTCCTGCATCAATTTGACGGCTGCAAGCTGCGCGCCGGTTCCCATGTCCTTGCCGATGCTCTGGCCAGAACCGGTTCTTGCTGCCAGCACGAGAACAGCACACAAGACGAGATGAATGGATTTGATTGCACGCGGAATGATGAGATCAATCTTTCCCTTCAACTGTTTCCTCCTGTTGCCGCGCTGATCGGCAACAATTCCCCGTCCTTGTGACGCTGGGGTAGCGGCGAGTGCTCACGCGTGGCGCAGCGACGCTTCTTCATACACTGCGGCATACTGCCGCGCCGGCTGTTCCCAACTATAATTCCGCGCCATACCGTTCCTCATCAACTGCGCCCAGCCGGCCTTCTGAGGGAAGGCCGCCAAGGCTCGATCGATGGCAGCAAGCAGGTCGTCCGCATTCGTGCCGTAGAACTTGAACCCTGTCCCGGTGCCCGATGCCGGGTCCCACTCCTCGATGGTATCGTCGAGGCCCCCGGTTGCGCGCACTACCGGCACCGTTCCGTATTTCAGAGAGTAAATCTGATTCAACCCGCAAGGCTCGTAGCGCGATGGCATGAGGAAGATGTCCGCGCCCGCTTCAATCTTGTGCGCAAGCGCACTGTCATAGCGGATTTGCACTGCCACATTGCCCTTATGCCAGAAGGCCCAGTCGCGGAAGAAGTTCTCGTAGTGCGCTTCGCCCGTCCCCAGCGCTACGAACGCGATGTCGCGTTCAGAGAGCCTTCCTGCAATCTGCTGGATGAAGTCAAAGCCCTTTTGTGTCGCGAAACGAGACACAATTCCGATGACCGGGGTAGTGTCAGCGATCTGCTCCAGGCCAAATGCATGCAAAAGATCTGCGCGGCATTCCTGCTTGCCCGCGAGGTCTTCAGGAGTGTAGTGCGCGGCGAGGTTGCCGTCGGTTGCAGGGTTCCACCTTGTGTAGTCCACCCCGTTCAGGATTCCCCGCAAGTCCGCCGACCGCCGACGGATAATCGGGTCCAGCGTCGCGCCAAACTCAGGCGTCTGAACTTCTTCGGCATACTTGCGGCTCACCGTCGTGAGGATGTCGGAATAGACCAAACCGCCTTTGAGAAAATTGAAGGTGTCGTAATGTTCCAACTTGTCCATGGTGAAGATTTCCCAAGGAAACAAGAGACGCTCCGTTGTCTGGGGCGGAAACCATCCCTGGTAGGCGGCATTGTGAATGGTCAGCACGACGCCTGACCGATGAAACGCGGGGTCAAGTGAGTAGGTCGTCCGCAAATAGACGGGGATTAGGGCGGCCTGCCAGTCATGAGCATGGAATACGTCCGGCACGCCGAGGAGCTTGGCCGCTTCAAGCACAGCGCGGCAATAGAGGCCGAAGCGCTCCCAGTTGTTGGGATAATCGCCTTCGCGCGTGCCGTAGAGTCCCTGGCGGTCAAACAGGTCGGGACAATCGACAAAGTAGTACTGGACGCCGTTTCGCTGGCCGCCGTCTACTATGCCCACGAAGCGGTTGTAGGACTCGAAGGGGATGGTGATGGATTGCACCGCATACTTCCACTCGCCTTCAATGCGGGCGCGGACGCTGGCGTAGAGCGGGAGATAAACAGTAACCTGGTGGCCCAGTTTAACCAGTTCGGGAGGAAGCGCGCCCACCACGTCGGCGAGGCCGCCCGTCTTGGCAAAGGGAACACACTCTGAGGCGGCAAACACAATATGCATTGAGAAGTCTCCCTGACCCGCGTGCACAAGCGGCTCGAATCGGTAATCAAGCAGAGCCAAAGGGTCAGTCTACTACCCAGACTTTCGTTGAGGATAGAGCGACAAATGAGAAGGCCCGAACTGATGAGTCCGGGCCTTCTCTCTTCCAGCACCGGCCAAAAACAGCACCGGCGATTGCCGCCTGGATTACCTGTCAACGGTGAAGGTGAGGGTTGTGGAATGAGTGGTGCTGCCGCTGGTGCCGGTGATGGTGATGACGTGGGTCCCTGTGGGAGCGCTTCTGGAAACCGTGAGAGTGAAATCGGACGTTCCAGAGCCGGTGACGGAGGTGGGACTGAAGCTTCCGGTTACTCCGGTCGGAATACCAGTTGCGGAGAGTGTAACGGCGGAATCAAAACCGCCCGTCGCCGTTACGGTGACCACCGCAAATCCACTTTGTCCCCGAGCGAGGGAACCAGAAGTGGGCGAGACGGAGAGGCTGTAACCGCCAGTTACCGGAGAGGTGACGGTCAGGGTGAAGGTGGTTGTCTTGGTGAGCGACGGGCTGGTTCCCGTGACTGTAATGGTGTAGGTGCCGGCCGTTGTAGTGGAGGCCACGATCAGGCTTAACGTGGAGGAGCCGGAGCCGGTGATGGATGTTGGGTTGAAGGTTCCGGTGACGCCGGTGGGCAAGCCGCTTACCGTCAAGGCGACCGCCGAATCAAACCCATCCGAAACGGTGGATGTAACGGTGGAACTGCCGCTGCTGCCCTGGAGGATGGAGACGGATGTTGCGGAGAGGCTGAACGTGGGAGACGTTGCAACTGGGGCCAGAGCGTTGATGAGCCCTGTGCCGTTGGGACTGCCCCAACCTGTGACGAGGTCGTAGCCCACTTCAGCCGAGAAGCTGCCGGAAGTGCCGCTGGTGATGTCGTGGAAGTCAGTGGCGTACGCGGAGGTAAGATTCTGCGGGTAGATTGTGGGGTTGATGAAGCCAAGGGTCGAACCGCCGTTGTTGACTGATTGCTCATTTGCCAATGCGATGTAACCGGCCCACATGGGAGTGGCAAAGCTCGTGCCGCCGTATTCATTTGCAAGGCAGGTTGTCTGATCGGCGCAGGTATAGAAGGTGAAATTGGCGTTGGCGGAAACATCAGGGCCGTTGCGCAGCGTGGTCGATCCCTTGTTGGTGGAGGTGATGACGCCCGAAAGCTGCTGCCACGAGGGGATGGGAATGCTGTCAGGAGAGATGCCGCCGCCGGAATCCGACCAGGCCGTTTCCGACTTCCACGGACCGGCCGCGCTGGCGGTGACGAGGTCAGTGCCACCGACCGAAACCACATACGCATTGTCTGCCGGCCAAGCCTCGTTGCTTGCCGACCAGGTGGAACTGTCGCCCGAGGCAGCAAAGAAGTCCTGGCCCTGCGCCGCCATTTTTTCAAAGTAAGGGTTCAGGGTGGAGGGATCAGCCGGCGTCCAGCCCCACGAGCAGCCAATCGTAGTGGGCAGCGGGCTGTGCGTGGTCATGGCGCTGATGATGGCCGTGTCGGTTGACCCAATGTACATGACGAGGCTTGCGAGGCCCGGCGCCATGCCGATGGCCTGGGTCATATCAAGCGTCTGTTCGGTGTCGTCGCATTTGCCGCCGGCGCTGCTATCCACGCACGACGTGCTGGTTCCGTCCGTCGAGAGCAGCGTGATGGGCACGTTGTTGGTCTGGCCCACATTTGCGAAATAGGTGTTCAAGTCGGCGAGATCAGTACCCAGGAATTCGAAGAGACCGAGGTTCTGGCCCGCGCCTGTGAGGGCCGTGCCACCGTAGTAGGCCGCGCGCATGTCGCTGCCCAGAAAGGAGGCCGATGGGCCGGAGCCCGTTGTTGCGTGGGAAACGACGTCCTTCACATCGATGTTGTGAGCTTTCGCGTAGTCACTTCTCTTTTCCAGCATGGGATGCGGAATGGAGTAGTTGTCGAGGCCCGAAATATGCCACAGCTGGAACGGGAGATCGGTGGTGGGCTCGCTGTCCGGACCGTAGAAGATCCGATTTTCAGTGGGGTGCTGATAGGTACGCATTGTCAGGTGAAAGGCACCTTCTACGGCGGATACTGGGCCCTTGACCTGGACGTCCATGCCATCGCGCGAACCACCAACGACGGTGAGCCCGTTTGCCTTTGCATAGGCAACCACGGTGTCGTAGTCGGCCTGGCTGGGTCCAAATCTCTGGGTGAACTCCGGCACAGTCAGGAAATGCCGGAATGAGGGACTCGAAGGATCGTAAACGGTCTTCAAAAATGCATCCAGCCCTGCCTGATCGCTTAAGGGCAGAACAATATCGAGCTGCATTGTCTCGTTTGCAGGAAGGCGGCCGAAATACTTTGCCTCCCCGGTAAGAACTGCGGTGCGCACGTGACGGGTGAGGACCGATTGCGCGTTTGCGTGGATGGTGAAAACAGACAGGATCGCGGCGATTGACAGTAGATAGGGACCGATTCTCCGAGCCATGGATTCTCCTTGGGGGGGTATCTCAGGGGTGTCCGATAGGCGTGCGGGGATGGACTCCCCTGCAGTCCACGTAGAGTAACATCGCCGAACTGGAATGGGCGAGGAAATTCTGGCGGGAGATTCCGGCTCCGTTTGCTTTGATCGGCTTGAACTCGATTTCAAGAATTATGAAGTGGCTCACGAATGAGAGTCGGAGATGGGCGAGCCGCGCGATGCCATCCGCGGAGAATGAAGAGAATCTGGGTCAGGGGCGAAACATTTCGGCGATGTTGTAGCCTGCGACAATTACCCGCGGACGCTCGCCGCGCGTGTCCGCATTTTCAAGCTCGATATGAATGGTCTTCCGTTCGCCCGGCATAAGTGCCACGTAGTTATCGTCGTACAGGGCGGGCAGGATGGGATCGCCTGATTTCTCACGGACCGCCTTCACGCGCAACATCAACGCCGGAGCTTTGGAAACATTTCGGAGCTCAGTCGTGATTTGCCACTCGGCGCCCCGCCGCAGTACTCGGCTTCTGGCCTCCACCTTTACGGCAGGCAGGGTGCGAATGCCCGTGTAATCCTCTTCGTTTGTGCCGTGTAAATAGAAGTTTGTAGAAAGTTCGGTTCGGCCTCGTGAAAGTGTGAGGCGAATAAAGTGCGTGCGCGATAGTCCTGTGGGAAACGCCAGCTGAATGGGGGCGAGGGTATTGTCTTCGCGACTATCCAGATCCACGCTCTTCTCCCACTTCAGCGAACCGTCGATATCCAGCACCTCAGCGTGCGCCGTGAGACCGGTCTGATTGCCCGCGCTCAGATTTACCACTTCGACAGCGCCGGTTGCGGCGTTCCACTGAATGTGCAAAGGCTCGGCGCCCTTCTTGGCTCCAAAGTAAGCAGCGTCGGTGTCGAAGAAGTAGTCGTACGTTTGCCATAAGAGCGATGGCCACGCGGGATGACTCATCCAGATCAGGAGGCCCAGACGATTCTTGTTTTGACTCTCGAACATCCCCCGATAGGAATTGTAGTTAACGAACTGCGCCAGGCTGTCCCAATCCTTGATGTTCGTCGCGCCCCCGTAATTCTGTTCGACTGCATCTTTAAATGGATTCTTTGGATAGAAATCGTGCAGAGGCCATTGGCTGCCCTGCGGCCACAGCGCTGACTCCGGCATTGTCCGATGCAGGATGTCCATCTCCGGCACATTGGGCGCACCGATTTCGCTGTGAAGCTTTACCGGGGCGTGTTCGAAGTAGTATCTGAGAGGCTCCACGCGATACGGGCCGTGTCCGCTGACAGGGCCGTCGGCAGAGCTTGAGATGTAGTGTGATCCGGGCTCAAGAGCGGAGACAAGCGCGCGCAGGCCATCATCGATCGGCTTCGGCGGAAGACCTTCGTTGCGTCCGCAGAAGATGCCAAGCGAAGCATGATTGCGAATGCGCAGCAGGTAGTCTTTCGCATTCGCAAGGAAGAGATCGTTGTCATCGGGGTCTGGGCCGTCCCACGGATTCGCGAGCCAGAAGTCCTGCCACACAACTACGCCGTTGCGATCGGCAGCTTCGTAGAAGGCGTCGTCGCCGGTTTGTCCCACCCAGTTACGAATCATGTTGAAGTGCTGATCGCGGTGATAGCGCATGGCGGTTTCGTATTCGCGCGCGCGATAGCGGAGCATCGATTCGGGGAATCCCCAGTTGCCGCCGCGGGCAATGAATCGGCGTCCGTTGATCCATATCTTGAGCAGGCCGCCGTCCTCGGAATAGGTGAATTGACGGATACCGGATTGGAAAGATGTGCTGTCGGAGATTTTGCCGTCGACAGCGAAGGAAAGCGTCACGGGATAGAGGTTGGGTTCGCCATAACCCACCGGCCACCATAACTTCGGATTCGTCAGATGAAGCGCGGGGTACGCTGACGGCATGAGAGCGATGGTCTTGCTGGAGGATGCGTCCAGTGTTATCGGAGATTCGACAGCGAGGGCCCCGAAGGTCGCGCGGAATATGCCTGAAACTGCGTGTCCCTCAAGGTTCTGGACGGTTGCCTGGATGCTCACGTCGGCATGGGTTGTGTCAGACAGCGGAAGCGTGGTGGTTACAAGGGGATCTTGCAAGGTTACGGGGCCGCTGGACTGAAGCGAGACGTGGCTCCAGATGCCGGTGTTGCGACCGCGGATCGTCGACATCCAATCCCAGCCCGCGGATGCGTGATAGGTGGGATTGTCGCGCCCGAGTGCTCCGCCATTCACCGTTTCGCCGGCTTTGTCTTTTGTGCCTCCGGGGTTTGCATTGCGGATAATGCGGACGGCAAGAGCGTTCGTAGCTCCGGAATGCACCAACGCGGTCACATCAAAGCGGCCGCGCATGAACCCACCGTCGATGGTCCCGACCTTTGTCCCGTTGAGGTAGACTTCGGCTTTCCAATTGATCCCATCGAAGTTGAGCCATAGGTGTTGTCGGTCGTTGAAGGTGGGCGCTGTGAACTCATCGCGATACCAAAAGTCCGCGCAGAAAAATGAATCGGAGACAGCGTATTGGTTGTCACCGAAGTCGGGATTGACGATTGCTTCGTCATTCAGATAGCTTGTGAGCACCGTTCCCGGCACCGTAGCTATCATCCAATCCTTGTCGGCAAATCCTGGCTGTGCGATTTGCTCACCGTTAGCCTGCACCAGCGATGCGCGCTGCACACGCCAATTGCCGCCGGCAAGGTCGAGTGTGCCGCCGTTCGCTGCTGGCGCGGGTTTGGTAACAGGCACCGGGCCGCCACGTCCGAAGACTTCCAACTCACTCAGGATGTATCGGTCATCGGGCTCGGCCGGCTTGTTCATGAGAATGCGAACATAGCGGCCATGGGCGGGCACTGCTAAATGAACGTCGTCATCGCTGACGCCTGGAGTCAGCGTATACAAGCTCTGCCATTGCTGGGCGTCGTTTGAAATCTGGATCTCGCCCTCAGTTGCGCGCTGAATCCACGTCAATACAACACGGTCGAATGTGCAATTTGCGCCAAGGTCAACGTATACCCATTCCACGCCGCTACCGGCGCTCATCCATGCACTTGTGAAATGCTCAGGGCCGGCAACACGCACTTCCTTTTCTTTGTCGAACAGAACAACCTCCGCAACTCCCCAGGTGCGAAGATTGGCGGCCGAGAGCTGAACGCGGTAGTAACGGCTTCGCGACGCCGCGTTGAACGGAATTGTCTGCTCGAAACTCGGACCCGGCTCATTCATATTCGGCCATGTTGTGCCGCTCGCCGTGCCAAGCTCTTTCCATGTTGCGTGATCGTTCGATCCAAGGACAGTGTAGGACCACGCTCCAGCTGGCGGAGGTCCGTAGATTTTGCGCAGATACAGATCGATGCGGTCCAACTCCGGAGTCGCGCCGCCCCCATTCAAATCAAATTCGACCCAGGGATGATCGCCCGCAATCTTCACAGAAGACGTTACATTGCCATCGAGAAACAGTTCGCGTTCGTTCTTGCTCAGTACTCCGCCATCGCTTGTGGACGTGACAATCCATTGCGGGAGCGCGGTCTCCTTGATGCCGTCGGTTATCAATTGCGCGGTGAGATTGTAGTCGTAAGCGCTGGATTGATAGGCAGGGCGGTGCAGCGCAAGGTTGCGATACGTGCTGGAGTCCACCGTAAGCGTGGGCCCCATGTATTCATTTGGATCGCCGGGATAGATGCCGATGCCGCGCGTCGAATCCTGTGCATGAGCAACCGACAAAGCGACAAAACACAGCAGAGCAAGAGCCTTCATCTTCACCTTCAAAGCGGCGCGGGGAATTAACGGAGGGAATCGGCGCCGGTGCTAAGGAGGCCGCACCGGCGCAAAAGATCCGGATTACTTCGCACTGGCGGGCGGAACAATTCCGTTCATCCGCAGATATTCCACCATCTGCCCGTAATGGTCAAACGCATGAGCTACGCCAAATGATGCGAGTGTCGCGCGGGTCCAGAGGCCCGGCTCTTCGATCTTCAGTACCTCAAAGGAATTGGAGGGCGTGAGGGTAGCAATTGCCTTGTGCGCAAAGGCAAACGACCCGGCGAGTGCAGCCACGACATCGTCTTTATTCGTTAACTTCAGGATCGCTTTCATATCGACATCGGGCTTGAGCCCACTAATGCTGCTGTAGAAGAAGTAGTTGGCCTCAGCTACATGCGTCGCCTGCTGCGCGAAAGTAAGGACGGTCGCGAACTCTGCCTTCTGTCCGGGGACAAAGATTGCCTGGCTCGGTGCGAAACTAAACTTCTCGGCAGGCATTGCTTTTACGGCGGGCATCATTTCCATTTCAATTAGCGTCAACTGCGCATCCAATGCGCTGGATGGGGGGACAATGGTGCCCGGCGCGGGCGTTGCGGCCCCACCCGAGTTTCCCATTTGCGCCTGCGCCGTGAGCGCAGCGATCCCCAACAGACAACATGCGAACATCATCTTCGAATGCATAGTCAGCCTCCTGAAAGCTGGTTTTAAAGGCGCATCCAGCTTAGCAGAAAGCCGGATGCGCGGATGAACGTACAGCAAATGTTGTGACTCGGTCCGCCCAGGGTCACCTTTGCTTATGTTCGGCGATCCACGTGTTGATGCGGGCGTCCAGCAGGTCCAACGGGAGCGGACCTTCATCGAGAACCGCGTCGTGAAAGGCGCGAATGTCGAAGCGGCCCCCGAGCGCCTGCTTCGCTCGCTCGCGCAATTCCAGGATCTTCATCTGCCCGAGCTTATAGGCAAGAGCCTGACCGGGCCATGCAATGTAGCGATCAACCTCTGTCTCAATGTTCTGATCGTCCATCGCCGTGTGCTCGTGGAAGAAGTCGATCATTTGCTGGCGCGACCAGTGCTGATGGTGCACGCCGGTGTCAACGACAAGGCGGACTGAGCGCCACATCTCGTTCTCGAGCCGACCGTATTCGCTGTAGGGGTCCTGATAGAAGCCGACTTCTTTGCCGAGTCTCTCGGCATAAAACGCCCACCCTTCCGAGTACGCGTTGTACTGAGAGAAGCGTCGAAACGCGGGGACATCCGGCAACTCCTGCGCGATGGAGAATTGCATGTGATGGCCCGGGATCCCTTCGTGGTACGCAATTGCTTCGACGTTCAGCAGCAGGCGATGAGTGGGATCGTACTCGTTAACATTGATGCGGCCAGGACGTCCGCCATCGGCCGCCCCCGGTGAATAGTCCGCAGGCACGGCATGAGGCGCGCGGTAGGCTTCCATGGGTACAACTTCAAGCGGCGTCTTCGGCAAATGGCCGAAGAGCTGCGGCAGTTTGGCCTTCATCTGGTCGGCGTAGTGCCGGTAGAGATCGAAGATTTGCTGGCTCGATTTGCCGTAATGATCGGGGTCGTCGCGGATATGCTCGTTGAAACTTTTCAGGTCGTGGAAACCGAGCGACTGCGCAAGAGCCAGCATCTGCGCATCGATTTCAGCCACTTGCTTCATACCCATCGCGTGAATTTGGGCCGGCGTTAGATCCGTCGTGGTCATCTGGTGCACGGCAAGACGGTATTGCGCGTCGCCATTAGGTAACGACCAAATTCCATACTCCGTTCGCCCATGCGGGGCATACTCATCGCGAACGAAGGCTGCGAATTGTGCGTAGGCAGGCTCTACTTCGTCCTTCACCGCGGCGTGAACGGCCTGTGTCAGTCTTTGCTGGTCTGGCGCGGAGATGGTGGAAGGAAACAGCCGCAGGGGCGCGGTAAATGGGCTTTCCGCAAGAGGCTTAGTGGCGATGTCCTGCGCTTCCGACGCCACTTTCTCGAGCAGATACTTCGGTGGCATCAGGTGGTCCCGCATACCCTGCCGCATGTTGATGGTGTCCTGATCCAGCGCGTGAGGCATTGCGTGCAAGCGTGCCAGGTAATTCTCATAATCCTTCACTGTGTTGAACGGCATTTGCGAAGGGAGCGCCGCAAGGTCGAGGTGATCGCCGTTCATCTGGTTCACCGGCATCTCCCATGGGTGGAACTGCGCACTCTCCAGGCCGTCGCGCAATTGACGGAGCATGAGTGTCTTGTTCAGCGTTTCCTGCTCAGGAAATCCGGTTGGGTCGATCGATTCGAAGATGTGAATCGATTCGCGTGCATGTTGCACATCCCGTTCCGCGGCCTCAGCCGATCGGTCGGCGAGGCGATCGTTATAGCGCGCGTCGCCTATTGCTGTAGCCAGTTCAGGCGAGGTCTTCAGCTCATATTGCCATTCCTGCTCAATGGCATCGCGCAGCTGAGCTCGACGGGCGGAAAGCGGCGCGGGCGCCTGGGCCGCGGTCATGATGGGCAAAACAAGTTGGAGCACGGACAGCGTAGCAAGAATGCGGGAACATCTGCCGGGCATGCGACTAGCCTCCATGAAGCAAGTGCAAAATGTTGTTCGTATTTGAATATGCAGCCAATCACCTTGCAACTGGATCGCGAGTCAACTCGCCATTGATCATGCGCACAATGCCGAGGGCGTTCGCGTCTCGCAATTCGTCTGGCAGCATACTTTCCGGAAATCCCTGGTAGCAGACAGGACGGGCAAAGCGAAGAATCGCCTGGCTGCCGACCGAAGTGAACCGGCTGTCGGATGTGGCCGGATATGGACCACCGTGAACCATGGCGTGGGACACTTCCACGCCGGTGGGAAAGCCATTGAAGATGACGCGTCCGGCCTTCTGTTGCAGGATAGCGATCAGATCCCTGTTGTCCGCCAGATCTTCATCGGTCCCGAGCAAGGTCGCAGTCAAATGCCCGTCAAGCGCAGCCGCGGCCTGCATCATGGCTTCGCGCTGGTCGTAATGAACGAGTAATGTTGTCGGACCAAAGACTTCTTCGCCCAAGGCTGGGTTGTTCATCAACGTTTTAACGTCGACTTCCATCAGCGCGGCAGATGTTGCGCAGGTGCCCGCTGCTTCTGCGGCCAAATGCACTCTCACGTCTTTGTGTCCCTGGCGAGCATCGACGGCCTTGCGGTAACTCACAGCAATCCCTGGTGTCAGCATTGTGAATGCCGCGCTGCCCGCTGCAAGCTTGCGAAGTTCTGCAAGAAAGAGGTCAGTCTCCGTTTGCTGTGGCACGAAGATCATTCCGGGCTTGGTGCAGAATTGTCCGGCGCTGAGCGTGAAAGAGCCGAACAGTCCCGATGCAAGCTGAACGCTTCGCTCGCGCAATGCTCCAGGGAGCACAAAGACGGGGTTTGCGCTGCTCATCTCAGCAAAGCACGGGATGGGCTGTGGCCGCGCAGCCGCGAGATTCATGAGAGCCTTGCCGGCAGCGTGCGAACCCGTGAAGCCGACAGCCTGAATGGCCGGGTGTTGTACCAGCGCCTTGCCCACTTCAATGCCGGCATCGAACAGCAGCGAGAAGACGCCGGAAGGCAAACCGCAGGCCTGCACGCTTTCCAGAATGATCCGGCCTGCAATCTCACTGGTTCCAGGATGTGCAGGGTGCGCCTTTACCACGACTGGGTTGCCTGCGGCCAGGGCTGACGCGGTATCGCCACCGGCGACGGAAAATGCGATGGGAAAATTGCTTGCGCCGAAGACCGCTACTGGCCCAAGCGGATGAAGCATGGAGCGAAGATCGGGCCGTGGCAGCGGCTTGCGCTCGGGCAATGCGGTATCGATGCGCGCAGAAACCCACGACGCCTCTTCCAGGACCTCGGCGAAGAGGCGGAACTGGTTGCTGGCGCGTTTCACTTCCCCTTGAAGGCGCGGGAGAGGCAGCGCTGTCTCTCGATGCGCGCGTTCCGCGAGTTCTTCCGTCGCGGTGTCGAGACCATCCGCGACCCTGCGCAGGAAGGCAGCGCGTTCCCGACCGCTTAAAGCGCGGTAGGCTGCGAAAGCATCACTGGCAGCATTGGCCGCAGCGTCTACCTGGTCTGCCGTTGCGGAAGCAAACTGCGGTTCAAGCTGCTCCCCGGTAGCCGGATTCGTTGCGCGAAAACCATCACCAATTGTCGCGCCGCTGGTTAGCGAAACGCCCTTCAACTCCATGCCTGCTCCTTACAAACGTGAAAACGGTGTGCTTCGCACAGGGGGCGGGTTGTGCAGCGCTTCCGCAACGACGGCGCGTGTCTCGTCCAGTTCCGTACCGCTGACCTGAAGCCGCGGTGGACGCACACGCGCATTGCCCGTGCCGGTCTCCTGCTGCACCTGGTGAATGAGTTGCACAAACTTCGGAACGGTATCCATGCGTAACATTGGCAAAAACCAGTGGTAAAGAGCCTCAGTTTCTTCCCGCTTCGCTGAAGCGGCGAAGTTGAACAGCGCCACCGATTCCGCAGGGAACGCGTTCACGAGGCCAGCCACCCAACCTACCGCGCCTGCGGCGATTCCTTCGACAATTGCGTCGTCCACTCCCACAAAAACCTGCAATCGATCGATAAGCAACGCGCGAATTGCCGTCACCCGGCGCACATCGGTGCTCGACTCCTTCACGGCGGCAAAGTTCTCATTCTCGCCCGCGAGTTCGGCAATTTGTTCGGGAAGAAAGTCCGTTCCATAGGCAACCGGATTGTTGTAGAGCATGCAGGAAAGCGGTGTTGCGCGAAACACCGCCGTTACGTGCGCCTTCATCTCCCGCCAGTCGCCGCAATATACGTAGGGAGGAAGCACCATGAGCCCCGAGCAGCCTGCCTTCTCCGCTGCTCTCGCAAGTGCAACGGCATCGTGGGTGGAGAGGGCCGAGATTGCGGCGACAACGGGAGCCCGGTCTTGCGCGGCTTTCACCATGTTGTGGAGAATCGCTTCCTTCTCAGCGAAGGTGAGCGTTGCGGCCTGCCCTAGCGAGCCGAGCGAAACGATGCCGGTGCAGCCGTTGTGGAGCAGCCACTGCGCGTGCTTTGTCATGAACGCAGGGTCCACCTGCAGATTTTCGTCGAGGCAGGTGGTCATTGCGGGCATCACGCCATACCACTTCATTCGGTCTCCTTGGGGGTCAGCCCGCCTGCAGGCGCAAGACTGTTCCCCTCATATACAAGTTTATCTGGATCGCCCAGACTGGAAACCAGCACCGGATAGATTGGAGGGCGGACACTTGAAAGAATAGAGCCGGCATCCCATCCAAGGAGAAACTCAGCGGCCGCTCCGCAAACGCGCCCCTGGCATGGACCCATGCCGCAGCGCGTGTGCAGTTTTGCCTCACGCCACGAAGCATGTTCCCGAATTCTTGCGAACGAAACGTCTTCGCAGCGGCAGACCAGTGTCGAGTCGGTTACAAATTGTTTCAGTCTTGGGTCCAGTTCCGTGACGGCAGTAAGTGCGCGCACAAATCCGAATCTGCGTCTTCTGCGCAGCGCCAGTTTATTCGCTGCATCCAGCTTTCCCGCGGCGGCCAAGCCGGCGATTTCGCCCTCGAGCAACGCAATCTCCACGCCGCCGATTCCTGTTGGCTCGCCAGCGCAGAAGATACCGGCGATGGAAGATTGCTGCCTGTCGTCTACCACAACGAAACCATTGTCAATGCGGCACCCCATCAGCGCCGGCAACTCCAGGTTTGGCACAAGATGAAATCCGCAAGCGAGATAATCGCATCGCTCTTCCCATTGTCTTCCGCCGCGCCGCAACGTTACCGTTTCAAGCTTCTCCTGGCCGCTTACGGCCACCGGCCAACAGCCCGTGTATATCTTCGAGCCGAATGTCGATAGAGCGTATTCGATCCCTTGCATCACTTTGACGGGCTCGCCCAACAAGCTCGCAAAAAATGGGAGGAACCTGCCAAGCGAGGCCTGCTCGCAGATGGCAACAATTCTTGCTCCCCGGTGAGCTAGGTGGGCCGCGACCGCCAGCAGCAGCGGCCCGGTTCCAGCCACAACCACACGTTTGCCCGCAATTGGCAAGCCTCCACGTACCATTGCGTCAAGGCCGCCGGCTCCCATCACATTCGGAAGCGTCCAGCCTGGAAACGGCAGGAAGCGTTCGCGCGCTCCGGTGGCCAAAACGAGCTGCTCGTAGCCAAGGTCGCGGCAGACGCGATTCCCTTCCGCGCGCAGCACACAACGGCTCGGAGAATCGACGACGCGCCACCCCTGGAACCGCGCAACGGGAGATGCGGCGAGCCTTTCGAGCCAAGTGCGGGCTGCTGTGGACTGAGCGGCGCCGCTACGCCAAATCTGCCCGCCTGCAGCGGGATTGTCATCCACAAGTCCAACGCGCTCTCCCGTGGCCGCTGCGGTTACCGCCGCAGCAATGCCGGCCGGTCCCGCGCCCACAACCAGAATGTCGAAATGCTCGGTCATGAGGTGCGCACCTCCATTTCTTCAGCGCAAAGCACCTGGCAGCTCCGTTGATGCCGGACACCGTCGATGGTGGCACGGCACTCGAAGCAGATTCCCATACCGCAGAGCGGTCCGCGCGCCTCGCCGCTGACCGATTGTCGCGTTGGGATGCCGGCAATCAGAATCGCGGATGCTACCGTTGTGCCCCGAGAAACGGTGATTGGAACGTCATTGACCAGCAGATGGAGAGACGCGGGCTCAGGCACGTACCACGCTCCCCGCAAATCGCCCAGGCAGATAGGGCGCGCCGGGAATTGACGGCTCCGCGCCTTCGAGAGTATCCACGAGGATGCGCGCCGTTCCAAGCGATGTTGTGATGCCCAGCCCTTCATGACCCGTTGCCAGAAAGAGCGAATCGTCTTCCGGCCAGTGTCCGATCAAAGGCAACTTGTCTGGCGTGGCTGCGCGAAAACCGGTCCAAACTCGAATCGCAGAGAGCTCGCCGATTTTTGGCAGATACCATTGCGCGCGCGCCGTCATTGCGGCAACGGTGTGCTGATTCGCTGCTGCATCTTCCGCACCATATTGGCGCGAAGATCCAATCAAGAGCTGACCCGTTTTGCGCGGCTGAACGTTGAATGCAACCGAGTCGGCGGTGGACGAATGCGCGCTCTTCAGGTATCCGAGCTCCACCAGTTGATGGCGCACGAATCCCGGGTACCGATCCGTGATGACCAGGTGCCCTTTACGTTTTTTGATGGGCAGCCCCGCAACTAACTCGCAAGCATCCGCACCGCTCGCAATGACAATTCGTTTCGAGTGCAGCTGGGTGCCGTCATCGAGCCGTACTTTGCCAGAGTGCGCGGAACGGACCTTGCGCCGGTAGAATTGTGCGCCGTGACGCCGTGCTTCGGCCATCAGATAGCCGGCCGCGCACGGGGGATACAAAACAGCGTCTGAAGGCACTAGAAGAGCGCCTGCAAGGGGTCTCCGCAGTTGCGGTTCGGTGTCCGCCAGCATACGCCCATCAAGGATCTCTGTTGCGACTCCTGCGGCGGCGTACACCTCCCTCTTGCGATGAACCTCTTGCATCTCTTCGTCGTCGGTTGCGACCCACAGTGTTCCGCATTGTTCGTACTCAACGTTCGCCGGAAGAACTGCGGACACCTGCTGCCACAGTGTTTGCGAGTAGTGAGTCAGAGCCAATTGCGCGGACGAATCGTCCATCACTACGATGTGCCCCATCCCTGCTGCTGTGGCTCCGCCGCCTATACCATTGGCTTCCACCACCGCCGTCCGCATGCCGCGACTTACGCACTCAAAGGCGCAGGCGGCGCCTACAATGCCGGCGCCCACAATCACGACATCCCAGCTCCCGGTCATGCGCGTATGCCCGCGGAGAACGGATCGCCGGGGTTCAAAATCAGCCGGCTCTCGGCTGTGACGAATGCAGTACCGGTAATGCTCGGGATGAGCTTGCCATCGCGCAGTTCGTACGATCCTTCAAACACAGTGCCCAGAATGCCTGCCTGCCGCCACAACTGGCCCGGAGCAAGTTTGCCGTCGGCTGCCAGGCAAGCCAACTTGGCGCTAGTCCCGGTTCCGCAGGGAGAACGGTCATAGGCCTTGCCAGGGCACAGAACGAAGTTCCGGCTATCGATCCCTGGAGTCTCCGCAGGATGGGAAATCTCAATGTGGTCAACTTCTGCGCCGTTCGCTCCTGTCACTCCGCCGATGCGCAGCGCGTTGCGAACCGCCCAGCTAAAGTCAGTGAGTTGCTCTGCGTTCTCAAGATCGATCGGATACGGAGAATCGTCTATTAGGAAAAACCAATTCCCTCCCCAGGCTACATTGCCGACCACCGCTCCGAAACCGGGTACGTCCACCGACACGTTCGCCCTGTAGCGATAGCTCGCAACATTCTCAACGGTGACGTTGCCGCCCGGATGGAGAGTCGTGCGGACGGTGCCCACCGGCGTTTCAATACGGTGCTCTCCGGGGCCAATGCGACCCAGATGAGTAAGCGTCGCAACAACGCCGATGGTGCCGTGCCCGCACATGCCCAGGTAGCCCACGTTGTTGAAATAGATAACGCCAGTGACAGAGCTCTTGTCCACGGGTTCGCAAAGCAAGGCACCTACCAGCACATCCGATCCCCTGGGCTCGTTCACAACTGCCGACCGGAAGTCGTCATGCTCCGCGGCAAATCGCTGCAGCCGATTCGGGAGAGCATCGTTGCCCAGAGCTGGCCCACCGGCAATCACCACGCGCGTCGGTTCACCGGCAGTATGAGAGTCGACAACCTGGATAGAAGTGAGGCGCGCGGCATTCCCGGACATGAGATGAATTTTAGCTGAAATGCCGGCATGAAGTTTCTTTGCTCCGGGCTGCGGTTCCACAAGGCATCCGTTCGCGATAAACTGGCGCAGTTGCCGCAAGAGGTTAAATGGATGAACTGCATCCGTCCTGTTCACATCGTCGCTGTGCTTGCCTTTGCAATGGCCCCACTTCGGACATACGCTCTCGGAGAACCCCGCTATGTATCGAACCATTCATCGACGGGCGCAGTCGCGCTGGTGGAAGGCGGCCATGCGGTTTCCCTGCTGGTCAGCGAGAACGATTGGCCAGGTGTGGTCCGCGCGGCCGGCGACCTCAGCGCGGACATCGAGCGTGTTACGGGGGTTCGGCCCGGCGTGGTGCATTCTCCCGCCGGCCTCCACAGCGTGGATGCTGTGGTTATTGGCACGATTGGCAGGAGCCCGCTGATTGACGACCTAATCCGCCGCGGCAAGCTCGACGTGAGCGGAATTGCGGGCCGATGGGAGTCTGCCGTGTCGACGATCGTCCAGCATCCTATGCCCGGGGTTGCTCGAGCCCTGGTGATCGCGGGAAGCGACAAGCGGGGTACCATCTTCGCCATCTACGATCTCTCAGAACAGATGGGTGTTTCGCCGTGGTATTGGTGGGCCGACGTTCGCGTTCCTCATCAGGACGCACTCTATGTCGATCCCGGACGGCACATTCAGCCAGTTCCCGCAGTTAAATATCGCGGTATCTTCCTTAACGATGAAGCACCCGCACTTACCGGTTGGGTGAACGAGAAATACGGCGGCTATAACTCGAAGTTCTATGTGCACGTGTTCGAGTTACTGCTCCGACTCAAGGCCAACTATCTGTGGCCGGCTATGTGGAATAGCTCGTTCGCCGCGGATGACCCTCTGAATCCGAAACTTGCGGACGAGTATGGCATTGTGATGGGCACCTCGCACGAGGAGCCGATGATGCGTGCCGAGAAGGAATGGAAGCGCGCAGACGGACCGTGGAACTATGCGGAGAATCCGGAGCGGATCAATGCGTTCTGGCGCGCCGGCATGGAGCGCGATAAGAGTTACGAGCAGATTGTCACGCTAGGAATGCGCGGAGTGAACGACACACCCATGTCGGCTTCCGCAAATGCTGAGTTGCTGGAGAAGATCGTCGCTGACCAGCGCCAGATTCTCAAGGAGACGGTCAATCCCGATCTGGCAAAGGTCCCGCAGGTCTGGACGCTCTACAAGGAAGTCCAGGGTTACTACGACAATGGCATGCGCGTGCCCGACGATGTTACGCTGCTGTGGTCCGACGATAATTGGGGCGACCTTCGGCGCCTTCCTACAGCGGAAGAACGCAGGCGCTCCGGCGGCGCAGGCATCTATTACCACTTTGACTATGTCGGTGATCCACGCTCGTATAAATGGCTGAATACCAACTACATCCCTAAAGTGTGGGAGCAGATGAATCTCGCACTGCATTACGGTGCAGACCGCATCTGGGTGGTCAATGTGGGCGATCTGAAGCCGATGGAGTTTCCGATTGAGTTCTTCCTGACCATGGCACGCACGCCCGACCGCTTTGACCAGGACCATTTGGATGAGTACACGCGGCTTTGGGCAACGCGGGAATTCGGCCCGGAACACGCGGCGGAGATCGCAAAAGCCGTTGAGGAGTACACCCGATACAATGGCCGTCGCAAGCCGGAATTGATCGATCCATCCACCTTCAGCCTTACAAGTTATCGAGAAGCGGATCGCGTGGAGCAGGAGTGGCGTGAACTGGCGGAGAAGGTTGACAAGCTCGCCGGTGAATTACCGGAGGATGAGCGTGCATCCTATTTTGAACTTGTGCAATATCCAGTGGACGCGTGCGCAAATCTAACCGAGTTGTACATTGCAGCGGGACGCAATGCGCTGTTTGCGCGTGAGGGGCGTGCCAGTGCAAATGACTATGCCGCGCAGGCGCGCGAACTGTTTGCACGGGATGCCGCGCTCAGCGACGAATACAATCACAAACTGCTGGATGGCAAATGGAACCACATGATGGACCAGACACACATCGGTTACACGTTCTGGAACGAGCCGCCGCTGAATACCATGCCCGCAGTAACTGAAGTGCAACCTTCAGGAAATGCAAGTCTCGGTATTGCGGTCGAGGACAGTGTGGGCTTTCGTCCATCGGTTGGCCAGTTTGATTCGGTGGCGCAGCAAACACGTGTCGTAACATTGTTCAATCGCGGCATCGCTCCCGTCAGTTTCCAGGCAACTGCAAGCGATCCGTGGATCGTCGTCAGCCAGAACTCAGGCACGGTGGGTAAAGAAGATCTCGCACTTCAGGTGCATGTGGATTGGAATACAGCGCCTGCCGAATCCGGGCACGGCAGCATTACCATCACACAACACGGCGCTCCGCCGTTTGTGATTCCATTGCAGACCCTGCGGCTGCCGGGTGTGACACGTGAGAATGCCGAAGGATTTGTGGAGAGCGATGGTTATGTTGCAATCGAAGCAGCGGACACTACGGCCCGCACGGCGGACTCGAATACGGAATGGCAGGAATTGCCTGGCTTCGGTGAGACACGCTCCGCAATGACCGTCTTCCCAGTTACTGCAACCAGCAACACGGCCTCGCAGGCGAGCCTACAGTACCGCATGTATCTCTATGACACGGGCAACTTCACGATGCAGGCGATTCTCGCTCCGACCCTAAACTTTGTGCCCGGACGCGGTCTGCGCTTCGCGGTATCTGTGGACGATGGCCCCCGCACAGTCGTCGATGCGCTGGAGCATAATACCCAAGCCGATTGGCAACAAGCAGTAAGCGACGGTGTCAGGAAAGTATCGGTCCCATTATCGATTTCGAACGCGGGATACCATATGCTAAAACTCTGGGTGGTTGATCCTGGCGTGGTGCTGGAGCGGATCGTGCTCGATCATGGCCATCTTTTGCCTAGTTATCTGGGCCCCCCGGAAAGTTTCCACGGCAACGCTCCGCCCGTGAATTCATCATCAGTTCAATCTAAAGCTGGACAATAGGCGCAATACACACTTGAGGAATGACATGTTGAAATCCGGTGTTCGAATGAGCATTCACGGTTGGCTATGCGTTGTTTTCAGCGGTATGTTTGTGGTGTACGGAATAGCCGGACTGGCAGGCGCCAAGGCGTATGCCCAGACGAACTCAGTGCAGAAATCGGCCACAGTCGCGGTAGTGATGCTGAGCGATCTGCACCTGGATCCTTTCCACGATCCGGCCAAGGTACCGCAGTTGGTGAAGGCGCCGGTGGAACAGTGGGCAGCGATTTTGGGCGCACCGGATTCGGCCACGCAGGAAGCGGACTTCGCCACAGTGCAAAAGACTTGCAAAGCCAAACAGCTTATGGATGCGCCCTACGCCCTGCTGGCAAGCAGCCTGCGGGCGGCGAAGGCGCAGGCAGGGAATGCACGATTTGTTACCGTCAGCGGCGATCTACTGGTGCACGATCTGGACTGCCGCTACCGCGCGGCCATGAAGCTTCCCAAGGCGACGACGGACGATGAGTCTCTGTCGGCCGACTTTGCTGAGAAGACGACCGTGTTTGTGATGAAGCAGGTTGAGTCAGCGTTTACGGGGATTCCTGTTTACATCGCGCTCGGCAACAACGATTCACGATGCAATCACAATCGCATGGATGTGCAGGACGCGTACTTGAAGGCCACGGCTGAAGCAGCGATCAATGGACTCGTGGGGGCAAGCGCGATGGAGCGGAAGCAGGCGCTCGCGACTTACGAATCGGGCGGGTACTACGCAGTCAAGATGGCTGCTCCCATGCAGAACACGCGCCTGCTGGTGCTGGACGACATCTATATGATGTCCAGATTCGCCAACTGCGAAGCGGATGAATCCGATCAGAAAGGCGCACTGGAGCAACTGGCCTGGATGGCGAGCGAATTGGACAGCGCGCGGCAAAAGGGAGAGCGAATCTGGGTGCTCGGTCATGTGCCGCCGACTGTGAACCCCAAAGGGGCGCTTGCAAATGCCAACGGCTTGTGTGCTGGTGGAGACGTGGACGGCTATCTATCTTCGGACGCGCTGGGGAATGCATTGGTCAGTCATGCAGACGTGGTGAAGCTTGCACTGTTTGGACATACCCACATGGATGAACTGCATCTGCTGGGAAGCGGGGACTCAGGAATTCCCATGAAAGTGGTGCCTTCCATCTCGCCTGTCAGCGGGAACATTCCATCATTTACCGTGGGCAAAGTGGCTCCGTCTTCGGCGATGTTGATGGACTATACAGTGTTTGAGGCCTCGAACACTACGGGCGTGAATACAGCGTGGCCCAGAGAATATGACTTTGACGAAACCTATGGAGAATCTGCCTTCTCCGCTAAGGCTCTTGCTGACTTAATCGGACGGCTGCGCGCGGACAGCTTCGGAACCGGCACGGAAAGTCTCGCATACCAGACGCATTTCTTCAAAGGACACACTCCCATTCCTTTGGGACCTCTTTGGGACGGTTATGTGTGCAGCCTGGACCATGCAACCGGGAAAGGATTCAGATCCTGCGCTTGTGGCGGCAAATGACGCCCTGTCGCGCCACCCACTAACTGATGGCGCAATTTCGGATTCAGCCGCGCCTGGGAGCGTGTTGCAGCGTGCGCAGTACCGAATCGTATGCGGGTTTCGGGCGCAGCGCCGCATCGAACAGCAGTGGCCGCTGCGGCAGACCATCGGGCCGCACGAATTGAGGAAAATACGCATTGTGGTTCAGCCAGCTGAACGGGTCGCACAGACCCCAGGTAACGAGTGCAATCACGGACGGCTCATCGAGTGCGACAGACAGAAACCGCGAGTAAACGTCCGCGACCGCACGATCCCGCGCTACCTCTTCAGCCGGCGCACCACGATCGTCGACATCGAGTTCGGTGATTACGATTTTCAATCCGCGCTGCGATAGATCGTGCAGAAAGCTGCGATATTTCTTTTCGTGAAAATCGCCGAAATGAGCAAATTTCAGATGGGACTGCAGGCCAACACCATCGATGGGAGCCTTTGCCATTTGCAGTCGATCCAGAAGATGAAACAGTGCGACGCGGCGCGCCTCCTGCTCTGGTGTATCGAGTTCCAGGTCGTAATCGTTGTAGAGAAGCAGCGCCCCGGGGTCGGCGACTCGCGCTTCACGAAAGGCCGCTTCAAAGAAGTCAGGGCCAAGGGCGCGAGGAAGCGGGCTATCAACTCGGAGACCATCCGGTGCATGATCCTGAGGATGAATTGCTTCGTTGACCACATTCCACGAGAAACACCTGCCGCGGTAAAACCGGGCCAGACGCTGGATATGCGCCGCAGTTGCGTCTTGTGCCTTTTCCCGCGACAGCGATTCGAGCCAAGCCGGCGTATGCTCATGCCACAGCAGGTGAGCTCCGGTGAGCTTGAGGCCGCCTGCCAGGGCGACAGCTACGTTGGGATCGCGCTCGACGTCCTCGTGCGCAACATCCGGAGCGATGCCCTGCCACGACAGGATACCCGCGTAGAGAGCGCACTGGCTCAGAAACAATGTCTTATACGCTTCCGGCTGCTTGCGGAACTGCTCATCGCTGCAGGAGCCGTAAACTAGACCCTTGGCAGCAGCGACCATCCGCAACGTGGACTCCGCTTTATCGCTTGCGACCAGGCCAAGCGCGCGACGGGGCACGACGGAAGACAATGCGGCCGTACACAGCGCATGAAGATGGTCTCTACGCGTAATTCTCATAGGTACACAGTGTACGGTTTTCCGGCGAAAGAGGGCGAAGACTGGGCCATTCACATCGCCAATCCCAGATGACATGCCGGTGGATCGCGAGCTATATTCAGGCATGCGTTTTAATTTGACTCTGCCCTCCGCGATTATCCTTGCTGCGCTTTCACTCTTCTGCTCCGCCCAAACTAAAGACATGAGCAATGACACCGGGAAGGTAGCAACCAAATCGGCATGGCTCACCCTGACTGCTGAACAGAAGAACCAGGTGATGCAGTTTGCGGAGCCTTACAAGGACTACATGCGCCATGCCAAGTCGGCCGCGCTTTCTGCCGCGGAGTTGATACGCCTTGGACATGCAGCCGGATTTGTGGACTTCAGTACACCCTCCCAGGTGAAGCCGGGGGCGCGGCTCATTCTCAACAATCGCGGACGCGCAGTGCTGTTTGCTGTTATAGGCAGCAATCCCATCGAGACTGGCTCACGCATGGTTGCCGCGCACCAGGATTCTCCCCACATCAACCTCAAGGCTCGTCCTGTAGTCAACGCGCCTGGTTCGATTGCGTTGCTCAAGACCATCCCTTACGGCGGCATCAAGCGCTACCAGTGGGCCAACCTGCCCATGGCACTCGTTGGCCGCATCGATACTGTAGACGGTCGACCTATCGACGTCAACATTGGTTTCGCCCCTGGCGATCCTGTATTCGTGATTGCCGACGCAGCGCCGCACTCCGACCGTTTGCTTCGGACCCGCACGTACACTGAGGTTTTCTCTGGCGAAGAGATGAATCCTGTGGTGGGCAGCATACCCGGCGCGGACTCTTCCGTCGCAGACCAGGTGATGGCCACGCTGCGCCAGCGCTTCAACATTCGCGATGAAGACCTCGTCGCGGCGGAACTCGAATTGGTTCCCGCTACGCAGCCCGCGGATGTGGGCATTGATGGGGGCCTTGTTGGATCATGGGGTCAGGACGACAAGCTTTCCGCTTATTCTGCTACGCGTTCCCTGTTCGATCTGAAGGGAACGCCGCGCGAAACAGCCTTGGCCTACATTGTGAATTTCGAAGAAGTTGGATCGCCCAATGATACCGGCGCAGGCTCGGAGTTTCTTGACTCGGCCTTCACCGCGCTCATTGATGCACAGGCAAAACCTGCGACCGCACTCGCTTTGCGCAATGCAATGGCTCGCGCCGAGGTGCTTTCGGCGGACACGAACGATGGCGTCAATCCTATCTTTCCGCAGAACTCTGAGAACTCGAACTCCGCCGTAGTTGGGTACGGCGTCGCCATCAAAAGGTACGGAGCGGGCTTCGATCCCAACTCCGAATTCACCGCCCGCGTGCTCCACATCCTCGATGCGAATCACATCGCGTGGCAAACGCAGACGCCCAAGGTTGATGTCGGCGGCGGTGGAACCATTGGCGGATTCCTCTCGATGCGCAACATGGAAGTGCTCGACGTGGGCATTCCACTGCTGTCGATGCACTCGACATACGAAATGTCTTCAAAGGTGGATCTGTGGTGCTACTACCGCTTCATGCTGGCGTTCTATTCAACCGAATAGTTCGACCATCGATCAGGCAAAACTGACCGGCGCGAAGATGATTCCTTTCCTTGTCGCGTTGCTTAATTTGTTTTGGCAATATGCGTCGGGCTCGGGAGTGCCTTCTGCGGTGCGGCCCATGCCTGGTAGCTGTTGATCAGGAACTGACCGCCCAGAAACAGCAGCCAGACCCAGAGCGCAAATCGCAACTGCTTGCGTGGAACACGCGTGCTGACAATGGTTCCCGCGATTGCGCCGCCTACGCCGCCTTCAATGAGATGGATGAGCAGATCCACATTCTCAGTGTGGGAGAACCAATGCGCACCGCTGCCGATGAGCGAGATGAGGAATCCGAATGCAATGTCGGTCCCTACTACTTGCGCAGGTAAAAGAGGCGTAAGGCTCAGCAAGGCGGCTGATCCCAGCGCGCCTGCGCCAGCGGATGAGAATCCAACTTCCGCACCGACTGGCAACATGAGCCATGCCAACAACGGCTTTCGGTCCTTCTGGTTCGGATTCTGCTTCAAGGGCCGGAAGGCGACGTAGATCTGCCAGCTTGCCGTTGTCACAAGGATTGCGCCGAGCAGTGCGTTAAGCATGGTCTGCGGACCCACTGTCACCAGGTGCCTGAGGAACAGCGACCCTATGATCACGCCCGGCACTCCGCCCGCAAGCATGAAGGCAAGAGTCCGCCACGCTACATTGCGGTTGAGAATCTGCGAAGGCACCAGGATCAGCTTGACGGCCGTCGCGAACATCAGGCCGATGCCCACTGCAACAGGCGCAGGCACTCCAAGAAACAGTACCAATACCGGCACTGTAACGGTGCCAGCGCCTACACCCGTGAGTGCGATAAAGAGTGCAATCAAAAATCCAATGACGTACTGCATAAAACCCTCAGCTTGTCTGCGCCGTTATCAACTTGCAGGCGCTGCTTCAATGTGAATACCGCACTCGACCTTGCGTCCGGACCAGCGGCCCGACCGCGGATCATTTGGATCCAGTGGAAGCGAGGTACATGGCTCGCAGCCGATCGATGAGTATCCACGCGCATACAACGGAAGCAGGGGAATCGAAAGTTCTTCGCAGGCGTACCATACATCCTGCGTTGTCCAGGAAGCAAGCGGCGCAAGCTTCAGTACCTGTTGCCCTCCGGGAAGAGTAAACAGTGCCGATTCCTCCAGCGCAGCGCGGCTTTTTGCCTGCTCCCTGCGCAACCCGGTAAGCCATACTCGATATCCGGCCACTGCCTTGAAGAGCGGTTCCACTTTGCGCAGCTTGCAGCATTGATCCGGCGCCGACTGATACAGCAAGCCACGCTCGGCCTCCTGCTCGGCGACTGTTTTTTCCGGAAGGAGATTGATGAGGTTCAGGTTCCACTCGCGCGCGATTTGATCGCGATAGGCATAGGTTTCCTGAAAGTGATAACCCGTGTCGAGGAAAAGAATCGGAATGTTCGCATCAAATTCCAGCGCAAGCTTTGTGAGCAAGACGTCTTCGGCCTGAAAGCTGCACGTGAGGCATACATCTCCGCTGCCGGTAATTTCGGCGGCAAGTGCAGCCCGCACATCGTTCAATCTGCCGGTCACCCGGGATGTGATTTCAGCAATGCTCATCGAGCCACTTCCTCTCACGTTCTAGATTTCCCAGTCGATGCTTTCTGATGTCTTCACAATTCCGGCACGCGTCAGCAACTTGCGCACGGCCTGGATTGCATGGTCCGGCTGATTTGCATTCACCGATGTCTGATGTGTCTCCACCCGCACCGTTAGTTTGTCGCTGTCATTCGCAGCCACGATAAGGGCAAGAAAGCCCGACTGAATCTTCAGCTTGACAATGCTTTCGAGCAGCCCCGGATGCAGCCTGAACAATTCATTGCGCGTGTCGATGCGCGATGTAATCATTCCCTGTTGGAACAGCGCTCGCTCGACCTTGTCGATCAACTCCTCAGGTCCGCTCAGTTCGAGCAGCGCCCCGCGATGCCCCCACCGTGCCACGCGTTCATTGGCGGTAACCGGACCATCCACCCCCGCCGCAGAGCGTCGGCCACTCTCGTCCGCGATTGCAGTGATCATTCCCGCTGCCACGGTGGCATTTGTCTGTGGATCCATCAAAATAAACGCGCCGGTGGAGCGGTTCTTTCCGTAGAGATCCACCGCGATTGGCCGGAGAAGCTGCACCGTGACCACACCAATGCCGTTCATCTCCAGCGATTCTGCCGCCTCATGCGCCAGCGTGCCGATGTCGGTCCGATGCTCGATGGATGTCACGACCGCGCGCGATGTTTGACTCGTGTGCTTCAGAAGATAACGATGGTTTCGCTCGAGCGGCCGCTGATCCATCCATACCAGCGCGGCTTTCAAACTTTTGGTCACGGTCGCCGGCACTTGGGATGACCCGATCAAATCGCCGCGGCTGATATCCAGTTCCCGATCGAGCACCAGCGTTACGGACAAGGGCGCATGCGCCTCGGCAAGATCACCGTCCCACGTCACGATGCGCTCAACCGCTGCGCTTCGACCAGAAGGCAGCACAGTGATCTCGTCGCCTGGACGAACTGTGCCCGAAGCAATTTGCCCTGCAAAACCGCGGAATGCAGCATCCGGGCGAACTACGCGCTGCACCGGAAATCGAAATGGCTCGGTGCGCGTGTCTGCGGACGACGGCAGGCTCTCAAGCAACCCCAGCAGCGAAGGCCCCTGATACCACGGCATCGTCTTCGAACAGTGAACGATGTTGTCTCCCTTGAGCGCGCTGACCGGGACAAAGATCGCGTCCACAGGATTGCCGGTGTCCGCTGCAATTTCGTCGAGAACGGCGCGGAAATCGAGTTCGATTGCGTGAAACACGCTCTCGTCGTAACCGACCAGGTCCATTTTGTTGACGGCCACCAGCACATGCCGCACCCGCAGCAGAGATGCGATATATGCGTGCCGCCGCGACTGGATCAGAACTCCCTTTGCGGCGTCGATGAGCACTACGGCCGCATCCGCGGTCGACGCTCCGGTTGCCATGTTGCGCGTGTACTGCTCGTGACCCGGGGTATCCGCGATGATGAATTTGCGACGCGCCGTGGAAAAATAGCGGTATGCCACGTCAATCGTGATTCCCTGCTCTCGTTCAGCCCGCAAGCCGTCCGTCAACAAGGCAAAATCAATCTGTCCGGGGGCCGTGGTTCCCTTCCCCTCGATCGATCGCACCTGATCTTCGTAGACGCTTTGGGTGTCGTAGAGCAGGCGGCCGATCAGGGTCGACTTGCCGTCATCCACGCTGCCTGCCGTGGAAAAGCGCAGCAGGTCCTTGCCGCGCTCCTGGCGGAGAAACTCGTCAATTGAAAAACCTGGAACCGCAAGAGCTCCCATTTAGAAGTAGCCCTCCCGCTTCTTGATTTCCATTGAGCCGTCCTGGTCGTGATCGATCACGCGATTGGCACGCTCAGAAGAGTGAAACGAAATCAGCTCCGCAATGATCTCCGGAATCGTCTCCGCGTCAGAGCGGATGGCTCCCGTGCATGGGCTGCATCCAAGCGAACGGAGCCGCGACTTGACCATCTGCGGCTTTTCTCCAGGCAGAATTACAAATGCCTGTTCGGTGGGAATCAGCGCGTCGCCCCGGACAACCATGGGCCGCTCTTTGGCAAAGTACAAGTCCACAATCGGAATCTTCTCTTCGTGGATGTATTGCCATACGTCGATCTCCGTCCAGTTGGAGAGCGGAAAAACGCGAATGCTCTCGCCTGGATGAATGCGCGCGTTGTAGAGACTCCATAGCTCGGGCCGCTGGTTTTTCGGATCCCACTGTCCAGCACCGTCCCGGAACGAATAAATCCGCTCCTTGGCCCGTGACTTTTCTTCATCGCGGCGCGCACCACCGAATGCAGCATTGAAGTTGTAGTGCTTCAGCGCATCCAGCAGGGCCTGCGTCTTGAGCAAGCCGCAGCAGCGCTTGGTATCCAGTGCTACCGGGTTGGTCCCGGCGGCGATTGCGCTTTCATTGCGCCACACCAACAACGTGGCCCCCACCTCGCGAGCCATGGCGTCGCGAAAGGTCAACATCTCCTCAAACTTGAATCCGGTGTCGATATGCAGCAGCGGAAACGGAATGGGTCCCGGATAAAACGCCTTCTGGGCCAGACGCAGCATCACCGAGGAATCCTTGCCGATTGAATAGAGCATTACCGGGCGCTCAAACTCAGACGCCACCTCGCGCAGAATATGGATACTCTCTGCCTCAAGCAGACGCAAATGGCCCAGATGACCTGAACCTCGCGAAACGGCATCGCTGGGGATTGGCTGGGGTGACGGGATTTCGTTTTCGGCGACCGGCATGGCTGACCTTTCAGGGGATTTGCTGAAGGCCGGCACAAAACGATGACATACCCGGCTGTTCAGCTACGGGTGCGTCTTCTCAATCTGGCTTGGAAAGGGATCGGAGATTAGCGCGGACACCCGTCGAATTGGATCGACAGGCAACAACAGGAGCGGCTGTGGGAGGCGCGGTTCATGTGCTTTCTAATAGTAACAAGAAATCCGGTGCGGTCAAAGCGGTTCCGGAGCGCCGCTGAGGACTTTGCCGGAATCCAGGCACAGATATCCTCCCTGAGCCGTATACAATCTCCACTAACCGGAGAAATACCCCAGCAGATGCCCCCGAAAAACAAGCAAAACACTGCGGCCGCAGGATCTATATCCTTGGCCCCCACCGAATCTGCGCCAGCCCTAGATGGTTTTTCGCTTATCTCCAACCAAAAACTGCTGCAACTCTATGCCACCATGCTCAAGTGCCGTCTGCTCGACGAGCGTATCCGGGCTGAGCGGGAGCTCCTGCGGACTTCCGGAGATGCACGGCGTGGCATCCCGCTCCCCCAAAAGGGCCGCGAAGCAGCCATCGCAGGTGTGTTCATGGACCTGCTTTCGGACGACTCCGTTGCTGCTCCGCCGCTTGACCTTATTCCCCTGTTTTTGAGCGGTGTGCCGCTGGAAGACATTTTTTGGATTCTCCGACAGTCCAAATCGCCGTCTCTTCAAGACAGTTCCACACCCTACGTTTCCGCTTCTGCCGCTGCCGCCAACCAAGCTGAGGCAAACAAGAACATCGGAGTCGTTGTCTCCGGGGGCGGCGATGCGGAACAACACTCATGGAAGGAAGCGCTGCGCCAGGCCTCGCTTCATCATCTACCGATGATTTTTATTTCCTGGAAAACCCGGAAAACGCCAACCCTTGCCTTCCCAACAATAACCGTCGACGCATGCGATGTAGTCGCCGTCTACCGGGTCGCCTCAGAGTCCATTGCCCACGCCAGGCAGGGCTTCGGGCCAACCTTGATTGACTGCCAGCATTGGCAGGGTCAGGACGCCACCCACAATCCTCTATTGAATATGGAGAAGTACCTCGATCGCAAGGGGTTATTCAACAGGGCATCGAAGGCTGAAATCACCGCCGGCTTTCGTTCGGAGTTGGACGCCGCTGTGGAATCGGCGCATGACAAGCTTCTCGGGCCCGCTCCGGGCATCTAACCCCTTCACATCCAAAGCCCTGATCCCAACGGTCTAAGGGACAGAGCGAGTCAGAACCAGAATGATAAAGTGAGGACATGAAGGTGAACCGAATTTCGGTTGAATTCCCTGCTATCTGCTGTGCAGTTTTCTTTGTTTCGATCGCAACCCTCGTTGGCACCCAACCCCTAGCGGCAGAAGAACCGGGTGCGGTTCAAGGGGCGGCTATTGGATCTCAGGTTCCGAGCACTCCCTTAAGCGACTGCGAGCCTTCGCGACTCGATTCCCCTTATATTCCGGTCGATAGCTGGGTGTATCCGGCCGTTCTTCGGCTCTATTCTCTCGGGTTTATCGATACCGTGTATCTTGGCATGCGCCCCTGGACACGCTCGAGCATTGACCACATGCTCGATAATGCCAGCTCACGAATCCAAGACCCGGACGCCACTGGACCAGCCGCCGATGAAGCTCAGGGAATCTACCAAGCGCTGATTCGCGAGTTACACAGCGATAGCCAGGGTCCCTGTTCTCCCAATGGAAATGACTCTCACTTCGAGTCCGCCTATTCCGTGATGCGCGGCATCAGCGGGACGCCTCTCCGCGACAGCTATCACCTGGGTTCCACCATCGTTAACGACTACGGGCGCCCTTATAGCAACGGGTTCAACAACTACTCTGGCGCCAGTGGCTACGCTGCCGCAGGCCGGTTTGTGCTTTACGCCCGCGGTGAATTTCAGGGTGCGCCATCAGCGGCCGGCTACTCCGCTGCGCTAACGCAGACCCTGGCCACGCTGGATGGCACTTTGAACTACTTCACCCCTGATTGCTTTGGCTCGCAGACGGGATGCACGCCACTCCCGCTGAATGCGCAAGGCACCATTCCCAATGGACCGATTGCTACAGCCACCCAGGGACGCGTAATGGAGGCATACATCGGGGCGAATTACCTCAACCACGAGATTTCATTCGGCAAGCAGGATGACTGGCTCGGGCCCGGTGTGGGCGGCGGCATGGCTTACTCTAACAACGCTGAAAACATCTACTCGTTTCGCATCAATCGCATCGAACCGCTATACATACCCGGACTTTCAAAGCTCACCGGTCCCTTCCGTTACGAGTTCCTGGTCGGCCCCCTTAAAGGCCATACTTATCCCTTCGATCCTTGGTTCCATAGCGAGAAGGTCAGCTTCAGGCCCACTGAGAATATTGAATTCGGCTTCCAACGCAGCGTCATATGGGGTGGCAAGAACCACGAGCCAGTTACCCTGCACACCTTCCTGCGGAGTTTCTTTAGCACCGAGAACACCAGCGGCACGATCAAGAACAGCGCACAGGATCCCGGCGCCCGCTTCGCCGCATTTGACTTCTCTTATCGGCTTCCTTATGTCCGCAAATGGCTCACGCTCTACTGCGACTCCGAAGTGCACGACGATGTTTCTCCCGCGGATGCGCCACGGCGCGCCTCATGGCGGCCTGGTTTGTATCTCTCCCATGTACCCGGATTACCAAAGCTGGATCTACGCGTAGAAGGCGCCTCTACCGACCCACCAGTCTCGCGCAGCGTTTACGGCCAGTTCATGTACTTTGAAGGTATTCAGCGGCAGGGCTATACCAACAATGGCCAACTCTTCGGCGATTGGATTGGCCGGGAAGACAAGGGCGGCCAGGCATGGCTCACGTATCATCTCAGCGGGAACGAGTGGATTCAGGTGAGCACGCGCGATCAGAAGGCTGCGAAGGACTTTATTGAAGCTCCCGCCCCCACGATCAACAGTGCCGTCGAATATGGAACCACCCTCAACGATATCGACTTCCAGGTGGTGAAGCGCATTGGCAAAGATTTTGAAGTCAATGGCAGTTTCGCATATGAGCACTATAAGGCTCCTATTTATCTTCCTGGCCAGCAGACGGTCACAACCACGAACATCGAGCTCACCTGGTTTCCTAACCGTAAGATCAGCTTTTAGCGTGTAAACACAATCTCAGGCGGATTGCTTCCGCTGCATAAGGAAATCGCCGATGAGAATGCGAATTATCAGCGTGATTGCGACCTCCGTGCTTCTGGCGAGTCCGCTGGTTGCGCAGGATATTGCAGCCACGTGGCAGGGAACTTTCAACCTGGATTCAGACGCGCGCCGCATGGTTCTCCAGATTGCGAAAAACAGTCGGGGTGGTTGGGAAGCTCCGGCGTTTTATGTCGAATTCGTGCACGATGACTTGCATGTCGACTCCGTGGTTCTGAATGGCTCAGATTTGAGATTCACTCTCAGTGGTGGCAAGGGTGAATACATTGGCAAGGTCAGCGCCGACGGTTCAAACCTTCGCGGCACATTTACGTTCGACCACCACTCAATGCCGGTCGAACTGCGGCGCGCAGGAAAAGATGCGGCGTGGCAGGTTCCATTTCAGTATCAATATCACTTGAAGTCTGTCACGTATTCTCGCCCTTCCCGGGTTGAGAGCAAGATCCCTTTCTCGCCGCAGCTAGCCGTTGATTACGTGGAGCAAGGGGCGCTTGCATGGACGCAAGAGTGGAAATGCGTGGCCTGCCACACCAATGGTTCCTACATGGTGGTGCGGCCTCTGCTCACTCCGCAACTGGGGCAGCCGCAAAAGGAGCTGCGGGATTTTTTTGTGACCACGCTCCGCGACGAACAAGCTACCGATCCCGCAGACTTGCGGCCTGAACTTGATTCGACGCAGGCAGTGTATGTGGCGGCGGGATTAGCGATTTGGGATGCGAACGTGACGCATCGCTTGTCGCCGGAGACGGCCGAAGCGCTCGACATGATGTTCAGGCTGCAGCGCTCTGACGGCGACTGGACTATCAGCGACGACAACAATCCACCGCTTGAGTCAAAGCGCTACCAGTTGGCCACGGTTGCAGCGCGAGCTGTGGGCAATGCGCCGGGGTGGCTTGCGCAGCAGCGTGGCACGCCGATTGAAGCCAAGGTGCAACTGCTCGAAAAACTCCTGCGATCAGAGAGCATGCTGCAGGGCGACTACGATCGAACGGATTTGCTCTGGGCATCAACGGAACTCCCTGGCCTGCTTAGCGCGAGGCGCCAGCAGGAATTGATCCAGGTGATCCTGGGCCATCAAAAGCCGGATGGCGGGTGGTCGATCCGGACGTTTGCTCAACCCGACGAGTGGGGCAAGGGCAATCGTGCGGAAAAGCTGCGGGCGGAGCTGGAGATCACAGACCCGCCGAGCGATGGACACATGACGGGCCTCGCTATCATCGCCCTTCGCAAGGCTGGCGTTCCCTCCAGCGATCCCCGCATTCAGCGCGGGGTTTCCTGGCTGCTCACCAACCAGCGCTCGTCCGGGAGATGGTACACGCGGTCACTGAATCGCGACGGTTGGCAGTTCATCACCTACAGCGGAACGGCTTACCCATTACTCGCGTTGGCGCTATGCGATGCATTGCCGGGTCGCTCTTCCATGGCATCTGTCGCGGGGAAATAGACCGGCGGGCTTGCGTTGCTCTCCGCTACCGCGCCCGCGGATGCGTCCGGTCGTAGACCTGCGTCAACTGGGCGGTAGTAAGTTGCGTGTAGCGCTGCGTTGTAGAGAGCCGTTCGTGGCCCAGCAACTCTTGAATCGCGCGCAAATCCGCGCCCTCTTCCAGCAAATGCGTGCCAAAAGCGTGGCGAAGCGTGTGAGGGTGCACGTCCGCGGATAGACCACGCAGAATTGCGATGCGCTTCACGATCCGTCCCACGCTGCGGACGGTTAGCCGAGCTTCACCGCCGGGTTTGCCCAGGCCGCGCAATTGCAGGTTCAGAAACAAGGCTGGCGTTGCGGTTCCCTTTGCTCCAGCGCCCGCTGCCAGCCGCGCAGCCCGTTCGGCAAGATAAGCGCGCAATGCCTGCGCCGCCGCGTCGCCAAGGGGCACATAGCGTTGCTTCTGCCCTTTACCTCGAACCAGGATTGCTTCGTTGGCCCAGTAAATATCCTTGAGATTCAGTCCGGTCAATTCGGCGTTACGAATGCCGCAACCATAAAGCATTTCAAGGATGGCTCTATCACGGGCAGGCCAGCTTGCGGCGTCTTCGTCCACCGAATCCACCACACGGTTCATCTCCTCAATGGAGGGAACGCGCGGCAGATGTCTGGGCAGTCGCGGGGTTGCAACCAGCGAAGCCACGTTCTTGTCCACATAGCCTGCGCGCGCGAGCCACTTGAACCAACTGCGCACAGCGGCGAGGGCGCGTGCGGCCGAGGCCTTCGATAGACCGCGCTCGTAGAGCGTGCCTAAATACGCACGAATTTGTGTGTGCTCGATCGCCTCCACGGCCTGGCTGCTGCCGTAACGCTGCGTGATAAAATCCGCAAAGCCCTGCAATTCGCGCCGGTAAGCGCGCAGTGTGTGCATGGACGCGCCTCGCTCATTGGCCAGCACGCCCAGATAGCCGTCAACCAGAGAAGCCAGGGAGGAAGCAATCGCGGGCACAGGCGAGCTACTCATCGCTCCTCCTTACCCGGCATTACTACGAGATTGCCTTGCTGGCCGGAACCGGACTCTGGGACGCTGCGCGTTGCGCGGGGATGATGCATGCGATGTACGGCTTTGAGCCGTCCCAGGGCCAAATGCGTATACACCTGCGTAGTGGAAATGTCGGCGTGGCCCAGGATCAGTTGCACGCTGCGCAGGTCGGCGCCGTGTTCCACCATATGCGTTGCGCAACTGTGGCGCAGTCGATGCGGGCTTGCGTCGAGATTCGCCGCCTTCACCAGATGCCAGACCCATTGGCGAGTCAACGGCATTCCCCGAAGCGAGAGAAACAACCGGGTCGCATCCTGCCGTGCCGAATTGGACTTGCGCGATGAACTGATGCGCGCCAGGTGGGGCCTGCCCTCGCGCAGGTATTTTTCCAGTGCCTGAACAGCCGTGCAGCCCAGCGGCACAATGCGTTCCTTATCTCCTTTGCCGCGCACCTGAACGCGCCCCGCATCCAGTGAAAGGTCGCCCGTGGAAAGCGCAGTCACTTCAGAGACCCGCAATCCGCCTGCATAAAGCAGCTCCAGAATTGCGCTGTCTCGCAATGCCGTGGCTTGCGCCTGGGGATGCGACGCGGCCATGCCGGCGCGCTCCAGCATCTCCACCACCTCACCCTCGGCCAGGGACTTGGGCAACACCTTCCAGGCCTTGGGCGACTCGATGTTCACGGTTGGATCGTGGTGAATGCGGCGGTCCAGCAGCAACCACCTGTAGAAGCCGCGCAGGCAACTCAGTTTGCGCGCCGACGACCGAGAGTCGATTCCATGGTTGCGCAGATGCTCAAGAAATCCCGCCACATCCTGCTGAGCCGCCGTCACCAGCACGCCCTGGCGACCCTCAATGAACTCGGCAAAGGACTTCAGGTCGTTGTCGTAGGCCTCACAGGTGAGCGGCCGCAGCCCCTTCTCCACCCGCAGGTAAACCTGGTAGTCCTTCAAGAGCGGAAGATTGCGGGTGCTGTCCACACTCCCGATTATCTGCGTCCTGCGCCCATCCCCAACGCCGGCCGCACCATGCCGTACCTCGTTCATCAGGAATCAACTTCATCAACATCCATTCCAGCCGAATTGATTAACTTTGCAGTTTTTCGGCAGCATCAGAACAATTCAATTGCCGAATGGCTGAGATCGCTGCCGGTATTGCCTCCGGTGATGGCAAGATGAGTGGCCGTCTGGCTGGCCATTTTGTAGCTCTTGAGATGGGACTCCAGCATTCCTTTGAATGTGGTATTGAAGAGGCCATCCCAGCCTGGACGATCGGGCCTTTCGGCCAACCGCAACAAGTGGTCCCGCATTTCCATCAGCGCTTCCTGCACGTGTTGCATTCTCTGCCGCATCACGTCTTGAAACTGGATGTGCCCCAATGCTTCCGACAAGCGGGTCACGCTCTCCTCGTAGTTTGCATCCACCTCGGTGATCACCTCCAGCAACAGTTTGCTGTTATTGCAGAACTCCGTCTGCATTTCACCCAAGTCGGCGGTCAGACGGTTCATTGCACTGCTGGCCACATGCCGTTCGAGCGACGTCCGAGCCAGGGCCATCTCATCGTCCACTCGCTTACACGTAGCATGAATCTTTGAGGCTATGTCAGCGGCAGCTTTGGTGGAAAGCACAGCAAGCTTTCTAACCTCGAAGGCGACAACCGCAAAGCCGCGGCCCGCAGTTCCAGCGCGCGCAGCCTCAATTTCGGCATTCAGGGCGAGCAGGTTTGTCTGCTGTGCAATGGAAGTGATGGTCTTGATGAGTGGGGTCAACATGCGAACATCGCCGGCCAACCCTTCAATACGCTCGAAATTCTCCCTGAAATCATCGGTTTGTGCTTCCAACTGCATCTCGATCGCGGCGATGATCCCCTGGTTGTTCTCCAACCGGGTTTCCGTGTTTTTCGTCAGTTCGCCGGCGCTCTTGACCGAATGCGCGATATTCTCCCTCTGTTTGACGCTCTTTACATTCAGCGAATTGATCTGCTCGATTACGACGACGACCTCGCGCTCGGATTCATTCAGCGAGTCGCCGATCTGGTCGTGCATTACGTCGATGTAAGGTCTTGAGTCCTTGATGTCTGCCTCGATTGCTTTGCGAGCAGCCAGCTCTCGGGAAACTTCATCGAAGTTTAGTTGGCCGAAGGCCCACATGTCGGACACGTCGCGGCGGGCCATTACCCAATTCCACCACTCGACCATCAGCAGCGGGAAGAAGGTGAGGCCTGCAAGCGCTGCGACAATGCGGATCCAATTGGCGATGAAGGTCTGCCCCTGGAGGCGAAACAAGAATGCAAGAAAAAGAACATTGCAAAGGAGTGCAAAGGCGACTTGAAGGACAAGCCGCCTCTTAATGCGGCGCAGCCGTAAATCCCTGTCAATCATCGCCTATGCTCCCTCATCCCGTTTGACTCAGCGACACAGGTAGTTCATCGTCAAAATTCGGCCGAGGGATAGCGGCGCAGCAGCGGGTTGTGGCATTACACCCGTGCAGAACGACGATCTGGCTCTGTTTGATGGTGTGATTGCGGGTGCGAAGCAAGTCTCATTTTGTGTATGCAGGCCCATTTGCTTCGATTGCATTCTTGAGGAGACTGAATTGAAGTTCCAATTCGTCCATGCAGGCAAGAACAAGGCGCCAATCCCCAGCATCGGCGGCCTTTTCCATCTGCGCAGCAAGATTGCGAAGAGATTCGCCGCCGACATTTGCCGAAGCGCCTCTGATGGAGTGGGCCTGCCGCGCAACGCCGGCATAATTCTCACATTTCACGAATTCCTGCAAAGCATCGATCTGCTGCGGTACATCCGCTAAGAACGTCTCAAATACAATTTGCACAAGTTCGTTGTCCCCTTCCAGGCGGGACCAGACGCTTGCCGGGTCAAATACCTTCGTGTCGATTTCATTAGTCTGGGCCGGCTCAAGTAGGCTGGCTGCAGCCGGGATAGCGGAAGCTCCGGTGGGCAGCCATTTTTGCAGCGCATCCCGCAGCACGCCCTGCACGATCGGTTTGGGCACAAAGTCGTTCATGCCTGAAGCAAGGCAGTTCTGGCGGTCGCTCTGCATTGCGTTCGCGGTCAAGGCGATGACAGGAATCAGGTGATCGAGCACTGCGGATTGAGGATTGCGAATCTGGCGTGTGGCCTCAATGCCGTCCATCACCGGCATGCGCATATCCATCAGCACCAGATCGTAAGGGATGGACTCAAGGGCGCGGACCGCTTCGGCGCCATCGGCCACCGCATCGGCGCGGACGCCAAACTTCCTGAGCATGGCCAGCGCCACTTCCCGATTGGTGGAGTTATCCTCGGCAACCAGGATTCTCCCATGCAGACGAGCCGGCGTTTGGCCTTCCAATTCGGCACCTTCGACCTGCCCTGCCAGCCCAAGGCTCCGCCCCAGTCGCACCGTGAACCAGAACTCCGATCCCGTGCCCTCCTGGCTCGTCACTCCGATGCCTCCAGCCATCATCTCCACCAACTGCTTTGAGATAGCCAACCCAAGCCCCGTGCCGCCGTACTTCCGCGTTGTGGAAACCTCCACCTGGCTGAACTTCTGGAACAGGCCGCCAATCTTGTCTTCCCCGATGCCGATGCCTGTATCGCGCACCGAAAAGCGCAGCAAGCAATCGGATTCTCCTTCTTCCGCCAAGGCGACGCGGACCACCACTTCGCCCTTGTCCGTAAACTTGATCGCGTTGCCGGCAAGGTTGGTCAGAATCTGGCGCAACCGTCCTGGGTCTCCTCGAAGCCCGGCCGGAATAGCGGGATCGGTAGTGCACAGCAACTCGATTCCCTTGTCCTGTGCAGTCGGCCGAAGAATGGAGACGAGATTGTCCAGCAAACTCCGAAGGTCAAAATCGATGGACTCCAGTTCGAGCTTCTTCGCTTCTATCTTCGAAAAATCGAGAATGTCGTTGATGAGTCGCAGCAGCGATTCGCCACTGCCGCGGGCAAGTTCCGCGTAGCGGCGCTGCTCGGCGGTCAATTCCGTATCCAGCAGCAACCCCGTCATGCCGATGATTCCGTTCATCGGGGTTCGAATCTCGTGGCTCATATTGGCCAGAAACTCGCTCTTGGCCGCAGTAGCCTTTTCGGCTTCTCGGGCGAGTTCGTTCGCGCGCACCCCTTCCGCTTCGGCCTCAAGCTTGGCCATGCGCATGGCTTCCTCCGCTAGTTTGCGCGTGGTGATGTTGACGTGCTCGACTACGACCCGGGGAAGGCCATCGGTGAAGAATCGTGTGACTTTAGCAACAAACCATCGTCTTTCGTGAGGGGCATGGCATGCATATTCCTTTGTGAATTCTTCCATGTCCCCGTGCAACAAGCTTCGGATACCTGCGGCAAAGTCCCCGGCCTCGACAGCGCCGTTGGCGACCGCCCGGTCGCATGCCTCCAGGTAACTGACCCCTGCGCCGAATTGGTCTTGCAGCTGGGAAAACTCGGAGCACTCATGAAAGTGCACACTGCGGTTTGCCACTGCAAAATCCTTCCACGTGCGATTCACCTCGATGATCGTCCCTGTTTCGTCCAATACACACATGCTTGATGAAAGCGCATCGATGGTGGACTGCACGAACTCATGAGAGGCGAGGATGGCCTGCTCGGCCCGCTTGCGTTCGGTAATGTCTTCCGCAATTCCGGCTATCCTGATCAGTTCGCCGCCTTGATCGCGAACGGGAAATGCCCGGTCGCGGATCCATTTCTGCTCCCCGGCAGGAGTCTGAATGCGGTATTCCACTTCGACAGTCTTCCCAAGCAGTTGATGTGCCGCCATACGATCGGACTGTTCCCGGTCATCGGGATGGACAGCTTCTCGCCACGACTCGGGATTCCGGTAGACGCTCTCCATAGTCCGGCCCCAAATCTCTTCATATGCGGGACTCACGTAAAGGGTCTCGTCCAGCGCGATCGGCATGATCCGGAACACCTCGCGGATGTTTTCCGCCAACTGTCGAAACTTCTCCTCGCTGCTTCGCAAAGCCTGGTCGGCCCGCTTACGTTCGGTAATGTCTTCCGCAATTCCGGCTATCCTGATCAGTTCCCCGTTTTCATCGCGAACGGGGAATGCCTGGTCCCGGATCCATCTTTGCCTACCATCGGGCGTGTTGATTCTATATTCGGAATCGATGCTCTCTCCCTGCAATTGGCTGATGAATGTTGCGTGAGCCAGCTCGCGGTCGTCGGGATGGATGGCTTCCATCCAGTCCATCGGGCTCTCATAAAGACTTTTGCAGGTACGGCCCCAGATCTCTTCGTAGGCGGGACCGACGTAGAGGATTTCAGTGCCCGCAGCGTTCATCATCCAGAATACTTCTCGTATATTCTCCGCAAGCTGCCGGAATTTCTCTTCGCTGCTGCGCAAGGCCTGCTCGGCCTGTACGCGATCCGTGACATCTTTACTGGCGCCTACGAGCCCGAGAAATTCACCATCGTGCGAGAAGCGCGGCTCTGCGATCGACTCTATCCAACGCCACTCGCCATCGGCCCGGCGGCTGCGCCTCTCGGCCTTGAAAGGCGTATGCTCTCTCAGCGCGCATCCGAGTGCTTCTATATACTGCGGTGCATCATCGGGGTGAATCAGCGGCTTCCAATCGCCTTGCTCAGACTGCTTAGTGGTTATGCCTAACTGTTTCAGGTAGGTCCGATTGACAAAGCGATTGACGCCCTGCGCGTCGGTTACGCAGATCCCAACCGGGCATCCGTCCGCCATCACGCGGAAGCGTTCTTCGCTCTCCCGCAGAGCTTCCCGTTCTCGTTTGCGTCCCGTGATGTCGCGAATGCTGGCTGCAATGGCCATCACTCCGCCGGCGGAGTCTCTGACGGGACTTGTGGTGATGAAAATGTGAACGATTCGCCCATCCTTCCGCAGTCCCTGCCCTTCGTAGTGTGAGTCGTACTTGCCTTGCAATACATGCTCTATAAGTTCCATCAGATGGGACAATCTTTCTGGCGGAGCCAGCATAGAAATGGGGTGACCGATTGCCTCTTCGGCTGTATAGCCAGAGATGGCTTCCGCGCCCCGATTCCACGTGAGAATCTTCCCATCGGGCGTAAAGGCGACAATGCCGTCCTGGGAGCCTTCTACAATGGCGGCGAGGAAGGCTCGTGCATCCTGGGCAGCCCGTTGCTCGGTCACGTCATGCTTGACAGCGATGTAACCGGTGACGACCCCATCTGCGGCCTTGATAGGAGCGATTCGCATCTCCTCGTCGTAGAGTGTTCCGTCCTTGCGCCGATTGGTCACCTCTCCGTGCCACACCTGGCCCGATAGAATTGTGTTCCAGAGCTCTTCATAGAATGCGGCTGGCTGGCGTCCTGACTTGAGGAACCGGGGATTGCTCCCAACAGCTTCTTCGCAGGAGTAACCGGTCAAGGCAGTGAATGCGGGGTTTACATACTGAATGTTCCCGCTTTTATCGGTAATGACGATGCCATCCGCCGCGTGCTCCACGGCTCCCAGCAGACCGTCACGCTGAACTGTGCACCCCGATTGACCCACACTGCACCTCGGCGGGCAAACGCCACTCTCTACCTATCGGCATGGATGAAAACCTCAAGACTGGAGTTTTTTGAGAAGTATTGTCCGCCATTGGCGCACGATGTGCCGCGCATTCAAGTGCAAGCCATTTTTGCCGATGGGCTAAGCTGAGCACCCATTCCCGCAGAGACGCCAGATGCGGCATCTCCCTCGCGCTTATTTCCACATGTTGGGGATTAGAGCGTCGGGCCGTTGAGTGGATGGGTAGGGATAACGGATTTTCGCTCGCACATGGAGGGCACGATGAAGAGCCTGGTTGCTGAAGACGATGCAACGAATCGAAAGTTGCTGAAGGCATTTCTTTCCCGCTATGGAGAGTGTGATATTGCCGTCGACGGAAGCGAAGCTGTGAATGCGGTCCTGCTGGCGATTGAGAGCCGGCGTGAATACGACCTAGTCTGCATGGACCTGAGGATGCCCCAGATGGACGGACAGGAAGCGATCCGCGAGATTCGCAGACAGGAAGCCGCGGGACGGGTTTCGAAGGCCGCCAAAATCATCGTGACCACCATCCATACTGATTCGGACAGCATTGCTACCGCGCTCCTGGGCCGATGCGACGCGTACCTGGTGAAGCCAATTGATACGGCAAAGCTGAAAAAGGAACTCATAGCCCTGGGCCTTATCCGATAACAGGACCACGTGCGCTCTCCAACCTGGCGGACACGAGCCGCCTGGTCAGCACCCATTCTTTACGGCGTTTCCTGTCGCGGATCGGGTTTTCCTTCAGCCTTTCTCAAACGTTTACGTGCAAAAACATGCCGGTTTGGAAGACAATAGTATTGAATATACTTTTCAATCCTGCTGAAGGACTGGTTGATGCCAACACAAGTAGAAGTTCCCCGGTGGACCGCACAGGAGTTCGAACGCCTTGTTCTCGGGAGCAAACCAAAGGTTGCGGTGTTTGATTGCGATGGGACCCTCTGGAGCGGCGACGCTGGCTATGGATTCATGGCTTGGTCTCTTGAGCAGGGCTTGGTATCCCGCTCTACCAGCGAATGGATCGACGACCGTCATCGCTCATACCGTGCCGGCAACATAAGCGAAGTGCAGATCTGCGGGGAGATGGTGCAGATCTACGCCGGGCTGCGCGATCAGGAACTGCGCGAAGCCGCTGCACAGTATGTGCGGGAGTTTGTGCGCCCAAATGTGTTCACTGAAATGCACTCACTACTGAACAACCTGCGCCGGGCCGGCGTGGAGATTTGGGCCGTCAGTTCCACCAACCACTGGATCGTTTGCGAAGGGGTGCGGGCGCTTGAGATTCCGGAAGACCATGTGGTGGCCGCACAAGTTCGCGTGGACGCTGGCATTATTTGCAACGAGCTTGTGGATGTGCCGACCGATGAGGGCAAGGCCGCCTCGCTGGTGCGGATTGGCCGGCCGAATCCTGACGCAGTCTTCGGCAATTCCATCCACGACCTTGCCATGCTGAAGGTTGCCCGCAATCCCTTCCCGGTGAACCCATCCCCGGCGCTGCTGGAAGCGGCGGCCCAGAATGGCTGGGGCTATTTCATGCCCCAGGACGTCGAGGGGCTCCATACTGCGGTGGGCGGAGAGTAGGACCGCTCCCGCTGGCTCCGTCCGGAATCCTCATGGGTTTTGATAGTACCGAAGTGCTTGAATCCATATGACCTCCGCGCCCCTTCTGTCGGGTTAAACTAAAGGTGTGGAAGAAGAACAGCCGAATTCCAATCCGCGCCCAGCGGGGCCCGCGCTTCGCTTTGTCGCGGCCGCTCTTATTGTGCGCGGTGGCGAGGTTCTGATAGGCCAGCGCCGCGCCGACCAGCCCATGGCTCTGCAGTGGGAGTTTCCCGGCGGCAAGATTGAGCCGGGCGAAAGCCCGGAGCAGGCTCTGGCCCGCGAACTCGACGAAGAGCTGGGAATCCAAGCCACTATTGGCCCGCGCGTCACGCGCATTCGCCATAACTACCGGCACGGCGGCGCGGTCGACCTGCAGTTCTTCGCGGTGCACGAGTTTTCCGGCGAGATTGTGAACCGCATCTTTCAGCAGGTCCGCTGGACGAAGCTTGAAGATCTGCCTGGCTACGACTTCCTCGCCGCCGACCGCGGGCTTATCCGGGATCTAGCCGCTGGGAAACTGCTGTAACGCATTTTCAAGCCTGCGTATTTGTAGCGCCGGTCTCCAGACTGACGCTATGGCGGTTCGCCCATCACTGCCTCTTCGGTCATGAAGCGGTATTGTTACAGGCATGAAAGCTCGCATTCAAAGCGGGACTCTAATCAAGGTATTCATCGGAACCTCTGCCCTGCAGTTCACCCTGGCCAGCGTCATCTTCCTGGGCTCCCCTGCACCCAAACAGGTGGTCACCCATGCGGTGCTTGGCATGGGTCTTGGCTTGTATTTCTTCTGGATCATCCTGTTCGGCACGGCCACGGCATCCTTCAGAAACCAGATCCGGCGTTCGATGGACATATTAAAAGTCGATTGGCATTTGAAGTTTGTCGTCTTTTGCATCGCCCTTGCCATGCTTGAGGAGGTGGTGACCACCACCATGACGAACCTGGCTCCCATGTTTGGCGCGCGAATGGGGCAAGCCTACATCACCGCGTCTGCCAATTATTGGGACGTGATCCTGGGGCATAGCGTTATCGTGATCGCGCCCATGTTCGTCGCGTGGGCGGTGCTTCTCTCCAGGTTCGATTTCACCGCCAACCAAGCCTTGATCCTCTTCGGACTCACGGGAACCATCGCCGAATCGCTCTTTGGAGGACCGCAACACGTACTTGAGATTGGAATGTGGATGTTCGTCTACGGGCTAATGATTTACCTTCCCGCGTATTGTCTACCCCCTCGGGAAAAAGTGCGAATGCCCCGGTGGTATCACTGCATAATTGCCGTGTTTCTCCCGTTTGTGTTCGCTATCGTCTTCATGGCCTTTGCCGTCCCGATTATCCATCATCTGCGGCCATCCTCAGCGACGGACTTCCCGCCTATCGCGAGCAGGTAGAAGCATGGACTTGAGCGTTATCATCCGGGACGAAGGCAGTTGACCTCACACCGGAAGGGGTTCAATGCCCCGGCATTACCAGCACCACCGACATCCCGATCACAATAATGCTGGTAGCCCACGCAATGATGTTCCACAATCGCGAGTTTCTGTGCTCTCCCATCAGGTCTTTGCGGTTGATGAGCAGCAGCATGAGGATGATGATGACCGGTAGCAGCACTCCATTCAGCACCTGAGAGTAGATGGCGAATTTAATGAGCTGAGCATCGGGTAGCCAAAGAACGGTTCCTGCCCCGCCCGCAATCAGCAGTGTGTAGAGCCAGTAGAAGAACGGCGCTTCCTTGAAGTGCTTATCGACTCCCGACTCGAATCCCAGCCCCTCGCACACCGTGTAGGCGGTGGAGAGTGGCAGAATCGATGCCGCAAACAGCGATGCGTTGAAGAGCCCAAAAGCAAAGAGAAGAAAAGCATAGTCGCCAGCCAGCGGCCGCATCGCTTCGGCGGCGTCCGAGGCTACCTGAATGCCTCCCATTCCATGAACATAGAGCGTCGCGGCGCAAGCTACAATAATGAACCACGCGACGATGTCGGTGAAGAGGCTGCCGACAATCACGTCAAGGCGTGACGCAGCATAGTCCTTCACGCGGATGCCCTTCTCCACAATCGACGACTGCAGATAAAACTGCATCCACGGCGCAATGGTTGTGCCCACTACTGCAACGGCCGTGTACATATAGTCCTTTTCGCCCCACACCGACCTGGCCGGCAACTGTACCGTAGCCAGCATCGCATCGTGCCAACTAGGCTGCGAAAGCACGCCTGCGAAGATATAGGCGATATACACCAGCGATGCAACCAGGAATATTTTTTCCGTGCTCTTGTAGTTGCCCCGCACCACCATGTACCAAACCAGGCCCGCGCACAATGGCACGGAGACGAACTTGGTCACGTGGAAAAGGTGCAGGGAGCCAGCGATGCCGATGAACTCCGTCACCACGTTTGTGTAGTTGACGATCACCAGCATGACCATCAGCAAGAAAGTCAGCCGCAGCCCGAACTCTTCGCGGATCAGGTCGCTCAATCCCTTGCCCGTGACCACGCCCATGCGGGCGCACATCTCCTGCACTACAATCAGCGCAATGGTGATGGGGATGATGGTCCACAGCAGGGTGTAGCCGTACTGAGCGCCGGCCTGAGAGTAAGTAAAAATGCCGCCGGAGTCGTTATCTACATTGGCGGTGATGAATCCGGGACCGAGCACGGCCAGAAACAGCACTATCCGGATTCGCCAACGCTTCCACATACCCGCGGATTCCTATGGGGGAGTCATAAATTTCCTCCCTGACCATAACAGGCCTGGGCGGGGTGGCGCGAACAGGTTCGCTGTGGCCGCTGACGGATGAATAAAGCCGGTAACCGGTAGAACTTGCGTCCGCTTTCATGCGCAGCAAAAGTGGGGATATTTGTGTTGTTTTCCATGTCGAAGTGCAATTTGTTGCGATTATTCCCGATCCAGAGGATTGAAAAGAATGAACTTGCATTGATGTGTGAAGTGATATTGCGCTTAAGTTATGCAGAATGAATGAGCTGAGCCTGTTTTCGCCGCTTCAGGTTCAAAGAGAAGGTTAGGAAGAATGCACATTCCGCAAAGTTGGGGGTGCGCATTTAGCGACATGCAGCGACCCCGCCGTCCCTGAATCGAGCCCGGCGAAATACGCGATCTGCTGCAGCGCGTTGTAGCCGTAAAGCCCATTGAGTTCAGTTAGCATGCGGAATGTCGCATAGTGTATCCAGGTGATCCAGACCTGCAGCAGCACCAACGGCGATTGGGGTACTCACCCAACAACCTGGATCTTTCAACCGCCTTAAAGAGCGCTGGGGCAACATACTCAAAAGAGCTGGCCACGCCAGCACTTCCGTCCCACTCGATGCTTACGCAAAGAGCGCATCCCCATTGAAGGCGTTGATCGCCAGAACAGCACCTGCCGGATGGGCAACGATCCGGTTACCAGCGTCTTCGACCGGCACTGCAAAGCTCATGACCTCGACAACCTGTATGTCGTTGATGCGTCCTGCTTCGTTTCTGCCAGCGCAGTCAATCCTTCGCTGACCATCATTGCCAACGCAATACGAATTGCGGACCATCTGTTGGCAGCCCCCTCAATTGAAGGATTGCATGGGGCATTTTGTTTGCAGGATCAAGTATCTTGACCCCGAATCGAACTCGACACACATCTTCATTACAATTGGTGAATGGACAAAGGTGCTGAGCAGGATCCCAGGGTTTATTTTGCAGCCGAGAGAACCTTCTTAGCCTGGATTCGTACGGGATTAGGCTTGATCGGTATCGGTTTTGCGGTAAGCCGTTTCGGCCTGTTTTTCCGCCAGCTGAGCGTGAGCGAATCACATTCTCCTACGCGTGCTACAGGGCTTTCCGTTTGGTCTGGAGTAACTCTGGTGGGCTTAGGCGTGATTGTCATCCTGAGTTCCGTCCTGCGGCACTTTCAACTCATTCGCGAGTTGAAATCAGGTACCTGGACGCCCGGACGGGTGTCGAGGGATGCCGTAGTCCTGGGACTCCTTTTGGCCGGTGCCGGAATCGGCATGTGTGTTTATCTGATCCTCGTGCACTAGCTATCCTGAATTGGGTTGTACCCGTTCTGATAGCAGCCGACCTCAAGGTGCGAAGCCGGTTCGCTGAAACCTGAAGGAACGGAGCCGTGCCGGAAGAATCGGCAAGGAGCGCTTACGGTGCCTCCCCGGGCCGGGACTCATCGAACGCAGTGACCAAAGTCCCAGGGTGCCGTAGAATTCACTGGGTGAGCACAGAACGCACCGATCTGGCAACCGCTCTTGGCAAAGCCGCCCTCCTGTCGAGCCTTTCACCGGCCGAGTTACAAGCTCTTGCTCTTCGAACCGTACGCAAACTATTCAGTGAAGGTGAGTTGTTGTTCTCAGAAGGTGAACCGTGCAACGGGTTGCATATCATCGCGCGCGGCAAGGTGCGCATTTTCAAAACCTCTGTGAATGGCCGTGAGCAGGTGCTTGCGGTTAACGTGCCGGGAGAGTCCGTTGCCGAGTTACCGGTCTTCGATGGAGGGCCGTTCCCGGCCTCCGGCTCAGCCGTAGAGGAAACAGAGATCGTCTTCATTTCGAGACGTGACTTCCAGGCGTACTGTCTGGAGCACCCACAGGTTTCGCTCAAGGTGCTGAAGGTCGTCGGTGCACGGCTTCGGCGTCTGGTTGGCATCATCGAGGAACTATCCTTCACAACGATTCGACAGCGGCTGATTTCGGCGCTGATTAAGTTAGCTCAAAGCGAAGGCAAGAAAACCGAACGAGGGATCGCTTTTCAATTGCCCGCAAGCCATCAGGAGCTAGCAAACCAACTCGGCACCGTGCGCGAGTTGATCTCCCGCAACCTGATGCGTTTGCAAGCTGAGGGACTGCTGGATGTGGATGCTCGGCAGATCGTCGTGAAGGATATGAAGGGCTTGAGCGCCCTTCTTGACTCAACTTCTTAGTTCATTCGAACTTCGAGTGACATAAGTTACTGCCAAGGGCTCAGCCTCCCGCTACGGTAGGTAGTGGAGAGTGAATTATGTATCCCTCAACCCAGTCCATCCGCGAAATAGTTACGACCCAACCCTCTGCTACAAGGGTTTTTGAGCGATTTGAGATTGACCTGAGCTCGCAGGCGGACAACTCGCTGGAGGGGGCTTGTGCAGAGCTGCAACTCTCGGTCGATCAGGTGCTCGAAAAGCTGGCTGACGCTCAGAATGAAGAATCTGGTGCGACGGCCCCTGACCCTGCAAATTTGCCATTGAGTCGGTTAATTCAACACATCGTCCGTGTCCACCACCATAACGTTCGGCAGGAGCTGCCTCGCCTCACGGAAATGGCTGCTAAGGTCGTTACCAAAAAAGGCGATCGTGCGCCGGAACTCAGACGTGTCACGGAGCTGCTTGAAAAGCTTCATGCAGATATGCTGGCCCACATTCAGAAGGAAGAGCAGGTTCTGTTTCCTTTCATCGCGCAAATGGATCGGGATTCGATCATCACGTATCCACCTGCGCATGCATGTTTTCGCTCGGTTTCTTTTCCAATTTCCATGATGGAGCAGGAGCATGAGGCGGCCAACCACATCATGGCGGAACTCCGCGAGATCACGCAAGGGTTTGAGCCGCCGGAGTGGGCATGCGTAACGCATATCGCTCTCTTCGCGGGCATTTGCGAATTCGAGTCCGATCTGAGGCAACATGTGCATCTCGAAAATGATGTGCTCTTCCAACGCGCCATCAAGTTGGAAGCCGAACTGAACAGCAGGGGATAGATATGAAAGCCACTGGCGAATTCGAAACACTGCCCGCACAAAGCGCAACAATCGCTACGCACGAAAAGCAAAAGAGCCTAATGCTCCGCGCCTGGATCGTGAGCGGCCTATTCTTCATGGCGCTCCCCGGAACACTGCTGAGCTTCTCTAACCTGATGGCGATCAGCGCCAACCATGGACTTGGAAGTTTGCCGGCCGCGTGGATGGAAGGCCACGGCCATGCCCAGATGTTTGGCTGGATCGGCAGCTTCATCCTGGGCATCGGATTTTACTCGCAGCCCGCGCGCAGCCGTTCCGCAATCCGGGTCTCGATGAGTTGCTTCGTGCTGTGGACGCTCGGCGTCGCCATGCGCTGGTTCGCAAACATCTATGGTTGGCACTGGAGGACTCTGTTGCCGGTGTCGGCTGGCATTGAGTTAGCCGCAGTTCTTATCTTCCTCTCAGCGGCCTCTCGCCACAAGCTGCCTGAACAGGCTGACCAAAAGAAACACGGCATGGAGCTTTGGATGGTTTCGGTATTGCTAGGAACTGGGGGACTCGCATTCGCAGTGATTTTCAATTTTGTCGAGTGCCTTCGACTGGGACTGCAAGGCGTCCTGCGGCCCTTTCCGCACTTGCTCGATCAGGAGTATCTTGTGTTGCTCGGCTGGGGATTTGTCGTGCCGGTGGTCTGGGGATTCTCGGCGCGATGGCTTCCTGCATTCCTGACAATTGCCAAGCCAGACGTTCGTATATTCCGCGCGGCTCTCATACTGGATGGGTTTGGAGTGGTGTGCGGCGTATTGGGATGGTCCCTGGCGGCAACGAATTCGCTTGCTTTCAGTGCGATTGCCATAGTGTTCGCGCTCCATCTGGCCGGACAGCCCCACGGTCCCGCCAAGACTCAGGGAATTCATCCGAGCTTTACTTACTTCGTTCGCATCGCCTACGCGTGGCTTGTCATTGCCGGCTCGATGAGCGTCTGGGCAGCGACAGCAGATCAGCATGGAGGCATCTGGGGCGCGTCTCGCCATGCGTTGACCGTGGGCTTTGCGGCGACAATGGTGTTTGCCATTGGGCCTCGCATTCTGCCGCATTTTGGAGGCATCCAAAACATCTTTAGCAAACGCCTCATGTTTTTCAGCCTTTTGTTACTACAGGTGGGTTGCGTCCTCCGCGTGTCTTCGGAGCCTCTCGCCTATGAAGGCTTCCATCCATTCGCATGGAAGGTGCTTCCCGTATCCGGAATGCTGGAACTGAGCGGTGTACTACTGTTCGCGATAAACCTCGCGCTCACTTTTCTCCTGGGCCGCTCCGTATTCGCGGCGAAGGACCTCTACGAGCCTGTTGCGGCGGCCTGACAGTCGCGCATCTGGGCGATACCAGCTAGCTAATCTGCGGTCTCCGGTTCTTTGTCCGGATGCATCCGGGCATGCGCTGAGCCGAGCCACTCGCGATTGGAACCGGATGAAGTCGAACCCCCCAGGGAATGTGCTTATGTCAACTGCCCTGAGGCTTTCCTTCGCACGCAAGACGGGCAGTGGCAACTTTATCAGGCTGACCGGACAGTCGGCATCAACACGACTCGAACCGGAGATCACCTGTCCGAAGAATAAGTGAGAGTCCGTCTCCTTCCTGTGACTTAAGTCCCTGCAACAGAGAACACCTGACGGTACGGTTGTTCCAGAGCACCACCTTTCTTGCGGATTTCATCGAGGAGACATCATGTCCTATAAGCGTTATTGGGTGGCATTGGCCATCGTCATCATTGGATCGTTTGCCGTGCTCGGAGGAGTAGGGCGAAAGATGATCAGCGAAGCTCCGCCTCTCCCGGATGTCTATTCGGCCGATGGGCAGCTTCTCTTCACCGGCAGTTCCATCACCGATGGGCAGGGTGTCTGGCAATCCATCGGAGGCCAGGAGATCGGTACAGTCTGGGGTCACGGCGCCTATGTTGCACCCGACTGGAGCGCGGACTGGTTACACCGGGAATCGGAGATTCTGCTTAACACCTGGGCCGTGAGAGACGGCGCATCCAACTTCGATGCTTTGGGGCTGGATCAGCAGGCCGTGATCAAGGCACGATTGATTCGTGAGATGCGTACCAATACCTACGACGCTTCGCGCAATCGGGTCACGCTAAGTGCCGACCGCGCTGCAGCATTCGAGCAACTTCGACTCTACTACAGCGACGTTTTTGCGACTGGCCGGTCCGAGTACGCCATTCCAAACGGTGCATTGACCAGCGTAGCAAAGCAGAAGCAACTGGCCGCATTCTTCTGGTGGACAGCGTGGGCTTGCGGAACGAATCGCCCAGGCTCCGAGACGACTTACACCAACAACTGGCCGCATGAGCACCTGATTGGAAATGTTCCTACGTCCGGGGCCGTCCTCTGGAGTGTTCTCAGCTTCGTCGGTTTGTTGGCTGGCATCGGCGGCTTGGTGTGGTGGTATGCCTCACAGGAAAAGATCCTCGTCCACGGGCCGTATCCTGAGAAGGATCCCTTCCTCGCTTTTCAACCAACATCGTCGCAGCGCGCGACCCTCAAGTATTTCTTCGTTGTGGTGATTCTTTGGGGCGTCCAGGTTCTTATGGGCATCTTGACGGCGCATTATGGGGTCGAGGGCCACGGCTTCTATGGCTTCCCTCTGGACAAGTACCTACCCTATGCGGTCACTCGTACCTGGCACCTGCAGATTGCCATCTTCTGGATTGCTACATCATGGTTGGCAACAGGCCTCTACGTGGGACCGGCCGTCAGCGGGCATGAGCCAAAGTACCAACGACTAGGCGTGAATGTCCTCTTTGGAGCACTGATCCTTGTGGTCGGCGGATCGCTTGCCGGCGAGTGGCTAGGTATTCAGCAGCGTCTTGGCAATATGTGGTTCTGGTTCGGCAGCCAGGGCTATGAATATGTCGACCTCGGACGATTCTGGCAAATTCTGTTGTTTATCGGCCTGGTTCTATGGCTGGTTCTGATGGTTGCAGCCCTCAAGCCGGCTCTGGATCGCAAGAGCGAAGACCGGTCGCTTCTGGTCCTGTTCCTCATCTCCAGCATTGCCATTCCGCTCTTCTACTCGGCAGGCCTGATGTATGGTCAGCGCAGCCATCTCGTGACTGCCGAGTATTGGCGTTGGTGGGTGGTTCACCTCTGGGTTGAAGGATTCTTTGAAGTCTTCGCGACGGTAGTGATTGGGTTCCTCTTCACTCGACTCAAACTCATCGAGATTCGCACCGCGACCAAGGCGGCGCTATTTTCGACGATCATCTTCCTTTCCGGTGGAATCATCGGTACCTTCCATCACCTTTACTTTGCAGGTGCGACCCCCGCCGTAATCGGTCTCGGCGCTATCTTCAGCGCATTCGAGGTTGTGCCTTTAACGCTGATTGGTTACGAAGCCTGGGAGAACATCCGCCTCGCGCAGCCAACGAAGAAATCGCAGTGGATTGCAAACTACCAGTGGCCGATTTACTTCTTCGTTGCGGTTGCATTCTGGAACTTGGTGGGAGCCGGCCTCTTCGGTTTCCTCATCAATCCTCCAATCTCCCTTTACTACGTGCAGGGACCTAACCTCACCCCTGTTCACGGCCACACGGCTTTGTTCGGCGTATATGGAATGCTTGGCTTGGGCCTGACGCTGTTCTGCCTGCGCGCGCTCAAGCCGGGGCGCAAATGGAAGCAGGGACCACTGAAGCTTTCTTTCTGGTCCCTCAACCTGGGTCTGATCTTCATGGTCATTCTCAGCATGCTGCCAGTGGGACTGCTGCAGGCCTGGGCATCCATCGAACACGGGACATGGTATGCGCGATCAGCCGAGTTCATGCAGTCGGGCACCATGCAAACGCTACGCTGGATGCGCGTTCCGGGAGACATTCTGTTCGCGATCGGAGCGGTTCTGTTCGCGTGGTTCGTGCTCGGACTTCTGACCGGGCACTCCTATGAAAAGGAAGAACCCACCGGCTTGGCTCATTCACTGAGCGAGAAATGCGAAGAGCGCGAAGCGGCACTCGCCGGCCGCTAATCGGCTTGCATTTGTCCATGCGTTGCCTTCGACGAAAAACCAGCTCGAAGGCAGCGCATAAAGCCTACTCTTGCTTCCAGTGACCAAAGTCGCTGCAGCCAACATAGTAGCTGTTCTAACGTTGGAATCGAGGAGAAAGTTATGACAACCACCGCTCAAACCGTTCGAGAAATTGCACTGGAGCATCCGTCCTCTATTCGTGTCTTCGAAAAGTATGGAATTGATTATTGCTGTGGCGGCCGCAAACCACTCGCCGAGGCCTGCGCCGCAGGACATCTCGAGGTCGATACAGTGATTGCGGCGCTGGAGTTCGCAGCACTATTGCCCTCTCCAGTCGTCGCTGACTTCACACACGCATCTTTGGAAAGCCTCAGCAGGCACATCGTAGACACACACCACGCGTACGTGAAAAGAGAGCTTCCGCGGCTGGCAACTCTGGCGCAGAAAGTCGTGGACCGTCACGGTGCGACGACGGCAGAATTGCCGGTGATTCAGGCAACATTGGCGAAGCTGGACGAAGAGTTGACCCATCATCTGGCCAAGGAAGAGGAGATACTGTTTCCGTACGTGGTCCTGCTGGAGCGCGCCTTAGCAAATGGCAGCGCAAAACCTCATGGATGCTTTGGCACAGTTGCCAATCCGATCGCGATGATGACCCAGGAGCACGATGCAGCTGGAGCGCTGCTTGCCGAGATTCGGTGCCTGAGCCACAGCTTCACTACACCCGCTGGCGCTTGCCCCACGTACCACGCTTTTTATGACGGCCTGAGAGACTTCGAGCAGGATCTCCACCAGCATATTCATCTGGAGAACAACATCCTGTTTCCTCGCGCAATAGAATTGGAGGCGTCCGGCTCCTAATCCCGAAGGCGCCGGAAAGCCGAGCCAGATTAGTGGGCGAGACAGCAATTGCGCATCACGTTAGACCTTGCTCCTGCGTTGTTGGTCTGGACCGCTTGCTGCGGCGTTGGAATGCTTCGTTTCGCCGCTCTCGGATTGCGATTTCCTGAGATCCTCGCCCAAAATAATTGCTTCGGCGATCTCACGCATGGACTTGCGGCGTTGCCGGCTTTCCGTTTGCATGGCGCGGTAAGCCTCGTCCTCATTCAGTGAAAGATCGCGTTGAAGAATACCCTTCGCACGGTCCAGCACCTTGCGCGTCTCGAGCCTTCCGGAGAGCTGGACATTTTCCGATTCCAGGCGCGCCCGCTCAATCTCCGCACCAACCAGAAATCCGAGCATGGAAAGCAGGCGAACCTCGTTTGCGGAATGCTGATAGGTGAGGCGGTGTTGCAGATTGATGACCCCCACCACTTTGCTGGCGCAGAGAATTGGAGTGCAAAGCATGGCTTCAAAGTGGTCTTCGGGCAGATTCTTGAACGCCTTGAAACGCGGGTCATTCGAGGCATTCGCTGCAATCGCTACTGGTTCGCGATGTTCCGCTACCCAACCTGTAATGCCCTGTCCAAACTGAACGCCGAGATGGTCTACAAGATCTGCGTGTGGATTCTTCGAAGCTCGCAGAACCAGTTTGTCATCATCCAACACATAGATGAAGCAGGAATCGCAGGGGATCGCCGAAGTTACAAACTCAACAATGCGGTTGAGAACAATGTGGAAGGAATCGGCTGCGGCAATGCGGCTGCTGATCTCGTGCAGAAAGTCAATTTGCGTAAGACCATCACGGAAGCCCGCCATGGTGGGCGTAGACAAGGCTATTCGAGGCACAAGCGGTTTGTCCTGAGCCGCGGATGGCGAGGGAGATGATGACGAGCGCCCCGTCAATTCCGGATTCGGCAGGGCTGCTCGATTGAGAGCCTCTCCGCCGCGCTTTTGTTCGAGAACTTTCCCCGCATACTGTGCGGCCTCGTTGACAATGAAACTCATCTTGGGACGGGAAGGCTCAAAGTCGGGTGTGATCCCATAATGCGTCAACTCTTCTGAAGTGGTTGGCCCAATTGAGATGATGACCATGGAGAGCAATCCCGCACGCATCTCGGCGACACACTGCATCCGCTCTGCAACCTGGAAGAGATGAATCACCTGCACCGCCGTCATGAAAAGCAGAACATCATAGACGCCGCGAGCAATTCCCTGCACGCATTCTTCCAGAGGCGCTAGGTCTTCCGGCAACGCCCACTGATAAACGGGAACCTTGACCAAAGAACCACATTTCAAGGTAAGGTCCATCAGGAATTCGGGATTGGACGCTCCATACTCCTGAACCGCGACCCGCATCTTCGCCAGCGAAGGGCCGAACTCCTCCTCGATCACTTGCATTAGTTCCCGCCAGGTTGCAGGCTCGGGAGCTGTTACTGTGACTGGCACCTTGAGTTCTCGCAACGCTGTGTATGGCTTTGGGCCGCGTGCGGCTACTTTGATCTTTCGGAGAGCTTCGAGAAACGTTTCGCGGTCGTACTTCGTGGCCACCGCGTCCACCAAAGCGCGCACTCCGATGCCAGTAAAAAAGACAACGAGGTCAAACTCGCCGCGTAGCAACGCATCGGAAAAGGCCAGCGCATCTGTATTGGACGAGAGGGGAATCTCGCGCATGCAGGGCACAAGAAAAGGCTCTCCGCCATAAGTGCGGATGAGTTTGGCGACCTCGATGGAACGACGGGACTCGAGCGAAAGTACGCGTAGTCCCTTGAAGTTCGCATGAGCCAAATGCACTCTCCCAAGCGCGTCACAAATCTCGTGCGCTTCTGAAATCTCTATGACTGTCTTTAGTTGCACCGGCATCCACGCCCATGGCACGCACGCAATATCCGGGGAAACTGGCGATTTGCGGCGCCGGATGCTGTGATTCTAGACACCGATAGTTCATATCGCAAGATTCGCGGAAAAATGCAGTTCTTTACTCGATCTTTATGCGGAGGGCGTTAGTATCTACCCAGGCTGGGGATGTCCTTTCCCCGGCTTCCCCAAAGCCGGCACCATGCTGTGTTGGCCTCTCGAAAGTCACAACCTTTAGTTCCATGCTCCTTGACGAGCGTGAATCATCCGCACCGATTGCGGCGTTCACCGAAGTCTCGACGTTGATCTGCACCTTTGTGCAAATCGACGATCAACTGAACATTCCTGCCGGATGCGTGCGGCCGCGAGTGTTCCAAAGGACATGGCATGGAAGTACTTTCAGCAACCAGTTCAACGGAATTCACAGCCGAGCAGAAGCAATATCTTCTGGGCTTCTTCGCGGGTGCGGTGCAACGAGGCGCGCAGCCCTTCGTCGGTCAGATGAATTCGGGCCTCATCACGTGCGATCCTGCTTCCGGCGCTGCCAATAAGGCAGAGAAGATGGAAGCGAGCTATTACGGGACTCCGGTTTCGGATCTCTGCCGCGAGGAAGTGTGGAAGTATGAGCAGAATCCGCTCGACATTTGGGACAGACTGGTTGCACATGCCGACGAGAACCGGGCTCCCGCAGCAGATGATCTGTTTCGATTCAAGTTTCACGGCCTGTTTTATGTAGCACCGGCGCAGGACTCCTTCATGCTGCGCATGCGGGTTCCTGGCGGTATTCTGACGGCACGCCAGATGCACGGACTGGCAGACATGGCATCTGAGTGGGGCTCCGGACGGGCCGACCTCACGACGCGCGCTAACCTGCAGATTCGAGAGTTTCAGCCGAAAGACATTGTGCGCGTGCTCACCAAAGTGCAAGCACTTGGCATGAGTTCTCGCGGATCAGGCGCCGACAATATCCGCAACATAACCGCGTCGCCTATCACCGGCCTCGATCCAACCGAACTCTACGACGTTGCGCCGCTGGCCGAAGCGCTGCACAACTACATTCTGAACTCGCGCGATATGTACGGTCTGCCCAGAAAGTTCAATGTTGCCTTCGACAACGGCGGCGCAATCGGTGTCGTCGCCGATACGAATGACATCGGCTTCATCGCTGTGCGCGTTGGCGAAGGCCGCAGTATTCCCGCAGGAGTCTACTTCCGCATACTGTTGTGCGGCATCACCGGACACAAGCAATTCGCCACCGATTGCGGTTTGCTGCTGCGCCCGGAGCAGACGGTTGCCGTAGCCGCCGCCATGATTCGCATCTTCAGCGAGAATGGCGACCGAACGGATCGTAAAAAGGCGCGATTGAAGTACCTGATAGATCGCTGGGGCGTGGACAAGTTCCTGGAAGAAACCGAAAAACGTCTCGCGTTTCCCGTCATCCGTTTTCCTGAGGCCGAATGTGAGCCCCGCAATCCGATTGATCGTGCTGGCCATATTGGCGTGCATCCGCAACGTCAGCCGGGTTTGCACTACATCGGCGTTTCCGTCCCGGTGGGGCGTCTTCCCGCAGAGCAGATGCATGTCCTCGCCCACATTGCTGATAGCTTTGGAAACGGCGAATTGCGGCTGACCGTTTGGCAGAATCTGCTCATTCCAAACATTCCCAACGACCGTCTGGAGACGGCTCTGGCGGCAGTTCGCGCTGTGGGTCTCCATTACAGCGCCGGCACTGTGTTGAGTGGAACGGTCGCTTGCACCGGCAATAGCGGCTGCCGCTACGCCGCTTCCGACACCAAGACTCATGCGGTTGAGCTGGCCAATTCTCTAGATTCGCGGTTCAAGATTGAGCAGCCCGTCAATCTGCATGTAACAGGTTGTCCTCACTCATGCGCGCAGCACTACATTGGCGATATCGGTCTGCTGGGAACAAAGGTCGCCGGCGAAGAGGGCTACCAGGTCTTTCTTGGCGGCGGCTCCGATCAGGATCAGGGTCTCGGGCGCGAATTGATTGCGGCCATCCCTTACAGCCAATTACCTGCAATCATGGAGCGGCTTTTCGGCGCATACATAGAGCAACGTAATGCAAACGAATCCTTCCTGGATTTCAGCCGCCGGCATAGCATTGCAGAACTCAAATCCTTCTGCGCGACAAAGGAGCAGGCATAGCCATGAGCGCAACAATTCCCTACATCCCGGACAATGCTCCCTTCACGCCAGAACAGCGAGCCTGGCTGAATGGCATGTTGGCAGGCATCTTCTCCGCTGCGCCGGCGTCCCTCACAAGGGAGGCGAAGACCTCGCATCGCATCGCCGTCCTCTACGCATCGCAGTCCGGAACCGCTGAAGGATTGGCTCGCAAACTCGCGAAAGAGTTGAAGGCCCAGGGACATGTTCCCGCGGTTTCAACCCTGGTTGGTTACACGCCGGCAGCCTTAGCTGCCGAGAAATACGCCCTCCTCATCGCAAGCACGTATGGTGAGGGCGAAGCTCCAGATGGAGTGCGGCCTTTCTATGAGGAACTCTGCCTGGAGCATTTCCCCCGCTACGATAAGCTGTCCTACGCGGTATTCGCGCTCGGCGATCGGCACTATGAGCATTTCTGCAAGTTCGGCATCGACCTCGACACGAAGCTGGCCTCACTGGGCGCTAATCGCATCTGCAACCGGGCCGAATGCGATGTGGAAGTGGACGAGCCATTCGCTCAATGGAAAGCATCATTGATGCCTCGCTTGCAGGAAGTCGGCAATGGACACAAGCCGATCGAACCTGCTTCGCGCCCTGCCTCCATTGACAACAAGCAGCCTCCCGCAATGGCATTTTCACGCGAAAACCCCGTGTTTGCGCCCGTTGTAGACAAGAAGCGCCTGACGCGCAAGGAATCCAGTAAGGCGACACTGCATCTTGCGTTTTCGATTGAAGGCACTGGAATGACGTATGAGGCGGGCGATGCCTGCGGAGTTATTCCCAGGAACGATCTCAATCTGGTTGCCGAGGTTCTGCAATGCGCCGGATTCAACGGCAATGAACAGGTTACCTGCGGCAAGCCTGAATCAACGACGCTTCATGATGCACTCACGCACCACCGACAGATTACGCGTCTCAATCGTAGAATCGTTACCGACTATGCAAAAATTGGCCAGTGTAAGGGGCTTCTTGATTTGCTTGCCCCCGAGCATCAGGCCCGCTTGGAAAGCTATGTCTATGATCGTGGACTGATCGATCTTCTGCTGGAATTTCCCGGAGTCATCGAAGATCCGGCTGATCTCGTGACCATGCTGCCCAAGCTCACGCCCCGTCTCTATTCAATCTCATCCAGTCCCGCAGCTCATGCAGGAGAGATTCATACCACCGTTGCAGTTGTACGCTTTCACGCGCATAACCGGGAACGTGGCGGGGTCTGCTCGACTCTTTTTGCAGATCGCGCTTCCGTTTCAGATCATCTGCCTATTTACATTCAACCCAACAAGAAGTTTCGTCTGCCGGCGGATTCGTGCGCCCCGATCATCATGATCGGACCCGGCACGGGCATTGCGCCTTTTCGCGGCTTCCTGCATGAGCGCCGAGCAATTGGAGCATCAGGCCGAAACTGGCTTTTTTTTGGCGAGCGAAGCGCCTCTACCGACTATCTCTATCGTGAGGAGCTTGAGGCCATGCAGGCAGACGGACATTTAACGCGGCTCGATACCGCCTTCTCTCGCGACCAGGACCGCAAGATCTACGTACAGGACAGAATGCTGGAGCAGGCGCAGACATTCTGGAGTTGGTTGCAGGAGGGAGCAAGCGTCTACGTATGTGGCGATGCTTCCCGGATGGCTAAGGATGTTCATGCAGCCATCCAGAGCATCGTTGCCAAACAAGGCGGAATGAGCAACGAGGCAGCCGAAGAATACGTGCACTCGCTGAAGGAACAACACCGTTACCACCGCGATGTTTATTGACATCTGAGCAAGCCTGATTAAAGCAACCGAAACACAACCGGACGAGAACAGAGACCCTATGGCCTTGCCACTGCACGAACGCGCATTCACAGCCGATGCCAACGGGTTGGTGCGACTGACCACTGACGCGTCAGAGTCCGGCCGGGACTCGATCTTTGATTTGGTCGCTTCTGCGCGCGTTTTGGAATGGCCGCCGATCCCTGCGCCAGGCCTCATTCCAAAGCGCGAATTGGAGGAGGGTGAACAGTATCGCTTTCACTTCAACATGACCAAGTGCATCGGCTGCCGCTCCTGCGAGATTGCCTGCAATGAGCAGAACGGCAATCCAGCCGAGATTCACTGGAGGCGCTTTGGTGAGATTGAAGGAGGAACATGGCCCGACACGCAACGCAGCTACTTGTCGATGGGATGCAATCACTGTCTGGATGCGGAATGCGTGAAGGGGTGCCCGGTCGAGGCGTACACAAAAGATCCAGCCACGGGCATTGTCCTGCATTCCGCGGACGCGTGCATTGGCTGCCAGTACTGCGTATGGAATTGCCCCTATAGTGTCCCGCAGTTCAATCCGGAGCGCGGTGTGGTGGGCAAATGCGACATGTGCCATGGCCGCCTTGAGGATGGTCTTGAGCCGGCCTGTGTGAACGCCTGTCCAGAGTCGGCCATTGAAATCGAGATCGTGAACATGGCGGAGTGGCGCAAGGACTACACAGGAGCCGAGTCTCCTGGGATGCCGGCCGCCGGTCACACCATTTCGACCACCCGCATTACGCTCCCCGAATCAGGCGCCCTCCAGTTAGAGCGTGTGGATCTGGGCCACATCCAACCGGAACATGCTCACCTCTCGCTGGTCTTCATGACCACACTCATGCAGGCTGTCTCCGGCGCATTGATCTTTGAGTTGCTGAATAAAACTATCTCTGAAATCAGCATGGTTGCACTCCTGCTGATTGCATCTGTGGCGTTGACTGTTTCCGCAATGCACCTCGGCAGGCCGGCCTACGCTTGGCGCGCATTGAAGATGTGGCGCCGTTCATGGATCAGTCGAGAAGTGCTGTTTTATAGCCTCTTCTTTGCGGGGCTCGGCACACTCACCGCACTTTCAATTACGGAGAGTCTTCCCGATTCGCGCTTGCGCAGCTTCATCGTTTCACTTCCAGCCATGCATTTACTTTTTCTTCCAGCGAGTCTTCAGGCGATCGGTTGGACGGCCGCGGTGGTGGGGATTGGAGGCACGATTTCCAGCGCGTACATCTACCTTGTACCGGCACGTCCCGCCTGGAACATGATCCACACTCCGCTGGATTTCCTTCTTACCACTGCGTTGTTAGGCTCGCTACTGGCAACCGTGCTTCAAACGGCCAGCGCTTGGGTGACGAAACTGGCATTTCCGCATTTGCTCGATTCTTCTCACCCTTCAGACAGTTTTCGATTCTACCCGGTTCTCATTTCGATTGCGCTCTGGTTTCTGAACCAGCTTGTCCGCCGGGTCCGCCTCAGCTTTTCTCGACTCTTTGAACGCCGCGCCAGTGCATCGCTTCTTGCCACCGAATCCCTGCAGGCCATCCTGTTCTCGTCCTTCGCTCTTGTTGCCGTCGCAGGCTTCTTTGCACTTGCAGGGCTTGATGCCGTTGCCTTTCTGGCTGCAACGATTGCGGCCCTGCTGATGCGATACCTCTTTTTCGTTTCGGTCGTGCCCTTGAACATGGCCCTCACATTCGTTCGCGGAGGCCGCCATTGAGCTTCGCCGATCGACTGCTTGCACGCCTCCGCCGAAAGCTCGGAATTGATACACTACCCGCGAAGTACAGCTATGCCAATGACCCACGCTTCGGCAAAGTATCCGCTTCTCGTCTTGCCGATAGATGGGTGAAGACCACTTGCGGATATTGCTCGGTTGGCTGCGGCATGGAGGTTGGGGTCAAGGACGGGAAGGCCGTTGCGGTGCGCGGCAACGAGAATCATCCGGTCAACCGCGGCAAGCTTTGCCCGAAGGGACTGAGCGAGCATCATACGCTTATCGCGCCCGGCCGAGCCAGACAGCCTCTGCTGCGCAAGCAGGGGAAGCTCGTTCCAGTGAGCTGGCATGAAGCGCTCGACACCATGGTCAATAAGTTCGGCTTGATCCAGGCCAAATATGGAAAGCTGTCGCTTGGCGTTATCGGTACAGGCCAGCTTGTCACTGAGGAGTTTTACACGCTCGGCAAGCTGGTGCAGTTGGGATTTGGCACATCCAACTTCGATGGCAACACGACGCTTTGCATGGCCAGCGCGGTCTCCGGCTACAAGCTGTCGTTTGGCAGCGACGGACCTCCCGGCTCTTACGCCGACATGGAGACCGCCGACGTGATTCTGCTTATCGGCGCCAACATCGCGGACAATCATCCGATCCTCTGCCAGCGCCTGGAGCGAAACAAGAATCGGACACTGATTGTAGTCGACCCACGCGTGACCAAGACCGCAATGATGGCCGACATTCACCTTCCTGTAAAGCCGCGCAGCGATATCGCGCTCATCAACGGCATAGCACATGTGCTCATCCGCGATGGTCTGATCGATCCAGCTTTTATCAAAACGCACACAAGCGGATACCAAGAGTTTGCCGAGTACGTGTCCACGTTTCATCCGCAGTACGTCTCCACAATCACAGGACTGAGCGAGGAGGCAATCGTCGACACCGCCAGAATTTATGGAAAGGCCAAAGCAGCCTTCATCGGCTGGACGATGGGCGTCAATCACTCCACGCAAGGCGCCGTAACCGTGGCCGCAATCAACAACCTCGCTTTGATTACGGGCAACATCGGACGCGCAGGTGCATCGCCATTTTCGATCACGGGGCAATGCAACGCGATGGGGACGCGCGAAAGCGGCTTTACCTCCAGCTTGCCCGGCTATCGCAAGTTCGATGTTTCAGCCGACCGTGAGGAGTTGGCAAGGATTTGGAAGATCGATGTTGAACGCATCCCCACCGCGCGCGGACTAGCTTATCCGGATATTATCGAGGGCGCCGTAGCGGGAAAGATCAAAGCGATGTGGATTATCGCCACCAACCCTGTTGTCTCGTTTCCAAACTACGATGTGCTTCAACAAGCGTTGACTAGCCTCGAGTTTCTGGTAGTACAGGATGGCTTCTATCCCACACCCACCACCGACTTCGCTGACCTGGTTTTGCCTGCAGCGATCTGGGGCGAGAAAGAAGGCACCTACACGAACTCCGAGCGCCGAATCGGCAAAGTGAATGCCATCGTCGCTCCGCCCGGAGAAGCGCGTACAGACTTCGATATATTTCTCGACATTGCCGAGCGCCTCGGCGTTCGTAATGACCTCTTTCCCGGCTGGAAAAGCTCGCATGACGCATTTCTCGAATGGCAGCAAGTATCGAAGGGCCGCATATGCGACTATAGCCAATTCACCTGGCAACAGATAGAAGATGAGGGCGGTGCTCAGTGGGGCGGTGAGCGGCTCTATCAAGACGGCATTTTCCCCAATCAGGATGGAAGAGCGCGCCTGCATTGCGTGCCGTGCGATCCATTCACCGAGCAACCGAACGACGAGTTCCCCATCATCCTGAATACAGGCCGAACGGTCGAGCACTGGCATACGCGCACCAAGACCGCCCAGGTTGATCTGCTCAACACCATGGTGCCCCATGCATGGCTGGAGATGAACCCAGTGGATGCCGAACGATTGCAATTGACAGCGCACGATAAGGTCACAGTGATCTCACGCCGCAGTCGCGTTCCCAATCTTGAATTACGCATCACAGGAATTGTCGCGCCAGGCCAGGTCTTCATGCCTTTCCACTTTTCCGAGCACAATTCGAATCTCGTCACATTGGGTGCGTTTGACCCCATTTCGCGCGAACCTAATTTCAAGCAATGCGCGGTGCGCGTGGAGCGAACAGCGTTCACCGTATTCGAACACGCTTCCCAGAAGAGTAGAACAGCCGGCCGCGACGCCGGAGCCCAATAGCACTCGACGAGCACCCCCCCGGCATCCTTCGAGTGGATGCATCATGCAACATCAAGATCCAGCTTCCCCGGAGTCAATACATGGCGAATCTCAAGGCATTCATGAAGTCGGGACATCCTCCTACGCTGCTCGCAGCCTTTCTCTATTTTGATTTCAGCTTTGCTGTCTGGGTGCTGAACGGTGCGATGGGACCGTTCATCTCCGAGCAGTTCCATCTCACCCCAGGGCAGATCGGGCTGATGGTCTCCGTGCCGACCCTGGCCGGTGCGCTCATGCGCTTTCCGCTCGGCGTACTCTCTCAATACATCGGCCGAAAGAGCGCCGCTATCGTCGAGATGTCCGCCATTGTCCTCGCTCTTCTTTACGGATTCCTTTTTGTGAAGTCGTTCAATAACGTGCTCGCCATGGGTGTCCTGCTTGGCATCGCCGGAGCCAGTTTCGGCGTGGCCTTGTCTCTGGGGTCGGGTTGGTTTCCGAAGCAGTACAAGGGTCTTGCAATGGGAATTGCAGGAGCGGGCAACAGTGGCACTGCTCTCGCGGCTCTTTTGGCTCCGCGGCTTGCCATGCATTTCGGTTGGCAGACAGTCTATGGCTTCGCTGCAATCATGATGCTACTGCCGCTGTTGGTCATGATTCTGTTTGCCAAAGAACCGCCCGACGTGGAACACCAGTCCCTGGCCGGCCATCTGAAATGCCTCTGGGAACTTGATGGTTGGGTTTTCAACATGATTTACATCATTACATTCGGCGGCTTTCTCGGACTGGCCACCTTCCTTCCGTCCTTCTACTACAGCCAGTTCCACGTCACCAAAGTGCAGGCAGGATCGCTGACCGTGCTGGCTACGCTCACCGGAAGTCTGACGCGCGTGCTGGGTGGTTGGCTATCGGACAGAATCGGTGGGCTGTGGACACTCGACATTGTCTTTGTCGTCACGATCGTTGGGATCGTCGGGCTGATGCAAATGCCATCGCTGTTGGCAACCACTCTGCTCTTCATGCTCTGCTTTGCGGCGCTTGGAGCGGGCAATGGAGCAACCTTTCAGCTTGTTCCGTTGCGGTGGCCTGCGACGACCGCTGTCGCTGGGAGCATGATTGGGGAAATTGGCGCACTCGGTGGCTCGATTCTTCCTAACCTCCTCGGCCAGTCAAAGCAGCGCACAGGCTCATACAGTACTGGCTTCCTCATCTATGCCGGAATCGCGATGTTTGTCTTCCTGCTGATGCAGAGTTTCGCGCGGATATGGGCGAAGAAATGGGTAACTAAAGGCGGTCGAGCGATCGCCATTGAACCATTAACGGAAGGAATTGCTGCCGACTAACGCTGCAATCGTTGGTCCAGGTCGAACCGTGTACAACGTGTCCACCAGCGCGTGCGCCACATGCTAAACACGAGGCCTCTCGTGCTGTTGCAGGAGTCTGTAGGTGATGAACACCGCCGGGACAAGAAAGACCATCGATCCAATCACCCACATGATCACAGCGCCGGCTCGCTGATCGACCGCTGGTGCAATATTGAAGGCGTTTGGTTTTTTCAGGTAATAGCCGTAGACGGGCCGCTCACAAAAAGCAAGAAACGCAGACAGTGCTGTATTCACGATGTCCGCCATCACAAGGTAGAGCAGCATGAACCAGCCAATTGCTTTGGCTCGCGATGGCCAAGGTCGGATGAGGGGCCACCAGAAGAGTATCGATGTGCCCAGGAAACTGAGATGCTCGAAGTCATGCCAGTGTTCGTGTTCCAGGGCGAAGTCGTAGGCTGCCGGTATGTGCCAGGCCAGGAAAGTAAGATTCATGCCGAGCCAGGCCACGAGCGGCTTGACGAGCCAGTGGCCCAGTTGCCGCAGCCTTCGGCGGTGAAAGAGCGGTCCGACGATATACCTGGTGAATTCGCGTGGCAGACCGCGAAGCGTGGGAACGACGGGCCAGCCGATGAGCAGCAAAGGCGGAACAAACGACATCAGCAGCAGGTGCTCCACCATGTGTGCACTGAGCAGCGCATCGGCGAACCCGTCGAGAGGAGACGCTATCGCCAGCCAAATGAAGGCGATCCCAAGGAGGAATGACACGAGGCGCCATTTTGGAAACTTCGACAATCGTGTTTTTCGAATCTGAAGCCATCCTCGCAGATAGATCAGAGCGACAATAACCAGTGTCCCGGTGAGGAGGAGCGGTGGCGACCAATCTTCGAAGATTGCCTGGGACGCGGATTCCATGAAGACCGATGCCTGCGACGCTAGTGTGCGCCGGTCGGAGCGGCGGGTGACTGTTCGGTTGTTACCATCCTTCTCGATGCATCGAATGCGGGCGGCTGGTTCTCGGAACGCAGCGTGGTGAGGAACCGAACCAGGGCCGTGGTTTCCGAGGGGCTGAGTGCGTCGCCATAGGCCGGCATGTTGCCTCCACCCTGCAGCACCTGACGAATGATCTGATCTTCCGTCATGCGGTTAGCGATGCCATCCAGTGCGGGTCCGCGAAGTCCACCCTTACCACCGACAGAATGGCAGTTGCGGCATTGCTTATCCTGAAGCAGGATTGCGCCTTGCCGCTCGAGAGGCGTGCGATCTTCCAGGTATGCGGTTGGAATGGGATCGGATGTCCATGCGTCCATGATGGGACTCCACGGGGTGTTTGTGCCCAGATGGGTGAGGATGCCAAGCGTCACCGCAATGACTGCGACCATCAGCACCGCGACAGGCCGGCGCGACCAGTGCTTCTCCCCCTGGCTCGAAAGCAGCGGCAACAGCAGCATGGCTCCCACAATCAAAACCGGCATGATGAGCAGGACTGGAGTTTCGAGGCTCGGAGGGAGATAGGCGAGAACGGCAAATATCCATAGAAATGCGAAGTCGGGCTTGGGGGCCGTCTGGATGATCGTTGGATCCGGTTGGCCGGTGGGCCCGAAGGGGCCGAAGTAAAGAGCGCAAGCCATCACTGCCAATATGATCGCAGCCGCGAAGATTGCATCCTTCCAGGCGGCATCGGGCACGAAAGCGATGCCCGTATCCTTGGTCAGTTTCTGATAATCGCGTGTGTAAGTGGCCTTGCTGACTACGCGTCCCGGCATCGGCCATTCATTGATGCCGAGTCGAAGAACCATCCATAAGTGAAGGCCGACCAAGGTCAGCAGGACGCCGGGAATAATGAATACATGGAGCGCGAAGAAGCGCGTCAATGTAGGTCCAGCGATGATAGGTCCGCCGAGCATGAGGTTGACCAGGGAGCCGCCGATCCAAGGAACACGGCTGACGATCGAAGCTCCGATGCCGAGACCCCAATAGGCGTCCTGGTCGAAGCGTAAAACCTGTCCGGTGAACGCCATTCCCAGCGTCAGCAGAAGCAGAAAGACACCCACGATCCAGGTGAGTTCGCGAGGAAACTTGTACGCACCGAAGAGAAAGACCTGCGCCAGATGGATCAACACGATGGCGATCATGAAGTCCGATCCCCAGCCGTGCAGGGCGCGCAGAAACCACCCCAACCTGACGCTGTGATCGAGAAACTCCAGACTGGCCCAGGCCTGTCCCGCGGAGGGCGAATACACAAGCCCCAGCAGAACTCCTGTCACGACCTGCAAAACCAGCAGCACCGTGGCCGCACTGCCGAAGACATACCACCAACTGGCGGTGCTAGCGGGCACGTCATGCTCCGCCGCATCGATGATGGGCTTACCGAGGCCAAGACGGTCTTCAAACCATCGATATATTCGAAGCCCCGCCTGCTTCATCCCTGGCATGACCCGCACCTCGGTTTCAGGTTCTGCGATTTCTGATTCTGGACTCCGGCCGCCCCGTTCATCGCTCCAACACCTGCGATCTGGGTTAGGATTTGCATACTCGAAACCCGTGCCGCAAGTGTAGGCATCTTCCCTGCGCTGATTTCGAGAGCGTCACCGACGATCCTGTGTTCGTATTCAAAGAGTCCGCGCTCCGGCGGACCCGAAGCACGGGAACCGTCTTCGTAGTAAGCTCCTCCGTGGCACGGACACAAAAAGAGCTTGGATTCAGAGAACCAGCGCACTGGGCAACCAAGGTGGGCGCAATTGATGGCAAACACCTGAAATGTTCTGCCCGAAATGCGGCGAACCCAGCAGGGGATGTCGCCCGTTTGGCCGTCCCAGGCCGTGGTCACCGGGTTGCGAAACGTGGCCAGCCGGGTTTCGCCTTCAGGAAAGCCACTCACCGATCCAAGGCCAACCCATGACTCATCCGAGGATTTCTTTCTGAGGGCTGGTCCCAGCAGGTAGCCGACGATGGGAACCGCCAGCACGGCGCCGACAGCGCCATTGGCAAGCAGAGACAGCTTGAACAAGAATGCGCGCCGCGAATGCGCCGCCAGTTTGGTGCGGCTCAGCTCGGTCATCTCAGGCTGGGCACCACTTTGTTCATCCTTCAAAATGGGCTGCGAATTGAGCTCGTTCGGGTTCATTTCTACAACTCCTGCCATGTAGCCGATTTCACGCCGGGCTTATGGATGCGCCGCGTAAGGTTGTCCAGGATCGGTTGTGCGTTTAGTGGCTAGCCACGCTACCACGTCAGTAATTTGTTGGTCGTTCATTGGAACTGCGGCGTCAGTGCGCCAATCCGGCATCACGCCTTCCGGCACGCCGGCAATTGTGAAACTCCGCAGGGCCTGATCGCTGACCAGGGCAAGATACGACTCATCGACAATGGAGCCCACCTTGGTTCTCTTGCCGTTGATCGTGGCGGTCATCCCCTCGCCATGAGCACCGTGACATGAGGCACAGAACTCCCCGTATGCCTGCTCACCACGCGCAGCGTCGCCAGGCTGAGACGCCCGATAGGCCGGCGTACCTTGTGTTGAAAGAAATGCAGGCTTGTTCCATCGCTGCATTATTCCATGCGCAAGGGTACCGATCTGCTGATCGGTCAATGTACCGCCTGCACTTCTGGCAAAGGCGGGCATCAATTTACCGTCAACACCTTTCGAGGTAATCTCGCGAAGGTTATCCTCGCCAATCACCCCGAGGTAGACTGGATTGGCGAGTGCGATTGCAGCACCATTCCGGCCGTTTTCTCCATGGCAGGCGGAGCAGTTTGTTTTGTACAAAACGGCAAAATCCAGGATCTGTTCCGGCCGCGCCACCTGAGGTCCTGGGCCAGGGCGGCCGGGGATATGCCTGCATCCGAGGACGGAAAGTCCTGCTACCGCAACAAGCGCTTTGAGCAAAGCCAGCCGAGTTACTGTCAGGTTCATGGAGCGTCATCCCCTTCGTCTCTGGCGCTGGTGTGCAACCCGGCACGCACTGCAAACGGAAGAGCCCGGAACTGCGCAGTCCGCACTTTCACTTGCCGATTGACTACAAATCCCGCCACCAGCCCAAAGGCAATCTGGGAGATTACAAACCAGAGCCAATTGATGCGCTGGTCGAGGATGGGGCTGATGACGCCGATGGCCGAGTAGAGAAGGCCAGTCCATAGAAATGGCGCAATAAACCCGGCGGTGAGGATGGGCTTTCTCGGAAACATGGGCAGCATGGCTCCGTAAAGCAGGCCGATCAGCAGCGAGGCAGTAGTGTGGATCCCCGCTGCGGCAAGCAACCCCAGCGGATGAAACTGCGCCAGAAAGGCATCGCTCTGACCCGCCCAACTGACAAAACCACCTGCCGCAAGCAGATTCACGGCATACCAGATACTGTGATACCGAATGAGTCCGAAGAGTGCAGCGGGCACGATCATTGCAGTCCCGCCCGCAAGACCACCCTTGATTCCCGCCGTTATGCTGAAGGTTTCAATGGGCAGCAGTTTGCGGTGATTGGGCCCGGCTGGCATTTGCGCGCGCGTGGCGAGTGTGCTGGCCACCGGAGTAATCTCCGCACTCACGGGAACATAGACATGATGCTCCTGCGGCAGTACCTCAAGAAACCAGCCCACAATCCCGGCAACTGCCAGCAGCGCCCCAAGCAGGCTCATGATCCAATGCGTGACCATGCCCGTAAAGATCAGCGCCAACCCGAAGGCAAACACAATCGGCCAAACCGTAGGGGCAGGAAGCTGTACCGCCCCTGCATGTGCATGAGCAGTTTGGATATCGTGGTTTTGATCGTCAGTCTGCATCATGGCATTGATTCCCGTCCGTGTTTGCGCACCGATTTGCTATCGCCCAAGTACATACACAACCAGAAACACAACGACCCACACCGCATCGACAAAGTGCCAGTAGAGGGACAGAACTTCGAGGCGTTCCGCATGCCTTTCATCAACCCGGTCGCCTGCACTGAACAGGAAGGCAACCGTCAGGAAGAGAAGCCCAACCACGACGTGCGAAGCGTGCAGACCAACGAGTGAGTAATAGGTCGTTCCGAACAAATTTGTACGGATCGTAAATCCTTCGTCATAGATAAGATGATGCCACTCAGCGGCCGTTGTCCATAAGAAGGCCGCCCCAAGGAGCACCGTCACGGCCAATGCAAAGGTACAGCGCTGCACCTTACCTTTCCTGAGCGCACTGACCGCTGCGTGAACTGTCAAGCTGCTGGAAAGCAGGCAGATTGTACCGACGACCGGCAGTTCCAATATCTGCGAAGGCAGCGGCCCGGTCAGGCTCTTTCCCAGGTAATAGATGTATGCGACGACAAAAATCAGGAAGATGGCCGCCTCGGCCGCGATCAGGCACCACATGCCCACGATGCCACGATTGGGCAACACCCAAGGGGGTTCCGAATTAACGCTCACGGGAACTGTCACCGGAGTCTGCATCATTCATATCTCGAATCTGGATCTTCTGGATGCTTTAGATCCCACAGCGGCCGGCGGCTGCCCACAGTTGGCTCCACGGCAAAGTTGTACGACGGCGGGGGTGAAGCAGTTGACCACTCCAGGGTCCAGGCATCCCATGGATCAGGTCCAGCAATCTTCCCGCGGAAGTAGGAGCGAACGAGGTTATAGACAAAGATCAATGTGCCGATGGCCTGAACGATTGCACCAATCCCGACGATCAGATTCCAGTACTCCCATCCACGACCTGCTTCATAGGTGTAAATGCGCCTCGGCATTCCCAGCAGCCCTGGAATATGCATGAAGTCGAAGGTGAGATGGAAACCGATGATGAAAAACCAGAAGTGCCACTTGCCAAGCGTCTCGCTCATCATGCGCCCCGTCATCTTGGGGTACCAATAATAGAAAGCCGCGAACAGGGCAAAAAGAATGCCCCCAACCAGAACATAGTGGAAGTGAGCCACCACGAAATAGGACGCGCTTAACTGCCAGTCGAATGGCGCTGCGGACAACATGATACCGGTGAGTCCGGCTATCAGAAACTGGAAGAGAAAACCAACCGTGAACATCATCGGAGTTCGAAACCTGACCTTGCCACCCCAGATTGTGGCCAGCCAGTTGAACATTTTGATGCCCGTAGGCACCGACACAACCATGGTGGCAAATACAAAGAAGGTGTTCCCCGCCGGGCCCATCCCGACGGTAAACATGTGATGGGCCCAGACGCTGAGACTTATGAAGCCAATGCCAACAGACGCGGCGACCATGGCGGGATAACCGAAGATCGCCTTCCGCGAAAAGACCGGTACGATCTCATTGATGAATGCGAAGGCAGGAAGCACAAGGATATAGACCTCCGGATGACCGAAGATCCAGAAGAAGTGCATCCACAGGACGGCGGAACCACCGGCCTGTGTGTCGAAGAAATGAGATCCGAGATAGCGGTCCAAAGTGAGCATGATTTGCGCAGCCGTGAGCGGGCTGACTGCAACGAAAACCATGCAACTGGCCACCAGCAGCAGCCATACGAACAGCGGCATGCGCGTCATCGTCATGCCCTTGCAACGCATGCAGATTACGGTAGCCACAATGTTGATAGCCGTTCCGGTGGTGCCGATGCCGCTCATCAGAATCGACAAGGTCCAGTAGTCCGTGCTGTGCCCTGGCGAGAACACCTTTGCGGTCAGAGGAGCATAAGCGAACCATCCGACGTCCGGAGCGGAGCCTGCTCCATAGAGGCCGCTACCGGCGAAGTAGCTCAAGTAGAGCAAGATTCCTCCGAATGCCGAAATCCAGAAACTGAAAGCGTTCAACCTGGGGAAGGCCATGTCGCGGGCGCCAATCATGAGCGGGATCAGATAATTCCCGAATCCAAACAGGATGGGGATTCCGACGAAGAACACCATGGTCGAGCCATGCATGGTGAACATCCGGTTGAAGACTTGAGGAGTGACGAAGTGGTTGTTCGGAACGGCCAACTGAATACGCATCAGCAGCGCTTGCGCTCCTGCGAGGACCAGAAAGATGAGCGCATACACGATGTACATGATGCCGATCTTCTTGTGGTCTACGGTGGTGAGCCACTCGTATACGACGCCAGGCCCGGAGGAGTGGCCCGCGGGGGCGGTCTGGTCGATGGATTCCAGGACTAAGGCTTCGTTGGCCATGCTTCACTGCTTTCCAATCGATGGTTAGTGGAGCGTCGTGAGATATACCGTCACGACATCCAGGTCGTGATTGTTCAAATGCATGGCCGGCATCAGCGATCCGGGCTTCAGCTCATCCGGATTCGCGATCCAAGCCCTCAGTTGCTTCGGCGTGTTTGGAATGGCGCCCGAGGCGATCGTGTCCCGGCTGGCGAGATGCGTGAGGTCCGGTCCGAAGCGCCCAGTCGCAACCGTACCCGTTACCGTATGGCAGTTGATACATGCATTGTGGAGAAAGACCTTTCGACCCTCTTCAGCTAGCGGCTGGTCAGACAGATCGGCGCGTGAAGGCAGCTGTTGCTGCTTGACCCAGGCTGCGAAGTCCTGCGGGGTTTGTGCGTAAACGCGCAAAAGCATCTTTGCATGCTGTGTGCCGCAATATTGGGCGCATTGGCCCAGGTACAAGCCCGCCTCGGACGGATCAAGCCACATGGTATTGATCCTGTTTGGAATCAAGTCCGTCTTGCCCGCGAGGCGAGGGACCCAGAAACTATGCGTAACATCCGCCGACGACATTTCGAGATACGTTGGGGTCGGGCTATTGGGATCGCTGATGGGGATGTGTAATTCGTTTGCGGTGACCACACCTAGTTTCGGATACCGGTACTCCCACCAAAACTGGTGGCCGATCACAGTGACATTCACGGCATTGTCAGGCTTGGGCTTGGCTTCCGTCTCCAAGATGACGCGCGTGGTCGACAGGAATAACATGACCACGATGAGAATCGGAATGACCGTCCACGAAAGCTCGATTTGATTGCTGCCGTAAACCTGCGCAGGCTCTTGCCCGGAGTCTGTAGAACGTTGTCGAAATCGGATCAGGGCGTAGAGCAGCAGCCCCGCGACAACCAGGAAAATGACCAGCGTCACCGACAGCACAAGCATCGACAGGCTAAAGATCGAGTGCGCAGGCGTGGCAGCAGGGTCAAAGATACTCGTTGGAGAACCCGCGGAAGCCTTTCGGGCACTCGCCAGCAAACCAACGAAAGCTGCCAGGATTCTGATCCTAGCTGAAGCCCCCTTTTCAGAGCCGGCAAGCCTCGGCAATCGATTTGTGACGTCGAAAGGCAAATTGTTACGCCCCATCGATCAAGATGTATCAACGAACACAGGCTGGAAGGGTAGGAGGAAAAACCAAACGCGCTAACCCACAATACAACAGAAGATTTAACATTGTCGTTAGAGTTCTGAAAAAGATGCTTCCACGCTTCACAGCTTCCAGGAAACGTCCCGGCGCTTCGACATGAATCGAACTCCGCCCTTAACACCGCATTCTTCTCAATTCCGTCGGTCCAGAGGGCCCGTGGCTACACAATCAACGTGAAGCTGCCCCGATCATCTCTTGCGTCCTCATCGGGAGCGGAATGAACTGCTTCTCGCCAACTCCCGATCGACATGACGCCTTCGTCCAGTCAACAGTTCCTGTGCGCTGATACTCCCGCAAAGCCGGCCCGTTTCCCGATCCACCACGAGCATGCTGGTGACTCCGGTGATCGCCATTTCTTCTGCCACCGCTCTGCAGGTCTCATCCGTGTATGCAAGAACCTCGGGTATTGCCTCCGGAATATCGCTTGACTCTCCAGCCTCAGCTTTCTGAGACACTTCCGTCATCACGTCCGCCACACTCACCATTTCAAGCGGGTCGACGCCATACTCACGCGATAAATGGTATCCACGGCGACTCAGCTTCTCCGTCAGAATCGATCGAGGCATTATCAGCGAGGTCACCAGGTAGGATGCCGTACATGCAAGCGTCAATGGCAGTAGAGCCGGCAGGGCATGGGTCAATTCAAGCGAAAAAAGGATCGCAGTGAGCGGAACTCCCAAGGAGCCCGAGAGCATCGCACCCATCCCCATCAAAGCCCACAGCGCTTGCGCTTCTCCCGGCATGTGCGCCAGCCGGGCCGCTGACTCACCTAATGCCGCACCAATCATCAACAAAGGCGCCAGCACACCACCCGAAGTTCCCGAACTCAAAGAGAATGCCCACATAAGCGACTTGGCAACAATCAGACCAACCAACAGCGCGATCGGGGCATTCCCACGGAGAAGCTCCGCGATATTGTCGTATCCGACGCCCAAGCCACGTGGGAAAAAGAAGCCGCCTACGCCAATGCCGATGCCGCCGATTGCCGGCCACCACATCCAGTGCACTTTCAGCCGGCCACAGACATGCTCAAACCCATCTTCAAAGCTATACATCAAACGGCTCAGGCCGGCGGAAGCAAGACCCACGAGCATTCCAAGTGGAGCGGACAGAAGCAACGTACGTCCCAAAGGGATGGTCGAATGGAGATCAACGGGGAAAATTGGGCCCGCTCCAAGCCAACTGACGCGCAACGCGGCAGCGACAACACTTGCCACCGCAACCGGCACAAGTGAGCGTGGCCGCCACTCAAACAGCAGCAACTCGACCGCAATCAGAATTGCCGCAATAGGCGCCGCAAATGTAGCCGACATGCCGGCAGCCGCGCCAGCTACCAAGAGTGTTGTCCGCTCGGCGTCGGTCAGGTGCAGCCATTGCGCGACCAGCGATCCGAAGGCTCCGCCGGTCATGATGATTGGCCCTTCGGCGCCGAACGGGCCGCCGGATCCGATGGCGATTGCTGCTGAAAGGGGCTTGAGCAGCGCTACTTTTGGGTCCACTCGCGCGCCACGCAGAAGAATCGCTTCAATCGCCTCTGGAATTCCGTGACCCCGTATCTTGTCCGACCCATAGTGCGCAATGAGCCCCACCATCAGTCCGCCAATGACCGGTATCAGCGGCATAATCCATGGTGAGAGCGGCGACCCCGCTGGCCCCACGAGAGCCAGACTTAACCTGTGGTAGTAGAAAGCGTTCGTCGCAAGCGCAATAGCTCGCAACAAGAGCACGGCCAAAGCTGCGCCGCCTGTGCCAATAAGCAGCGCCACTGCGGATAGCAGCCACACCCGGCCATCTACGGTGAAGTCGCGTAATGCAGACGGACGAGACCTCATCGAGCCTCCGCGATGTTTGATCTGCTCGCATTGAATGAGATGTGCTTCAATGCTCTTGTCAGCCGGGGAGCCAGCTCAATCAACTCTTTCGCATGGTCGCCAGCCAGACGGCCGAGAATCATTCTGCCTTTGCGAGTGAGACGCAGAATCGCTCGCCTTTTGTCGTGTGCATCCTCGGTTCGTTCCAGCAGCCCTTCGCGCTCTGACCGGTCAACAAGTTCCACAGTACTGTTGTGTTTTAGCCCAAGCCGCTCGGCCGCATACGCAATCGTTACCGCTGTAGTCTCGGTAGCGCCTGCCACCTGAAGAAGAAGTTGATGCTGCTGGGGCTGCAATCCTGCATTCAGAGCTGCGGATTCGCTGAAGTGCAGGAAGCGGCGCAGTTCAAACCGGAAATCAGCCAATGTTCTGAGCAGGCGGTCGGGACCAGCGGGCAGAGATTCAACGTTCATATATATATCGTGACACGATATTGCCTGAAGCGCAAGTGCGGGCCGATCCATCTTTCGGGAACGATTCAACATGTCGTTCACTTCACGCTGGTCAAATGAGATCTCAAGAATTCAGGATGTGCAACCGCATTGTCATGTGCTCCATCGTTCGCGCTGTAGAGCAGCTTTACCGTCCCTTCCCGCTCGGCCTCTACAACGGGCCTCCAACCAGCGGGATTAGCTTTGAGTTCAGAGAAATACTTGAGTCGGAATTCATTCCACTTTGCTGGATCGTGTCCAGACCAATTTCGCAATTCTACGTTTGGAGCCAGGCTCTCAAGCCACAATCGGTCAACGAAAAATCGGACTCCGTCTTCTCCATCGAACGTGTCGTATGCGCACTTTACTTTGATCATCACCTGGACTCCTTTGATGTCTAACCGGCTCCGTTCTTCACTGTGGAACGATTAACGCAGTGACTCGAAACTCAACAATGTTCGCTGGCTAGTGCATTTGTTTATTGGACAGCGGGAGGCCTTGGTTGACGCATCGATGGCATACGGATCCGTAGCACTCTTTCGCGAGCGCGTTCTTCTTCAAGGTTTTGAATTCTTGCGCCGAGAAGGTCGTTGAGAGAGATCATGCCGACGAGCCGTCTCTCCAATTGAGGATCCAGTACCGGAAAACGGGTAAAGCCCGATTCGGCCATTCGTCGCACGACGATACGGAGAGGTTCGTCGGCGAAAGCCACCACGGGCTCCAGAGATGCAATTTCGGAGATCCGTGTTGACCGTTCTTGGCCAAGCCTTTGCTCTAGGAACATCGATAGCTGCTTCCGAGTGACCACTCCGCGCAGGCATCTTTCGGAATCAACTACCGGAAAGAGATACTGACCTCGTGGACGGCGATCATGGTGCACGAGATCTTTCGCTTCCTGAAGAGTTCCATCGTAAGGCAGGGCAACTATGTTCGTTCGCATCACTTCCCTCACGAACAGGATTTCGAGCGGATCAAGTCCGTATTCGCGGCTCAAATGATAGCCGCGACGTGAGATCTTCTCAGTGAGAATGGAGCGCTTAAGCATAAGGACCGTGAATGCATGAGCGATGAAACAGGCGACTAGTAGGGGTAGCAACATATTCAAGTCATGGGTCAACTCAATCGCAAAGACGATGCCTGTAAAGGGTGATCGCATTGTTCCGCCGAGAATCGCGCCCATGCTGACAAGCGGCCAGAAACCCAGACCAAAGTGAGGGAGGATTAAACTTTCAATGCCCCCGAGCGCCGCTCCCATCATCAACAAAGGCGCAAGAACTCCACCCGAAGTTCCGGAGCCCAGCGAAATCATCCAGATAGCGGATTTAACTAACAGAACTCCCGCAAAGATGCTAAGTGGTACATTCCCCTGTAGAAGTTTCCCGATCGTGTCATAGCCCACGCCGAGGGCTTGGGGAAAGATGAATCCTCCCAATCCCACAAACACTCCGCCGATCGCGGGCCACCACATCCAATGAATCGGTAACCGTTTGAAAAGATCCTCGGCTGCGTATACCCCGAGGGTGAGGATCGCCGATAGTGCTCCGGCGGCAATCCCGGCCACAGCGCAATCGCCAAGCCCTACAAGACCTATATAGATGGGGTGGGCGGGAACCGGGAAAAGTGGCCCCAACCCCAGCAAGTACCGCCTTACCGCGCAGGCTGTGGCGCTTGCCAAAGCAACAGGAATGGCGCTTCGAGGCTTCCATTCAAACAATAGGAGTTCGACACCAATCAACACCGCAGAAAGCGGAGCCGCAAAGGTCGCCGACATCCCGGCCGCCGCTCCTGCGACAAGCAGCGTGCGACGCTCCATGCTGGTTAAATGGAAGAACTGCGCGATTATCGACCCGATCGCACCTCCAGTCATAATGATGGGACCTTCGGCGCCGAACGGGCCTCCTGAACCGATGGAGATTGCCGCTGAAAGGGGCTTCAGAATGGCCAACCGTGGGCGGATACGACTGCCATTCATCAAAATCGACTCGATCGCTTCGGGTATCCCATGGCCGCGAATCTGTTCTGATCCATAGCGCGCCATGAGGCCGACGATTAACGACCCGACGACAGGAACAGCAATTGCATAGACGCCGAGTTGGTTACCTGCTGGCGAAGCAAAATCTGTACTGAGCCGTTGGTAGTAAAAGAGATTTGTAAAGAGACCAATCAGTTTGAGCAAAAACCACGCGACATATGCGCCAATCGCGCCGATGACGATCGCCATCAACATAATCGGCACGACACGAATGGTGGTTGTAAAATCACCCAACTCCTTCAATGTCGATTTATGCCGACCGGCTTGCGTCTGCTGTGCCATGCTTGCTCCTTCCCGACCCCGCCGAGTGAGCTAGCACGGTCAAAAGCGATTCAGAGAGCGCAGGGCCTGAAACTTTCAATTCCTGCCAGAGCAAAACGGAGAGCTGATGCAGCAATTCCTCACCGTGCGGAGTCAGTTCGATAAGTACTTCCCGACGATCCTGGTGATTGTGCCGACGTACTACCGCCCTCTGCTCCACGAGTCGATCAATAAGTTCTACCGTACTGTGATGGCGCAGACAGAGCCTTTCCGAAAGCGCCCTGACGGTGGACGACTCTCCTCAGGCAACCATTTTATGGCCAGAAGGACTTGGTGTTGCTGCGGTTCGATCCCCTTAGACCGGGCGGCCTCTTCACTTAAGTGCAGGAATTGGCGAATCCGATAGCGGAACTCAGCAAGCTGCCGGTATCCCGCAGCCGAAATCTCTCTGCAGCGAGCTTCCGAATAAACGTCTTGGCCGCCGGGGATCATTAGCGACAACTGGCATTACTATCGTATAACGATGTAAAACATTCATGTCAAGGAAGGAGTGGGCAGAGGAATCCATGATATGGAAACAACACCAGAGAATTACTTGTCTATGCGTGCAAAATCATCCGTGGAATTCTCTAGAGAGGTGATCCGGATACGACGAACCCGGGAGTGCTCCATCTCCAAAATGCATGCGAGAGGGCGTTACACACTCAGAACTGGGCAGCGTGATTCGCGAATGATTGTGCACAGCTGGGAGAATGCGCGTGAGAAGACTCCTCTTTCGCGCCCACGGCCGACAATTATCAGGTCCGCGCATTGCTCAGATGCGGTCTGACGAATGTCTGACGTTTTTTTCCCATTTAGAATTCGTACACAAACATCTGGGGAGATTCCCCATCCCACGGTACTACACGCTCGGCCAAAGGCCTGCCTGATGGACTGAGGAGTGCACTGCTCGCTATCCTCGTTGGATAAGGATTGGATGTGCAGCAGGCATAGCCTTGCACCGTACGCCTGGGCAAAAAGGCTCGCAGTCTCGAGAACCACATCCTCTTCCGGACTCATTCTTGTCGCGCAGAGAATCGAGTAATATTCGCTTGGCGAAGCCCATGCCCGCTCAAGCTTTGGGATGCTTGTCCACACCGGGCAGCCGACGTCGTGTAGGATCTTCGATGTCACCGAACTGAACAAAAAACGATGAAACCTTCCTAACCCGAGGGTGGGCATCATCACCAGGTCTATATCTTCGCAATTTGCGACCCATTCGATAACTCTTGCCGGATTGCCATCAACGATCCTCTCAGTATGACGTATACCTGAGAAATGGGCTTGTGCAAACTCTTCTAGGCAACGCTCTTCTCGATTGCGTACTTGCTGGAGAGCTGGAGAGAACAAGATAGGTCTCTCATTTGAACCACATGGTGTTTCGGGCGCTGGTCCATAAACATATTCTGGAACAGGATTGAATGCATTCACTAAAATGACGGAAGCGTCGAAGCGTTGGGCCATCTCATTGACCGAGGGAGCCAGGGAAGCGGCCGTAGGGGAAAAGGCGAATGGAAAAAGAATCCTTCGAAGGTGATTCATGAGACAGCTCATCTTTCAGGATCAAAGCCAGCATCCTTATAGGAGTCCCGCGAGATTGGCATAAACTTTCTCCGTCCCGTTACTGTCAAACTACCTCTTCCCCCCTCCAGGGCGCATCAAGACTTGATACCAGGTGGACCGAGATCATTGCTCAAGTGATCACGAGAACGTGTATCGTTTGTCGGAGTCAAAGAAACCTCTCGGGCCGACATGAGCAATGCCGACCCCATCGCCGGCATCTTCTAAACAACTGCTGGCTGCGAAACCTGTTCGGCGGACAGATGCAAGGCCTTCTGACGCAGCGACTCGAAGAGCACGCTGGACAAGTAGCGCTCGCCGAAGTCGGGTAGCACTACGACGATTAACTTGCCGGCGTTCTCAGGCCGGGCCGCGACTTTGAGTGCTGCTGCCGCTGCAGCTCCCGAGGAGATGCCGACAAACAACCCTTCCTCAAGCGGAAGCCAGCGAGCGGCATGCGAGTGGGCTGTTAGAGTGCCTCGAAGTGTGTCCGCTTCGATCTTGAAGCGGCTATGGCCGGTGCGTTATTCCCCTTTGGCTAATCACGCAGACAAGCCATATAGGCCTACCAAGGGCGCCGCAAATAACACCCAGATAAAGTTCATACGCATCCCTCCCTGCCTCAAGGCAACAAAACTCAATGCGGTAGAGTGACCGCACACCGGATAAATAGTCGGTATGACTCTCTCTTGTCTTTCCATATACGTCGACTCCTGATTTAAACCTCCATATCTGCACCCGACAGTCATTTCGAATCCAAGGATCTCAGCAGGTCCTTGATCGTACTGCTGACAGCTTCAACAGACACTCCGAAAATGAATCCTAAACAAACGCCTAGCAAACCCCCGAGTATCGTTCCGCCAATCGCGTCTGTATTTCGCGAAGGGTCGGAAAGGGCAAATCCTAGGGCTCTGCCGAACAACGCGCATACAAGCGCACCACCTGCCGCGGCGCAAAGGGCGCTTTCGTCGCGGGCAAAATGTTTTCTCAACAGAAGCCACGCCGCACTTCTTCCAATCCATTGGAGACTCCGATCGGCAATGTCCCAACAGCCAAGTCTCAAACCAATCATCCGAGCCACCTCCGGCTTTCACGAGCGCTATCGTATTTTTCGAATTGCTGTAGGCCGAGAGCACGCACCCAAGTGGCTTTTTCCTCAAGGAAAAGCCACCTTTCGATGCACAAAATGGGACCACGCAAATTCAGCAAGTGCTCTTAACGGTGGTGCGATGCCGCTGGCCAGCAACCCGCCAGCGATGTTATTGAGCCCGAGGTTCTGGCCAATTTCAAAGAGCCTTTGAGTCGCAATCATCGTCTCCCACGGCTGTATCAACGAGCCTGAGCAAAGACTATGCCGTAGTCGCTCGGTATGCTATGACTTAAGTCAGAGGGCCGCACCTTTTGATAAACACCGTATCGGTTGCGGAGAAGTTCATGAAAACGAAGCGCATCGCCGCACTGCAATGCACGACGCTTTTCGGAGGTCTGACAGCCGAATCGCTTACCGATATTGCGCAGCGAACCGTTGAATTGCGCCTTCAAAAAGGCGAGATGTTGTTCCTGTCTGGAGAGCCTGCGAGAGGGCTATTTGTAGTTGTCAGCGGCAAGATTCGTGCCTTCCAACAGAATGAGGATGGGCGCGAACAGGTGATGTACGTTGATGGGCCCGGCTCCGTGTTGGGAGACGTTCCTGTGTTCGATGATGGACCCTATCCTGCCTCGGCGATGGCGGAAGCAGATGCGAATGTGTTGTTTATTGGAAAGAGCGACATTCGTGAATTGTGCGCGAAGTATCCACCTCTCGCGCTCACCGCACTTAGGTTGATGGCGGGTAAGGTCAGGAAGCATGCAAACCTCGTTGAGACACTGTCGCTCCATCCGGTTGGGCAACGACTTGCGCTCTTTCTTCTCGCTGAATTGCAGTCTGCCCCTGCTGCAGAAGATGCGCGGAAAACATTTCGTCTGCGCCTCTCAAATCAACAGATCGCCAGCCGCATCGGTTCCGTGAGAGACGTGGTCTCGCGAGCCCTCACTCGGCTCAAGAACCAGGGGCTGATTTCTCTGGACGACCGCGAAGTGACGATCCTGAATTTGGAGGCTCTCAAACATTACGCTGCGTCTTCACGAATCATCCCCGCTTGCAGTAAGGGCGCGGCCGCTGACGGATGAATAAAGCCGGTAATCATGGCTCACCCCTGCGCCCAAAGGTCGAATTGTTTGGAGTTGATGAGTAAGAAACAGGCCTTGCCAATCCGGGGTCAACGATGCCTTTGCCTTCGAGTACGTCGTAGTGCTTATCAGCGACAAGATCCTTCAGATTCTCTGTAAGGCCGGACGGCCAATGAATCTCAACCTTGTCGATCTTTGTTGCGGCACCGTTGCGGCACCCAAGCCGAAGTGGATTCGCAAGTCATTCTGAGAGAGATAGCTGCCGCCGCTGTGAACTTCGTCGGTTTGCGTGACGCCACCGGCAACGATCGAAATGCGGGCATTGAGCGCAAGGTGATTACTCCTAGTTCCATCCAGTTCAAAACTTACCCAGTGGCGTCCGGGGACACCGTGGTTGCGCAGGATCATTGGGCTTCCGTCCAGGTCTTCCACGACAACATCCATATTGCCATCGTTGAAGAGATCACCCACGGCCAGTCCGCGCGAGACGCGTTTTTCCATCAGCGTTTTTCCGGCCTGGTCACTCGCGTCACAAAACGTGCCGTCTCTCTGGTTGAGCTCGAGCACGCCCGGTTGGCGATAACCGGCGCCGGATGGCAGTGAATCGACCTGCGGATAGACGTGGCCATCTACCAGGATTAAGTCTTCCCAGCCATCGTTGTCGAGGTCGACGAAAGCAGTTCCCCATTTGACCAAGGGCAGGGATGGAAGCGCGACGCCTGCCTGGAAAGAATCTTCCTTGAAGTTCCAGTCACCGTCATTGCGGTAGAGAAGGACGTTCTCGTCGGTAAAATTGGTGACAAATATCGACGGCCTGCCGGTGTGATTGTAATCTCCGAGCGCAATGCCCATGGAAGCCTGTTCGGAGCCGTCCTCACTAACAGCGGTGCCCGATTGGAGGCCGATATCCTCGAATTTCCCTTTCCCCAAATTCCTGTAGAGATACTTTGGGGTTGAATCGTTAGTTATATAGATGTCCGGGCGGCCAGTGTTATTGAAGTCGGCCCACACGACGCCCAACCCATAGTAGCCGTCCGGGTCGCTGACTCCTGCGGCTTTTGAGACATTTGTGAATGTGCCATCGCCATTGTTGTGAAAGAGCGAGTCGCCGGCGCCGCGCAGCCCCCGCGGCCCGCATTGCACGTCTATCCCCTTGTACTTGCAAAACGACGCGCTCCCGAAACCAGGCATGTCGTCGAGATGGAAGTCGACGTAATTGACGACCATGAGATCTGCAAATCCATCTCCGTCATAATCTCCAAACGCGGCGCCGGCCGACCAGCGGCCGTCGGCAACGCCCGCCTTTGCCGTTACGTCAGTGAATGTGCCGTCGCCGTTATTGCGGTAGAGAATGTTTCCGCCCAGACAAGTGAGATATAAGTCGGGCCAGCCATCGTTGTTGTAATCTCCAACGGCGCCCCCCATGCCAAAACAGGAAGTGCTCAGGCCGGACTTCTCCGTAACGTCAGTGAACGTGCCGTCGTGGTTGTTGTGGTAGAGCGCCCCGGCGCTCTTCGCTCCCTTCAGTGCTTGATCGACTGTAGGTGAGTTGGTGAAGTAAATATCGGGCCAGCCGTCACGGTCGTAATCGATGAGGATAACGCCCCCACTCATGGATTCAACGATGTACTTCTTGAGAGGAGCGGTGTTGTGTTTGAAAGTGATGCCAGCGGCTGCTGCAACATCTTCCAATTGCGGAACAGGACGGCCGCTGCACTTTATGGATTTTGCGCCCGGAGGTGGGGGGGACACCGGGTTATGCCCGGAGCCCATCTGCGCGGTCGCGAGATTCAAAGTACAGAAGGCAATAGCGATAGATTTTAGTAAACCATCGTGCGAGCGGGGCGTAAGCAAGCGACTTGTTTCCTTCCCTAAGGATTCTGCTTCAATTGGTCAGCGAGACGTTCGCGCGATTTGGCTTTAATTCCTTTGTATATTTCAAGTTCGCGGTCCGCGTCCGCGTCCCTGCCCAGTTTACGAAAAGCTGCCTGCAGTTGGTAGTGCATGTAGTCCGTTTGGGGGCTGAGGCGCGCCGCGGCTTCAAGGTGCCGGGCCGCATCGGCGGTTTGCCCGCGGTCAAGCAGGATTTTCCCTAATTGATATTGTGCATTTGCATAGTCAGGATGATCGGCAATTACTTTGAGAAAAAGTTCCTTGGCATCGTCTGTCTTCGATTGTTCCAAATATACAAAGCCAAGATGATACAGCGAGTGTGGGTTGCCCGGGTCGAGCCTCAACTCTGCCTGGAATTCGGTTGCGGCCTCCGCCCAATGTTCCCAGCGAATATAGGCAAGCCCTTCATAGAAGTGCGCTTTGAGCAGGGATGGATCGTTGGCGAGCGCGCTTTGCAAAGTGGCGATTGCGCGTGCGTAGTCGCCGATTTCAGTCCACAGTTGTCCGACTAGCAGCAACGTATCGTTCCGTAGCGGCTGCGATTCGAAAGCACTCAACACTTGCGTTGCCGTCTTCGTGTCGCCAATGCGAGTGAGAGATGCGGCCCAGGCATAGCCGGTTTCACTGTCCTGCATGCCGCGCTCTCCGAGTGGGGCAAAGGTTTGCGCTGCTTGAGCAAATTGATCGGTTGCGAAGTAGGAAACGCCGAGCATGGCACGAAGCACGGGCGAATCGCTGTTGTGCGTCAATGCCCGGGAGAGACCGCGGACCGCTTCCGAATATTCTCTTGCGCGGAAGGCGCATTGACCGAGGTTCTTCTCCAGACCTGGAAGGGAGGCATCCCACAACTCTGCTTTCTGATAGTTGCTGAGGGCCAGAGAATATGCACCTTGCATTGCCTGCGATGTTGCGAGGTCGTTGAATGCGAGCGCCAGCACTGATCGAAGCGCTTTTTCGCTCGTCGACGCAGCAGCGCGCTCCTGAGAAGACATCGTGCTTTGCGCGAAGAGATCGGCGCCGCTCTGCACTCCAGGTGCGGACTGGTCTTCCTGTTGACGACTCAGGGGCATCACGGCAGCGGCAGCGCCCGCCCCACCGGCGAGCATGATGGCGGAGACGCTCTGCTGACTTTCTACCATTGTCTTGTTTTGTAATTCGCGCGCTTTGGCTGCGAATGCGTCGCTTTCCGCTGTTCGCCCGCTTCGGGCGAGGATCCTCGCAAGATCCACATAGGCCCTGCGTATCTGGTAGTTGGAGCGAGCTTCATCGCTGCCGGTGAGCTCGACCGCTTTGCGCAACATTTCTTCAGCGCGATCCATCTTCTCTTCGGAGAAGGCATTCAAACCCAAATAGAGAAATGGCTCGGGGGCCGAGAGATTGATCTTGGAAGCGGCCAGCAGATACTTGTTCGACTCTTCATACTGCCGCTGGCCTGAGGCGATGAACCCAAGCATGTAGTTAGCAAGGTAGTCGCGTGGGAAGAATTCGACTTCCTTCTTTAACTCTGCTACAGCATCCGGAGTAGGTTTCCACTCGTTCATCGAGAGCTGCGCAAGGCCGAGGAAGTAGTGGGCATGCGGAGTTCGCGGATCGAGCGCCACGGCGCGCTGGAATTCTCGAACAGCAGAGGACATGTCGCCGGCATCCCGATAGGCGCGGCCGAACAGGACATGCAGCGAGCCGCCATCGCCGAAACTCTTCTTCATCTGATCAAAGACGGCTTCAGCTTTAGTCTTTTCATCCGGTTTCCCGGTGTTGAGCAATGTGATGGCGAGAGAGTACAGGTTCTCGACCGTGGGCTGTGCGTTCGCCAGACGCGAAATGGGGTCGACCGCGGCGTCGTAATCCCCTTTTTGTATGAGGGTGTTCCCCAACACCTGGTTGCAGCGCGCGTTGTCCGGGACCGAGGCACAAGCTCTTCGAGCGTCCTTGATTGCATCGTCGATCTCGCGTGCCTCAAGCTCGGCGATGGCAAGGTCGATGCGCGTGTCGGGGAGATTCTCGTAATTGAGTGAATCGTTGTAAAGGATAATGGCCTGCGAATAATCTGAGGCAACCAGGTGCAAGTGCGCCAACTCACGAAATACGAGCGCAATCAGGAGTTCGTTGGCGCGAGCGATGGCCGCTTTATCGTGGGAATCGCGTGCATCCGCTGCTGCTTTCAATCTCCTGGCAAGCTCTTCCTGCGATTGGTTCGCGGGTTCGGCTGCCTTCTGTGGCTGTGAGGGTGACGCGGACCCGGAAACTGGTGGAAGGCCTAGCAGAAACAAGAATACGAACACGAAGGTGCAGGCGTCCATTCGTCTCTGTTTAATTTGCCGGGGAACGCTTCCTGCATAAGGTTTCATCGGAATATTACATTCTATCGATTTGGAGACTATGAGGCGGGGCTGGAGGTTACCAAGCTCCGCCTCTTAGGTGTGGTTCGAACCAGCCGCCGGTTAGCCAGCAGTTCTGGTACCCGATGAGTTCCGGCGCGGCGAAGCTGAAATCGTGATTGCTTCGCCGTGCCGTGTTGTCATGGTTTGAGCCTGCCAATCTAGAACGTCAATTTGAGACTGTACTGCAAAGTGCGCCCTTCATTGAGGTTCTCAGCGCCTGCCTGCGCGAAGCCAGTAGGCGTGTTGCCGCCGGTGATGATGTTATTGGTCGGGCTGCAAACCGATCCGCTGCTCGCAGTTGCCCCTCCGCAGTAGACGCCGCTCGAAGCCGTATATCCAATGGCTTCGAGGTTGCCGCTGTTGAAATTCGGATGGTTGAAAAGGTCGAAGAAATCCATAGCGAACTTGACCCTCAACTTCTCCTTGATCATCCAGTTCTTGGCCAACTGTCCGTCCACGTTGGTGTTGGGCGCACCCGTGCAAGTGCCACGGGATGCGAGATTGCTGGGGAAGGTACCGATCTGATACCCAACCAGGGTGAAGTGGCTCCAGTTGAGCAGATTGGGACCGTTCTTTCCGGCGCTGCAGCCGATGTTTGTAACCAGAGGCCGCTGATTGCTGGTGTAGCCGGTTCCGACAAGCGAGTTCAGAGTGCCGGTTACGCCATTCACGGTTGCCGCGCTGGCGCCTGAGGAGAAGACACTGAACGAGCTGCCTTCAGCCATAATGAAGATGCTGTTGAGTTCCCATCCTCCAGCAGTTTGTTGCACCAATTGGTTGTATTTGGCCAGCTTCGGCAGGAAAAACACCTCATTCGCCACGAAGATGTTTGGACGATTGATGTTGGTGTTGCCTTTGTCCAGGCCCGGGTTGTATTGATTCGTTATCGCTTCCTGATTAACGCTGCCCGACGAATTGTCCAGTTCGACGTCACCAATCGAATGGGACCACGTGTAGGCAGCCTGGAAGGTTGAGTACGCTCCGGTTTGGGCCCGGAACAATGCCTGCAGCGAGTGGTAGGAAGCGTGTCCACCGCGAGCAAAGCCCCCGATCATCCCGAAGTTATTCGCCGGACGCAGTGCGTTCTGTGCGGCTCCCCCCGTAAAGGCCGCAGCCAACCAGTTGTTATCCGGGACGGCATTCGCATCGCGCATTGATGTGAGATGTACGCCTGTGTTGCCCACATATCCAATCTGCAGGGTCGTGTTGCGAGCCACTTCCTGCTCGATCGACAGGTTCCATTGCCAGGCATTGGGAATGTGGCCGCCCGTGTCCTTGTTGGCGCTGGGCGAGACCGAGGCGCTAGTCAAGGGGGTCACCGTATCAAGCGAACGGTTTGTGCTGATACCAAGGACAAAGGGGGCGTTGCGAGCGAGATTTTCTGCGATTCCCACCAGCTCCCTCTCATAGAACTGGCCGCCGCCGGCACGCAAGGCCGTTCTTCCATTCCCGAAGATGTCCCAGGAAACGCCCACGCGAGGAGCAATGCTGTGGTTGTTTTCCTGAACCAACGCAGCATTTGGACCTGGCGTGCCACTGGAGAGGTTCGCTGTTACCCCGAGACCATTAAGGAACTTGACCTGATTCGCGCAGGGGGTGGTTCCCGGCACGGTGAGAATGCCATTGCAGGCATCCCCAGGGTTAGCCGCTGCTTCTGATGCGCTCCAGGCTTTGGGGCTCCAGTTCGCCCACTGGCTCGGATAATTGCCGCCGCCGTTATAAGCAGGCGAAGTGTTTCCACCACTGCTTCCACCGTAAGGCTCGCGCAGAAATGACCAGCGGAAGCCAAAGTCGAGAGTCACGTTACGCTTGATTTTCCAAGAGTCGCCAAAGTAAGGCTCAATATCGTGCCAGTGAACATCAGCAATGCCGTCGATGCTGTTCTCTGTAACACCAGTAAATACCTGCGCGTTCGGGCCTGTGCCGGGCAGCAGGATGGTAGCCAGAGAGTTGTTTGTGTTGTAGCAAAGAGGTGCAGCACAGTCGCCTGGCAATACTGGCCGATCAGCACCGGCGCCGCTGCTCTCGACCTTCTCATCAGAGCTGAGAAAGATGCCCGCTTTGAGCAGATGATTTCCATGCACCTTGGAGATATTGTCCTGCACGGAGTAGAGATCTTCATGGTTGCCGTAGGGCGCGATATTCCACATTGAAGTCGTACCGCTTCCGCCGCCGGAGTTACCCCCAATATAGCCATACGGGTTCAGTCCGCCCCAGCCGCCGAAGAACTCGCCCTTCTGCTTGATGGAAGACGGGAACGTCGCAGGATATGCGGCTTGCAATGACGGGACATTTCCCGCCTCGGTGCCCGCGAGGGTGGTGATAATGCGGTTTTGTCCGAAGCCGAATTCGACGTCATTGACCATTGAATTGGAGATGGTGGAACTGAGTTTGGCCATGATGCTTCTGGAAGGCTGGCTCCAGGAGGAATCGATCGTCGGGAAGTCTGACTCGCCCCAGAAAGGAGAGCCGTCATTCTGGGCCGGGTTAGTCCAGGAATCATTGGTCCAGCGAAGCGTGGCTCTATTTGCATGAGTAATGTCATAGTCACCGCGGACGTTCCACTCGCTCCAGTTGAGGTGATTGTTGACCAGTTGGGAATAGTTGTTCCCGTTTGTCGTGGCGACGGGGCCTGTCGGATAGAAACTTGCAATCAAAAGACCCGCCGCGTCTGGGGCCGCAATCTTCTTTGGGTTGCCCGCGGCTTGCGCATAACCCGGAATCGTGGGGATAGTAGCGCCGCATTGATCGGTTGTCGCAGTCCCGTATCCGCTGAAATCGCCGCTTTCTTCGGCGGCTGTCGGAACGCACGCGGCTAACGGTACGCCCTGAATTTCCTTGTTCCATTCCTGATTCCACCAGAAGAAAGCCTTATCCTTAATGGCCGCTCCGCTGATGTTGTATCCGTAATCGTCCCGGCGCTCCTTGGCTTTGCCGAGGTTGTCGTGATCGGCAAACCAGTTGTTGGCGTCGAGGGCATCGTTGCGCCCGGAATAGAATGCGCCGCCATGCCATTTGTTTTCGCCTGATTTGGTCGTGATGCTGATGATTGCTCCGGAGGCCTGGCCATACTCAGGACCATAGGAGTTGCGGATCATCTTGAATTCAGCGATCGTGTCGACCGAGGGATAGACAAGAATGGTTCGGTTGGAACCGACGTCGTTGTTATTTACACCGTCAACCAGAAAGAGGTTGTTTGTGTAAGGATTGCCATTGACGGAGAAGTTGACTCCACCGTCAAGCCCCTTTCCCACAAAATTGGCACCCTGGGCCGCATTGACTCCGGGTGAAAGCTGGGTGAGGCCCACAAAGTTCTCGCCGCTCAAGGGCAGTTCACGGACCTGCGTTCCATCGACGACTTCGCCAACCTCCGCCGAGGTTGTTTCCACCTGAACAGTGTTCGCCTGGACTGTCACGGATTCAGTAACGGAGCCGGGTTGAAGGATGGCATTTACCGAGGTGTTCGTGGAGACGTGGACTTCTACACCATCGGAGACGAACTCTTTGAATTTGGGTGCGCTAATCTTGACGACGTAGTTGCCAACCGCCAACTGAGCGAGCGAGTAGGTGCCAGTGGCCGATGTGGTTGTGGTGGATGTTGCGTCGGTGGCAGAAGCTGTGACGGTGACTGTTGCTCCCACAATTGCGGCGCCGCTTGAGTCCGTCACATTGCCGACAATCGATCCGTAATAGGCTTGTGCATGCATGGCGGCGGGGACCGCTCCCAGCATGATGAGAATCGTGAATAGCACGCGGGTCCGGATCCATAGCCGGGCCGCAGGACCACTTCTTTCGACTCCATTTTGACTCATTTGGTCTCCCTGAATGGTTTGCCGATTTGTCTCCTCCCTTGGTCTGAGAGGAACCGGTCGATTGTTCTCAGAAATTCCGTTACCTTGACGTAAAACGTTTTCCGTTAGGATTGGCAGTCATGCCCCAATGCCTGCAGCGCAACTGACATTCGAGCCCTTTTTGATTACTCTCCTTCGCATCGGGGATAACGATCCGACTTGCTGGAGATACCGCTTCGCCTTGAAGTAAATCGCTTAAGGCTGCATTGCGATCACGTTACCACGGAGAATAAATGGATAGTGGAAATCGCCAAACGCGGACTGAAGGACGGCTGCTGACGCTCCAAGTGCAATTGGGGAAAACCGGGGGATGTCCGGATCGAAAGCCCTTGTTTCGAGGTAAAACGTTTGACTTTTGATTGCTGGCAATGCCTGAAGTCAGCATTGTGGCCGAGTTTCTCGGCTCGCCCAGAATTGTCGGCGAAAATGTCATCGCGTGTCAACACAATAATCTAAGGGTTTCGATTGGATCGTGGGAGCGATACCATACTTTAGACTCCAACACGATCACGGCATGAGATTCGCGCTCATGAGTAAAGCGTTTTATCTTAGGAGTTTGAGGAAGAAACGGGCTTTAAAGCCGAAAGTTTCAGATTCGTTCTATATCCATCTTGGAAATGCGAGCGGAACGTCTGGCCGAAAAATGTGTGCTCGAGGGGGGCGTTCTCCACCGCTTCACCACACCAGTCAGACGGTTGTCGCAGGTGCGAATGTATTCGTTCCTCACTTGCGGATATGCTGGCACTGAGGTGCGCACTGCGGGGGCGAAGCAAAATCGAAATGAGCGGAATCGGAACTTTCATCCTATCCATCACTTTGCCGACGTCGAGTCAAGGCTGGAATACCACCTTGCGCAACGCTTGGCTGTGTCTTCGATGGTTTGTTCCTGCGACTGCATTTGCTGTTCAAGGAGTGACCGCTGTTGGACAACTGTCGACAGGCGATCACTTGGCTGAGCCTGGTTTTTGGCCTACGCAGAGCCAACCTTCGCGCGAGGACTTTGCCGGGACTGATGCTTGCTCGCGGTGTCATGCGAGCAAGACCACAACACAGATAGAGACTCCGATGGCTCGAAATCTAGTACCTGCCGCGGCCGCGGAGATACTCCATTCCCACCGCTCCCTTACATTTTCAATCGGCGGATTTGATTACCAGATCGATACAGGCACGAACCAAGCGGAATACTCGGTCACAAATGGAAATCAACGGATCTCGTATCCGCTGGGATGGGCCTTTGGAACAGGCCGTGTGGCCCAATCCTACTTGTTCAGAAAAGAAGACGGCAGTTTTTACGAGGCGCGGATCAGCTATTTCAGCAGTCTGAAGGCGCTCAACTTCACCCCGTGGCGCGCTGTTTCTTCTCCTTCCGGCGTTCAGGAAGCAATGTACCGGCCCGTCGGTGAGGCAGAACTAGAAAGGTGTTTCTCTTGTCATTCCACGGCGTCGAGCGCGGGCGGACGGTTCGATGAGAAGCATTTGATTCCCGGGGTCACCTGCGAGGCATGTCACGGTCCTGGTCTCAACCATATAAAGGCAATGGACGCTGGCATCGGGAGTAGGCCAAAGACCTCGAACCTGGAAATCTTCAACCCAGACGGTCTGCTGCCCTCCGACTCAGTCGACTTCTGTGGCGCATGCCACGGGACCTTTTGGGACACCAAGCTGTCCGGAACCAAAGGTGTATCCACAACAAGGTCGGCGCCATACCGCCTGGTTACGAGCAAATGCTGGGGCAATGGCGATCCGCGGCTAACCTGTACGGCTTGCCATGACCCGCACAAACAACTCGAGACCGATGCGAAGGCCTACGACGCTGTGTGCCGAAGCTGCCACGTGACCTCACCGGGAGAGAAGACGACGATCAGACATCCGGGAGCGGCATGTCCCAAGGCGACAAGCAATTGCACAAGTTGTCACATGACGAAGACTTTTATCCCAGAGATGCACGCCAATTTCACCGATCATAGAATCCGCGTTGTGAAGCCTGGAGAAGTGTTTCCGGAATAGCCGGATGGAGTTGCCTATTTCCACTTGCCTGTGCCTTCTACGATGGTGACGTAGCGGTTCAGAGGCAGATCGGTGAATCGCTCGACCGCGCCGGAAGGCATCGGCCACTTCACTTCAAGGCTGTCAATTCTCGTACGCCGCCCTATCCCGAGCACCAGCCTGGGGTCGTGCGATGAGAGAAAACTGCCACCACCAACTTTCATCCGAGAGCGCTTCAGGTCGCCTGCTTGATAGCTAACGCGGGCACCAATCGCGTCGGGATTCGACTTGCGTCCAACAAGATGCACACCAAGCCAATTGTTGAATTTGCCCAAGTTATTGCGCAGCAACAATGGAGCCTCATTGTTGTTGCAGATGAGAACGTCGACGCCGCCATCGTTAGTGAAATCGCCGATTGCCAGACCACGGGCGGGAAACCTTTTAGCAAAGACTGGACCGCTCTCCTGGCTTACATTCCGGAACGTTTTTCCTTCATGGTGAAAGAGCAGCAATGGCTGTCTCCACTGAATGGAAGAGGAAGCCTCGTCGAACAAATCGTCGGGAAAACCGCTTGCCGCCATCAGATCGAGATTGCCGTCGTTGTCGTAGTCGAAGAACTTGAGGCCCCAGCCGCTCATCCAGCGGGTTGACATGCCAATCCCGACCGGTGTCGCAACATCGTCGAATGTTCCGTCGCCGTTGTTTTGGTAGAGCGAGAAAAACTCCTCATCGATATTGGCGACGAAGAGATCCATCTGGCCATCTTCGTTGAAGTCGGCCGAATCCACACCCATTCCAGAGCGTGCGCGGCCATCTCCACTATATGCAACTTCGGCCGCCAGGCCTGTTTCTTCAAAGTTGCTTCCACGATTCATGAAGAGGAAATTCGGCAGCGTGTCGTTGGAAACGAAGAGGTCCATCTTCCCATCGTTATTCACATCGGTGGCTACGACTCCCCAAGCCTTCCCCAAATGCTCGGCGATCCCGGTCGATTTGCTTACATCTGTAAATGTGCCGTCGCCGTTGTTGTGAAAGAGCCAACTCGGCATGGGGTTGAATATTTTGGGAATGCAGTAGTGACGTACGCCGGCGGAATCCATGCCGCAACCGTGCGCCATGTCGAACTCGGCGAACTGGCAGACGAACAGGTCGAGCTTGCCGTCATTGTCATAGTCGAACCAAACTGCGCTTGAGCTCCAACCGCCCGCCGCAACGCCTGCCTGTTCGGTGACATCGGTAAAGGTGCCATCGCCGTTATTTTGGTAAAGAATGTTCCGGCCGCATTGCGTCAGATAGATATCTGGAAAACCGTCTCCGTTGTAGTCCCCCACCGCGATACCCATCCCATAGCCACCACCGGTTACTCCGGCCTTCACGGTCACATCAGTGAAAGTGCCATCGCGGTTGTTGCGATAAAGCGCATTCTGCAGGGGGTGGGGCGGGTTGTAGAAATTTGCCTTGCCGCTGTTAACCAGGTAAATATCCATCCAGCCGTCGTTGTCGAAATCGAGAAATGCACATCCTGCCCCACTGCTCTCCGGGAGATACTTTGTAACGGACTTGCCCGCGTTGTGTACCCAGTGAATGCCGCTCTTCGACGCCGGTACCTCCTCAAAGGTGGGTGGCCCCGGCAAAGCTGCAGCACGGGTAAGCATGGTTCTGCGTAACGGGGATGCGGCGGCCATGGTTGCCAGGCTTCGCAGAAGCCGGCGCCGCGATGGGTTGTCGAGTCGACCGAGAATCTGCGACGTTGTCAGATGCACTGATGAATCTCCGTCGAAGATGTGCGGCAGAGTCTGATTACAAACGGAATCGAGGGCCTCGGCCTCACGCTCGGGGTGTTGAGAACCGCCAATTTCTTTCCGGTCCCATCCAAAGGTCTGTTCTTTCAATAATCTAACCTCATATTGACAAGCATAGACGCGACTGAACAGCAGGCGAACGAACTCAATCTCTCCAACTATAAAAGGTGACGACCCTAATTCGACCTTGGATCCCACGGAGATTGGATTTGCGTGGTTGGTAACACAGACGCCTTCATTTTCTCGCTGACGCTGTGAGCGAGTTTTTCAATCTGGCTCAGCTTTCGAACCTGTGCCGGGGTAAGCGTTTCCGATTTTGAATGAGTGATTTCTTCATTAAGTTCTGCGGTCAGCTTGAGAAGCTTGTTTGCGTCGGAGACCATTCCTTTTTGCCTCGCGATATTCAGGGCCTGAAGACGCCGGGCCTCTTCGACGGGATCGCGGCTCGGGATGTCGTAGTCTTCCCGGCTGCCTACCGGTGCGCCGCTTGGCAAGGTTGGGAGGCTTGGGGAGCTGTGACTCTGCGCTCCAGCTTGTGCCACCAACAGCAATGCGATGCAAAGCGCCTGGGATGCAACCCGGGGTTCCCGATGGATCGGCTGTAAGTGCGACGATTTTAAGGTCTTATTAAGCATGATGTTCCAACCTTGAGACAGAAGTCGGAAATGGGCGCCATTGGCGGGCGGGAAGCCATCTCCCTTTGGCATCATAGAAAGCTTACTTTTTTTTCGTATCCTACGCCAATCTCTGCACTTCGTCGGCCGAGCAAATCATCGTCAATGAAGGCGAGCCCTGGTCCGTTACACCCTGAAAATGAGATGCGAAGGCAAAGTATACTTACGGGCGGATGCACTCTATGACGATCCCGATAATTCGATCCATTTGGCTGGCGGTTGCTTTCACGCAGCTGGGTGGCGTCGGCTGGGTATCTGCACAAACCCTCCTCATCTCTCAACTCGGGACAGGAACGGTTACGCAATCGAGTGATGTCGATAGCCTGCAAAAGCAGGCACTGGAAGAAGGAGAAGCCGGAAAGACGGACGTCGCGATCCGCGATTATCAGCGCGCATTAGAGCGTCATCCCGATTGGAAAGAGGGCCTATGGAATCTGGGCATGTTGCAATACAACAGCGACCGGTATGCGGAAGCAAAGGCTAACTTTCAAAGGGTCGTGGATTTTGCGCCCAACCTGGGGATGGCCTGGAGTCTTCTTGGCTTGTCAGAATACGAAACGCGCAGCTATGACGATGCTCTCACACATCTGGAGAAGGCGCAGGTCATTGGAATCAAAGACGACGAAGAGATTGCGAGGGTCTCCAGCTATCATCTCGGGATCTTATGGATCCGCGAGGGAGAATTCGAGCGCGCATCCGAATTGCTGGCCAGAACTTTCGGGACCGGCATCGCCTCTCCTCAAGCGAAGGTCGCCCTGGGACTTGCGCTGTTGCACGTTCCTCTTTTACCCGAACAGCTTGACCCATCCCGTGAGGCGCTGGTGATGGCTGCCGGAGAGGCCGCCACATCAGGAGCAGACGAGCCCGTTCGCCTGGCCGCGCTGTTGAGCGCAAATCCTGAGGTTCCGTATCTGCGTTTCGCGTACGGCCTTGCTCTTGCAAAGGCGGGAAAAGAGAAAGAAGCACTTGAGCAAGTTCTTGCGGAAGCCAGGATTTCGCCTGATAGCGCGGCGACATGGGTCGAAGTCAGTCGCCTCGAACTTCGCAACGGCGCGGTAAATGAATCGCTGAAAGCTGCACAGGAGGCTGTCCGGATCTCTCCGGATCAGAGGGATGCTCACGAGATGCTCGCACAAGCCCTGGAGACTGCGGGTAACCACGAACAGGCTGACGCCGAGCGGAAGTTGGTCACTCTCGCCATGTACGGCCGTCCGATTCCAGAGCCGCGCATGATTACTCTTTACGCCACTGCGAACGCCGCTAACACCAGGGCCCCGGCGAAGGATGCTCGACAACACTGGGACGCGGCTATGGGTGAATACATGACGGGCCAGTGTTCTGCCGCAAGGACTGATTTGAAAGCGTGGCTTGCGGTGACTCCCGAGAGCGGCACCGGATGGGCGTTGCTGGGGATCTGCGAATTTGAGTTGAAGGATTTTGACAACGCGCTGATTCACCTGGACCGTGGTGCGAAACTGGGCTTGAATGCAAGCCCCGATTCGATCGCTTTGGCCAGGTATACGTATGGCATTCTGCTGGTTCATGCGGGTCAGTTTGAACAAGGCGCCGAAGTACTGTCCTCATCCGCGAACTCGGCGGACCCACTGGCTTCAAAGGTGGAGTACGCGCTCGGACTTGCGCTTTTGCGGAGGAGGGAGTTTCCAGGTGCCGGGAACACGGGACAGTTCGCACTTGTGACTGCCGCGGGACGGATTGAATCGCTTCTGCTACAAAGCAAATACGACGACGCATTCCCACAATTCAGACTCTTAATCGATCGTTATCCGGCGACACCGTTCCTTCATTATGCTTACGGAACGGCATTGATCGCGCTTTCGGAGTTCGATCAGGCTACGACCCAAATGCAGGCGGAGATGGCCATCTCGCCCATGAGCGAACTACCGTTGGCTCGTCTGGCGTCGATCGCGCTTCGTCAGCACGATGCTGCCACTGCGATCACCTGGTCGCAGCGTGCGCTCACGCTTGCCCCCAACTCGGTGGATGCGCACTATCTATTGGGACGGGCCTCATTGGAAGCAGGCAACGTGACGTCTGCTTTGCGCGAGCTGGAAATTGCCAGCAAGCTAAGCCCTGCGAGCCCAGAGATACACTTCAACCTGGCCAAAGCCTATGCTCGGGCAAAGATGACGGAAAAGGCGCAAGTTGAAAGAGATACTTTCTTGCGGTTGAATCAGGCGACGGAAAGCCAACGGAACCCTCGGGATTCTCAAGTGAACCTGGGCACTCGCAGTGCCGGGGATGTCACAACAGTGTCCCCAGCCGGAACGCCTTCTCAGCCGCCGCTCCACTAGACTGCTCATAAATGGCAAACTGCTCGATGAAGGCAAATTGCTTGCTGAATGACCGCATTCTTGTCGAAATCAACGAGAATTCCGCTCGCGAGGAAATCAATGGGGAGCAGTTTTGCGCCAAGCACAAGGCGAGTATAATTCTGGCCGTACTGGGAGAAGGCTCATGAAGCTCCATTCTTTGATGGCGGAACTCTTGACGATTGCGTTTGTTCCGTTTGTGCTTATTCAAGCGAGGGCTCAATCCGGCGCCAACAATCCGGCGTTGAGCAGCGGCTCGGGTCCCCAGGTAAATTTTGGCGAGTTGATGAACGTGCAAGTCGGGGGCATGCGCTTTGCTGGGAAGGTGGTTGTGGAGGGTGCCAAGCCGCTCTGGGATCCAATTCCGATTGTCGTGAATTGCGATGGCCAAACACGCTACAACACGGTGGCGGATGCGAAAGGCAATTTCGACATCCAAGCCAGACTCCCGGCAAGCGAGGTTGTAAAAACCAAAAGCGATCTGCAAAAAGTGACCGCCGCTGCCTTGGTCGGCTGTAAGGTCAGCGCCGTCCTGGATGGCTTTGAGTCGACATCGGTGACCATAGTCAACGGCACCATCATGGATGATCCGGATATCGGCACGATACACCTGAAGCAAGACGAGCGAACCATGGGTTCCACACTCAGCGCTACGACGGCATCGGCCCCTGAGGATGCAATCAAGGAGTTTGAGAAGGCACATTCCGACCAGATCGAAAAACATCTTGATAGTGAGCGACGGCACTTGCAGAAAGCGGTGGGCATCGATCCTCAATTCGCCGAGGCGTGGTATCACTTGGGCAAGCTTGAAGAAGAGGATAAACCGGACGATGCTTTGAATGCATATTCGAAGGCCGCGGCAGCGGATCCGAAGTACATTCCACCTTACGAGCGGATTGCGGCTTTGCAGGCGTTGCAGAAGAAATGGCAGGACGTCGTGAATGCGACCGATCGCTCACTTCAGCTGAACCCGGCGGGAACGCCGCAGATTTGGTATTTCAGTGCGGTGGGTAATTTTAACCTCGGACGCGCAAGGGTTGCCGAGAAAGCCGCAGAAACATCATTGGCCATGGACCCTAGCCACGTGGCGCCCAACACGGAACAGCTTCTGGCGGTGATGCTGGCCGCGAGAGGGGCCTACAAAGATGCACTTGACCATCTGCGCCGCTGCCTGACCTATACTCCTCCTGGACCCAACGCGGATCTGATGAAGCAGCAGGTAGCGCAACTGGTGAAGGTTGTGCCGCAGACGGCAAAATAGGCTGCTCAATTAGCTGCCCCGCCGCAAAACCGGATGGGAGTTTCCGCCCCTTGGGCCGAGACAGCAATCCATAGCCATAAGATGGCGAGAAATGCCCAGATGCGGAGAACACTTTTTATACGAGCTCGAGATTGGTTTGACCGGGCGCGGCGTCACAGTGGAGTTTATGAAGGAGAACTTGACGTTCAACGGCGATGACAACGCCATGAGCAAGATGCTCCTCGGAGTCATGGGTGCCATTGCACAGTTTGAACGGGAGTTGATGCTGGAACGGCAGCGGGAAGGGATTGCCAAGGCGAAGGAGGCCGGAGCCTATAAGGGTGGGAAATCGAAACTGGATTCTTCCCAGATGCGGGCGGTACTGGATCGAAAGGCGGCTGGTGAGTCGGCGGGCAAGCTGGCTCGGGAGTTTGGCGTCACTAGGCACACAGTTGCAACCTGATAGCGGCCTCGTAGGCGTCTCCTGAGGCTGCAATCGAGTTCATCCTCGTAAGAGAGTGGCGCTGTTCACCGAAGAGTAACTGACGGATAGGCGACCAACCGACCGGAACCGCTATCGGATAGAATGGGGCGGCATGAACGCCATTGACATTCTCTTCACTCTCGACCGATAGCCATCGCGGAGACTTTCACGAACCATTATGCCAAACTGTGATTTTTACGCGACCCCTGAAGACCATGCTGGCCTGCTAGCTTGGTTGTTTGCGGAGGGAACTTGCGAGGTCTACGAACTGGCTTCGAGGTTTGAACAACCACTGAGGCGTTTCGTTTCTCCGGATGAAGTGCTTGCACTTTTTGAGGAACGCTATCCGAATGGAGAAAAAGTCAGGAGTGCCCACCTGCAACTATACGTGCTCGGCGCTGGTCCGCCATTTGTTCCGAGTCGTATTGCCCTTAACCCGAAACTTTGCGATGGAGCCACCTTTCGGTATGGCGCGGATGGCTGGGGGCTCGTGCAACTCTATCTGGAAACGGTGGGACGTGGCGAATTGCGCAATTCGCATACTAACCACTTCTCGCAAAAAAGGGCTCAGGGATGGGAGCCGGTTAGACTTGATGCTGGAAGCGCGGTTGATACGTGGGATTTCAAACGAATCACCGCTTTCTCATCGCGACTTAACCGGCAGATCAGGAAGCGAGCTGTCGGAAGAATCGGTGGTCGTGTTGCACTCCCCGGCGCTCTAAGGCGCTGGGAGGCAGGGGTTCCGCTTCCGTATGAAGCGGGTCACATGAGCCTGCAGGACATCATCAAAAACAGCTCGTAGATGTTGTGATTCGCAGACATGCAGTGTGCCGCTGCCAGTACCTTTGGCGCGCTGGCAGCATCGCGGTCGAATCACTCTTAGTTTTCGGGATTCCGGTCGAATGACCGGCTAACCGGAGGTTACCTTTTGGTCAACCCCAGAAAAGACGCCCCTTAGAGACAATTTCCGTCCGTTTCCGTCTACCTGAGCAACCCAATTCTTGCAGGATTTCATACATTATATATATGAAAATAAACAAGTTATTTAAATTCTTGGTGGGCAGTGAGGGACTCGAACCCCCGACATCCTGCTTGTAAGGCGTCTTTGTGCAATGTGGTTTTTCGTTGAATAACCAGCGCATATTTTATTCATTTACTTATAGTTATCGGCGCATTAATCAACGTTTTAGCAGGAAATTCTGATCAACAATTGCTTGAAACAATAAGAATGATTAAGACTGCTTATATCCCCTTTATTTTCAGCGTCTTTATGCGGCTTCTTAGTTAAGAATATTTCCCCCGCCAGTGTGAACGAAACTGAGCAAAATTTGTACAATTTACAAACGCTGGATTGTGTTCAAGGGCCGGTAGAGTTTCCTGTTGTTGAATGTGACTGTCGAACAGGGATTCATATTTAGGTATGATGCTCCCAAATCAGGATTCATATTGAGGTGTAGTTGCCAGTGTATTGCGCCCTGGCCTGTTTGGCGGATTTCAACTGGCACGAATTTGTCATCTTTACGACACGGGATTGTGTTCAAGGTTCAATGGGCTGGAACATTCCCTGCTGTTGAATCCCTGGTCAAGGTTGACGCTACAATGAGCAGCGAAGTGGAGAGGGTCACAGAATGCAACTTGGAAGATTTACAGCAACTGAGATGGAGGAGACTGAGGGATCGAGCGCGGTGAAGCGAATCATAACCATCGTAGTGTTTCTCGCAGCGATAGCGTTGGTGTGGCATCTCATACTGTTATCAAAGTTGAGTGGGCCGAAGGTCAGTATCAACCCTTTAACCGATGTTGCTGTTGTGAGGATGCCCGGACCTTCCAACTTTGGGATCGCAAACCCTCAGCAAGCTGCTGAATTTGAGGGCGCACGAGACTTTACAGGCGTTCCAATAGGCGAGCATAAACTTAATAATTATGCTCGTCAGTACCTAGATATTTATGCAATGGTTCTTCCCTATCGTGTCAGCATCGTTGATGAACAGGACGCACAAACGGCAACAATTCCACCCGCTGTGCAGCCTTCATCCCCATCATTCAACCGGCCATCAATTGTTCAAGACGAGTTCGGGAATTCCGCTTATGCTTTGGTTGTATATGAAGACGAGAAGGTCGCAGTGTATGTACCTGGTGACATTACGAATGATCGCGGAGTCTTGGACTTGCAAGAGATACAACACTTTGGAACGTTCTCAACAAGGCTATACACATATTCTAAGGAGACGGAATCAATTGAGGTTCACATGGCCCATGTTGATAACAACAAGCACATCGTTGTCATATGGGGTGGAGCGGGTAGCCTTGGGAGAACGCTTGTTGCGCCAGAGTTCGGGGATCGAAATGAATACGCATTTGGTCAAGTTCCCTATCCATTCGCACAATCATTGCAAAATGTTGTCAACATCCTTCAACGCCACTCAAAGTAACAAGTCCTTTAGATTCCCGATCCATGTTCGCATTTGGGCAGCACTACAGCGGGTTGCCGGGTGCGCTCACAACCTCAACCCCAGTTGTCTGCGATTCTGCTTCGACCTGTGCGCTCTGCCGATCCCGCCGCCCGTTACCATACACCGATCCCTACCGGCGCATCCTAGCGCCTTGCAGAGCCTCATTTGTAGGCATTCAAGCAAGCAAAAGGCCCCGGTTGCGAAGGAGTAGCGCAGCCGGGGCCTTTGTGTCCTAAAGCAATCAATTGTGAGCGCGGTCGAACGAGTGAGGTAGGACCGTGAATCTTGAGGCAAGATAGCTCTTGCCCTTGTACTTTAGCACAGCTTTCAGTTATGGTCTGGGGCGAGTGAGGAATCCCGCCGTGGATAATAAACCGTTGTTATATACATTGAACGATAACTACTGCATTAAAGAGCTACGCCAGTATCATCAATTCGTTGTAACTCTTTCCGATAAAATCCCGCTTAATCCAAGATCAGGTCAACATGCTTCCGTCTCCGATCCTTCAACTTGGGGAACGCTCGGAGATACGTTATGGGTTGATGATTGCCCACAATATGTACGCGGGTTCGTGCTGACGGATCGTGACCCCTTCGTGTGCCTGGACCTCGATAGTTACAAGACAAACAATCCAGTGATCATTGCCAAACACGAGGAAATCAAAGCAACGTTTGCCAATACGTATCAAGAGAAGAGTCCCAACGGGGGAACTCATATTTGGTGCCGTGGATCGCTGCCGAGCGGTAGACGTTGGAATGAATATCTAGTTGAGGCTTATCCTCTCTCCCGCTACATCACCATCACAGGCAACGCATCGAACAACGTTCCAATTGCAGATTGCCAGCAACAACTAAATGCGTTGATGGCTCAGTTCCCTACAGACAAGCCAAATGCGGCCCCGATGCCGGATCAGGCCGAAACACTCACTGACGAAGAAATCATAAAGTCCTGCATTCAAGCTGGCACGGGCGACAAATTCAAAGAGTTGTGGGAAGGTCGCTGGCAATCAATTTATCCATCGCAGTCTGAAGCGGATTTGGTCCTTTGCAATTACATAGCGTTCTGGACTGACAACAAAACCCAATGTGGCCGGATATTCCGCAAATCAGCATTAGGCCAACGCGATAAAGCGAAGCGTTCTGACTATCTGTTTCGTGATCGATACGGAATCGTTACAAAGGCATTCGACCTGAAATTGAAGCCAATTGATTTCAGCTCAAGTGATCCTACGAAGAAGCAACAACAGCAACCAACAATTCAGAAAGGGGCGAGTGTCGAGATTATGCTTTGCTCAAATGTGAAACCTGAAAACATTGAATGGTTATGGGAATCTTGGCTTCCAATGGGCAAGTTGATATTGATTGTTGGTAAAGCCAATGCAGGTAAATCTACGTTGGCCTATTGGATGGCATCGATTATTTCTAGCGGCGGTAAATGGCCAGACGGAACCCAATGCAAACAAGGCAACGTGTTGATCTGGACTAGCGAAGATACTGCCGGGGATACCATCGTTCCGCGCCTGATTGCAATGGGGGCCGATTGTAACAAAATCGGATTGATTAAATCCGCCGTTGACGCAACAGGCAAACGAATGCGATTCGATCCCGCAAAACACATTCCCTTGCTTCGGGAATACATGGAAACAAATAGAGGCGTAAAGCTTGTAATCATCGATCCGGTTGTTTCTGTCGTTGAAGGCGATATGAACACAGCCAACAACGTTAGAGGCGGATTGGATGTGTTACCGGCGTTGGCCGAAGCGTGGAATTGCTGCGTTGTTGGCTTGACCCATTTCAAGAAAGGTTCCGAAGGCAAGCTGTTGATGGACCGCGTGATTGGCAGTCAAGCCTTTCATGCGTTGCCGCGCGTCGTTCTCGCTGTTGGTAAAGACACACAAACGTTAAGACGTGTTCTATGTTTTGCCAAAAAGAATGTTGCTGAAGAAAGCGGAGGCGGATACGAATTTGGAATCACCGGCGCTGAATTCGAGTTCAAAGGCGAAATCATAAAAACTTCAAAGATTGAAATGGTTTCAACCCCACTTGAGGGAACCGGCGAAGAAATCATCGAATCGGTTGAACACTACGAAGAACAAAGGAACGGTTCCCACAAAGAAAAGCAATTATCAAAAGCGGAACTCGCCAAAGAATTTGCAATCGGATTGCTAACGGATGGTCGAGTGATTCCCGTTACTGAATTCGATGAAATGGCGAAGAACAAAGGAATCAGCGTAAGAACCTGGACGGAAACAAAGAAGGAACTGGGAATCGTTTCAGGCCGCGTTTCAATGAACGGGCCTTGGATTGTGAGACTGCCTCCGAACTCCATATTTCTTTCCCCTTGCGTGGGAAGCGGAAAGGAGTAGAAAAGTGCAACTCGAAAACCAACGCGCGTTCGCATCAACGTCTCTTGCAAAACAACAGCACTCAAACAACGGAGTCGATAAGCCAGCGCGTAACGCGCGGATCGCGCGTCAACCGAACACTGCAAACAAAGAAGTTAGATGGGTTAGCGCGTAACGCGCGAGGTAAGAGGGGGTATGAGAATTTTAGTGTTGTACAACGTATATCCGTTTATCAACAGCACTGGAGCATACACCCCCATCAACGCGCGATTTCACGCGCTGGCTTTGAGCCAAACCTAGAGAGGGATCGCGCAACGGTTCACATTTCACAAATTGTAGGTATCAGATACCAACGTCAATCACTGTTACAACTGCTCACTTTTTGAACATTCAATGAGGCAAGAGAACCATCCATTGTTTTGTATCAATGCTTTAACCAACTGTGCATTGCTGCTCGATACGCATGAGGGCGCGTAAATGACTGACAATCCAAAACGCAAGCAACACGAAGAATGGGATGCCGAACCTTCAATTGAGGCTTCGCCGCAAAATGCCTTGGACTATGGCGAACGCCTGTTGTGGTGCCAAGTGCTAAAGGAAGCGGTTGCGGCGGCAATGCGTGGTGATACCAGCGCTCGTTATTGGCTCTTTGAAGAGTCTGACGGCATGTTTCTGGAATTGTGCATGTGGTTAGGTTTGGACGTTTCGATAATTCGTCAAACGGTGTTGTTATGTGAGCCTTCAAACGCGATTCGCAACAGGCATCGGAATCAATACACTGTGTTCACCGCGAACCCTGGAAGGCCCACCGGCAACGCGACGAAACGACCCGATCCGGCCCCGCTTCCGGCCCGTCCTGCAATCGCGGGGCCTGTATTGACCCCTTACCTATCGGAAATCGTCCTAGAGCCTGCCAGCGCCGTTGCCGGGGGTTGGATCACCGGCCCCTACGCTTTGACTTCGTGCATTCCGCTACCTGCGAAACGGAGGAAACATGCTTCTTAACGTCAATGCCAAACGAACAAAGCGAAGCAAGGCAACGCCGATGCCAACGGCATTGTGCAAGGCCCCCGCCGCTGCAATCGTTGTTGTGAAGCCAGCGCCACAAGTTGAGCCATTGCCGGAACCTTTGAAAACGTTGTTGCCAAAGTTGCCCACTGTTCGCCCTGAACACCTTAGACCATTGAGCAACGTTGCGGTTCCTGTTGCACGAATCAACGATAGACGGTTAAAGAATGCGCCAAAGTTCAAGGCACAACCGATAGTGAAGCCTGTTGTTCAAGCAAATGCCAAAGGCCCCGCCCCGCGTGTACTAACGCCAGAGGACATTGTTGAACAGAACTTCATCGGAGATTTGATCCTGGACAAGCTGAAGCAATTGAACAAACCCGTTAGCAAGGTAACGATTGTTTGCCGGTTCAACGGATACTTCGCATACGGCGCAATTGTTCGCGGCTTACACGCGGCAATGAAGCAAGGAAAGGTTGTCAAGAAAGAGGGGAATCCATCGCTGTATTCGCTTGCGCCAGTCGATCGGGGCTGGACAACGAAATGGACTCCACCAATCCAACCAACAACGGGATGGGTAAACCATCTCTAACCGTACTGGAGGAAATATGGAAATCATTTGCAAGCGTCGAATTCAATTCCTGAAGTATGAGTTTTACAACGAACGCTTCACAGGCGACACGCTGGCAAAGGTGATTGATCGATTCACGGTCAATCCTTCAATCCGGCCTCAGCAGATTCCGTTGTGGGTCAATGACACATCGGAGTTGGATGAATACATTGCATGTGGAGCAATTGTCGTTATTGGCGAACGCCCCGCCCCTTCAGTGCAATCAACGCCAGAACCGCAACAGGCCGCACAACCAACGGCAGAACAAACGGAAGAACAAAAGCAAGCCGAGCAAGCTGCGCTAATGGAAATCTTAAACACGCCGATTGCATTGCTCACGGGCGGATTCCCGGCCCCTGGAAATTACCCTACCCGCCCCGATGGGTTTCCCCGTCAGAGCGACGCGCGATAAGTTACGATCCTTTTGGAGATTGTGGGCAATGACACAAGACGAATACGAACGCTGGGCAGCAACGTTGAATACTTCGCCTTATCCGCGCATAACAAACGCGGTGCCATTGCCCACAAACAAGACTGAATTGAAAGGTTGGACAACAGACGTTGCTGGGGTTATTGCTGCTGATCCGATTCCAGAACCTACTGACGAGGAATGCGAGGAAGGGTTGTCAATCAAACAAATGAAAGCGATTGGTTTCTTGATTGAGGGTTACACCAAAATCAGAACAGCCGCCTGTGTTGATGTATCGCGCCGAACCATTAGCGATTGGTTGAAAAAGCCGGATTTTGTGAAGGTGTTGAGAAGTCGCAAGCGTGAAGCTTTGCAAGCATCAATGAATCTTTTGCAGGCTGCATCGTTGGAACTTGCAAGCAACCTTGTGAAGCTCGCAAAGACGGCCCCCGATCCAGCAGACAAAATTAGATCAACGATTGCAGCCTTGAAAATGGCGCAGGAACAAGCTGTGAACGATGAGATTGTTTCGCGCCTTGACGCAATCGAAGCATCCCGCAACGCTGGCCCAACGAACGGCCCAACGTTCACACGCATAAAAGCAGGTGCGCAATGAAGGCAAACAAATTGTTGCTGGCGAGACTTAGCAAGCTGGAGAACGAACAGAGCAAGAATACAGTTCTCACGTTGAATAACGGCGATACGGTTGTTATTGGAAATGGTCAGTGGAATCGCTTTGCTGAAATGGCGCTGTTCGGTGGAGATAACAACGAAGTCGAGCGCATTGTCAGAGACACAGTGTTAGTTCATGAACCAGATTCCCGGCTTATGGAAATCTTAATAGCGGTGTTGATTTGAGTGGAGGGAAGGAACAATGGCAGCATTGGTCACAGTCAGATTGTGGGTGTTGAGCGAATTGTCAGACGAATTTGAACCAACGGATGTTGTCGTGAAGCACATTCAAAGCATTACCGATTCAAAGATTGCCGGTCAACACATCCTTTGCACAATTCGATTGAAGGGACAGCAGAGAGAACTGCTAGTCAACAACCGCCTGGAAGAAATCGAATTGCTTATTGAGTATGCCCACATAGCGTGGGATAAACGCGGGGCGGATTTCTGGGATCGAATGAAAGCACTTGTCAACAACGAACGATTAACCCAACAACGGAGGAAACAATGCCTACAGTAGTTCAAATAGTTCGCAACGATGGAACTCTTCGCACTCCGACAGTGGAGGATATGGCGAACCTCATCGCGTCACAAGCTATTCAGCTTGCAACACATGGCAGAATTGCGCCAATCGAAAACGACCCTGTTACGCGGCGGTGCATTGCAGCGGGTCGCCCGGTTGCTGCTAAGGGATTCGGCAAAGGGCCTAATTCATGGCTTGAATCCAAACCATCAACGTCACGTATCGACTCTGAGCTAAGGTCACTTTTGATCGAAGGGTGAATTGTAGGCAACCAACAACGCAACTGAACCGATTAGAGGGGGTGAGTCATGGCGGGTAGCTTGAACCAAACAACACACGACAATCGAATTTCGCAACGCACAATTGCAACGGTTGATTTGACCCTGTTGGCAGATGCGATGCGAAGCAACGACGAATCGACACGCGACGAAGCAAGAGAAGTCTTCAACGGTGTCTACACAGCACATGCACTCGCTGAGGCCCTATCGGAACGATTGAAAGCTCAGACTATCGCAGACCTGGAATCGAAGCATGTTGATGCCTTGATGTTGAAGGCAGAATTGGACAGGGAGCTAGGTAAACTGAATCGTCAATCGTGGGATTTGCAAAATGAATCCGGCAGGATTGCGGGGCGGTTGCAACAGGCGCAACATCGCTTAACCGATCACCTTGAATTGCGGAAACATTGGCAACCTGCCCTGCTATTGCCAGCGAAAAAGATTGAATGGGAAGTCAAAAAGGATGAGTTGCAACAGGCTGTTGAATCCGCGCGAAACTTGCAAACGGATATGCAACTTGAGGCGCAAGCATTGAACAACGATTTGGAATCATTGGCTCATCGAATCAGTACGGTTACTGGAGAGGCCATTACCCTGTACGCGCGGATTCAGCGATTGAAAGGATCGAAGGAACCAATCATGGACAGCGGTACTGGGCTTGCCAGCTAGTCTGTAAACACTCGCCCCGGCCCCGTAACCGGCTTGGGGCGCGTTCCGGCCCGATCCCCTGCCTTATCCTTCACCCCGGCCCCGTCAGTCCCTCTGACGGGGCTTTTCTTGCGCCTGGAATGGACAATACTGCATTAGAAGCAGGATTGCAGAGTTAATTAACATATTGATTACAATAATTTATGTCGTTGCACGATTGAACAATTGTACAAAAAATGACAATTAACGTATTCTTCTGGCGTTGGTTCAGTTCAATAACGACAGGAGGGCGCAATGGCTGTTTATCAAAGAATCAAAGGTGGGGTTTGGTGGTATCGGTTCATGTTTCAGGGAAATTTGATTGCCGTCAGTTCCAAGTGCAAAGGCAAGGACGGCAAGGAACTCGCAAAGCGCATGGAGGCTGATCACCGTTTGAAGTTGGGAGAGGGCCGGGGCGGATTGAAGCCCATCGCAAAGCCGGTAACGTTTGGCGTTGCGGCGAAGGCGTTTCTACTGGAAAAGAAACCGCATTGGGCAAAGAAGACAAGAGAAATCCACGACAACTCAATGAAGCATCATTTGGAATCGTCTTTCAGCGATGTTCTATTGAGTGACATTTCTTCGGAGCTAATCAGCGCATACCAGTCCAAACGGCAAGAAGAGGGCGCATCGAATCGGAGCATCAATATCGAAGTGAGCCTGATTCGTATGGTCATGCGGAAGGCGAAGAAATGGGCCGATATTGAAGATGAAGTCAAGATGTTGCAGGAAGAGGAAAGCCCCGGACGCGAGTTGAGCGATGAAGAATTGAAAGCTTTGCTTGCAGCTTGCAAGAAGAGTGCAAGCCGGGGACTGTATACAGCGGTGTTGGTTTCGATCCATACCGCCGTCAGAAACGAAGAATTGCGTTTGCTCCGCTGGCATCAAGTGGATTTGGTCGAAGGAACGATTACTGTAGGCAAATCGAAAACGATAGGCGGCAAGGATCGCATCGTTCCCTTGAGTCAAACCGCCTGGGATGCGCTTAAACAATGGAAAGATCAATTCCCGAATGCGCTGCCCACAAATGCAGTCTTCCCAAGGGAGAAATACGCACTATTCGGCACAAAGGGACAAACGGGAAAAGGCGGGGTTGTTAAAGCTTACGAAACGTTCCCTGATCAACCAGTGAAGTCGTTTGCAACGGCATGGCGCAGAGCCAAAAAGAATGCTGATACTGCGTTGAGAACTGCAAAGAAAATCTCAGTTGAGAAGTGGAAGACAGCCAAAGAGAATACCCACATTGAATCGTTTCGCTGGCATGACTTGAGACACAGCGCCGTTTCGCGTTTGGCAGCAAGCGGGGTCAACGATGGGACCATTCAAGAGATTGCCGGTTGGATGTCACCGAAGATGATTAAGAAGTATTCTCACGTTCGGGCAGCGGCAATGCGAAAAGCAGTCAGTGTGTTTGATACCGTTGGATCAACTCAATGAAAACAACTACAGTGAACAATACCCAACGGAGGGGAGCAAATGCCGAAGGATGGTTGCAAATGAAGTTGAAAGACTTGGTTGCACTCTCTTTCGCATTTTTCAGCGTTGGAATGTGCAATGCGCAGTTGAGTGCTAAGGCACCATTACAAAAACAATTTTGTTATACGAAAAGCGATGGTGTTCAAGTTTGTGGGAGTTGCGATCATCAATCGACGATTGAGAAATCTCTTGGAAGGGGCGTTATGGCTTACGGATCGTGCGAGGCGGTTTGCAATGCTCCATATAAAGTAGGACAAATCATTATTCCGCTTAAGGGAACGAATGACACAATGACATGGAGTTGGACCGGCCCAATGTGTATTGATCCATCGAAAATGGAGCATTGTTATTTGGGAATCGGCAGCGTTAAGGTTTGTGAGGATCAAGCATTTCCTCAAGCCTGCCAGATTAACGCTGATTCAACAAGTAATTCGCTTACGTTCGGCCTAAAGCATGAAATTTACGAACCTTCAAAACGCGAAACAATGGTTCTGTACGATGACTATGGAAAGCTTACTACTCAAATTCAGAATCATCCGTGTTCATGGAAGTGTTATCAGGCAACGCAATCAGCAATCGTTTTGATCGTTGCCGAATTGAAGCGTCGCCACGAAGACGGATGGATTGCGGATAAGCCGAACAACTTTGTTCCCATTCGTTGCATCGCAGACGACTTTTATTGGACGCATGTTGATCCCGAAGGAAATTTCCATTTTTGAGCGAAGCCAATACATTAGTGGAGTTCGCTTTATCAAACAGCGGAGGATGGGACATGGCCCGAATAGAAATCAACAATTCCCGCGCAGGTTCATTGAAGGCCATTGAAGCCCACTAAAACATCACTCTGAATTTTTTTTAGCCAAAATTTGTACAAATCAAACTTGCCTACAATCCAAAAACAGTCTAAGTTATTGATTTTATTGGTGGGCAGTGAGGGACTCGAACCCCCGACATCCTGCTTGTAAGGCAGGCGCTCTAACCAACTGAGCTAACCGCCCACAAAGGCGCAAAAGCAATTGTGGCCTTCGTCAATCATACCAGCGCCTTTGCGCAATTCCCTCCTTACCCACCTCTGAATTCAATGCACCCCACGCAGAGTTGATAGACTCACCCGGTGAGGCGCCTCATCATCAACGCGGACGACTTCGGCCTGACGCGCGGAGTCAACCGCGCGGTGGCGGAGTTGCACCAGGCCGGCGTCTTGACCAGCGCCACGCTCATGGCCAACGCTCCGGGCACCGGCGATGCAATCGAAATAGCGCTCGCCACGCCCTCGCTCGGCGTCGGCTGCCATGTGGTTCTGGTTGATGGCGAGCCGGTGCTTTCCGCCCATCGTGAAATCCCAGCCCTGGCCAACCCAATTACCGGGCGATTCCGTTCCACACTCACTGGCTTTCTTCGTTTGCTCTACGGTCCCGCCTCCCGATTGGCCTCGCGCGCTCAAATCGCGTCCGCTATTGAGGCCGAAGCCGCTGCCCAGATCGCCCTGCTCAAAAGCCGTGGGCTCCGCCTCACGCACATTGACACCCACAAGCACGTCCACATGTTTCCCGCCGTCTTGCGACCCATACTGCGAGCCGCGCGAACCGCTGGAATCCGCACCATCCGCAACCCTTTTGAGCCCGCCTGGAGCCTGCATGCAACTCCCCGCGCGCCCCTGCTTCGCCGTGCGCAAGTGAGCCTTTTGCGCCGGCTCAAGCCTGCCTTCCACCGCATCCTCGCGGAAGAGGGCTTCGTCACCACCGATGGCGCCATCGGCGTACTGGCCACCGGAAGCCTCGATGCGGCGACCGTCGCTTCCCTGCTCCGTCAACTCCCTCCGGGCACATGGGAACTCGTCGCCCACCCCGGCTACAACGACGCCGACCTGGCCCAGGTGCGCACCCGTCTCCGTGCTTCGCGCGACACGGAACGACAGGCCCTCGATCAGCTAAACCAGTTCCCTCACCTCGAACTCTTCTCTTTCGCGTCTGCATTTGAATCTTCTGCGCATCCGCCAACGTCCTAATCACGGCGGACCCAGCACAGAGACTCCAATCGAAGAAGGCCTCATGCGTATCGGCATCACCTGCTATCCCACCTACGGCGGCTCCGGCGTTGTGGCCACGGAACTCGGCATCGAACTCGCCGCCCTCGGCCATGAAGTTCACTTCATCTCTTACTCCCAGCCATTCCGTCTCAGCGGACGCGACGAAGGCATCTTCTACCACGAGGTTCCGGTCTCCAGCTATCCGCTGTTTGAGTTCCCGCCCTATGATCTGGCGCTTGCCTCGCGCATGGCCGAGGTGGCCGAGTTCTGCGCGCTTGACCTGCTCCATGTGCACTATGCAATCCCGCATTCAGTAAGCGCCCTGCTGGCTCGGCAAATGCTCGCGGCAAAAGGCCGTCGGCTCCCGTTTGTCACCACGCTGCACGGCACAGACATCACGCTCGTGGGCCTCGATCGCAGCTATCTGCCCATCACGCGGTACGCCATCCAGGAGAGCGATGGGGTCACCAGCATCTCCAACTATCTGCGTCAAAAAACCGTTGAGGACTTTGGCGTCACGCGCGGCATTGAGGTGGTTACCAACTTCGTCAACTGCGATGTCTACACGCCCATCCGCGATGAAGACGCTCGCGCAGCGGCCCGCAAGCGTTTCGCGGCACCGGACGAGGCAATCCTGCTGCATCTGTCAAACTTCCGCCCCGTCAAGCGCGTTGTGGATGTAGTCCGCATCTTTGCGCAGGTCATCCGCGAAACCCCGGCGCGCCTGATCCTCATCGGCGATGGCCCTGACCGCTCCTCCGCGGAGTGGCTGGCCCACGATCTTGGCATCCATAACAAGGTCCACTTCATGGGCAAACAGGACCGCGTCAACGAGCTGCTCCCGCTCGCCGACATCCTGCTCATGCCCAGTGAACTGGAGTCCTTCGGCCTGGCCGCGCTGGAAGCCATGGCCTGCAAGGTTCCCTCCATCGCAACCAGCGTCGGCGGAGTCCCGGAGCTCATCGACGACGGAATCACCGGCCTGCTTTATTCTGTGGGCGATGTGGACGGTATGGCCTCCGGCGCGCTGTCCTTGCTCCAGGAACCGGAACGCCTTGCCGCCATGCGCGAAGCTGGACGACGTACCGCGCAAACCCGCTTCTGTTCCACACTCGTCGTGCCTCAATATGTGCGGTATTACGAGCAGGTGCTGGCAAATCAGCGACCGGAGGCTGTGGTTTAAACAGCCACGGACTACACAGATGCACGCAGCCCGAGCGAGACGCCGCATGAAGACCCAAAAACGCCGATGCGACGAATGTGGTTAAATCGGAGCTGCCTCTCATCTCCTTTTACGAAATGGCCGAATGCCGATTTCAACTTCTCCACACGCACAGCCAAGGCAGTCCTCCCGTTGGCTGATTCCCGGCATCGTTCTGGCCGCATTCGTCATCCGCCTGGTGGTCGTCTGCTTCAACTATCGCGACCTGCCCGACGCGGATAAACTATACGAGCAGTTCGGCTGGGAGATGGGCTGGATCGCGCGTGCCATGGCCAGCGGCCACGGATACAGTTCCCCTTACTGGCCATGGACCGGGCCTACCGCGATGCAGCCTCCGCTCTACCCCAGCCTCCTCTCCCTCGTTTTTCGCCTCTTCGGCATCTATTCGCTCACTTCCGGATTCGTCATTCTCTCCATCAACAGCCTGCTCTCCGCCCTCACCTGCATTGGGGTTTACTTCAGCGCCAAGTATTCTCTTGGCGCGCGCGGCGCAAAAATAGCGGCGTGCGTCTGGGCTCTTTATCCTTTTGGCATCTATTTCTCAGCCGGCCGCGTCTGGGAGTACTCACTCACCGGACTGCTCTTCACTACATGCTTTTGCATCGCCCAGCGAATTCATCGCGCGGCAACCCCTCTCGCCTGGCTCGGATGGGGCGCGCTCTTTGGCGTCACCGCGCTTTCGAACCCCTCAGTGCTTTCCACGCTGCCGTTCCTGCTGGCGCTGGCGCTCTATAAGGTGCGACGCGCCGGTGGCCGCTGGATATTGTTCGGTTCGCTCACTACACTGGCCGCAATCGCTGTCCTCGCCCCGTGGACAGTCCGCAACTACCGCACCCTCGGCATCCTTTGCCCCGTCCGCGATAACTTCTGGCTCGAGGTCTACGATGACAACTCCGGCGATGCCTCCCTCGACCCCAGCTCCGCCCATCCCTCCAGCAATCCCGTCGAGATGCGCAAATTCCTCACCATGGGCGAACCCGCCTTCCTGGCGGAAAAGCACACCCTGGCCGTCGTATACCTCCATGATCATCCGGAGTTTTTCGTTCATAAAACATTGCGCCGCATGCTCTATTACTGGACCGGCTATTGGAGCTTTTCCGCTGAAGAATTGCGCGAACAGCCCTACGAGCCGGCAAATGTTTTCTATGTTTGCAGCATCACCTTTCTCATGCTGCTCGGCATCCGCCGTCTATGGCGTCTGAACCGCGCCACGCTCCTGCCTTATCTGGTGCTCATCGCCATCTTTCCCGTTACTTATTACGTGACCCACCCCCTCATGGACTACCGCCAGCCCATTGAACCGGCCATCATCGTCCTAGCAGTTTCCGGGGTTCTTTCGTGGCGACGCATTCCAAATCCCGTTTCCGACGTCCAATTGAAATCAAAATGGGGTTCCTGGATTGAACCCGAAGTCACCGTTGGACCGCTTCTCCCCAGCAGCGATCTCTCCGAATAATCTGCACAGCTCAGCCGCCCCTCAATCGTCTATCCTGAAACTGATCGCCCGGAGGTTCCCGGATGCTTTCCCCCGCCGTCACCGCACCCGCCACTCCCACCCCTGTCGAAGAAATCGCCGCCGCCCTCGAGCGCATCGGCCCGTTGCACGGTCTTTCCTATGAGGACCGCATCTGGCTGGCCCGCAACGGCCGCGAGCAGGTCGCCGCCGCCGGCGAAGCTCTCTTCGAGGAAGGCACTCCTGCCGAGCACATGATGCTTATCCTCAAAGGGGAAATCCACGTCCGCCGCCAGCACGGCGGACCCATGGCCCTGTTCATCGGCCGCGCCGGACAAATGACCGGCATTCTCCCCTACTCCCGCATGAAAAGCTACGGCGGCCAGGGAACCGCCATGTCTGACGTCTGGGCGCTGCTCATTCACAAATCCCTCTTTCCTGAGATGCTCCTCGCCATCCCCTCCATGGGTCAGCGGGCCGTAACCACCCTTCTCGATCGCGTCCGTGAAGTCACACGCATCGAGCAGCAGGCCGAAAAGCTGAACGCCCTTGGCAAGCTGGCCGGCAACCTCGCCCACGAACTCAACAATCCCGCTTCCGCTGCCCAGCGCGCCGCCTCCAGCCTGTTCACAGAAATTCGCGCAAGTCGCCAGAATCGCTTCAAGCTCGTCAACCTGTGCCTGTCTGAAAAGCAGATTCAGGATGCGCAGGCCTGGGAGCAGAACATGATCGCCCGCGCAACTCAACCCGAAAACCTGACCGTGGTCAGCGTCATCACCCGTGAGGACAATATTCGCGGCTGGCTCACCGCTTTCAGCTGCGAAGATCCGTGGGAGGTAGCGCCCCAGTTGGCCGAGCTGGGCGTCACCGCGCCCGACCTCGATGAACTGCGCGCCATCATCGGAGAGGAAGCAACCTGCATCACCCTGCAATACTTTGCGCGTTTTCTTCGCACCTCGCGCGCGGTTGACACGCTCGTCAACTCCACCGCCCGCATCTTCGACCTCATCAGTGCCGTGCAGACCTATTCCTACATGGATCGCGCGCCCATTCTCGAAGTCGACGTTCCCGCAGGACTTGACGCCACTGTGCAGATGTTCCAGTCGCGCATGAGCAACGTGCATGTCATCCGCGACTACGAGCCCAACTTGCCCCGTATCAGCGCCTATGGCAGCGAGTTGAACCAGGTGTGGACCGCCCTCATTGAAAACGCGCTCGACGCGCTTGGCAACCACGGCGATCTCAAGCTCACCTGTCGACTCGAAGGCGAAATGCTGCTGGTCGAAATCTGGGATACTGGCCCCGGCATTCCACCTGAGTTACAGGACCGCATCTTCGAGCCGTTCTTCACCACCAAGCCGCCCGGCCAGGGACTCGGTCTCGGCCTCGACAACGCCATGCGCATTGTCCGCAAGCACCGCGGCCACCTCAGCGTAAACTCCGAGCCCGGTTCCACCTGCTTCCGCGTCCGCCTGCCCCTGGATCAGTTGCAAGCATACTAAGCCCCATTGAAGGGATATGAAGTCTAATTTCATGTCTGGATAAGCACCACGGCGCGCAAGCACCACTTGTGCAAGCCTTCGCGGACTGCACCGATCAATCAGTGCCTTAAATCGCAGAGTGCATAACATGACCGGGGATCTCCTCGATATTTAGAAAAACGATTGACCGCCAGCCGCCGGTGGTAACATCGCGTGCGACGGTTGATTGCACTATCTGGAGATCGCGAATGAAGAAGCCGATGCTAGCCCAGAGTTTCAAGTACGTTCTTTTTATGCTCGTCTTCCTGCTTCCGGCCCGCGCACTGGCAGAGGACAAGAAGGACGAAACGCCCAAGCCGGCCCAGTCAGTGGCCGAGTTGCGTCAGCAGCTGGAAAAAATCCTTGCCGACACGCATACGCCGGGCGTCTCGGTCGCCATCGTGCATCGCGATGGCCCGGAATGGGTTGCTGGCCTGGGGAAGTCCGACGTCGCTTCCAACCACGCCACCGGCCCCGAAACCCTCTTCCGCATCGGCTCCACATCCAAGGCTTTTGCCTCTCTGTCCATCCTCAAGCTCGTCGATGAAGGCAAGCTCTCGCTCCAGGACCCCGTCCACAGACTCGTCCCAGAGATCTGGTTTAAGAATCGCTGGGAAGCCTCGGACCCAGTTCGCGTGGTTGACCTTCTCGAGCACACCACTGGCTGGGACGACATGCACTTGCCGGAATACGCCAAAAACGCGAAGGGAATGACTCTTCGTCAGGGCCTGGATTATTACCAGCGCTCCCGCGTCTCCCGCTGGCGCCCCGGAACACGCATGTCCTATTGCAACTCGGGTCCACCGGTAGCCGCCTACATCGTTGAAAGAATCACCGGTCGGCGTTTTGAAGATTACGTAAGAGAGAATTTCTTCATGCCCATCGGCATGAGGACTGCTACGTACTTCGAGCAGCCCTCGCCACAACTCACCACTCTCTATCACGACGATGGCAAGACGCCATTTCCCTACTGGAACATCCTCGTGCGTCCCGCAGGCGCCATCAATGCTTCGGCCAATGACATGGCGGTCTATGTCCAGTTCTATCTCAATCGCGGTGCGGTTGGCGGCGTGCAAGTGGTGCCCGCGGCAGATATCGATCGAATGGAAACACCGACGCGCACTTGGGAAGCACAACAGGGCCTCAAGGCCGGTTACGGCTTGAGCAATTACACCTCCATCCACGACGGTTTCGTCTACCACGGTCACAACGGCGGCGTGAATGGCGGCCTCACTGACATGTCCTACATGCCCGAATACGGCGTGGGCTACTTCTATTCAATCAATTCCGGCAACGGCGGAGCCTTCGGGAAAATCGGTGACGCCATCCGCGCCTACATCACCCGGTCGCTTCAGCGACAAACCGTTCCCGCCGCCGGCCCGCTGCCGGCCGACGCACAGCAATATGCCGGCTGCTACCAGGCAGCTTCGCCCCGCAACCAATTCACTTATTTCCTTGAGCGCCTGCTATCTCTGCAACGAATTACCTTCGGCGGTGGCAATATGCTGCAATCGGGGCTCGGTGGCTGGAATCACCCCGTAGCTGCGCCAGTCAGCGGTGAACAGTTTCGCTACCTGCCGAGTAAAGGGCCGGCTGAACCAATCGCCACCATTGCACTGATTGCTCCCAATGCCGAGGGCCGCTTCATCTTCCTCGGCGGAACAATCCGGCGCATCCCCACATGGTTTGCCTTCTTTCAGATTGCTTTGGTCGCCTGGTTTGTTCTGGCCTTTATCGCCATCCTGCTCTATGCGCCCTTCTGGATCATCGGTGGTTTCTTCAAGAAGCGCCGCCGGCCGCAGGAGCGGACCATCCGATTGTGGCCACTCATCAGCGCACTCAGCCTGTTGGCCTTTATCGGCACTTTCATCGCCTCTTCAAGCGACTTGATTAGCCGTCTGGGCAACATCACTGTCTATTCCGTTGCCCTATTCATCACCACGTTGATTTTCGCTCTGTCCGCCGTGGCTAGCGCCCTGGCTTTGTGGAAAGTTCACAATCAGCCCATTCGCAAATTCGTTCGTGGGTTCTCCATTGCTGTGACGTCGGCTCTGCTGATTGCAACCGCCTACCTTCTCTGGTGGGGAGTGATCGGCATCCGCACCTGGAGCTAGCAATCAAATTCGCTGCATCCGTATGCCCGCCGTCATGCTGCTGCCACGCCAGCTGGCTATGAGTCAGCCCGTGGATCACCGAGGCCATCTTCCCTTGTTGAAGATCCGATCTATGCAGGCAGTTTGACCCCCGGCCAGTACCTGAAGCCACGGAATGTAGCGCTGCCGGATCCCCACGAGCCGATGGCTGGTCGCACATCGAGGAAGCCGCCCAACACATTGTGGTGCATCCCCGATATCTCCGCGGACTCTTCTGTACGCTGCCACGGGTGATTTGGAAGACGAAAATAGAAGTCCACTTCCTGACGATCGTTCACCACGCAAAGCGTGGCCCGTGTTGATCCGGTCCCGCGATGGCTAGGCGTATATCCGTTGGCCAGCCGCACGCCGATTCCTTCAGCCCCAAGCGTGATCCCGGTCGCATGCTCCGGGTTGTAGAAAAGAAGCAGGCCCGCCTCGCATCCTGACTCAATCTCCACGTCGACCTCGACCGTATACGAGTGGCCGCCGACAGGTGTACTCAGCACGGCTGTATCCTCAAGCCTCTTGCCGCGAGCCGCAAGGCGCAGGAACTGCTTTCCCGTCTCAAATCGCGCCGTATCGTACTCGTGCCAGAGGCCCCACTGCAGGCCCAGTTCCGCACTGTCGAAGTTGTCCGATGGATCGGAGAACGCTTCCTGACTTCTGCCGGACACAGGCATTGGGATGACCGAATCCGCTGCGATCTCCGGCTCAACGCGAAACCAGCCGTCTGCCGTCCAAGTAATCGGAAGCAGCAGCAATTGCCGACCCAGCGTGCGGTATCCGTTCTCATACGAGTGGACAGTCATGTACCACTTGCCGTCAGGTGTGTCGACCAGGCGGCCGTGCCCCACACTCAACCAACGATCGTCGCGCGACTGCGTATGCACCACCGGGTTATATGGAGAAAACTCCCATGGACCATCTGCGTGACGGCTGCGGGCGCTGATCACGGAATGGCTGGTTGCTGGACCGCCTGTGCCGCCTTCCGCCACGTTCAAATAAAAATAACCATTATGCTCAAGCAGCTTTGGGCCTTCCAGGCATGTGCACTCCATGCGCGTTGTCGCGGGCACCGGCCACGGTGCAAAAACAGTGCGCGGCGGCGACTTCACCCCAAGCCCATCCGCGGTAAGCTCCACCATCTGTCCGCCGTTCGTGTACAAATAGCGGCGTCCGTTTTCCGCAATATGCGCAGGATCGATTGCGGAGATTCCCAGATCAATCGGCTCGCTCCACGGTCCCGTTGGATGATCGGCATGCACCACGAACAGCTTGTTATTCGACGGGTAGTAGATATAGAAATGTCCGTCATACTCACAAAGGTACGGCGCCCACACGCTTCCGTAGTAACGGCGCAGAGCGGCGGAAACGGGACGCCAATTCACCAGGTCCAATGAATGCCAGATCAGCAGCCCTGGCGCCCACTCGAAGCTTGAGTGAGTGAGGTAAAAGTCCGTACCCACACGGATAGGGCTTGCATCCGGGTGGTCTCCGCCCATGATCGGGTTGCTATAGACCCCATTCACCCCTTGAGCAGATGCCATCCGAAGGCTCGGCTCAAGCGCCAGCACTAGGGATGTTGCGGAAACGGTCCGGAAGAAGCGACGGCGTGTGATCATTTGCTTACTGTACACGCCCTCTACTGCCCCGGCGTATGCCCAATGAACTTATCCGCCCAAAGAATGAACCACTTCATGTTCGGCGCGTCCGTATGGCCGCCGTCATGCTGCCGCCATGCCAACTGCCCATCCATCAGCCCCTGGTTCACCGGCGGCATCTTCGCCGTGTGATAATCCCCATCCACCGACAGCCCCTTCGCTCCAAGCAAATTGAATACCCGGCTGGCATCCACCGTGGCCATGAAGCTACCCTGGTGATCCAGCCAATGCGCGTCGCCCTTTTCCGGAACGCCATAGCTGATAAACGTCAACCGCGGCGCGCACAGCGCAATCAGCTCATTCGAATCCACTGGGATATCGCCCGGCGTCATCTTCCCAAACGTCGCATCGCTCGCGCCATACTTCATAAAGTTCCCAGCCATCCAGTAGTATTCGCCGCCCGTCAGGCTCTCCACCGCTTCTCCATAGTTGCGGCGCAGCAGTGTAGCGCCGCCCTTGCCCGACGACCCAACCAGCGCCATCGCAAACCGCTGATCGAACGCCATCGTCACCAGCGTTGCCTTGCCGTAGCGCGAAACTCCATCGATGCCCACATGCTTCGCATCCACCGCCGGATCGGTCTCCAAATAGTCGAGGCCGCGTCCCGCGCCCCATGCCCATGCGCGCAATGCGCCCCAGTCTTCCGGCTTGCGGGGCTGCCCCTTGTTCACCAGTCCAATAATTCCCCGCGTAATCCCCGCTCCGTCATCCGCCTGCACGCTGGCCGGATCAAACAAGACAAATCCCCAACCCGCCGCCACCAACTGCCACTGGTTCGGTGGATCCCCATCTTCATTCAGTTCGGGACGCACGAAAAACGGGCTCTCCTTCAGCGGCTCCCATGCGGGATGCTTGTCAAACACATCCTTGAGCGAGGGGTCCTGCTGCAGCAGAAGCGCTTTCCACGCAGCATTCACGCGGCCCAGTTCTTCGCCGCGCGGCTCATTTGGATTGGGAAACCCTGCCCGCCCAAACATCATCAGCACCGGCACAGGCCCCTTCGCATTCGCTGGCGTCACCACCGTCATGTGGATGCGCACCTTGATCGCCGGGTACGCCGAGTTATCCACCTCGCCAATCAGGTCCTTCGCAATAATTGGCGTGAAACCCAGAAACTCGTGGTCCGCCGTCGTCACCGTCCAAGTCACTTTGGGCAGGTTCTCCGGCTGTCGTCCATACACATACTTCGACAACATGTCCACCAGTTCTGGCCTGCGCTTGTCCCACCACTGCGCCGCCGTCGTCACCTTCGTTCCGTCGTTTAACGTCAGCGGGTCGGGCAAATTCGGATAGGGATTGGCCAGCGATTCATCGTAATTGGCATGGTTCGGCGCTTTTTCGTTGCCGCTCGGCCCCGGTCGCAGAGCCTTGATTCCCAACTGGTCCATCATGTTCTGATGATCCTGATCGGCCGTGAAAGTAACTGGCGGGTGCGTAGAAGGCGTCTGCGCAATTCCACACACAACCAACGCCGAAGCGCTCGCAAAAACCATCAGCAAAGAGGTCGACTTCAACGAAATACGCACGGCACGCTCCAGGAATGATATGCTTCGCTTTTGGAAAAGCGATTTACTTCGGACCCCATACTAAACCGGCCATCATGAAACTTGCACCAAAATTCTCGACGATCTTCGCGTGCGCCATCCTCGCCAGCGTCCTCGCGTGCCTCCCATCCGCGCACGCCGCCAAGTCCGCTCCCGTCCCAGCGCAGTCGTGGGTAGCCACCTGGGGAACATCGCAACAAATCCCCGAACCGCAAAACGCCCTTCCGCCAGACGACCTCCGCGATGCCACCGTGCGCCAGATCGTCCATCTATCCGTCGGCGGTCCCGCGCTGCGCGTCCATCTCTCCAACGCCTTCGGAACCGAGCCACTCCACTTCACCGCGGTCCACATCGCGCTCCCCATTTCGACTGCATCAGCGGCAATCGATCCCGCGTCCGACCATCCGCTCACCTTCGCCGGCACCTCCGACGTCACCATTCCCGCGGGCGCCGAGTTCGTCTCAGATCCGCTCGAATTTCCTGTCGCCCCGTTGTCGAACCTGGCCATCACGTATCACCTCGATACGCCACCAGTCCGCGAAACAAGCCACCCCGGCTCCCGCGCAACCTCCTGGTACGTCCATGGCGACTTTGTCAGCGCAGCAACCTTCGCCGAACCCAAACAGGTCGATCACTGGTTTCAGCTTTCAGAGGTAGACGTACAGGCAGCATCCTCGGCCGCGTCCGTCGTCATCCTCGGCGACTCCATCACCGACGGCCACGGCGCAACCACCAACGGCAACGACCGCTGGACAGACGTGCTCGCGGCAAGGCTCCAGTCCGCTCCCGCAACGCGCAACATCGGCGTCTCCAATCAGGGCATCGGCGGCAATCACCTGCTCACCGACGGCCTTGGACCAAACGCGCTGTCACGCTTCGATCGCGATGTGCTCGCCCCCGCGGCCGTGCGATGGGTCATTGTCTTCGAAGGCGTCAACGATCTCGGGGGCGTGGCAATTCACGCGGAAGTCTCTCCAGAAACGCATGCCGCCTTTATGCGACGTGTCATCGCCGCCTACAACCAAATCATCGCCCGCGCTCATGCCCATGGCCTGCTGGTCTATGGCGCCACCATCACACCGTATGTAGGCTCCGGCTACTATCATCCCGGCCCGCTCAGCGAAGCAGACCGTCAGGCCGTGAATCAATGGATTCGCACCGCCGGCCACTTCGATGCCGTCATCGATTTCGACGCCGTAGTCCGCGACCCCCAGCACACCGATCACCTGCTCCCCGCATACGATTGCGGCGACCACCTGCATCCTGGACCGGCCGGCTACAAAGCCATGGGCGAATCCATCCCGCTGGCCCTGTTTACGCACTAACGTAGAGCCTTCCCTGGCCATGCCGCCGTTCGAGAGCACGGATTGACCGTCTGCAAATAGGCAGCGGAACACTCCCAACAATTCCAAATCCGCAGTCGATATTCACGGAAACGCCGCGGTGCTCATCAGTTTGAGCACGCTGTTCAACCGCACACCATCAGTTCTCATCACGGGCAGTTTGGTGCTATTCAATCCTGACGGAATCAACTTTGACAACAAGGCCAAAGCCTAAATTCATTATGGATGCAGGCAACAATCGCGTTGACTGTCGGACCACCGAGTGTTGGAGGCTTCCCTATCGCGACCTCCGCCTTACTCGAAGAGCCCCGCAACATCGTCCTTGACGGCGCGGGCAACTTCTACTTCGTGGATTACGGGAACTTGGTTGTCGCAAAGTCACCCCGGCGAGCTATATCTCTACCATCCTCGGCAATGGCTATTCGGCTCGCTGGTTCGATCAACCAGACAAGGGCGATTGCGGACCCGCACTCAACGCCGGCATCTCCGCGCTCTGGGGCATGGGTATCGGCGCATCGAAAAACATCTATATTGCGGACTACGGCAGGCTTCCCTGCGGAACGCCGGGACGGGGGTTCACTCTCTACCAGCTCAACCTCGACACCACTGCACCCGGCTCAAGCAACCTGTTCTTATACAAAGGCTCGGCCACTTCCGCAAACGTGCCCAGCCTGTGCCAAACGGCGCAACAGTCTACGCAAGGCTCTATTCGAAAATCAACGGAGTCTGGCTATATAACGATACGTTTATATCGAACAGTAACAAACCAACGACCTCGCGCTGCGCTCAGTCCGCGCGGCGTGAGGCCGACTATTTCGCATCTCGGATTTGATAACGTTTCTGGTGCCAGATCCACGCGGTGCGAAGAATGTCATCCAGCTGGGAGTAACGGGGTTTCCATCCCAACTCGCGGACGGCTTTCTCTGAACTTGCAACCAGGACAGCGGGATCGCCGGCCCGGCGAGGGTGGATTTCCGCGGGAATGGGGTGGCCGGTGACACGGCGGGCCGACTCGATGACCTGGAAGACACTGAATCCCTCTCCGTTGCCGAGGTTGAAGATCAGGCGATCCTGTTTCTCCAGAGCACCGAGGGCCAGTAGGTGGGCATCCGCCAGATCGGAAACGTGAACGTAATCGCGGATGCAGGTGCCGTCCGGGGTTGGGTAATCTTCGCCATAGATACGAATAGACTCGCGCCTGCCCAGGGCGACGTCCAGAACCAGCGGAATGAGGTGCGATTCCGGTTCGTGCGCTTCGCCTCGGGTCACGCCCTCCGGACCCTCGGGAGCACCGGCAACGTTGAAATAGCGCAAAGATGCATAGCGCAGCCCATGAATCCGGTTCAGCCAGCTAAGCATGTGCTCCACCAGCAACTTGGACTCGCCATAGGCATTGGTGGGCAAAAGGCGTGCCGTTTCGGGAATTGGAACCGACTCCGGCTCGCCGTAAACGGCGGCGGTGGAAGAGAACACCAGGCGTCGCGGCCCCTCCGCGAGCATCGCCTCGAGCAGGGTGAGGGTGGAAGCCGTGTTGTTGCGGAAGAACTTCTCTGGATTCACCATCGACTCGCCGGCCTCAATGAGGGCGGCAAAATGGAGGACCCCGTCGAATGGCTGGCCCTCGTTTTTCGCTGAATTGAAAAGGTTTTCAATCCCGCGCCGGTCTCCCAACTCCCCTTCTACGAATTCCACTCCGGCTGGAAGCAGGTCCCGTCGACCGTGACTAAGATCGTCATAAATCACGGGCTGGTGGCCTTTTGCCAAAAGCGCGGAGGCTACTGTTCCACCTATGTACCCCGCACCCCCGGTGACTAATATCTTCATAAAAAAAATTGCCCCTTCGACGCCAGTTTGGTTTACCTTGGGTCTAACACTAAGGGTACTATAGGGGTATGGGAAGTGAGCTATGCCTTCACTTTCTTCGAGACCGCCGCAGAGGCGGCATTACCCTGTACCGCTGCTTAAAAATCGCGGCTGACGGCACAGAAGAAGAGTTGAAATCTTAGTTTGCTTCTGCCGATTTAGAAATTACCGCGCTACGCTGGCCCAAACGAGGGATTGAAAGTTTTTTCGCCGAGGTTTTCGATAATGGATAGGAGTGCGTGGCATGTCGAAGATCCATTCTGGTTGCGCTCCGCTTCGCGCGGAACGGATCACGCTGGGCTTTGACTCCTTGCGCGCCTATATCCCTATCACTCGGCCAGTTTACGCCAGCGCGGCCACAGGTTTTTCCGATCCTCCCAAGGGTGCCTTTTTTACTTTGAAGGACCCTGGAAAACTACAGTGGCTTGCAGCGGAACTGGTCACAAAAGCAGCATCTAACACCACCATGATGCGAGGTTTGCGCTCATACGACGATCGCCAGGTGCAATTGGATGATGGGTTCAACCTGGCAACCATCGCTTCAGGGGTCCGCGATCCCTCTGTTTTGCAATTGACGGCCGCTTTGACAAGCAGCCGCATTGAACAACTGGTTCTCCCCCATCCGAGAGACAAACGTGAGGACTGAGATTATGGCAGTGAGATACCCGGAAAGAATGACCTTTGGCTTGCTCCCTGAGCCCGAGGGAAGAGCCGGCTCATTTTTCACCAGCATGGTGATAAACGGCCTAATTCTGATCTTGCTCCTTGTTATTGGAGCAACCGCCAAGAAGGCAATGGATCAGCATAAGTACGAGTATACGGAGCTGATTGTACCCACAACGCCACCGCCACGGCCCAAAATCAAAGTCAAGGTGCCGCCGCCACCGAAAGAGCTTCCGACCCCAGTCAGGCTGCCCGAAACCCACTTTGAAGCACCGAGGATCAAGCTTCAGAAGCCCGAGCTGAAGCCGGACCTGAAACCCGTGACGATGGAAGCCAAGGTCGCGCTGCCCACAGTCAAGCTCGCCAAGCCCGCCGTGATTTTGTCTCCTCAGCCCAAGGCTGCCCTTACGGCCGCCATGCCAGCGCAAAACCGGCAGGTAAAGCCCTCCACGGCGCCTGTGCACCTGGGTGAAACCTTTGGTGTGACTCCCAATCCCAATGCCACGCGTCCTGCTACCGTGGCGGCCATCGGCAACCCCTACGGTGGCATGCAGGGTCCGGCTGTGGCTCCCCATGGAGTGGTGGGCTCAACGGGCATCGGCAATGGACTCAAGTCCGGATCCAATGCTGGCGTAGTGGGTAAGGTAGCCTCCGCCGGTATTCCGGGCGCCACCGGCACCAGTTCAACTGGCAGCACCTATGGCAACGCGAAAGTAGCTTCAGCCGGCATCCCCGCGGTGACCACTGCCGCTGTGGCTAAGCCCACTGTTCCGGAGGCGGCGTCCTCCACAACTCTCGATCTGCTTTCCATTCCCGAGGGTCAGTACACCTCGGAAGCAAAGCAGTTGCGGGTTCAGGGCGACGTGGTTTTGCGGGTCACATTTACAGCCAGCGGTCAGGTGTTGGTGCAAGGCGTAGTCCATGGGCTGGGTCATGGACTGGACGAAGAAGCCCGTCGAGTGGCACAACTGATAAAATTCCGCCCAGCTACACGTAATGGACAAGCGGTTGATTTGACTACCAACATCAAAATTAAGTTTCAATTGGCGTAGCATTGCTTCACTCCGCCGCACAGCCCGAAGCCTTGGTCCCGGCGGCAATAAGATAAGCTGAAAGAACACACCTAGGAGCTTGACATGACGTTTCGGAAGATATCCCTCACCTTCCTGATGCTTACCTTCACTGTCGCTGGCGCGTACGGTAAAAAGCAGCCCAAGTACGAGCAGGCTCATCAACTCACGGCCGAACAGGCCGCGCTGGTTGAAAAAGCCATCGGTCGCGAGAAGGTGGTCGTCAAGAATATCCAGCAGCGCACGCCGCTCGTTGAGACTTACATCCAGGACACGCGGCCTGACGTGAAGCTGCTTGAAGTGCCGGTTGACGATGAGTACACGCTCAGCCGCGTCGACTTCGGCAAGGGATTCGTCGACAAGACCTATGACCCCAGGGCGTCCGGCAAAAAAGGCTTCTTCAAGGGATCGTTCGGGGCCATCACCGGCCTCACCAAGGCGCTTGGCCTGGAGAAATTTACCTATTCCCCCACTGGCTTCATGCAGATGATGTTTCTTGATCCATCGGGCTTTGACCAGCAGCACTACGTCTTCAGCTACGTTCGCCGGGAGTTCCTGGGTTCAGTTCGTACATGGGTTTTCGATGTCCATCCGAAGGTTGCCGGAGCAGGCCGCTTCTATGGCCGTATCTGGATTGAGGATGAGGATGGCAACGTGGTGCGGTTCAACGGAACCTACACCGGACCATCCGCTGAAGACTCCGCCAAGTATTACTTCCACTTCGATAGCTGGCGCATGAATGTGCAGCCCGGAATCTGGTTGCCGGTCGCCGTCTACGTAGAAGAGACGACTCGCGTCAACAGCGAGAAATCAGTGGGCCTGAAGGCGCAGACGCACTTCTGGGGCTACTCTCTCAAGCTTCCCACGCGGGACAGCGAAAACGTCAGCGTCAAGGTGGACGACGCTGTTAACCCCGTCGACGATACACAGGACGTGGGTCCGCTGCAAGCCACGCGCGCCTGGGTCACGCAGGCTGAAAACAACGTGATCGATCGCCTGGTGGAAGCCGGCCTGGTTGCACCGCTGAACCAGGGTGGATATGAAAACAAGATTTTGGACCAGATCGTCATTAACCTCGTGGTGCCCAACAACCTTGCATTCACCGACCAGATTCACACCCGCGTCCTGCTCACCGACACTATTGAAGCCACCACCGTCGGCAATACCATCCTCATCAGCAAGGGACTCCTCGATACGCTGCCCAACGAACCGGCAATTGCCTCGGTCATTGCAATGGAACTGGCCCATGTAGCCATGGGACACCACATCGATACCCGCTACGCCTTCAACGATCGTCTACTCTTCCCTGACGAGGCGACTTTCCAGCGCATTAATATGTATCACTCCGACCACGACAACGAAGAAGCCGCCAAAAAGGCCATGGAGTACCTTCAGAATTCCATGTATAAGGATCAACTGCCGACCGCCGGTCTCTACTACACGGCGCTGGTTGACCGCGGAAAGGAACTGAAGGCTCTGAACACCCCGAAGCTCGGCGATTCGCTGCTCAGGGCCGACGGAACACCGTGGATGGTCGATCTGCAGAAGATGTCACCCAAGCTGAACTGGGACGACCTGAACCAGAGAGCAGCTAACCCGCTCGGTTCCTGGCTCAAAACCGATCCCTGGGATGACAAGGTGCACCAGCTGAGCGCGAAGGTTTATGCCTACATGAACCCTCGCGACAAGATGCCCTTCGAGGTGACGCCGATTGTCTACCGGCTCCAGCGCTATGACGAAGCCCGCGTGGAGGTGCCGCCCGCTGCGCCCACAGCACCCGCGCCTGGCGACACGGCTCCTCCTCCGGCCGGGGACACCACTCCTGCGCCGCCACCACCCCCTGCGCCAACCCAGTAAGAAGAGAGCATCCTTCAGAATGCCCCTGGCAGATGTGAGCAAAAACCCCTCACCCGGCCAGGGGTTTTCACATTCCCGCAAAACGAGTCGCAAGCATCTCGGACGAATGTATGTGCTTCATACTGAAGGAAAGATCAGATTGCGTCCGGCCGCTGCTGACCATCACAATGACTGGATATACTGAGTGCCAATGAAACCAATAACAGTTTTCTTGCTCTTGTCAGTCCTTTTCGCCGCCGGCAGTTTATCGGCGCGCGCGCAAGTGACGCCGGCGGGTTATGGCCGAACGTTTTCCGTCACCGCTGGCGGAATGGTGTCAGGGTTTCAGCCCGACTACGCCGGGGACGGAGTTGCCCAGGAAAGTCCTAACCGGCTCTACGGCCTCGGAACCTATGTCGACATCCATTTCAACCGCTGGTTTCAGGTTGAGGGCGAGGGACGCTGGCTGCGCTTCAACCAGCTCGCGGACATCAATGAGAGCACCTACCTCATCGGCCCGCGATACCCGATTGAGAAGCTGCACTTCTGGCGGGCCACACCCTATGCCAAGGCGCTCATCGGCCTGGGCAAAATGAATTTCGAATACAACTACGCCACTGGCCAGTTCACAGCCCTCGCCTACGGCGGCGGACTCGATGTGAAAATCAACCGGCGGCTCAGCGTCCGCGCGGTCGACTTCGAGTACCAGCAGTGGCCGAAGTGGATCAACGGCCAGCAACTGTTTCCCTACGGAGTTAGTGTCGGGGTAGGATACAAGATCTTCTGACCGGGCCGCGAAAGGGCCCTACGATCCTTCCGGAGCCCCTTCAGGAGTCGTCCCGCTCCTTCTCCCACTGGTCGGCAGGATAGCGCTCAAGCCGGTCTTCCCGGTTCTCTCGCTCTTCCTGCTCGCGCCGTTTCTCGCGTTCCTCACGCTCCTCGCGACCGTCGCTCATCACTCTCTCCTGTCTCCATTTTAAGAGAGCGTCCCCGATCATCCAGCGCGCCCAACATGCGATCGCCTACTCCGCACCGTCCTTGCGAAGGGACGCCTGCAATTCCAGCACCTGCAACTGCACTTGCTTCACTTCCTTCAGAACCTCCATCTGGTTCCGATGGTTATAGACTTTCAAGCTGCCGACCCCCAGCAGGAAGAAGAAAACAGCCGCAAACACCTGAAGAACATGTTGCGCCGTTGAATCCAGATTTGGTCCCCATGTTGAGTTGGATACGGCGAGCAGCCACACCACACACGCACCGAGTATGTAGTTTGACCATTTCTCTGCGGTCAGTCCCTTGTTGTGTTTGGCAAGCATTGATGCCACTTCCTCGCGATAAGCAGCCACATTCTCCGGCTGCGGCAATCGCGCCAGCAACCGTTCACGCAAACCATCACTTCCCTTTTCCATCATCCCCTCCAATCAGAATCTCTTTCATCGCCCGCTTCGCGTAATGCATGCGGGATTTCACGGTGCCCTCAGAGCACCCGACAACTGCGGCAATCTCCCCAATCGATAAGTCCTCAAGAAAATGCAGCACCAATACCTCTCGATGTCTGAGCCCAATCTGGCTCAATGCCTGGTGAATCGCAGCAGCATCTTCCTCGGTAAACAAAGGCTCTTCGGCCTCCTCGAAATCCTCAAGCTCAACCTGCTCAGCCCGTTCCCTTGAGGCATTCCGGCGAATCCGATCCACCGCAACGCCATGCGTGATGGTGTAGAGCCATGAACGCAGCGACCCAGGATCCTTCAGCTTATGAATGCCGCGCAACGCCTTGACCCAAACATCCTGCAGAACGTCGAGCCCGCTGTCCTGACTGCCGGTCAAGGTGGCCGCGTAGTAGAGCAACGGCCGCTCCATCACCGCAATCAGATCCTCGAAAGCATCCGGCTCGCCAGCCTGGCAACGCAGCGCGATCCATTCGTAGTACGCTCGGGTTTCAGCATCTGTGTGCATTCATCTCTTATGTCGAAGGAAAGGGGCAGAAGGTTCAATCAGCGATCGGATATTGCAGGGCGAGCCGATAAAAACCCCGTTCCTTGAAATGAAAATCGTCGCGGCGAATGCCTTCCAGCGTGACTTCTTCCCGGACTCTCGGCTCATCCGCGAAGTCTCCGGCCCAGACTCCATAGAGCTCAACGAACGCTTCGCCAGTCGTTTGGAGAAGCGCAGCCAGCGACGCACGATTAAAGCGATCGCTTGCCAGCCCTTCTTCATCCGTCTCATCTTCCAGGTAGGCAGGCCACCCGCCGTTCTGGTACATCAAGTGCGGAAAATCGCAGCCGCAACCGGACATAGACCCGACATACTGCACTTCAGGGTTGCTGAAATGCGCCTTGATCGCCGCGTCGTATTCGATCAAAGACCGGACGTGGAAGCCCGGCGCTTCTTTGCGCCACTCGCTGCGCACGATTGGCTTGTTTGTGCCGGCATAGAGAAGGAAGCACATGATGCAATCCTAACGCGGATCGATCCGTCGCCCGCTTCCAGCGCGCGCACCAACGCAAAGGGCCACTCGCAATGAGTGGCCCCCCTGTTCACTCACAACTGGCGTCTATGCCGGCGAAGGCGACCCCTCCGGATAGCTCGGTCCGCCCCGTGCTTCCGGCTTCAGCACCTGCTGAATGCCATCGCCGCCCTTGTCGCTGGGCGAAGCCAGCACCGAGCGCAGCGGAGGCAGTTCCCTGCCCTCGATCAGCATCTTCACTTCTTCCGCATCGATCGTCTCCCGCTCCAGCAGGGCGGCGGCAATCCGGTGCATGGCATCGGCGTGCGACTCCACAATCGAGTGCGCCGACTGGTAGGCTTCGTCGATCAGCCTGCGCACTTCAAGGTCAATCTGCCGCGCCGTCTCTTCGCTGAAGTCGCGATGCTGCGCGATCTCGCGGCCCAGGAAGATCTGCTCTTCCTTCTTGCCGAAAGTCAGCGGACCAAGCCGGCTCATGCCGTATTCGCACACCATGCGGCGGGCCAGGTCGGTTGCGCTCTCAATATCGCTTCCCGCGCCGGTCGACATCTGGTTGAGGAAGATCTCCTCAGCCACACGGCCGCCGTACGCGATAGCCAGGTTGGCCTCAAGATACTCGCGCGTGTAGTTGTGACGGTCACCCGGCAGGAAGATCGTCACGCCAAGAGCCATGCCACGGGGAATGATGGTGACCTTGTGAATCGGATCCGAGTGCTCGCGCCGGAACGAGACCAGTGCATGCCCCGCTTCGTGATACGCGGTCACACGCTTTTCTTCTTCCGTCAGCAGCATCGACTTGCGCTCGGCGCCCATCAACACCTTATCCTTGGCCAGCTCAAAGTCGTACATCGTTACCTGCTTGCGATTCACGCGAGCAGCATTCAGTGCGGCCTCATTCACCATGTTGGCCAAATCGGCGCCGCTGAATCCCGGTGTCCCACGAGCCAGCACGTTCAGGTTCGTGTCGTCGGAGACGGGGACCTTCTTCACATGCACGCGCAGCACTTCTTCGCGCCCGCGCACATCCGGCAGGCCCACAACCACGCGCCGGTCAAAACGGCCGGGCCGCAGCAACGCGGGATCCAGCACGTCGGGCCGGTTTGTGGCCGCCACCAGGATCACGCCGTCATTCGACTCAAAGCCGTCCATCTCAACCAGCAACTGGTTCAGCGTCTGCTCGCGCTCGTCGTGTCCGCCGCCGAGGCCCGCGCCACGATGACGGCCCACCGCATCGATTTCGTCAATGAAGATGATGCAGGGTGCGTTCTTTTTGCCCTGCTCAAACAGGTCGCGAACGCGGCTTGCGCCCACGCCCACAAACATCTCCACAAAGTCCGATCCGGAGATGGAGAAGAACGGCACATTGGCCTCGCCGGCCACAGCCCGCGCCAGCAGCGTCTTGCCCGTTCCCGGAGGTCCAACCAGCAGTACACCCTTGGGTATGCGCCCGCCCAGCTTCTGGAACTTCTGCGGCTCGCGCAGGTACTCGATAATCTCCTTCAGTTCTTCCTTGGCCTCATCCACCCCGGCCACGTCTTTGAAGGTCACCTTTTTCTGCTGCATGCTGAGCAACCGCGCGCGGCTCTTGCCGAACGACATCGCTTTATTGCCACCTGCCTGCATCTGCCGCAGCATGAAGAACCAGATCGCCCCCAGCAGAACAAACGGCCCCACATTGATCAGGATCGGGATCAGTAGATTGCTCTGCGGTTCCTTGATGTCGAATACGACTTTATTGGTGCGCAGTTCCTTGGTCAGGCTGTCCACATTGCCCGGGTCAATCGTTGTGTGGAACGGATCCTTCTGGCCCTTGATCTGGCCGTGAACCGCGGTTCCCTGGATGGTGGCGTTCTGCACCTGCCCCGCGTCGATCTTGTCCAGCAAATCGGAGTAGCCGATATCCACAGGTTTCCCTATGGTCGCGCTCTTCTGCCACACGGTAAACAGAAGCATGAGGCAGGCTAGGATAAACATCCAGAACATGATCGTTTTTACGGTCGAATTCACCAGGACTCCTCTTTCCCGGCGGGGGGAAGCGCGTCAAAACCTCCAACTCCGCCTACATCACTCATTGGACGCGCGCCACTTCCCGGAAGTCACAGAAAGTTCACACGCTCCGGGCGGCAGACACGGGTATCTGTCCGCCTGAGAGAGCAGTATCATCGATTGTACTCCGAAGCGCGGAAAACGTGTAGGTTTCTCCTCCACGGATCGCACCTGGGTTCGATCCCTTCAAGACTTTGCCCACACACAGGGACCGCGTTTTATCGAATGCCGGCAGGCGTCTCCTCAAGCGGTGTCGCCACCACCACAATGCCCCACTCCGGCTCCAGCTCCACTCCGCGCATCCACGCAATATGGCCATCGACTTCCAGCACCGGCCACAATGCGCGCCCGGTTCCGGTCACGCGCAATCGCTCCAGCACTTCCTTTACCTTCCGTGGGCCGCTGGAATAGCGAAGCCGGACACGATCGCCGGGTCCCCAATTGCGCAAAACGGCGGTTCTGGCCCTTGAGCCGTCAGGGTCGGCAGACCCCTGACCCGCCACACTCGTAGTTTCCGCCTCAATCCGCAGCCGCAGCCCGAAGCGCGGAGCGACAATCTCTCCGGGAATCAACGCACTGTAAGCGGAGTCGCCCGCCTCTTCCGCAGTGTCCGGCGCAATCTCCAGCCTCAATTCGCGCGGAGTGCGCTCGGCCCGCAAACCTCCAGCCAACTCCCGCTTCTGCCCCGCTCGGCCTGAAAGCGCCAACGCCCGCACCGCCTCCGTGCCGGCAAAATCCAACGCCGCACCCAGCGATTCGGCCGCATTGCGCAACATGCGCCGCTGCAGCGCCGGATGCAGCGCCCCCAGCCGCGTAACATCGATCGCCAGCCCCTCGCCCGCCGCCCGCCCGCCACCTCGAACCGGCCGGCCAGCCAGCACTAACTGCGGCAATTTGGCCAACTCCGCCTGCCACCATGTCTCCTCGTCCCGCGCCAAAACAGCCATTTGCGCCAAGTGCTCCCTCAGCCGCGGATTCCACCCCTGCAGCAGCGGCAGCAGCTCATGCCGAATCCGATTCCGGGTATACGAGGCATCCTTATTCGACGAATCCTCCCGCCATTCCTGGCCCAGCGACTTGAGGTACGCCTCCACCTCAGCCCGCATTGCTCCCAGCAGCGGACGAACAATGCGCCCCTCCGCGAACACCACCTGCGGATGAATCCCGGAAAGTCCCTCCGTCCACGCGCCGCGCAAAAACTTGCCCAGAACCGTTTCCGCCTGGTCGTCCAGCGTGTGCGCCGTCGCTACAGCGTCCACCTCGCCCGATGCCAGCAATTGCCGGAACCAGCCGTACCGCAGCCGCCGCGCCGCCTCCTCAATCGACTCCCCCGGCTTTCCGGTTTCCCCATGCGCCCTGGCCTCGGCGTTGGAATCCACGCGCGCCTCATGGAAAGGCAGTCCAAGCCCAACCGCCAGCGCCCGGCAGAATTCCAAATCGCCGTCCGCCTCGGCGCCGCGCAGCCCGTGGTGCAGATGCGCAACATGCAGCACTAGTCCCAACTCTCCGCTCCGCTCCGCCAGCGCCCGCAGCAGGGCCACCGAATCCGCCCCGCCAGAAACCCCAACCGCCAGCCGCAACCCCGGCCGCAGCAGCGAAGTGTCAATCGGCAATGTTGGATTAGGCGGAGCGCGCATTTCAAAATCATACGGCGTTTCCCCTCACCAACCCTGATAACGCTCCGTGCCCCGTTCTTGCGCTTTATTCCTTGCGCAAGGGCGGGAAGCAGTACGCCCGTGCGAGCCTCCCGCGAGCAACCGCCGCTCCGCAGGTGCCTGCCCCGCCGCAGGTGGTTATACTGAACCGCATGTTGCAGACACGCACAGTCACCGCGGCCGATGCCGCACTCATCACCGCTCACCGGCGAGCCATGTTTGCCGCCATGGGCCGCACCCAGGAATCCATCCTCGACGCCATGAGCCGCAACTTCGAGCCCTGGGTGAACCGCATGATCGTCGAAGGCAAATATGCCGGCTGGATCACGGAAGACGACGCCCGCCCCATCGCCTCCGCCGGTCTGCTGGTGCTCGACTGGCCGCCGCACCCGCTCGCCCCCTCCTGCGAGCATCGCGGATACTTGCTCAACGTCTTTGTGGAACCGGACTATCGCAAGCGCGGATTGGCCCACGCCCTGGTCGATCTCTGCCTCACCGAAGCGCACCGTCGCGGCCTCCGCGTAGTAGCCTTGCACAGTTCCGACGCAGCCCGTCCCGTATACGAATCCTTCGGCTTCCGCACCACCAACGAAATGTTCTACGTCGAGCCGGTGGAAGGATAAGCCGCCGGCTAATCCTACGCGGGTGCCCTCGGTCCCTTGCTTTTGGGGACCGGGGAGATAACGAACCAACCCACTGCAATGCCCCGTTGTATACTTCACGGTCATGCAGGTATTCACCATCATTCCGGCAGCGGGACTGGGCACGCGGATGGCCGGAGCACAGCCAAAGCAGTTTCTTGCCCTCAACGGCATTCCCATCCTGATTCACTCGCTGCGCGCCTTCGCATCCGTCGCCCAGGTTACCGGCATCTACGTGGCCGTGCGCAAACCGGAGATGGAACGCGTGGAAGCCCAGATCGCCGAATACGGCCTGGCCGACCGGGTCCGCGTGGTCGAAGGCGGCGACAACCGTCAGGAATCCGTATCCCACGCCCTGGCAGCCTTACCGGCGCAGTTCGATGACATCGTCCTCGTGCACGACGCGGTGCGCCCACTCATTGACGTGGCCACCATTGAACGCACCATCGAGGCGGTCGATATTCACGGAGCCGCAATCGTCGGCCTGCCCGCAGTCGACACCATCAAGCAGGTGGAACGCACGGCCCACGGTGCCCTCGTCGTCTCCACCATCCCGCGCGAATTCGTGGTGCTGGCGCAAACTCCGCAGGGCTTTCGCTTCGGCATCCTGCAGCGCGCCTACGCCGAGGCCATGGCAGACGGATTTGTCGGCACCGACGAAGCATCCGTAGTGGAGCGTGCCGGTCAATCAGTCGCCGTGGTGCCGGGGTCTCAGGTTAATCTGAAGATTACCAAGCCGGGCGATCTGGAACTGGCCGAGTTCTACCTTCAGCAACTGAGCCAGTAACTCTGGTTGAGCTGAGAAGTGGAACAGAGAAGACCAACCAGAGATAAACGCTCGGCGCCGCAGGCATCTTCAGGATAGGCACGGTCACCCATGAATACACGGATCGGTTTTGGCTGGGACTCGCACGCATTCAAGCCCGGCGTCCCGCTGCGCATTGGCGGACTCACGCTCAACCACCCCGAGGGCCTCGCTGGCCACTCCGATGGAGATGTGCTGCTGCACGCAATTACCGATGCATTGCTGGGCTCAATAGCCGCCGGCGATATCGGCAGCTATTTCCCCCCAGGCGACCCGCGCTGGAAAGACGCCGACTCGGCCATCTTTCTCAACCTCGCGCTTGAAGAGCTGCACCACGCCGGCTACCGCATCGTCAACGTCGACACCACCCTCGTGCTCGCCGCGCCCAAAATCTTCCCCATCGGCATGAACCTGGACCACGTGGCGCAATGTCATGCCATTGCGCTTGTGGAGCGCGTGACGGAACCGGAAGAGCTTGCCACCATGTCAGCGGTCATCGAAACCCAGCGCCAGCTTGAAGATGTAGTCGAAGACCTGCTCAGCTCCGTCCACGGCGTCCCCAAAAAGCGCGTCACGGAGCCCGTCTACGACACGGAAGACATCACGTAAGTGACAAAAGAGCCGGCCTCAGAAGGCCTGTCATGTTGAGCGAAGCGCAGCGGAGTCGAAACATCTGCGGCTGCTTTTCGGTTGCCACTCAGTGGAACAGAAACATTCCGTACAGTTTGACGTAATTTCCATTGCGATTTTTCCGCTTTCGCCGTACCGTTGCTCCGAGCATCCATCTCAAATCAGGAGCGTTCTCTATGCACAACCTCGCTCTCTTCCTTCAAGACCAAACCAACACCAATCAGATGATGGGCATTTTTGCTGCGCTAGCTGGCTTCTACGCCATCATGTATCTGATTCAGGCCGCCATCTTCATGGTGCCCGCCTGGTTCATCGCCAAGAAAGCCGGCTTTTCTCCGTGGCTTTCCTTACTGTGCATTTTTCCGCTTACCGGCGTGGTCTTCTTCTACATCGTTGCGTTCGCCGAGTGGAAAGTGGTCCCCGCGCCACAGCAGGCATTTGCGCCGCAGCCACCACCCTACCCTCCGTATCCGCCAACACCGCCCCAATCCTGAGGCCCACCCGGAACTGCCCGTGGAGCGGAAAGCCGCCTGGCCGCTCCACGTGAACAAGCCTCTGCTCCAGAGAATCATGCCCGTATCGTCTTTCTATGTTTCCCCGCGTTCATGTTAAGATTGCGGGCATTCGGCATAGGAGGCTCTATGGGCGACCTACTTCAACCCTGGCACCTTTTGGTGCTCTTCTTCGTTTTCTCGGTGTATGTCACTCCCATCCGGGTTCTTCCCTTCTGGTTCATTTGTAAGAAGGCCGGCTTCTCGCCGTGGCTGTCCCTGCTTTACCTCATTCCGTTTGGCGGCCTGGTACTCGACTTCGTTCTGGCTTTCTCGGGATGGAATGTAGTGCCGCCGCACCAGCGAGGGTGGACGACGCAACCGCCATGGACGCCGCAGATACCCTCTCCGCCCCAATCCTGACCCTAAGATGTTGCGCTGATCTCAAGACCAGCATTGCCACGCTAGCTTTCGGCCCCCCGGGCGAGCGGTCCCACCCTGTGTGCTTTGGGATGGCAAGCGCCGCCGATGCATTAGCATCGTAGTTAGAAGACCAATGCCTGACACTCCCTCCGTATCGCCAGCTCCCCGTGTCCGTTTTGCCCCTTCACCCACCGGCTACTTGCACGTTGGCAGCGCCCGCACCTTCATCTTCAACTGGCTCTTCGCCCGCCATAATCACGGCACAATGGTCCTGCGTCTTGACGACACCGACGTCGAGCGCAACACCGACCAAAGCGTCCAGTCCATCTTCGAAGGGCTGCGTTGGCTGGGCTTGAACTGGGACGAAGAATACAAGCAATCCGAGCGTCTGGCGCTGCACCGTTCAGCGGCCCATGCCATCTTCGAAAAAGGCCTCGCCTATCGCGACTTCACCCCCGCCCACGCCGACTCAGGCGAAGCGTCCTCGGCGCAAGGCGCATGGCTCTTCAACCCCGGCATGCGCGAACTCTCCCGCGAAGAATCCGACCGCCGCGCCACCGCCGGTGAGCCCTTCGCCCTCCGCTACCGAGTCCCTCGCAGTCTCGACCGAACTTTGCATTTCACTGACAGCGTCTACGGACCTCAGTCCAAGCAAGCCGACGAGGTAGAAGACTTCGCCCTCCTGCGCAGCGACGGCAACCCCACCTACCATCTCGCCTCTTGCGTCGACGACGCCGACCTCCGCATCACTCACATCATCCGCGGCCAGGATCACCTCACCAACACCTTCAAGCATCTGCTCATCTTCGAAGCCCTCGGCGTCCCCGCGCCACAATTCGCGCATTTGCCCTTACTCGTCGCCCCGGATGGCGCCAAGCTTTCCAAGCGCAAGCACGGTCCCGTCGTCAGCGTTACCACCTACTGCGACGCCGGGTTTCTCCCCAGCGCCTTCATCAACTTCCTCTGCCTCCTCGGCTGGTCCCCCAAGAACGACCGCGAAGTCCTGACCCTCGACGAACTGACCGAGCTTTTCTCGCTCGAAGGCGTCAACCGCGCCAACGCCGTCATCAATTTCAGCGATGAAGTCCCCTTCGATGCCAAGGCCATCCACCTCAACGCCGAGCACATCCGCGCCCTCCCCGTCGAAGAGTTGGCCGCGCTTCTTCAGCCCTTCTTCAAGCAATTCTGCGAAGAAAACGACCTTCCAACTCAGCCAGAAAAAGTGGTAGCCGTAACGCCATTAATCCGCGAACGCATCAAGCTCCTGGGCGAAGCCCCGGCCGCCGCCGACTTCTTCCTCCTCACTCAGCTCCCGCCCTACGACCCAGCCGAACTGATCCCACCCAAGGGCGCCGACGCCGCCCTCACCTTGAAAGCCCTCCGGCGAGCGCAAGAAGTCCTGGCCACGACAGCCTTCGACCACGACTCGCTGGACCAGGCACTCCGCGCCGCAGCAGCAGAACTAGGCCTGAAAGCCGGTCCCATGTTCCAGCCCATACGGGTAGCCGTCTGCGGCCGCAAAAACGCCCCGCCCCTCTTTGAGACCATGGTCGTCCTCGGCCGCGAAGTGTGCCTAACCCGCATCCGCCAAGCCGAAGCCCTCCTGCAATCGCTCGCCTGAAGGTTTGACGATTTGTAATCGAACGATTACACTTCCGCGAAGATGAGAAAGACCATCAATGGGCATGACCTGCCTGAATTCGATCCCGCAAAGTACCTCGACAACGAAGAGAGCATTGCCGTCTACCTCACCGGAATCCTGGAAGCGAATGACGCCGCTCTTCTTGCGTCGGCACTCGGCGACATTGCCCGAGCACGCGGCATGACGGAGATCGCCAAGGCCGCCGGAATTACCCGTGAAGCTCTTTACCGAGCCCTCCGCCCCGACAGCGCGCCGCGCTTCGACACCATCAGCCGCGTCTGTACAGCGCTCGGCGTGCGTTTGGTGGCACGGCCCATCGCGGACGGCAAAGCAGCCGCATGAAAGCTGAGCTGGTGCAATGTTTTGTCGGAGAAAATGATCCTTATGACGCACTCAGACATCTGCAAGGGTTCTGATGAAGTATCAATCGCGGCTCTACGAACAGCTTTGGATAGAGAAGGGGCAATACTTATCGCCAAAGGATGGGCTATGGGAGTCGATTGCTACGCATTCAATATTGGGAATCATGAAGTATGCGTTTTTATTGATGCATGGAGTTGCGATATAGAGGGAAGTCAAGAAGTTGTGGATCGAATCAAATCATTGTATTTGCAAATCAAGGCAGGCCAATTAACAACCTTAGGGTCTGAGCGCAGACGTGATGCGCATCGCTAATGCTGATCGTTTGACCTGAGAAGCGCCATCCCCCAGTGGGATAATGAATCAAAGCCATGACCGACTCAAATCCGGAAAGCAACGCCGACAATAATCCACCCGCCTCCGTGCAGGCCCCCCGCCCCGCCACCACCTTCCTGGCCGACATCATCGCCGAGGACCTGCGCACCAAAAAATACGGCGACGCCATCGTCCAGACCCGCTTTCCCCCCGAGCCCAACGGCTATCTCCACATCGGCCACGCCAAGGCCATCTGCCTCGACTTCGGCCTCGCCAAAGACTTCAACGGCAAAACCAACCTCCGCTTCGACGACACCAACCCCTCCAAAGAGGAGCAGGAATACGTCGACTCCATCCAGGCCGACGTCCGCTGGCTCGGCTTTGAATGGGACCGTCTCTGCTACGCCTCCGACTACTTCCCGCAGCTCTATGACTGGGCCATCCAGCTCATCAAAGCCGGGAAGGCTTATGTCGACGACCTGACCGCCGACGAGATCCGCCAGCACCGCGGCACCCTCACTGAGCCCGGCACGGACAGCCCGCACCGCAACCGCAGCGTCGAAGAGAATCTAGACCTCTTCGCCCGCATGAAGCAGGGCGAATTCCCCGACGGGACGCGAGTCTTGAGAGCGAAAATCGACATGGCCTCGCCCAACCTCAACCTGCGCGACCCCGTCATGTATCGCATCCTCCACGCCACCCACCACCGCACCGGCGACCAGTGGTGCATCTACCCCATGTACGACTACGCCCACGGCCAGTCCGATTCCATCGAGCGGGTCACTCACTCCATGTGTACCCTCGAGTTCGCCGACCACCAGCCACTTTACAAGTGGTATATTGCCCAGCTCGGAATCTTCCCGTCTGAGCAAATCGAGTTCGACCGCCTCAACATCACCTACACCATCCTCAGCAAGCGCCGCCTCATTCAGTTCGTCCGCGAGAACATCGTCAACGGCTGGGACGATCCGCGCATGCCCACCCTCTCCGGCTATCGTCGGCGCGGCTTCACGCCTGAAGCCATTCGCGCCTTCGTCACCGCCGCCGGAGTCTCCCGCACCAACGGCGTAGTCGACATCGAAATGCTGGAGCACTTCCAGCGCGACGACCTCAACCGTCGAGCCACCCGCGCCATGGCCGTGCTGAACCCCCTCAAGCTAATCATCGATAACTACCCCGCCGACCAGGAAGAGTACGTCGAAGTAGCCAACAACCCTGAAGACCCCAGCGCCGGCACGCGCCAGGTTCCCTTCAGCCGCGAAGTCTACATCGAGCAGGACGATTACCGCTCAGTCCCGCCGCCCAAGTACTACCGCCTCTCACCCGGCAAAGAAGTCCGCCTCCGCAACGCCTACTTCATCACCGCGCACAGCGAGGTAAAAGACTCCCACGACCGCGTCGTCGAAGTCCACTGCACCTACGACCCCTTGAGCCGCGGCGGCAACTCGCCTGACGGCCGCAAGGTCAAATCCACCATGCACTGGGTCTCCGCCGTTCACGCCATCACCGCCGAAATCCGTCTATACGACAAGCTCTTCACCAAGCCCGACCCCAACGACGTGGAAGAAGGTCCCGAAGGCCAACCGAGTAAAGACGTACTCAGCAATCTGAACCCCAACTCTCTCGAAATCGTCACCGGCGCAGCCCTCGAGCCATCATTAGCCAACGCGCAGCCCGGCGCCCCCTACCAGTTCGAGCGCGTAGGCTACTTCTGCCTCGACCCCGACTCCAAACCCGGCAACCTCGTCTTCAACCGAACGCTGCCCCTGAAAGACTCCTGGGCCAGGATCGAGAAGAAGTCCGGCGGATAGCCACTGTAAGGCAGACGCTCGCTTCCGTTGGAACGGCTTTGTGTGTTTTCCTGCCCTCTTGCTCCCACGCCCGCTGCCTGTGGAAAACTAGCCCCATTTGTGGAAATCTCCTCCAAGGGTCATCTTCGTTTCGCTGCAAGAGACATAATTCCCGCTACTTAAGCCTTTTAGTAAACTTAGGCATCCGCGTTTTCGACTAGTAAATCCTTTTACTACGCGTCGATACGCTAAATCCCCTTATTAAATGCTTTTAGTAAATCGATAAACTTTCCTAGTAAATCGATAAATCTCCTCTTGCGCCTCGTCAGTTGGTTACTGTAGTTTTCCTGTGTTCGTCGAACCCACGAACTTTAGTTTCGAACCTTGCTTACCCCCGCAACGTTCGATCTCATAGCAAACAGCTCAATGCCGATCAGGAATCGGCCTTACGCCTACCCCGTTCTTGCTGGCTTTGCTCCGCACGGGACGTAGCGACCCGAACCTGTCTTCCCATCCACCCAAGACGGTCCTGCCCCGGCACCTCCGGAGTGACCCATGCAGGATTCGTCTGCCCTCAACCCGAAGATGAATAGGAGTTTTCGAATGCGCACACTGAAGTTCAATGCGTCTCGTCTTCTCGGAGCCGCACTCACCACCCTCGCAACGGTCGGTTGCGTAACTACTCTGGCCAACGCCCAGACCGTTAACAACAACGGAGAAGGAACCAACAACGGCTACTTCTACTCGCTCTACACCAGCAGCGGGTCAGCGACCATGACATTCCCTTCCGCATCCCAGTACCCCGGTAACTACGCCATTAGCTGGTCCGGCGTCGGAGATATGGTCGGCGGCAAAGGCTGGAGCACCGGCAGTAACAACGCCGTAGGCTACAACGTCGGCTCCGCCAGCGGCTATAACACCATCTCCGTATATGGATGGACGACAGGTCCGCTCGTCGAGTATTACATCACCGAGTTTGGTTCGCTCTATACGGGGAATGCGACCTTCAAAGGCAGCGTCAGCAGCGATGGCCACACTTACAACACCTATGAGCACCAGCAGGTCAACCAGCCTTCCATTGAAGGCACCGCGACCTTCGAGCAATACCTCGATGCGTGGGGCGGTTCATCCACCGGGTCGAATCACACCGTCACCACCAGCAACCACTTCACCCACTGGAAAAATCTCGGAATGTCTATGGGCAGTTTCAATTACGAGATCCTGGGCACCGAGGCCTACAACGGCGCCAGCGGAGAAGTGAACGCAACCGTCTGGTAAACCAATCCCGCTGCATCGTTTCATAGCGCCAGTGCCGGCCGGTGCCACACCAGTCGGCCTGGCTCAATGCAATTAAACGACGATTTAAGCCCGTCACAGACCGTGCGCAGTTTGAAAATCGGCCAGCAAGAATCGCAAGTAACCAGGCAACCGAAAGCGAGGATGTTATGCGCTCAATCAGGTTTGTTTCGTCACGCGTTCAACAAGTGATTCTCCCCGCGCTGCTAGCGGTGAGTTGCGCAACCATGGCGGCCAACGCCCAAACTGTCTCCAACAATGGAGAGGGCACGAATAACGGGTTTTTCTACTCACTGTTTACCAGCAGCGGGTCATCGACCATGACGCTGGGAACAGCCGGCAATTACGCTTTGACCTGGTCTGGTGTCGGCGATGTAGTGGGCGGTAAAGGCTTCAATCCCGGTAGCGCGCAGGTGATTGGCTACAATGTCGGATCGGCCACTGGTTTTAACTACATTTCCGTCTATGGATGGTTCACAGATCCGCTCGTCGAGTCCTACATCACCGAGTTTGGTTCGCTGTTTACAGCGGATGCAACGGAGCTGGGCACCGTTACCAGCGATGGGCATACATACACCACCTTTGAACATCAGCAGGTCAACCAGCCTTCCATCCAGGGCACCGCGACTTTCGAACAATACTTGGATGCCTACGGCGGGGCATCGATCGGGCAGAACGGAGTAGTTACCACCGCCAACCACATTAACCACTGGAAAAGCCTCGGACTGCCAGTAGGTACTTTTAACTATCAGATCCTCGCGACGGAAGCGTTTAACGGCGCAAGCGGGTCTGTCAATGCAACAGTATGCGCAGGCCCGTGCTCGGGTTCCGGTGGCACGCCCGGCTTCACCCTGACGCCTTCCGCATCTTCGGTCTCTGTCACTCAGGGCAGCAGCGCCACAGACACCATCGAGTTGGGCGACGTGGATGGATTCAGCGGCAGTGTGACGCTTGCCGCCTCCGGCTTGCCCAGCGGCGTCACCGCGTCGTTCGGCACCAACCCCACCACCGGAAACAGCACGCTCACGCTAACGGCCAGCAGCTCGGCCACCACTGGCTCGTCCACGATCACTATCGACGGAACCTCCGGAAGCACGAACGCCAGCACGACCATTGCGCTCACTGTCAATCCCTCGGGTGGTGGCGGCAGCTCCGCCTGCACTGTCGACTACACAATCACACCCCAAAACTCCAGCGCATTCGGAGCGACCATCGGCATCAAGAACGGCGGAAGCACAACTCTGAGCAACTGGTCGTTGACCTGGACATTCGCCAACGGACAAACCATCGCCAGTTCCTGGAACGGAGCCGTATCGCAGAGTGGCGCCAACGTCACGGTGAGCGAACAGTCCGGCCAGACATGGGAGAACATTCCCGCCGGCGGAACCTACACCGGATTCGGATTCAACGGCACCTGGAACGGCACTACCAACGCAATTCCAACGGCGTTCAAGCTCAATGGAACTGCCTGCACCGTCAACTAGCATTACCGGCTAACAACGCGGCGGAACATGTCTTCCGGCCTGTTCCGCCACGAACTCAAATGAGAATATGCATGTCAGAACAATCGACAGATGGGACCGCCTTTATGGGTAACTGCGCTGTGTGCTTGTCCGCACGTTCGAAATCCAAATGCATTAGATTCTTGAGCAGGATAAACGGGAAACGAGGCGTCTCAGTGAGAAGGCTTATCGTTCTAGCGGCAATGATCCTGGTGGTTGCCGGCGCATGTGGGGCCGAAGTGCCCGATAGCCTTGTATGGGTCAAAGGCGGCACTTTCAAAAACACCAAGTCCAACTACTACGGAAAAGATGTAACTGTATCCGACTTCTACATCGGCAAATACGATGTAACTCAAAAAGAGTGGACCGAAGTTATGGGAAGTAATCCCTCCAAATTCAAAGGCGACAACCTGCCTGTGGAAATGGTCAACTGGTATGACAGTATCGAGTATTGCAATGCAAGGAGCATCAAGGAAGGCTTAAAGCCGTATTACAACATCGACAAACAAGGCAAGGATCCGAATAACTTGCCCAACCCCAAGTTTGGTGATCTCGACACGATCAAGTGGACAGTAACCATCAATCCAGAAGCCAATGGTTACCGTCTGCCGACCGAAGCAGAGTGGGAATATGCCGCCGGCGGAGGCCAGTTGAGCAGGAGTTACACCTACAGCGGAAGCGATGATATAGAAGAAGTCGCATGGTACTGGCGTAACTCCGGCGATATTGCCTTGACCGGATTCTGGAACTGGCCTGCGCTCGAAAAAAACCACAATCAGCCAAAACCCGTTGGCAGCAAGAAACCCAATGAGCTTGGCCTCTACGACATGTCCGGCAATGTTCGGCAATGGTGCTGGGACTGGCACGGCGAATTGGAAAATCATCGCGCCGACCCCAAAGGAAGCCAAAGCGGCTTCGGCCGCGTGTGGAAGGGCGGCGGCTGGATGGGCGCCGACTACTGCTGCGAGTCAGCTTTCCGCGGCGCACTTGCCGCCAATGGCGCCGGCCCCGACCAGGGATTCCGCGTCTGCCGCAACAAGTAAGCCGGGAGATAATCTGCGACCCCAGCCACCGCGCCGACACCCGCCCACCTTCGCGACACAGCAATCGCCGCGAAGGCAGGCGGTCCAAAGCAGAAAACACGGCGTTCGGATGGGGCGCCGACATCAGTCTTGATTCACGGCGCAGTCCGCGGCGATCGGCGGATAAGGAGAATGCTCGAATCAAGCGTGTGACTTCACCGCTTGCGTTGTTTCGTAATTCGAGTCTTGCCGCGCGTCATAGTTCGCGCCAACCCTGGCCTCTTGCGGAATCTCCATGATGCCGATCTGCTGCATCAACGATGCCAGGTTCCAGGTGGTGTGCGCTTCGGCAATCCTCGCTCCTTCGATTTGGTAAATGGACGTGCCCTCCAGATTCACCTTGCGGTTGGTCGCCGGCATCCCAAGGAACTGACCCTTCTGGGTGCCCGTGGCTTTCCAGTAGTTCACCACTTCATTGCGCTCGGCGATTGCGTCATCAATTGTGAATTTCAGATCGGGGAATGCCCTGCGGAACCCCTCGATGTGGTTCTTGATGTTCTGCACTCCGGGGTTCAAGTTGGGAAATACCGCGTCGTGGAAACGGGCTTGCTCGCTGAGAAGTTCGGTAGCCTTATTCAGGTTTCCCTGGTTCCAGCACTCTTCCACAAACCTCTGGACAACTTTCTTGTTTACTTCGGGGGAGTTGTTTTGTTGGGCCATTATGCCCTCCTTTTCCATTCACGGGATTATAGGCCCACTGCTGCCGCTTCCAACCGCTCCCAATGCAGCCGTTTCGCAGATTTTGGAGACATAAAACTGCCGGCTTTTGAGTAACTTGCGCTAACTCTACTGTTTGCTGCAAAGACAACCCGAATGTCGCACTAACTACTGCATTGATTGGAGTTGTAAGTAGACCATTGATTCTAAAGCAGAATGAACCGGCAACATTGGCCATAGCCGCATCCATTTATTGGCCTCACCAAAACCATTTTCTCCCCCGGTCGCCGCACCGTCGTGCCTCCGACAGACAAAAGCGCCTTTTTTATGATTTTCAGATCACGGAACGAGCAGGCAGCCTGAGCCACTGAATCCTCTGGCACATAGCCCAACGCCGCCCCGGCATCCTCCACGAATAAACACCCTGCGCCAAGTGAGCGCCAATTGCACCCGGATCACTCGCAAACCGTCGCGTCCAACGTGCGCGGACCAAAGCCGCTGGCATCCATCAGCAATTGGGCGCTCTGCCAAACGCCTGGCATGCGCAGTAGAAACCCGGCAAATGCCCATCTAAAGTCAATATGTTCCAGAGCCCGGCCCACCGCTCTGATGCCCTCAACCGGCTCACTGCCATCACCAGGATCGTAGCGGATTCGACGTATTGATCCAGGAGCCAACTCTTCTGCGTCCACAACCTTCAAACCGATCAGGCTCTTCGTCTCAAACCATGCCCTCAATTCTCGGCAGGGTCCGCAATTCCGCGCAACATAAATCACTGCGACCGGGCCGGCGTGATAGGGCTTCCAGCGCAGATGCCAATTGCGAACCGATGCTCGATATAACCGCCAATCACCGCCGAAGCGTTTTCCTAAATCCTGCGCCTCATCCCACCAGGCAATTCCGGCGCTGTAAACAACTGAGATCGCGGCGGCCATAACTAGCCACCCGTTCCGAAGCAGGCCCGCCCAGAACAACATCGCAACGGCGCAGGAAATCTGCATGGGATTTGCGCAGTATCGATAAATTCCGCTCGTCACCAGTCGTCGCGGAGGATCGTAGGGAATCGGCGTTCCACTGCCGCGCTCTGCGAACTCCATCACAGCGGAGATGCCCGGCACCGCGATCAACAGCAGCATCTGAATCGCAATCTGCCTCTGCCATGAGGGCAATTGTAAAAATGGCATCCAGCCCGCTCCCGGCCGAAGGGCAAATGCAATCTCCGGCACCAGGTAAAGAAACATCAGCGCCGAAATCAGCACCTGAAGGCCGGCTCGCGCACTTAGGTGCGTGTCTTCCAATGTCCACTTCGCAATCAGGATTGCCGGCATCAGCACTCCCAGCGCCGCCAGCAACTCTCCCTCAAGCCAATGCGGACCAGGCAGCACCAACGGCCTGCAGGCTGGCATCGCGATGAGGTCAACCGAAACCATGATGGCCATCAGCCATCGCGCATTGAAGTGTGACAGGGCAAGTTGGGGCACCAGTCCCCACAGAATTGCCCACCCCGCAAAACACTCAATGGGCATTCCGCTAAAGCGAACAGAGTCGCCTGAAAAGCTCCACCATCCAGCCCGCAGATTGATTTCCTGCAAGGCTTCCAGTGCAGGCAACGTCCATAGAACACTCAACAGGCAGGCCGCAAACAGCCGCGGACGCTGCGCGTTCAATAACCCCAGCGCCACCGCCGCGCCCAGCGGCAAATAGACGGCGGCGACAGCCTCCCATTCAGTCTGAGTCATCTCACAGCTCCGGCCCCGGGCGGTGTCGCATTCGCTTCAATTAAAAACTGGGCCGCCTGTTCCACTGCCACGCGCTCCAACGGTGCAAAATACCATGCAGGGTCAAGCTGCCTCTTGAAGTGCACCTTCCATGTAACCAGGGTGTGCAACTGATCCACCGTTCTCCATTCCACCTCTGAAGAGCTCCAGGCAATCCATTGCGTAAGTTTGCTCCCGTCGCTCACAGCTTCAAACCGAACGTAGCCCGCACTGCGATCAGTTACACGCATCATCAAATCGCCCGGGGGATCTCCCTCTGCCCCGGCAAAATGAATCGTCCGCACGGCGCCAATTGCCAGCCCTGCGCCTGAAGCCTTAAGCGGCCTTGGAAAACCAATGCGGAGCGCCCACGGCAATCGCCTGTTCAGATCCGGGCTCAATGCCATCCGTTGCTCAACCAGATCCGCGGGAGCCTCCACTACTCTCCGGGCTTCGACGACCTCGTCCCGATTGAAGGAAAGGACTGGCAACACGCCCTCCATCGACATCGGAAGCAAAATAAGAACCACACAACTTAACTTGGCCCCACGGCGTTCGCGGAGTGTGTCCGCAACAATTCCCACGATCACCCCAACCACATAAAACAGCGGCGCGGCCATCAGGATGCATAAGTACCCTTCGCCCACCAGAGGAGCAACAATGAGCAGCGCCAGCGTGATCCCTTTCAAGATCCCGCCCGTAATGGATTTGGTCTTGGGCGTAAGCGCAAGCAGGATGGCGATGACGGCTGGAATCCCTATAAACATTGCCGCGCTATGCCCCAGGTTATGGTCCATCAGCAGACGGTAAAGAACGCTGCCCGTTGCCAACGCAACAATCAAACCAATCAGCGTCCATTGTGCCCGGCTGATTTTTCGCACTTCAACTTCGGCATCATCCATCCCAGTTTCCTTTCGCATCCGGTGTCGATCAAAGGGGAGCCGGCAGAAGCTCTGCATCGCGCAGCAATGCCAGCACTCTGGTTCGAACCGGCTTGAGGATCGGCAATTTGGCCAGCGCAAGCAGCTTGATCGTCAAATCAATCGATCCATCCGCCAGGTGCCGTGTCCGCGCCTGTTCCGCCGAATCGTCATAGAGAAAAAGCACAAGCAGTCCCATTTGAAGCGCCCAAAGTGCGACCGGCAGCAACTCGTTCAGGTCCTTGGGCAGCTTCTCGTGAGAAATGGCTTCGCGAAAAACGTCAATACTCCGCCGCCTGATTTCCGCAGTGCCGTCGCCAAGGCATGAGAGCGGGTGAGACGGTTCCCCGGTATAACGGAAGACCACGCCAAGCAGTTTGCGATCGTCTTTCGCAAGATCGAATTTGGAATGCAGAGCTGTCCGGAGTCTTGATCGCAAATCTTTGCGCTGAGCGAAAGCGTCAGAACAAATCCGTTCCTGGTTCGCCTGCACTGACTCGTAGTAGGCCTGTATGATCGCTTCCTTTGAAGGGAAATAATAGTAGGCCGCGCCTTTAGCAACGCCGGCCCTGCTCGCAACGTCCTGCATCGTCGTCGCGTCAAAGCCCTTTTCCCGAAACAAATCCAGTGCACACTGAAATATGTGCCTCTGCGTCTGTTCACCCTTGTCCGTACTCGGCTCGTTTTTGACCATGGTCAAATAATGAACCGGTTTTTGACCGGAGTCAAGAAATTTTGAACACGGTCAGGTCTCTCGGCATGTGGCCCATTCATCAACGAACCAGCGCCGGTGCAGGTCCCTCCGCCGCGATGCCAGCTCAGACGTTAGCTCTTATGGACTACCTCGAACGAGTATCCGTCCGGGTCAAACACATCGGCGGCATAGTATCCCGAGTAGTATTCGAGTCGCGCGCGCGGCGAAATATTGTCTCTGGCGCCGGCGAATATCGCGGCCTTGTAGAATTCATCGACTTTTTCATTGCTTTCGGTCATGAAGCCCCAGTGAATTGAGGCCGGATCCGGCTTACCTTGCTGGAGCCAAAAGTACGCTTGCTTCCCGTCGCCAAATCCCCACAGATCGGGATGACCACCTTTCCCCTTGTAAGGCAGGAAGTATTTGATGCTCAGAGGCTTCAAGGCCGCCTCATAGAACGCCAATGAACGTTCAACATTGCTGACAGTCAGAATAATGAAACCGAGCATTGCTCTCTCCTTCAAATTACGTGTGCTTCAACGGCATTTTCGCCATCAGCTACAGCATAGATCCCAAGCGGCGGTATATTCATGCCCTCAGGCAGCTGGCTCGCCCGTCAATGAACCGAGGACTGTGCCCCGTTCATCGCGGCTTCACCGCGATGAACGGGTCTTCTATCAAAGAACAACCTCTTCCGTACTGATTTCCAACGTCAAATGTTCCCGCGCAAGCACCCGCAGAAAATCCGCAGCATCAAACACCTCGCCCGGCGCAACGGTGCCGCATCCTCGAACGCGTCCATCCAGAATCCGCTCCACGGCTTCCACAACAAGCGGCGCAGTGAAGGCATAAATGTCGCGTCCTTGCGCACTCGCACGGCGCGTCTCACTTCCCTTCCGCACAATCACGTCCACCATGAAGGTCTGAGCAGATCGCCCTCTTTCATCGGTAGCAACCGGAGGCGGGGTGGATGAATCTCGAAGATCCCGCAGCGGCGCATTGTTGAGATAAGTGCGCAGCCGCCCGATCTTCAAATGGCGCCCAATCACCGGAACCTCCGAGAACGGAACCTCACTCACATCCTGCCGTCCAAACGGCTCAGCAAAATCCCACATCGTTTGCGAAGCAGGCTGTTCCAGCGGCACAAGTTTTCCATCCTCAATCACCAGCCGCCGCGCCGTATTGCGCCGGCCGGTAATCCGAGTACCCTCGGTTGGGTGCCAGCTATCCAGCGCAATCCCCACGCGAATCTCATCCGCTGCATCCCAGTCGCCCATAGCCGCCGTAGCCAGCAGATCGGCGAACCCGCCGTAGAACCCCATCGCCGGAATGAAGACCACACCCGCCTTCCGCGCAGCATCTCCGAACCTGTCGAAGGCAGACTGCGCACTCGCCTGTTCCGCCGAAACGTCGAGGTAGTGTATACCCGCGCGCAAGGCCGCTGCAGCAACCGCGTCGGCCGTATCCATAAACGGCCCGGCGCAGTTGATGACCGCCCCAGCACCAACAAGAGCGCGGTCGAGCGAAGCAGCATCATCGACCGAGCCAGTCCTGATCGCAACCCCGCTCGCGAATCCCGCCTCCGCCATCTTCCTGGCGTCCCGTCCAATTGCGATTGGCGCAAAACCGCGCCGCAGCAACTCGGCGACAATGAATCGCCCCGTATGTCCCGCCGCGCCAAACACCGCAACCGTCCACCCATGCCCCAGCAAATTCGTTTTTGCAATCATTGTTCTCTCCAAGGGGTCTGAAGTAACACTACAGACCTGTCTGTTTCATGTAGAATACAGACAGGTCTGTAGCGAGTCAACACCGAACCTCAAGAAAGTTCCAAATGCCGGCAAATCCTAAAAGCGCGTCCGTTCCCGAAACCCACGCAAGCTCCGCCGAGGTCAGAGACCGTATTCTCCGCACCGCCTCGGAGCTTTTTTACAAACGAGGCGTACGCGCCGTCGGTGTTGACCTCGTAGTCGAAGAGGCCGGGGTTGCCAAAACCAGCCTCTATCGCCACTTCCGAACCAAGGATGACCTCATCGCCGCATTCCTTGCCCGAGAAGACCAGGACTTCTGGAACTACTGGGACCGCGTCGCCGACCTCCACCAACCCAATCCCGCTGCCGAACTGGACGCCCACTTCGCCTGGATCGCCGAGCGCGTCAGCCGGCCAAACTATCGCGGTTGTCCCCAACTCAACGTCGCAGCGGAGTTCCCCGACGCGGACCACCCCGCCCGTCTCGTAGCCTCGGCACACAAACAGGAATTGCGGAGTCGTCTCAAGGCCATCGCCGAGCGCCTGCGCGTCAAGCGCCCTGAAGAACTAGCCGGCCAGTTGTCCCTGCTCATCAACGGAGCCTTCGTCAGCTCCCAGGTCCTGGTTCCCGGCGAAGCCGCTCCGCTCCTGAAAGCCACCGTGCATGCCCTGGTCGCCGCCGCCCGCAAACCATAGGCCGAGGCTTCTGCCAAGGCCCCGCTATGCTCCCTATCACCGCGGAATCCGCGTGCAATTGTACTGCAAGCAAAATCACAATAACAAATTTATTATCAATAACTTACGTTAATAAATCGTGCAAAATCAGCGCATTTTCCAAAGCCGCGTTCTGAAGTGACCCCCAAAAGTGAGACATTTTAAAATGAGCGCATTTGCAGGGAATGGAGAACTGCAGATGGGGAAGAGAAGATCGGGTTGGCGTCCTGAGTGGTTCCGGTCGATGGCG